>NC_016887.1:4955716-5575180 GCF_000284035.1 Nocardia cyriacigeorgica GUH-2 | reverse complement strand
GCAGGCCACGACCGGCCACGACACCGATCCGATGCGCCGCGGCTGGCAGCCCGCCCCCGAGGCGCCCACCGGTCGCGACAGCTCGGTCAGTGGCCGGGCCGCTCGTCGCCGCGCCGCCGAGGCGGCCGAAGCGCAGGCTGCCGCGGAAGCTCAGGCCGCCGCCGAGGCACAGGCCCGGGCGGCCGCGGAAGCCGAGGCCGCCGCGAAAGCCAAGGTCGCCCAGGCCAGATCCGCCCGCGCCGACGCCGGCCCCACCGCGGCCTGGACCCCGCCCGCGAACGGCTACGGCCCCACCGTGCAGACGGGCTGGCAGCCCACCGAGCAGATCGGCCCGCCAGCGCCTCCCGGCCTGGCTGATCCCGGCCCGGCCACGGCCGCATGGGCCCCGACGGTCAAGGGATTCGCGCCCCCGCCGAGCCAACCCGAACCGAAACCGGCGATCCCCACCTGGACGCCACCCCCGGTCGACGGATACTCGCCCGGTCCGCAACGCCCGGACGAGGGCCCGCCGACGGCCGCGTGGTCGCCGGCCGGCTTCGGCGCCGGTGTGGCCGAACCCGAAGCCCCACCCCGCGATACCCGCCCCGAACTACCGCGTCGGCGGGAGGCGCAGGGCGAGAACGGCCTACCTGCCTGGTCGGCGCGACGGCATCGTCCCGGTTCCAGCGGACCCGAGACCGGCGGCATCCCGACCGCCGCATGGTCGCTGGCCAATCAGGACCAGCAGCTGCTGTCGGGCCAGACCGTGGCCGGCGACCTGCTCCGCGACGGCGCCGCACGGGCCGAGGCCGACCGCAAGGGCCGCGGGCGATTCGGCGCCCGCCCGAAACCCGCCGACGTCGTCGAGCCCGACGACCAGCGCACCGACGTCTACTCGCCCGTCGCCCCGGAGACGGATCCCGACGACGACGCCGAGGACTTCTACGACGACGAGCTACTCGACGACGATGAACTCGACGACGACGAGTTCGACGACGAGGAAGCCGAATCGTCCTGGGGCCGCCGCACTGCCGCCCTCAGCCGCACCTCGTCGTCGCTGCGCCGCAAGGCCGGTGCGCTCGGCAAGGTGACGTCGCTGGCCGGCGCCAAAGCGGCCGCCCTGAGCAAGAAATCCACCGCAAGCAAGACCGCCGCCGCGGCACCGGCCGCGCGCGGTTCGCGTAGCGCCCGCAAGGCCGAGTACGAGGCCAACAAGCGGCAGTGGATGATCCTCGGCGGCCAGAGCGCGGGCGCCGCGGTCGCGGGAATGTTGCTGTTCAAGGGTTTCGAGCGGATGTGGGAGATGCTGCCCTGGGTGGCGCTGGCGCTGGCCATGGTCGTCATCCTCGGTCTGGTCGCGCTGGTGCGGATCCTGCGCCGCACCGATGACATCCTCAGCACTGTGATCGCTGTCGTGGTCGGCATCTTTGTGACGCTGGGACCGCTAGCCTTTCTTCTCAGTACGAACTGAGTAGGGAGCGGCTGTGGGGAACATCGGGCAGGCGGACGAGACCAGGGTGGTGCCGGGCCACGCGAGCGCGGCAGGGGAGTCGGCTGCCGCGCCCGGCCGGGGCCGCATTCGCGTCGGTCTGTCCACGGCGTCGGTGTATCCGCAGAACACCGAGTCGGCGTTCCGTTATGCCGCCGAATTGGGTTATGACGGTGTCGAATTGATGGTGTGGGCCGAGCCGGCCAGCCAGAGCATTGCCATCGTGCAGTCCTATGCCCGCAAGTATTCGGTGCCGGTGCTGGCCGTGCACGCGCCGTGCCTGCTCATCTCGCAGCGGGTGTGGGGTTCCGATCCCGTCGCCAAACTCGAGCGCAGTGTGCGCACCGCCGAAGCGCTCGGGGCCGACACCGTCGTGGTGCATCCGCCGTTCCGCTGGCAGCGGCGCTACGCCGAGAACTTCCCGGCCCAGGTCGCCGAACTCGAGGCCGACAGTTCCGTGGTGGTCGCCGTGGAGAACATGTTTCCCATGCGCGCCGACACCCTGTTCGGCCGCCGCGGCGGTGCGGCCAAGCGCCTGGAGCGACGCGGCGGCCCCGGACTGGCGCTGACGGCGTTCAGCCCCTCCTACGACCCGACCGATACCGGCTTCGCGCACTACACCCTCGACCTGTCGCACACCGCCACCGCGGGCGCCGATCCGCTGGCACTGGCCGCGCGCATGGGTCCGGGCCTGGCGCATCTGCATCTGGCCGACGGCCGCGGCGCCGCCCACGACGAGCATCTGGTTCCCGGCGACGGCACCCAGCCGTGCGTGCAGGTGTGCAACGCGCTGGTGGAGTCCGGGTTCTCCGGGCACGCCGTCGCCGAGATCAACACCCAGAACGCCCGCACCACCGCCGACCGCGCCGCCATGCTCGCGCGCACCCTCGCCTTTGCGCGTCAGCATCTCAACGGGCTCGCCCCGGCGCCGATGCCGCCCTCGCCGCGCAGCGAATCCGCCTGATCCTTCCGGTACCGGGAATACGGGACCGTATACCTCGACTTGTACGCTGTACGAACGACGGAGCAGGCCGAACGACAGGAGTGACGATGACGACGGAGCTGACCGCCGACCCCGATCAGGCCACCGCCGCCCCCTTCGGCCAGGTGTGTGCGCTCACCGAGCTCACCACCACCGACGCCGGCACCGGCCGCTACGCGGGCACCATCGATCCGATCTGGACCATCGGCCCCAAGGTGCACGGCGGCACCATGGTCGCCGCCTCCGCGGCCGCCGCCACCACCTGGCTGCGCACCATCGACCCCGAACGCACCGGCATGGCCCCGATCGCCGCCAGCTCGGACTTCCTCGGCGCCCCGGAACCCGGCGAGGTCGAGTACGAGGTGCGCGTGCGCAAGGTCGGCCGCCAGATCTGCTTGCTCGACGCCACGCTGAGCCAGGCCGGTAAGGCCATGGTGCGCACCGCCTTCACCTTCGGCCACCTCGACGACGCCGATACCCCGCCCGCCTACGCGCCCGCGCACACCGATATGCCCGCCGAACCCGGCGCCACCGCGCTCGCCTACGACCCGGAATCGCCGATGGGGCAGATCGTGCACGTCGCTCAGGGCGCCGATCTGTGCATCGACTCCGAGTGGGCGCGCTTCCTCGCCGGCGAGACCGGAGAGCCCCGGCTGCGGCTGTGGATGCGCCCGCGCGAGGGCGACCAGAACGATCCGGACGTGTCGATGTACTTCGCCATGATGGCCGCCGATATGAGTCCGCCGGTGCCGGCGAACCTCGGCAGCTTCGGCTGGGCGCCGACCGTGCAGATGACCACCTACCTGCGGCGCAGGCCGGCCCCCGGCTGGTTGCGCATCATCGCCACCACCCATGAGGTGGGCGGGCGGATGTTCGACGAGGACCAGCTCGTCATCGACTCCACCGGTGCCGTCGTCGCGCAGAGCCGTCAGCTGGCGTTGATGCCCGTCCCGCGTCGCTAGGTTCTTCCAAGCCCGCACGGCGCCGAGCTGCGACTGTTGGCAGTCCGGACTGTCGGCCGTCTAGCCTTATGGCCCATGACCAGAATTGCTGTGATCGGTGGCGGGCGCATCGGCGAGGCGTTGATCGCGGGTTTGCTCGAATCCGGACGGGCCGTCAAGGATCTGGTGGTCGTGGAGACCCACCCGGACCGCGGTGAGGTGCTCGCGGACCGGTTCGGTATCCGGGTGACCGATTCGGTGACCGACGCCGCCGTCGGCGCGGACCTGCTGGTGATCGCGGTGAAACCCGGTGACGTCGACGCGGTGCTGACCGATCTCGGCAAGGCCGAACTCGGCGGCGACCGCGATCAGGTGCTGGTCTCGCTGGCCGCCGGCGTGCCGACGGCGCGGCTGGAGAACAAGTTGCCCGCCGGTTTCCCGGTGGTGCGGGTGATGCCGAATACGCCGATGCTGGTCGGGCAGGGCATGAGCGTGCTCGCCCCCGGTCGCTACGCCAAGGCCGATCAGCTGGAGCTGGTCTCCGAGGTGCTCGGCGCTGTCGGCAAGGTCGCGGTCGTCCCGGAAACCCAGATGGACGCCGTCACCGCGGTCTCCGGTTCCGGCCCCGCGTATTTCTTCCTCGTCGTCGAGGCCATGGTCGACGCGGGCGTCGGGCTCGGACTGACCCGCGATGTGGCCACCCAGCTGGTGGTGCAGACCCTGGTGGGTTCGGCGGCCCTGCTGGAGGAATCCGGTCAGCACGCGGCCGATCTGCGCGCGGCGGTCACCTCGCCCGCGGGCACCACCGCGGCCGCTTTGCGCGAGCTCGAGCGCGGCGGCGTGCGTTCGGCGTTCCTCGAAGCGCTGCACGCGGCCAAGCAACGGTCGATCGAACAGGGTGTGGCCGCGGAGTAGCCGCCGGTAGAAGCGCAATATCGGCCGATTTCTCACACCCGTCGCAGCAATCCCACTGGTCCCGCTAAGCTTCAAGGAGCACGTGCGTGTCTGTTCCGCCGGTGGGGAAGCCAGCGGCGCGGACGTGCCGGAGGTCAGTGGTGCGATGATGTCTTCGAACAAGATGTCTCCAAGTGGTGGCGGTTCGCCACAGGGACAACCCGTGCTCGGCGGAGGGACGCAGTTCCTCACTGTCGCCGAGGTCGCGAATCTGATGCGGGTGTCGAAAATGACGGTGTATCGGCTGGTGCACTCGGGTGAACTACCCGCGGTACGCGTCGGCCGGTCGTTCCGGGTGCATGCCAAAGCGGTGCACGAATACCTCGAGACGTCCTACTTCGACGCGGGATGAGTCGATTACCGGCGCCTGTGTCCGGGCCGGTACGATGGACCCTCGGTTCGTGTTCACGCACCGCGGCTACCGCATGTTCGTTGGCCCAGGTGGCGCGAACATTGGGAGTGAGGCTTGCCGAGCGACCGGACAGTTGGCGTACGTGAGTGCGTGCGCGCCGAGTAGAGAGAACGCGAGGAACACCCTATGGGTTCTGTGATCAAGAAGCGCCGTAAGCGCATGTCGAAGAAGAAGCACCGCAAGCTGCTTCGTCGTACCCGCGTGCAGCGGCGCAAACTCGGCAAGTAAGCGCTGATGACAGCAGAAGGGCCCGTCACCGATCAGGTGGCGGGCCCTTCGTTTTGAAATATTCAGATTTGAAATCTGGCGTGTTTCCGGTGACTGAAGTCATCGTTAGAAGCCGGTTAAATTTCCCGGCGGTGGGTACGGCAGCAGTTAGTCTGGAACGGGAATAAATCCGAGGGGGCTCGAAGGTGGGACGGCCCGGTGCGTATGGACGTTGAGGCTAGTAGGGGCGCACGATTGCCCGGCGTGGTGATGGTGACCGGCGCGGCCAGGTTCTTCGGCGGTGACGTGGTTTCCCGGCTGGCGCAGGACGAGCGGATCGAGCGCGTCATCGCCGTCGATTCGCTCACCCCGAGCCCCGAGCTGCGCCGCCGGATGGGCCGGGCCGAGTTCATCCGCGCCGATATCCGTAACCCGTTGATCCGCAAGGTGATCGCGGGCAACGACGTCGACACCGTGGTGCACGCCGCGGTGCTGTCGCATCCGCCGGCCGGTGGCAGCCGGGCCGCGATGAAGGATCTCAACGTCCTGGGCGCCATGCAGTTGTTCGCGGTGTGCCAGAAGGCGCCCGCGGTACGCCGGGTGGTGCTGCGTTCGTCGTCGGCGGTGTACGGCGGCAGTGCCAAGGATCCGGCGAAGTTCACCGAGGAAATGGGCGCCCGCACCCCGCCCAGCGGCGCGTTCGCGCGCGACATGATCGAAATCGAAGGCTTCGTCCGCGGGCTGGCGCGGCGTCGTCCGGATATCGCCGCGCCGATTCTGCGCTTCGCTCCCATCGTCGGGCCTAGACTGGCGGGACGTGGCGTCCAGATCCTGCGCTCGCCGCTGACACCGACGGTGCTCGGCCGCGACGCACGGATGCAGTTGTTGCACGAAGAAGACGCGGTCGCCGCGCTGGTGCATGCGGCGCTGGGTGCACCGGGAGGAACGTTCAACATCGCGGGCGATGGGGCGCTGGCCCTGTCGCAGGCAGTTCGTCGCGCGGGCCGGGTCGCTATGCCGGTCCCGTGGGCGCTGTTCCGCACCATCGGCCGGAGTTTGATGGGCCCGGTGATGCGCGATTTCAGCGCCGAGCAGCTCGACTACTTCCATTTCGGATGTGGCCTGGACACCACTCGGATGCGGACCGAGCTCGGATTCGAGCCGCGCTGGACGACGGTACAGGCGTTCGACGACTTCATCGGGGGCGCAGCGCTGCGACCCGTCATCGATCCCGAGTGGATCGATGCCGCGGAAAACAAACTGCTCGGCCTGGTAGGGGCCGGTACGGGAGCACATACATGAACGACGTAGCGAAAGTCATTCAGCTGCACGACCTCGCCGTGGAACCACGGCCCCGGCCCGCGCCACGGGAGTGGAGCACACCGGTGCCGACCGTGACGTCGCTGACCGAGCGGCTGGCCGCCGCCGCACCCGCCGCACCGCAATCGCTGGCGGAGCTGATGCGCGGTGCGCTCGGCAAGCAGATCAGCAAAACCGCCGAATTCGCCCGTCGCAGGCTGACCGGCGACTACCAGGTGGACGAATTCGGCTTCGATGAGCACCTGCTCGAATCGGTGATCCTGCCCGCGCTGCGCCCGCTGTCGGACTTCTGGTTCCGGGTGCAGGTCAGCGGCATGGAGAACATTCCGGAGGTGGGCGGCGCGCTGATCGTGTCCAACCACGCGGGCACCGTACCGCTGGACGGGCTCATGCTCCAGCTCGCCATCCACGACCATCACCCCAAGCAGCGCGCGCTACGCCTGCTGGCGGCCGATCTGGTCTTCGAGACGCCGGTGCTCGGCGTGCTGGCCCGCAAGGCCGGCCACACCCTGGCCTGCCGCCCCGATGCCGAGCGCCTCTTGCGCTCGGGTGAGCTGACGGGCGTGTTCCCCGAGGGCTTCAAAGGCGTTGGCAAGAAATACGCCGACCGGTACAAGTTGCAGCGGTTCGGTCGCGGCGGATTCGTGGCCGCCGCCGTGCGCACCGGGGTCCCGATCATTCCGTGCTCGATCGTCGGGTCCGAGGAGATCTACCCGAAGCTCGGCGATATCAAGCCGCTGGCGCGCCTGCTCGGGCTGCCCTACTTCCCGGTGACGCCGCTGTTCCCGCACCTGGGTCCGCTGGGCGCGATGCCGTTGCCGTCGAAGTGGTACATCGAATTCGGCAAGCCGATCGCCACCACCGAATACGAGCCCGAAGCGGCCGACGATCCGATGACGATGTTCGAGGTCACCGACCAGGTCCGCGAGACCATCCAGCAGACCCTCTACAAGCTGCTCACCAAGCGCCGCAACCCGTTCACGGGGTAGGTCGCCGATGCGCTGGTCCCGTCGGGATCAGTGCAGTTCGCGCCGCCGTGTGATTGCCGCCGCCACCGCACCGCCGGCGGCGCCCAGCGCCAACGCCGTCGGGACGCCGATCTTGGCGGCCTTGCGTCCGGTGCGGAAATCGCGGATCTCCCAGCCGCGGTTCTTGGCGACCTCGCGCAGATCCGAATCCGGGTTGATCGCCACCGCCGTACCGACCAGCGACAACATCGGCACATCGTTGTGGCTGTCGGAATAGGCGGTGCAGCGCTTCAGATTGAGGCCCTCGCGAATGGCCAGGGTGCGCACCGCATGCGCTTTGCCCAGCCCGTGCAGGATGTCGCCGACCAGGCGGCCGGTGAACTTGCCGTCCACGCTCTCGGCCACCGTGCCGAGCGCTCCGGTGAGCCCGAGCCGCTTGGCGATCACCTGCGCCAGCTCCACCGGCGTCGCGGTGACCAGCCACACCTGCTGGCCTGCGTCCAGATGCATCTGCGCCAGCGCCCGGGTGCCCGGCCAGATCTTGTCGGCGATGATCTCGTCGTAGATCTCCTCACCGAGCGCGGCCAGTTCGGCGGTGGAACGGCCCGCGATGAATTCGAGCGCCTTTTCCTTACCCGAGGCCATATCGGTGCTGTTCTCTTTTCCGGTCACCCGGAACTTCACCTGTTTCCAGGCGATATCGACCAGATCCGAGGTCTTGAAGTATTTGCGCGCGGCCAGCCCGCGCGCGAAATGCACGATGGAGGCGCCCTGCACCATGGTGTTGTCGACGTCGAAAAACGCCGCCGCCGTCAGATCGCGCGGAACCTCGGGGCCCGCGGCCTGTTCCTCGCCCGCCGAGGCCAGCTCTGCGTCGTGCAGCGCCAGCGCCGCGTCGGCACTGGCCTCACCGGCCAGATTGGCCCGTAGCTCCTCTTCGCTGGGGCCGAACGGGCTGCGCGAAATACGGGCGAGCTGATCGGTCAGGCCCTGGCCGAGCGGGCCGAGATTCCACCGCGCCGGAAACTCGCCGAACCGCCCCGCGATGAATCCGGTCCTCGCCACCCTCGATCGTTCCGGCACCAGTACCTCCGCCCGTCGCGCTGTTCGCTTCGCGCCTGACCGGGCCCGCGTGGTGGCACATTCCACCGCCGCCCGGCCGTGACCTGCCAGGCGCAAGCCACGTCCAACAGTAACCGGATTCCGGCCCGCTGACCCCTGGACCGTGCCCAGTCGCACTGGCGTGGCGAGGGGATTTAATAACGTTCATGACCAATCCCACAGAAAGCGCCGGGCCGGATGCGCAGCCGTCGGTAACGCTGCTGACCAGGGCGGGTTGCGGAATGTGCGCAATCGCACTCGAACAGCTGCGCACCATCTGCGCCGATTACGGAATCGAGGTCGGCACCGTCGACGTCGACGAGGCCGCCGCCACCGACCCCGGCCTGCGCGCCGAATACGGCGACCGGCTGCCTGTGGTGCTGCTCAACGGTCGTGAGCACAGCTATTTCGACGTCGACGAACCCCGATTGCGGGCCGACCTGAGCCGATGATCGGCGCGCCGAGCGGCGCCGCGCTGGTCGCGGGGGAAAATGAGGCCAATTTCACCGACTTTGTGCAGGGCTTCACAAGCGGTTACGGTGGTGGCACGCGACCCGCGGGCCGAGGATTCTCGAGAGCGTTCTCGAGCAGCGTTCTCGAGTGTGCCGGCGCGCGGTGAATCAACCCGACATTCGATCCCGTCACCGGAGCAGCCCGGGACGGAGGTCACAGACGAACCGGACCTGAATTCAGGACGGGCGAGGAGCCGAGGACGTGACAGAGCACCATGAGGCGCCGGGTGGCGCCTCCAAAGCTCTGCGGTCGAGCGACGGGCCCGAAGGCGGCAGCTCGCGGAACCACGAGGCCGCCAATCGTACCCATAAGGACATTCCGCAGGCGACGGTGGCACGGCTGGCCACCTACCTCCGAGTCCTCGCCATGTTGGCCGACGACGGTGTGCTCATCGTATCGAGTGAGGAACTCGCTGTCGCGGCGGGTGTCAATTCCGCGAAGCTGCGCAAGGACCTGTCGTTCCTCGGCCCCAACGGAGTTCGCGGCGTCGGCTACGACGTCGCCAAGCTGCGGACCAGGATCGAAGATGTGCTCGGCTTGTCCGAGGGGCACCGCGTCGTGCTGGTCGGCGCGGGAAATCTCGGTCGCGCGCTGGTCGGCTACGGCGGGTTCCGGCGGCGCGGCTTCACCGTGGTCGGGTTGTTCGACAACGATCCCGCGGTGATCGGGCGCACGGTCGCCGGGCATCGGGTCCGCGACGCCGCCGATCTGGCCGGCGCGATCGCCACCCTGGAACCCACCATCGCCGTCATCGCGGTTCCCGACGACGCCGCCCAGCAGGTCTGTGACGGCCTGGTGGCGGCGGGTCTGCAATCGATTCTGAGCTTCGCCCCCTGTGAGCTGGTCGTTCCGCCCACGGTCGAGGTGCGCCGGGTCGATCTCGCCGTCGAGATGCAGATGCTGTCGTTCGAGCGGGTCCGCAACGCCGAGGCCGATCAACCGGCCGCGGTCGGCGAACGCGGCGACTCCATTCCGGTGGCCCACCCGCTCGGATCGGGCCGGGTCGCCCGCCGGGCCTCGAACACGCATCCGCAGCCCGCTCATCCCGGCCGCGCCCACCCGGCGCCGGCCACGCAGCATCCGGCAACCCCGCAGCATCCGGCAACCCCGCAGCATCCGGCAACCTCGCATTCGGCAACGGAGCCAACCAGCAAGGGATCGGTGGTCACACCATGAGTGTTCTTCTCGTCGGCATCTCCCATCGCAGTGCGCCGGTCTCGGTGCTGGAGAAGGTCGCGATCACCGACTCCGACCGGCCCAAGCTGATCGACCGCCTGCTCACCTCGAGCCATGTCTCCGAGGCGATGATCGTCTCCACCTGCAACCGAGTCGAGGTCTACGCGGTGGTCGACGCCTTCCACGGCGGCCTCGCCGAGGTCGGCGACCTGCTGACCAAGCACTCCGGGCTACCGCTGCCCGACCTGACCAAGCACGCCTACGTCCGCTACAGCGAGGCCGCGGCCGAGCATCTGTTCGCGGTCTCCAGCGGACTGGACTCGATGGTGATCGGCGAGCAGCAGGTGCTCAGCCAGATCCGCAGCGCCTACGCCACCGCCGACGCCCAGCAGGCCGTCGGGCGCACCCTGCACGAACTGGCCCAGCACGCGCTGCGGGTCGGCAAGCGGGTGCATTCGGAGACCGGGATCGACCGGGCCGGTGCCTCGGTGGTGTCGGTCGCGCTCGACCGGGCCGCCACCGTGCTCGGACCGCTCGCCGGGCGGACCGCGGTGGTCGTCGGCGCCGGTGCGATGGGCGGGCTGGCCGTCGCGCATCTGTCGCGGGCGGGGATCGGGCGCATCGTCGTCGTCAACCGGACCATGGAGCGGGCCCAGCGGCTCGCCGCCACCGCGGGCACGCACGGCGTCGAGGCCGAGGCGATGGAACTGTCGCGGCTGCCCGAGGCCATGGCGGCCGCCGATGTGGTGATCACCTGTACCGGTGCGGTTGGGGCCGTGGTGAACCTGGCCGATACGCACACCGCGCTGGCCGCGCGCGACCGGGCGGGCGAACGTCCGCTGGTGTTCTGCGACCTGGGCCTGCCCCGCGATGTGGAGCACGCGGTGGCCGGGCTGCCGGGCGTGACCGTCATCGATATCGAGACCTTGCAGCGCGATCCCGCCGCGGGCGCGGCCGCCGACGACACCGTGGCCGCCCGCACGATCGTGGCCGACGAGCTGGCCAAGTACCTGGCCGGCCAGCGGATGGCCGAGGTCACCCCGACCGTCGCGGCGCTGCGTCAGCGGGCCGCCGAAGTGGTGGAAGCCGAACTGATGCGGCTGGATTCGCGGCTGCCCGGCCTGGCCGACCCGGAACGCGACGAGGTCGCGCGCACCGTGCGCCGAGTGGTGGACAAGCTGCTGCACGCGCCGACGGTGCGGGTCAAGCAGCTGGCCTCCACCCCGGGTGGCGACAGCTACGCCGAGGCGCTACGCGAATTGTTCGAACTCAAACCCGGTGCGGCGCAGGCGGTTGCCGCCCCGATGGAAATCCACGCGGTCCCGGCACCGGGTGAGGGCAAGGGATTGGTCCTCGCGGCCGAGGACGGCGAGGTCACCCTGGCCGACGATTTCACCGCCGGTCATCTCGGCGACGAAGAGGAGCAGACGGCATGAATGCATCGATGACGGCCACCACGCGGTCGGCGTCGGATGTGCGCACCCCGTTGCGGATCGGCACCAGGGGCAGCCTGCTCGCGCTGACCCAGGCCGGGACCGTGCGCGACGCGCTGATCGCCGCCGGACGGCCCGCGGAACTGATCGTGGTCAAGACACCCGGCGATCTGTCCTCGGACCCGGTGGAGAAGATCGGCGTCGGCGTCTTCACCTCGGCGCTGCGCGACGAACTCGCCGCAGGCACCGTCGACATCGCCGTGCACTCCTACAAAGACCTGCCCACCGCGCCGGACGAGCGCTTCACTATCGCCGCCATCCCGCAGCGCGAGGACCCGCGCGATGCCCTCGTCGCCCGCGACGGCCTGGTACTCGGTGAACTGCCCGTCGGCTCGGTGGTCGGCACCTCCGCCCCGCGCCGCGGCGCCCAGCTGCGCGCGCTCGGCCTCGGCCTGGAGATCGTGCCGCTGCGCGGCAACCTGGACTCGCGGCTACGCAAGGTCAGCGAGGGCGAACTCGACGCGATCGTGGTGGCCCGCGCCGGACTCTCGCGCATCGGCCGCCTCGACGCCGTCACCGAAGCGCTCGAACCGGTGCAGATGCTGCCCGCGCCCGCGCAGGGCGCCCTCGCCGTGGAATGCCGCAGCGACGACACCGACCTGATCGAGCTGCTCACCCAGCTCGACGATGCCGCCACCCGCGCCGCCGTGATCGCCGAACGAGCGTTGCTGGCCGAACTGGAGGCCGGCTGTACCGCACCGGTCGGCGCCATCGCCGAGGTGGTCGAATCCCTCGACGACGACGGTCGCATCGTCGAGGAACTCTCGCTGCGCGGATGCGCGGCGGCCATCGACGGCTCCGACGTGCTGCGCGCGTCGGTGGTGGGTGCGCCCGCTGATGCCGCCGAATTGGGGCGGGCGCTGGCCCGCGAGCTGCTGGAGCTCGGCGCGCGCGAATTGCTCGCCGCCGAACCCGCCCCGGTAGCGGCCGCCCCCACAGACGTCACCGATCCCAGTCCAATGGAGAACAACCGATGAGTCGAGCCGCTAAGAAGCATCCCGGTCGGATCCTGTTCGTCGGGTCGGGTCCAGGAGATCCGGCGCTGCTCACCGTGCGGGCCCGCGAGGTGCTCGGCCGGGCAACGCTCGCCTTCACCGACCCCGATGTCGACAAGGGTGTGCTCGCCCTGATCGGCACGGCCGTCGAGCCGGGACCCGACGGCGAGCCCGCCGTCGACGTGCGGCCCGCTCTCGGTGAGCCGGCCGAGGTCGCCAAGACGCTGATCGCCGAGGCCCGCGCCGGACACGATGTGGTGCGCGTGGTCGCCGGCGATCCGCTGACCACCGACGCGGTGATCGCCGAGGTCACCACCGTGACTCGCTCGCACATGGTGTTCGAGGTGCTGCCGGGTCTGCCCGGTGGGTCGGCGGTGCCGAGCTACGCCGGTATCGCACTGGGATCGGGCCACACCGAGGCCGATGTGCGCGGCGAGGTGGACTGGGCGGCACTGGCCGCCGCGCCCGGGCCGCTGGTGCTGCACGCCACCTCCGGACACCTGGCCGAGACCGCCAGCGCGCTGGTCGAGCACGGTATGGCCCCGCAGACGCCGGTCGCGGTGACCGTGCGCGGCACCACCCGGCAGCAGCGCACCATCGAAGCCACCCTGGCCACGCTCAACAGCGCCGCCTCCGAACTGGTGGGCCCACTGGTGGTGACCATCGGCAAGGTGGTCGCGCAGCGGTCGAAGATGTCGTGGTGGGAATCGCGGGCACTGTACGGCTGGACCGTGCTGGTGCCGCGCACCAAGGATCAGGCCGCCGAGATGAGCGAGCGCCTGGTCACCCACGGCGCCATCCCGATGGAAGTGCCGACCATCGCGGTCGAGCCGCCGCGCAGCCCCGCGCAGATGGAGCGCGCGGTCAAGGGCCTGGTCGACGGCCGCTACCAGTGGGTGGTGTTCACCTCCACCAACGCGGTGCGCGCGGTGTGGGAGAAGTTCTCCGAGTTCGGACTGGACGCGCGGGCGTTCTCCGGGGTGAAGATCGCCTGCGTCGGCGAGGCCACCGCGGACAAGGTGCGCTCGTTCGGCATCAACCCGGAACTGCTGCCCAGCGGTGAACAGTCCTCCGAGGGCCTGCTCGCCGACTTCCCGCCCTACGACGACGTGTTCGATCCGGTGAACCGGGTGCTGCTGCCGCGCGCCGATATCGCCACCGAGACGCTGGCCGAGGGGCTGCGCGACCGCGGCTGGGAAATCGACGACGTCACCGCCTACCGCACGGTGCGTGCCTCGCCGCCGCCGGCCGAGACCCGCGAGATGATCAAGACCGGTGGTTTCGACGCGGTCCTGTTCACCTCGTCCTCCACCGTCCGCAACCTGGTCGGTATCGCCGGTAAGCCGCACGCCCGCACCATCGTCGCGTGCATCGGCCCCAAGACCGCCGAGACCGCCATCGAGTTCGGCCTGCGCGTGGACGTGCAGCCGGAAACCGCCCAGGTCGGCCCGCTGGTGGAGGCCCTGGCCGAGCATGCCGCCCGGCTGCGCGCCGAGGGCCTGCTGCCCCCGCCGCGCAAGAAGAGCCGCCGCAGCCGCTAGCCCGGCCGCCGCACGGCACAACACAGTTCGACCCAGCAGCGCGATCGATGATCGCGCTGCTGGTGCGTTCGGGTCATCCACTGCCACCACCACAGCCGCCACCGCCCCCGCCGCCGGAGTCTCCGCCGCTCCACCCTCCGCCGGAACTCTCGCTGCTCCAGCTGCCCCCGGTCGAGTCGTCGGCGCCCCAGCTGTCCCCGGCCGCAGCACCTGCGGCCGAGCTGAACCAGCCACCGCCCGTGGACGAACTATCCCCGCGGGAAGTCCGGGTGCGCGAAACGCTGTGTGCCGCAGCACCGGAGCGTGATCGACCGCCGACTGCGTCATCGCGGCGGGATCCGTCGCGTGGGTTGTCGTCGTCGACAGTTGCGCGGCCGCGTAAGCCTCCGTGACGCGAATTGCCGTCGAACCAGCTATGGCCCGACCCGCTTGTGTGGCTGCCGCTTCGCCTACCGGAAGTCTCGGCGCCGCCACGGTTTCGGCGCGTACGGTCGTCGCGTCCGTTCCCGCCAATGACGCCGGCGCTGCCACTCGCGATGGCCGATTCGGTCTTCTCGGCGGCGTCGCGATGGTGCTCGGACAGGAGCGGGTGGCTGGTTCGCCGTAGTTCGGCGTACAAGTCCGCCAGGGAGTCGGGGAGTTCGATCATCGAGCCGGTGGCGGCGCGTTGCCATTTCTCCAGGCGTTGAGCGCGTTCGGTGGTGGCTCGGCGGCGGAGGCGGGCGGCGGCTTCGATGGGGCGGCGCTGTTGGTGGGAGCCGATTTCGAGCAGGAGCAGGCCGAGGATCAGGGTGGCGAGGAACCAGCCGCACATGCCGTAGAAGTACCAAGCCGCGGCGTCTGGATGGTCGGCGAGCAGCACCCAGCCGATGATGGCCAGGGGGAGGGCGAAAAGGCTGCGCAGGACGAATTTGCCGGTTCTTCTGGCAGTTTCGCCCGGGGCGCGGCGGGGCGTGGTGTCCGGCGCGTGAAGGTCGGCGGGTTCGGGTTCCGGTGCGATATCACCGATGACGTCGCGATTGCGGCGCAACTCGGCCCAGTAATCGGCGGCCGGTGCGCGGCGCTCCTGCGCGGCGATCTCGGCGCGGAACCGCAGCACGCCGTCTTGCAGGTCGGCCGGGGTGACGAAGGCGCGCATCCGGGTGATCGTGCGCGATTCCGAACGGGTCCGGGCCCACAGCAGTGCGCCATTGTCGAATACCCGGTTCTGGGCGGTGGAGCGAGGTGCGCCGGTTGCGTGCACGTCGATGGTGACCGGCAGTCCGTCGAATCGACGGGCAGCGGCGGTGGTTCGTTCGATCCAGCGCGGCCCCGCGGCGCGATGGAAGGCGTTCATCGAACTCACTTCCACCAGATAGTGCCGATGCCCGCGCTGCGGCGGCTGGTGCGCGGGATACCGCCAGGCCCGCCACAGGCCCACGCCCACACCGATCTCGCGCACCGCCGCCAGCACCGTCTCGTCGGCGCGATCGATCAGCAGATCGACCAGATCGCCGAAGCCGGAGCGATCGGTCAGATCGAGCCGGCGCGGCAGCCGCGACCACGCCACCCGCGCGACGGGCGCCGCCACGGGCAGATACCGATGACGTTGCGGCACCGGCGAAACCGCGTTGACGATGCTGCGCGGCCCCGGCAGGTTGCGCCCGACGATCCCGGCGCGGAATTCCGCAACACCGTCGACGAACAGCGGTGGCGGACCAGCAGTTCGCAGATGTTCGACGAGCGCGGGGTCCGGCGCCAGCCCGTACTCGTCGAGGTAGTGCGCAGCAGCTTCCGGCCACACCCAACGACCGTCGGTGCGGATCGTCATCGGCACCGGCACAGCCGATTCCGGTTCGACCGTATCGGGCACCCCGGAGGCCCGGCACACCATCGGGGCGCTACGCAGATAACGCAGCGCGGCCCGGCTGTCGTCCATCCGCGGATGATTGGCCGCGAAGCGGACCGGATGTTCGGTGAACGGCTCGGGCACGCGCGGCGCGGTGCCGGAGGCGGCCCACAGCAGGCACGAGCGCAATCGGGCGGTGCGCTGGTAACGCGGCAGGTCGTCACCGGTGGTGTACACCTCGACCTGACCATCGGCCTCACCCGCGGTATGCAGCGCCGAGGCCACGTCGGCGGCGACGACCCACGGCGGGGCGGCGCCGCCGACCTCGACCAGATAGACCCGGCGCGGCGCCTGCGTCCAGTCGTCCTGGTCGGATTGCGCGGGCCGCCGCCAGGACCGCCAGACACCAACCACCGACGCGTGCGCCCGAGCCGCCTCGACCGCAGCGGCATCGGTGGCGTCCGGTGTATGAACGACGCTCCCGGTGACGCCGGTCAGGTCGAGCGCGCGCGGCATCGGTGACACCGACAGCTCGGCCGATTCCGGTAGCAGCGGGGTGAATTCGAACGGAACCCGGTCATTGAGCCCCGGCGCCACGACATCGCGCCTGCCCCAGCGGGTGAAACGGGTGCCGAGGATATCGGCCAGCACCGTGAGCTCGGCCGGGCGTAGCGCGATCTTGCGGCGCCGCGCGATCGCCTCGACGGCGAAGGCGATCTCGCGCTGATCGCCGAGACTCAGGCCGTAGCGAAGATCGGTCAGGTACCGGTCCGGGATACGGCCGGCGAATCCGAGCAGCATGGCGTGCACGGCATCTGCGGATGTCATCGTTGATCCGAATTCGTCTGTGGGCGAGCGGTGGTGGTCCCCGCGCTCGTGGGCGGAGACCGATGGTAGTCAGCACACGAGCGGGCCGACAGGTGTTGTACGCCGAAAACTCCGGCCGGTGAGCGTCATTCGACGCCGATCGCCCACGGGGCGAGCCTGCGCGACCGCGGCGGCGCAGGCTCACCGCCGCTCAGCGGTGCTGACGTAGCAGCGTGCGCACCAGCTCACAGGTGGCGTCGGAGGGCGGGCGCACCCCGGCGACCTCGGCGGCGGCGCGGATCTTGCGGTCGGTGGCATAGCCCGGCGCGTAGACGCCCGAATCGAGCAGCGCGATGGCCAGCCGCATCGCCTTGCGCCGCCGGTTGTGCAGGATGTACCAGGAGCGCGGCCGCCCGGCCGGTAGCGGGCGCCGTGCGGGTGCGGCGTGGACGTGGTCGATGCGAGCGGTCTTCGAGGCCATCTGACATCCCTCCCGTGGTGATCCGGGGCACGCGGACCCCTTCGAACATGTCTTCGATTCTACCCGCGACCACCGACAAACTTCGTTGTGCGCAACGACTTTCGGCCGCTCGACCGGCGGATACGGGCGCGATCGCGGCGATCGGAGGGCGTCGACGCGGCTGAACGCGAACCACACCGCAGGCGTATCGTGCGGGCTATGACGGGAACGGAACGTCCGCGCCGGCTGCGGCGTACCCCTGCGATCCGGCGGCTGGTGGCGGAGACCTCGCTCGAGCCGCGGCATCTGGTGCTGCCGATGTTCGTGGCCGACGGCATCGACGCACCGCGCGAGATCGGATCCATGCCGGGTGTGCAGCAGCATTCGATGGATTCGCTGCGCAAGGCCGCGGTCGAGGCGGTATCGGCCGGTGTCGGCGGGCTGATGCTGTTCGGGGTGCCGCGTCCGGAGGACAAGGACGCCACCGGCAGCGGGGCCACCGATCCGGACGGCATTCTGAACCGCGGACTGCGCGCCCTTGCCGAGGAGGTCGGCTCCGCCACGGTGATCATGGCCGACACCTGCCTGGACGAGTTCACCGATCACGGCCACTGCGGTGTGCTGGCCGACGACGGCTCGGTGGACAACGACGCCACCCTCGACCGCTACGTCGAGATGGCCATCGCCCAAGCCGAGGCCGGCGCCGATCTGCTCGGCACCAGCGGCATGATGGACGGCCAGGTCGGCGCGATCCGCGGCGGTCTCGACGCCACCGGCCACCTCGATACCGGGATCCTCGCCTACGCCGCGAAATACGCCTCGGCCTTCTACGGGCCCTTCCGGGAGGCCGTCGGCTCCTCGCTCCAGGGCGACCGGCGCACCTACCAGCAGGATCCGGCCAACCGCCGCGAATCGCTGCGCGAGGTGGAACTGGACCTGGCCGAAGGCGCCGACCTGGTGATGGTGAAGCCGGCCATGTCCTACCTGGACATCCTGCGCGAGGTCGCCGACCGCTCCACGGTGCCGGTCGCGGCCTATCAGATCTCCGGCGAGTACGCGATGATCACCGCCGCCGCCGAACGCGGCTGGATCGACCGTCGCGGCGCCATCCTCGAATCGCTGATCGGTATCCGCCGGGCGGGTGCGGACATCGTGCTCACCTACTGGGCGACCGAGGCGGCGCACTGGCTGTCGTGAGTATGCCGAAACCGCCGGGCGCCGACCCGGCACCGGTCATGCCCGAAGACGTGGGCACCGCGCGCCAGCTGTGGTGGGCCGCCATCGCGGTCGGTCTGGTGCAGCTGATCGCCTCGGTGATCACCGCCATCGACCAGCGCGACAGCTTCACCGCCGACATGCTCGAACAGGCCCGCGCGACCGATCCGCAGTTCAGCGAGGCGACCGCCGAGCTGATGGTGACGATCGCGTTCGCACTGGTGGTGGTGTTCGGCCTGGTGATCGCGGGCATCGGCCTGCTGGTGGTGCATCAACTCGCGCGCGGCAAGGGCTGGGCGCGTGCGGTGCTCACCTTCGCCGGTGTCTGGCTGGTGTTCATGGCCATCGGCTCGCTATTCGCGCTGGACGCGGTGAGTGGCATCGCCTCGCTGGTGGCCGGTGGTGCGGCCATCGTGCAGGGCGTGCTCGCGGCGGGCGCGATCTACCTGAGTCACCGTCCGGACTCGACTCGCTACTTCCAGATGAACCGGCGGTGAACGGTTGCCGGCGCTCGGGGTGAGTTTGTCGGCGCTGCGGCGGCATGTATCGTGAGGGTTGTCACAGCAGGAGTGGGAACCCGAAGTTGTCGCCCGAACGTTCGGATATGGACGTCGCGACTGCTCCGGGAGATCGGAGGCAGTAATGCGAGTGGTGATCCAACAGCCACAGAGCGTTCGGCGGGATCTGCTCGTATTGAGCCTGCTGGTGCTGTTCGGTCTGGTCACCGTCGCCGTCCTGCTGATCCCCAGCCTCCTCGGCTGATTTCTTCCCAGCCGCTATTCCGGTTCCGGTCGTCATGAGCGGTGCTGTCATGAACGATTCCGGGACCGTCCTGTTCGCCGAACCCGGCGGACGCTGGCGCGCGGTCGCCTACGGGCCCGCGCTGTGCCTGCTCATCCTCGTTCTGGAACTCGCGACCGGAAGCACTCCGCACTGGTTCGCCCTCGTGTTCTGTGCCGTGCTGATCGCCGCCTTCGTCGCACTGCAAGTGGTGGCCGCGCGCCGCCATGTCAGCGTCGAACTCACCCCGCACGCGCTGCGCAACGGCACCGAGACGTTGCCGCTGACCGCCATCGACGCGGTCCTCGGCGAAGCCGATGAGCAGAGCTGGGATGAGGAACCCTGGGAGTCCGCGCGTGCGCTCGGCGAACTGTCCGGCGTGCCGCGCCGCCGCACCGGTATCGGGCTGCGGCGCACCGACGGCGAGGTGGTGCAGGCGTGGGCCCGCGATCACCGCGGCCTGCGCGCCGCGTTGACCGCCGCATTGGATCAGCGGACGCTCGATTCGCGGCCGGGTGACGGCACCGCGGGAGGCGGTGCGGGTTCCCGGGATTCCGCGGATCCGGTGGTCGAGCGTCCCGACGAGAACGGAGCCGACGGATGAACCGACGAACCGTATTGATGGCCGTGGACGCGGTGCTCGCGGTGGTGTGTGTCGTTGCGGCCGTGCTCAGTTGGCGTCAAGGCGTGCAAACGACGCAGTTCGCCCCGATGGGTGAGGTGCCCGGTTTCACCGCCACCCGGTATTCGGGTCCGTGGCTGGTGCTGGCGGCGCTGCTGATCGCCGCGGCGGGGCTGGCGTTGATCGATCTAGTCACCCGGATCGTCCGTGCCGTCAGGCCAAACGATTCCGACCGGAATGTTTTTTGCGGCAGAATCGGATTCGGCTACCGTCTGGGCCCGGGGGACGACCTAGCGAAGGATGAGGCCATGAATCGGCTGGTAATGAGGACCTGTGCGGCGGTAGCGGCGGTCGCGGCGATCGGTTTCGCCGCCGCACCGGCGGTCGCGGCTCCCGGCCTGCCGCTCGAGCCCGCGCCACCGGCCGCGGTGTTCGCGCCGGAGACCGGTTCGGCGGGCGTCTACAACAACGTCATGTGCTGGCTGCACACGATCTCGGCCTCCGTGCCCTGCATGTACACCTGATCGAGGCCGATTCCGGCTGCGGTGTGGGTCACTCCACTACACCCTGTCGTCGACTCGATCGGGCACGGCTGCCAGACTGGAACGCGTGAGTTCTTCTCCGCGCGTGACCAGGGCAACGGTGCCGGTTTCCGCTCAGCTCTTCGAACGAGCCACCGCCGTCATTCCCGGCGGTGTCAACTCGCCGGTGCGGGCCTTCCAGTCGGTGGGCGGCACGCCCCGCTTCATCGCCTCGGCCAACGGCTGCACCCTCACCGACGCCGATGGCAACGACTACGTCGACCTGGTGTGTTCCTGGGGGCCGATGATTCTCGGGCACGCCCATCCCGCCGTCGTCGAGGCGGTACAGAAGGCGGCCACGGGCGGCTTGTCGTTCGGCGCGCCGACCGAGGCCGAGATCGAACTCGCCGAGCACATCGCCGGGCGGGTCGCGCCGGTTGATCGGGTCCGGCTGGTCAATTCCGGCACCGAGGCCACCATGAGCGCGGTCCGGCTCGCCCGCGGCTACACCGGCCGCACCAAGATCATCAAGTTCGCCGGCTGCTACCACGGCCACGTGGATGCGCTGCTGGCCGACGCGGGTTCGGGTGTCGCCACCCTCGGCCTGCCCACCTCGCCCGGCGTGACCGGCGCGCAGGCCGCCGACACCATCGTGCTGCCCTACAACGATCTCGAGGCCGTGACGGCCGCGTTCGAGGCGAACCCCGGTGAGATCGCCTGCGTGATCACCGAGGCGGCCGCGGGCAATATGGGCGCGGTCGCGCCGCTGCCGGGTTTCAACGCCGGCCTGCGCAAGCTGACCATCGAGCACGGCGCGCTGCTGATCATGGACGAAGTGATGACCGGTTTCCGGGTGAGCCCGTCGGGCTGGTTCGGGCTCGACGGCGTCGCGGGCGATCTGTACACCTTCGGCAAGGTGATGAGCGGCGGCCTGCCCGCGGCGGCGTTCGGTGGCCGCGCCGAGATCATGAATCATCTGGCTCCGCTGGGCCCGGTCTATCAGGCCGGCACCCTGTCCGGGAATCCGGTCGCGGTGGCCGCGGGCCTGGCCACGCTGCGTGCGGCCGACGACGAGGTGTACGCGACGCTGAACCGCAACTCCGAACGGCTGGGCATCCTGTTCGCCGAGGCGCTGGGTGAGGCAGGGGTCGAGCACCAGGTTCAGTTCGCAGGCAATATGGTGAGCGTGTTCTTCGCCGACTCCCCGGTCATCGACTACGCCACCGCCAAGGCGAGCCAGACCTGGCGTTATCCCGCCTTCTTCCACGCCCTGCTCGAGGGCGGGGTCTACGCGCCGCCGAGCGCGTTCGAAGCGTGGTTCGTGTCCGCGGCGCTCGACGAGGACGCATTCGCCCGTATCGCCGCCGCCCTGCCCGCCGCCGCACACGCGGCCGCGGCCGCCACACCCGAAGGAACCCGCGCGTGAGCCAGCCCGATTCCGAGCGCGAACCCACCGAGAACACCGCTGACGCGGCCTCGGCCGTCGAGGCCGCCACCGCCAAGGCCGCCGCGGCCAAGGCGGTAGCCGAGAACGCCGCCGCCGACGCCGAGGTCGCCAAGGCCGCCGCCGAAACCGCGGCCGCCGTCGCCGCCGCGGAATCCGATCCCGCCGCCATGGCCGAGGCCGTCGCGCAGACCACCGCCGCCGAGACCGCGATGGCCGAGGCCGTGGTCGCCGAGGCCGCCGCCGAAACCGCCGCTGCCGAGGCCGCCGCGGCACTGGCCGCCGCCGAATCCGCCGCCGAGGACGGCTCGTCCGCGGTGGCCGCATCCCAGCCGCGCATCCACGACGGCGGCGCCGCCGTCGAAACCATCGTGCATGTGCTGCGCCACGGTGAGGTGCACAACCCGAAGGGCATCCTCTACGGCCGGCTGCCCGGTTTCGGGCTGTCGGTGTCGGGCCGGGCGCAGGCCGGTGCGGTGGCGCGGGCGCTGGCCGACCACGACATCGCCGTCGTCATCGCCTCGCCGTTGCAGCGCGCGCAGGAGACCGCCGAGCCGATCGCGGCCCAGCACGGGCTGATCGTGCGCACCGACGAGAACCTGATCGAGGCGGGCAACACCTTCGAGGGCCTGCGCGTATCCGTCGGCGACGGCGCGCTGCGCAAGCCGCGGCACTGGTGGAAGCTGCGCGATCCGTTCACCCCGTCGTGGGGCGAGCCGTACCTGCAGATCGCGCACCGCATGCTGGCCGCGGTGAACAAGGCGCGCGCCGAGGCCACCGGACGGGAAGCGGTGCTGGTCTCGCATCAGCTGCCCGTCTGGACGCTGCGCCGGTTCCTCCAGGGCCAGCGGCTCTGGCACGATCCGCGTCAGCGCCAGTGCTCGCTGGCGTCGCTGACCTCGCTGGTCTATCAGGGCGACACCCTCGTCGACATCGTCTACTCCGAGCCCGCGGGCGGGTCGGATCCCACGGTGCACGGGGCATGAGAAGCAAGGTGTCGTCACGGCGGGCCCGGCTGATGCCGGTCCTGCTGGCCTGTCTGACCCTGGTCGCCGCGGCCGTCACCGGCTGCGCGACCGGGGATGACGCGGTCGCCTCCGGCGGCACCTTCGAATTCGTCTCACCCGGCGGCAAGACCGAGATCTTCTACAACCCGCCCAGCTCACGCGGCACCATCGGCGCAATGTCGGGCCCGGATCTGATGAACGAGGGCTCCGATATCGCGCTCTCGGATTTCGCCGGCCAGGTGGTGGTGCTCAATCTGTGGGGTCAGTGGTGCGGGCCGTGCCGCGCCGAGGCGCCCGCGCTGGAACAGGTCTACGAACAGACCAAGGACTCCGGGGTCGCCTTCCTCGGCATCAACGTCCGCGACAACCAGCGCGATAGGGCGCAGGATTTCGTCGTCGACAACAAGGTCGGCTATCCGTCGATCTACGACCCGTCCATGCGCACCCTGCTCGCGCTCGGCGGGAACTTCCCTACCAGCGTCATCCCGACGACGCTGGTCCTCGATCGTCAGCACCGGGTCGCCGCGATCTTCCTGCGCGCGGTGCTGGCCGAAGATCTACAGCCTGTCGTCGAGAGCATCGCTCGCGAGGAACCTGCCGGGGGGACCGTCAGTCACGCGCCGGAGGGGCGATGAACACCCTCCAGGAAGCCTTACAGGAGAGACGATGAAACCGGTCCGCAGCCGGACGGCGGTGCGCCGCCGCTACCCGTCGACCCGTCCGCCCCGCGGTGTGCGCGCGGAGGTGATGGTTCGCTCCTCCCTCGGGCACTGGGTGCTCGAATACCGCACCGCTCCCGCGTCCGCGGCGCTGACCCGCCCCGATGACGAACACGAGGCCGCCGAACCGGCGGCCGAGCCGGAGCAGAGGTGACCGTACTGGCCGGGGTGGGTGAATCGTTCCAGCAGACGGCGGCGACCGGGCCGCTGCTGCTGGCGCTGGGCGCCTGCCTGCTCGCCGGACTGGTCTCGTTCGCCTCGCCGTGCGTGGTGCCGCTGGTACCGGGCTATCTGTCGTATCTGGCCGGGCTGGTCGGGGCCGAGGCGCCGCCCGCCACGGTGGCCGAGGCGAAAAGCAAGACCGGGTCGGGATCGTCGGTCGCGCTGGCCCAGCGCGCGCCGGTGAAAGCGGCTCGGATGCGCGTCGCGGGCGCGGCCGGATTGTTCGTGGCCGGGTTCACCGTGGTGTTCGTGCTCGCGACGGCGACCGTGTTCGGTGTGATTCAGACGTTGAACGTCAACCGTGAGCTGCTGATGCGGCTCGGCGGCGTCGTCACCATCCTGATGGGCCTGGTGTTCATCGGCCTGGTTCCCGCGCTGCAACGCGACACCAGGATGGAACCGCGCAGGCTGACCAGCATCGCGGGCGCCCCACTGCTCGGCGGGGTGTTCGCGCTCGGCTGGACGCCGTGCCTCGGTCCGACGCTGTCCGGCGTGATGGCGGTGGCGGCCGGCACCGAAGGCACCACCGCGGCCCGTGGCGTCGCGCTGATCGTGGCCTACTGCCTGGGGCTGGGCCTGCCGTTCGTGATCCTGGCGTTCGGCTCGGCCAGCGCGCTGCGCGGGGTGGGCTGGCTGCGGCGTAATTCCCGCACCATTCAGGTGATCGGCGGGCTGCTGCTGGTGGCCGTCGGTATCGCGCTGGTGACCGGGGCCTGGGATCAGTTCGTGGCATGGGTGCGCGACGCGTTCGTCTCCGAGGTGACCCTGCCGATATGACCGTGATCGACCGTCCCGACGCTCCGGCGCGGCCACCGCGCCAATCGCTACCAGGTCGGGTCCTGGCTTTCGTGCGCAATACCTGGCGTGGGCTCACCAGCATGCGTACCGCGCTGGTGCTGCTGTTCCTGCTGGCGCTGGCCGCCATCCCGGGCGCGCTGCTGCCCCAGCGTGAGCTCAACGAGGGCAAGGTCGCCGAGTACATCGCGAACCGGCCCACACTCGGTCCCTGGATGGACCGCGTCCAGCTGTTCGACGTGTTCTCCAGCTCCTGGTTCACCGCGATCTACGCGCTGCTGTTCATCTCGCTGGTCGGCTGCATCCTGCCGCGCGCGGTCGACCACTACCGGGCGCTGCGTACGCCGCCGGTGCGGGTGCCGCGCAATCTGAAGCGGCTGCCGCACCACTATTCCGCGACCGCCGACGGCACGCCGGACGAGGTGATCGCCACGGCACGCGGACAGCTGCGCCGCTGGCGGACCGAGGTCCGGCCGGGCGATCGCGACGGCGAGGTCACGCTGTCGGCGGAGAAGGGGTACGCGCGCGAGTTCGGCAACCTGGTCTTCCATCTGGCGCTGGTGGGGCTGCTGGTGTCGATCGCGGTGGGCAAGCTGTTCGGCTACGAGGGCAGCGTCATCGTCATCGCGAACAACGGCCCCGGCTTCTGCAGCACCTCGCCCGCGGCGTTCGACTCGTTCCGGACCGGTTCGGCCAACGACGGCACCGGCATGACGCCGATCTGCGTGCGGGTCAAGGACTTCCACGCCGACTACCTCGACAACGGCCAGGCCGAGATGTTCCGGTCCAATATCGCCTACCAGGCCGGCGAGGATTTCGCGACCGGCACCTGGCGCGAGACCGAGATCCGGGTGAATCACCCGCTGCGCGTCGCCGGCGACCGGATCTACCTGCAAGGCCACGGGTACGCGCCGACGTTCACGGTGAAATTCCCGAATGGCGAGACCCGGACCGAAACCGTGCAGTGGCGCCCCGACGACGCCACCACCTTCCTGTCCAGCGGTGTGCTGCGCATCGATCCGCCCGGCGGGCTCTACCCCACCGAGGAGGAGCGCCGCAACAACCAGATCGCGATCGAGGGCCTGTTCGCGCCCACCGCGAACCTGCACGGCACGTTGCTGACGTCGTCGTACCCGGAAATGACCGATCCGGCCGTCGCCGTCGACATCTACCGCGGCGACACCGGCCTCGATACCGGACGCCCGCAGTCGCTGTTCGCGCTCGACCAGGAGCTGATCCGGCAGGAGCGGCTGACCAAGGAAGCCAGGGTCAACCTGCGTCCCGGCGAATCCACCACGCTGTCGAACGGCACGGTGGTGACCTTCGACGGCGCCGAGGAATTCGTCAACCTGCAGGTCTCACACGATCCGGCGCAGCAGTGGGTACTGGTGAGCGCGGTGACCATGATGGCCGGTCTGCTGGTCTCGCTGCTGGTCTCGCGCCGGCGGATCTGGCTGCGCGTGTACCCGGCCGAGGCCGGAGCGGGTACCGTGGACCAACGACGCGTCGTAGTAGAGATGGGTGGACTCGCCAGGTCCGATCAGGCCGGATGGGGCGGGGAGTTCGATCGGTTGCGCGCACGTCTGCTCGGCGATGCCGCGCCCGACGACGCGCCGGCGCCGTCGCCGAATGGGAAGACCACGGGAGATAGATGATGCAGATCGACGAGACCCTCGCGCGCTACAGCGACTTCGCGTACATGTCCGCGATCTTCGTGTACGCGCTGGTGCTCGTACTGCTGATCGTGCAGTACGCGTCGGTGCGCACCCGCAAGGTGGTCGAACGCGAGCTGGTGACCGCGGGCGGTGGTTCGGTCACCGTCGATCCGGCGGTTCCCGGCAAGGTCGTCGAGGCGCCGCGGCTGCCGCTGTCGGAGCGGCTGGGCAATATGGCGTTCTCGGTGCTGTTCGTCGCAGTCGCGCTGCATGTGCTGTCGATCGTGTTGCGCGGCTTCGCCACCCATCGGTTCCCGCTGGGCAACATGTACGAATTCGTCACCATGGCCACCGCCGCCACCGCCGTAGTCGGCCTGATCTTCCTGCGCGACCAGAAATACCGGGCCATGTGGGTGTTCCTGCTGGTGCCGCTGCTCATCCTGATGTTCCTGGCCGGCACCGTGCTCTATGCCGACGCCGCGCCCGTGGTGCCCGCGCTCAAGTCGTTCTGGCTGCCGATCCACGTGACCATCGTCAGCGTCGGCAGCGGCGTGTTCATGGTGTCGGGTGTGGCGAGTCTGCTGTTCCTGTACCGGATCCGGCAGCCGCAGGGGCAGGAGTCGGACAACATCTTCGGCACCATCGCCCGTCGCCTGCCCGACGCGCGCACGCTGGACCGGATCGCCTACAAGACCACCATCATCGGCTTCCCGCTGTTCGGCGCCGGCGTCATCCTCGGCGCGATCTGGGCGGAGGCGGCCTGGGGGCGGTTCTGGGGCTGGGACCCGAAGGAGACCTGCTCGTTCATCGCCTGGGTCCTCTACGCCGCCTACCTGCACGCCCGCGCCACCTCCGGCTGGCGCGACACCAAGGCCGCCTGGATCAACGTCGCCGGTTTCGTGGCGATGCTGTTCAACCTGTTCATCATCAACATGGTGGTGAGCGGCCTGCACTCCTACGCCGGACTGAACTGAGGCCGGGCGCTAGCGGTGACCACGGCGCGGACCAGGCACAACTATGCCGGGCGATCGGTGCAGGAGCGGCGGGCCGAGCGGCGTGCGCTGTTCATCGAAGCGGGGCTGACGGTCTTCGCGGAGAAGAGTTACGCCGCGAGCTCGATCTCCGATGTGTGCGCGGCGGCGGGGCTGTCTCGGCGGCAGTTCTACGAGCAGTACTCCAGCAGGGAAGCGCTGCTGATCGACATCTACGACCAGGTGCAGCACCGGGCCCGCGCTGCCCTGGTGGAGGGGCTGGCCACCGCGGCGGGCAGCGATCCGCGAGAGATGCTGGCCGCGGCCACCCGCGCCTACGTGCACGCCGTCACCGACGACATCCGGTGCGCGCAGATCGCCTTCGTCGAGATCGTGGGCGTCAGCGATACGGTCGAGCGGCACCGGCTCGAGATTCGCGATGAATGGGTGCGGTTGATCGAGGACACCGCCACGGCCGTCCCGGGTTCCCGCACCCCGCCCGGTGGCTGGGGGTTGGCGATGGCGGCGTTCATCGGCGCGGTCAACGCCTCGGCGCATCGCTGGAGCCGAAGCGAGCCGCGCCCGCCGGTGGACGACCTGCTCGACGTGCTGTCGACGCTGCTGCGGGCGCTGGTGCTGCCGGACACCATCGACGGCTGATTGCGAGCTCGGACACATTCGTGCGATAGTGAGCGCCGAAGTTGAGACGTTGGCGTCTCAAAAGGCTGGGTAAGGATGTGGGTCGATGAAGACCAAACCGGGGTGGGTTCGCCGAATCTGCACGTTGTCCCTGAGTGCCGTCGCCGCGTTCGCGGTGGCCGGCCCGACCGCGGGTGCCGAGCCCGCACCACCGCCGGCCATCGAACCGGCCAGGGTGCTGCCGTTGCCGCCGGAACTGGATCCGGGTTTCTACCATCCGCCCGCCGAAGTGTTCGGTGCCAAGGCGCCCGGCGAGATCATCGCGGTGCGGCAGGTGAACGTCGCCAACTTCGGGCTCATCCCGCTCAATGTCGACGCCTGGCAGGTGTCCTATCGCTCCAACAACAGCCGTGACGAGGCCATCCCGGCCGTGGCCACCCTGATCAAGCCGCGCGGCACCGCTCCGCAGCCGCGCAAACTGCTGTCGGTGCAGATCGCCGAGGATTCCACCGCGGGCTACTGCACGCCGTCGTATGCGCTGCAACATCTTTCGGTCGCCCCGTTCGTCGGCCAGATCGTCGCGCCGGCCGAGTTCCTCTTCGCGCAGGCCGCGCTCCAGCAGGGCTGGGCGGTCGTGATCCCCGACCATCAGGGCCCGAACTCCGCCTACGCCGCGGGACCGCTGGCCGGGCGCATCACCCTCGACGGCATCCGTGCCGCCACGTCGTTCGCGCCGCTGGAGGTCGGGCCGGACGCGCCGGTCGGCATGTACGGCTACTCTGGCGGTTCCATCGCCACCGGGCACGCCGCCGAACTGCACGAGTCCTACGCGCCCGAACTCAACATCGCCGCCACCGCGATGGGCGGGGTCGGCGCCGATCTCGGTGCCGCACTGAACATGTCGAACAACCAGGCCACCTCGGGGCTGGTGTTCGCCGCCGTCATCGGGCTTTCGCGGGAATATCCCGAATTCGCCGCGTTCCTCGACCGCAACCTCGATCCGCTCGGTCAGGCCCTGCGCACCATCAAAGCCCCACTGTGCGTGCAGTATCAGTCCAACCTGCTCCCGTTCCTGAACATGAAGGGCATGATGCGCACTCCAGGCGACCCGTTGCACGATCCCGCGGTGGTCCCGATGCTCGACGACACCCGCATGGGTAAGTCGGCCCCCGGGATGCCCATGTTCATCTGGCATTCCGCCTGGGACGAGATCCTCCCGCTGCACTCGACCAACCAGCTCGTCGACACCTATTGCAAGGACCCGAGCGCCCAGGTCACCTACACCCGCGACCACGCGAGCGAACACATCGTCGCCGAAGTGACCGGCGGCCCCACCGCCCTGCTGTGGATGCGCGACCGCCTCAACGGTGTCCCCGCCGCCCCCGGCTGCACCACCACCGACGTCCCCTCGATGATGGGCACACCGGGCCAGCTCGAATACGTCGGCTCGATGCTCGGTGAGACCGTGGCCTCGTTCTTCGGCAAGCCGATCGGGGCACGGTAGGCCGGCGAATCGTTCCGCATGCCACCCCTCGACTCGCGTGGGGTGGCATGCGGTCTTTTCCGGGATGTTCCGGCGGCGAGCCTGTGCGCGCCGCTCGAGCCGCGCGGTCGTGGCATATGTCACTGGTGAGGGGCGTGCCGATCCGCGCGGACCCGTGTCGTTCGAAGTAGTGCGCTGTGCCGGTGCGCCGAAGCTCGAGGAGGGTTGCGCGTGGATGCTGGGGACTTCGCCGGGGGATTGGTTGCCGAGGGCCCGGGCGAGAGTGCCCTGGCTCGGTTGGTGCGAGTGGCGAGCGGGTTGTCGGAGGAGGCGCAGCGGTATCTGGTGATGATCGCCGACCGGCTGCGCGTCAGTGAAGGGTTGCCGCTCTTGGATGACGCGGGGGAGTTGCGGGAGGACGGTGACGGGCCGGCGCCGCGGATGGACGGCGACGGCCGTGTCGACTCGTCACGCGAGCACTCGCGCGACTGATCCGGGCGTCAGTGTTCGGCGGGGCCGGGATCGCTGTCGCGGTGCTGCTGGCGGGAGATGCGCCAGAGGAATTCGGGGTCGTCATCCGGGCCGACCACGCGCTTGGGGGCGCGCCGCATCGGTGCGGAGTAGCCCGCACCTCGGTCGGGGCCGAACGCCTTCCAGCACAGCACCGCGATCGCCACGACCGCGATGAGTGCCAACAGGTACGTCACGTCGCTCACCTCCTGCTACCGAGGGTAGACCCGCCCCGGGCCCGCGCGCATCGAGACGTGCGATACCCGCCACGACAGCCGCGGACGGGCCGTGTCGTGGCGGGTGATTCGAGGCCGGGTCAGCGGGCGGTGGCCTCGGTGGTGAGCGACTTCAGCAGCTGCATGACCTCGGACTCACGGAACCGGCGGTGCCCACCCGGGGTGCGCAGCGACCCGAGCCGACCGGCGTGCGCCCACCGGGTGACGGTCTTCGGGTCGACGTGGAACAGGGCGGCAACCTGGCCGGGCGTCAGCAGGGTGTCCTGGCCGCCGACGGTGATCGCGGTCATAGCAAACTCTCCGTTCTCGACAGTAACTATCCCTCATCAAGATGCCGCCATAGTCGCACCGCGACCCCCAGGTACTCGAATGACCTACTGTTGGTAAAGGGGAGGTAATAGACAAATCGGATATAGTGCGCATCCGCCGTTCGGAGCGCCGGGTCCGATCCCCGCAGACCCGCCGCCTACTCTGGACATCGTGAGTGACGCATCGCGACCGGAAGGGGCATCCGCCCGGCAAACCAGTGGTTCGACGGGTGGGCGATTGGCCCGCAACCTGGCCTTGTACACGGTGGCCCGGCTCGGCTTGGTCGCGCTGATCACCGTGGTGATCATGTTCGCCGCGCGGTTGATCGACGTAGAGATCCCGCTGGTGGTGGCCGCGCTGTTCGCGCTCATCATCGCCATGCCGCTGTCGCTGGTGCTGTTCAAGAGCCTGCGCACCAAGGTCAACGAGGACATCGCCGTGGTCGACGAGCGCCGCAGGCAGGACAAGGCGCAGCTGCGCGCCCGCCTGCGCGGTGACGAACCCAGCGATCAGGGCGGGTCGAAGGCGTGAAGTACGTCGACCGGAGCGCGCCGCGTGCCTGGGTCGACAACGCCGTGCGGCTCATCGACGCCGACACCCAGCGCAGCGCCGACACCCATCTGCTGCGCTATCCGCTGCCGGTCGAGTGGGATATCCAGCTGTATCTGAAGGACGAATCCACCCATATCACCGGCAGCCTGAAACATCGCCTGGCGCGCTCGCTGTTCCTCTATGCCCTGTGCAATGGCTGGATCACCGAGAACACCACCGTGGTGGAGGCGTCGTCGGGGTCGACGGCGGTGAGCGAGGCGTACTTCGCGAAACTGCTCGGACTGGATTTCGTCGCGGTGATGCCGGCGAGCACGTCGCCGCAGAAGATCGCGTTGATCGAGGCGCAGGGCGGGCGTTGCCATTTCGTGCAGCGTCCACCGGAGATGTACACCGAGGCGGCCCGGCTGGCCGCCGAATGCGGTGGTCACTACATGGATCAGTTCACTCACGCCGAGCGCGCGACGGACTGGCGCGGCAACAACAACATCGCCGAATCCATCTTCGAGCAGCTGAAACTGGAGACGCACGCGGTGCCGGAGTGGATCGTCACCGGCGCGGGCACCGGCGGCACCGGCGCCACCATCGGCCGCTACATCCGCTACCGCAGGCATGCGACGAAACTGGCCATCGTCGACCCGGAGAACTCGGCGTTCTACGGCGGCTACGAAACCGGCGATCCCGGATATCAGACCGGGATGCCGTCGCGGATCGAGGGGATCGGACGGCCGCGGGTGGAGCCGTCGTTCATCGCGCAGGTGGTGGACCGGATGATCGAGGTGCCCGACGCCGCGTCCATCGCCACCGCGCGCCATGCCAGTCGCGTGCTGGGGCGCCGCGTCGGCGGCTCGACGGGCACCAACCTGTGGGGCGCGTTCGCCCTGGTCGCCGAAATGCTGGCGGCCGGGCGCACCGGCAGTGTGGTCACCCTGCTCTGCGACGGCGGGGATCGCTATGCCGGAACGTATTTCGACGACGGCTGGGTGGCCGCGCAGGGGCTCGACCTCGCCGAACCGACCGCGGTGCTGGAAGATTTCGCCGCCACCGGCATCTGGCGCGGCTGATCAGCCGAATGCGCCCGGGACCGGCGTCGCGCGCGGCTCGTCAGCGGGGCCCGGTGCGCTCGGCCTCCATATGCCGCTGCTCCCGATCGTCGGACGTAGCGCGCACCCCCGCGATGATGGTGTCCACCAGAGCGACGATGTAGCCGGCTGATTCGGCGCTCGCCCGCTCGCGCAGATGCGGCGGCGTCACCGTGACGTGGTTGCTCACCGCGCCGGCGATCAGATCCGCGACCAGCGCCACCGACGTCTTCGGCGGAAGTTCCGCGCGCTCGATACCGCGACGGATGATCGCACGGGTGGCGCGCAGATGCTCCGGATAGGGATCGCCCGCGAAGGCCTCGCGCAGTTTCGCCACCCGATGCGCGTCGGCGGAGAGCTGACGGGCCAGCGATCCGTCGTCGGTGCTTTCGTGGGCCATCCAGCTGGTGGCGAATTCGATCAGATCCGAGCGCAGATCGCCGGTGTCGATATCGGCGATGAACCGGATGCGCGCCCGCACCGCCTCCACCAGCAGCTCTTCCTTCGACGACCAGCGCAGGTACAGCGAGCCCTTGCCGATGCCGGAACGCCGGGCCACCTCGTCGAGGGTGTACCCACTCCAGCCGCGTTCGGCGTAGACCGCCCGCGCGGCCTGATGGGCGCGGTGTTCCAGCTCCGGATCACGCGGGCGCCCGGCTCGTCGCGTCTCAACCACCGCAACATTGTGGCACCGGTCTCATTTTCCTATTTACGACGGGCTGCGTCCGTAATAGGCTGTCGCGAAATCTGGAGAGATGTCCGTCACAGTGGCGCCGCCGCTGCCGACGGTGAGCTGGAGGTATGCCGATGATCACGCCGCCCACCGACCTCGGATCCTGGATCGCGCGCAGGGCCGCGTCCGGCCCGGATCGCCCGGCGATCACCTTCGAGGGCCGCACCCAGACCTACGGCGAACTCCTCGACCGCATCGATCGGCTGGCCGCGGAGTTGATCGCCGGCGGGGTGGAGCCCGGCGACCGGGTCGGCTACCTCGGGCTGAACCATCCGGATTTCCTGGTGACGCTGTTCGCCGCGTCCCGCGCCGGCGCGATCTTCGTCCCGCTCAACTTCCGGCTCACCGCGGCGGAACTCGGCTACATCATCGGCGATGCCGGCGTGCATACGCTGATCGCCGATACCGCGCACGCCGAGGTGGTGGATCCGGTGCTGGCCGAATCCGGCGTGCGGCGCGCGATGTCGCACGCCGGGCGGCCCGGCTGGCAGACGCTGGACGAACTGCTCGCAGTGCGCGCGCCGATCGCCGAGCCGCGGCATCCGGCCGCCGACGACGTCGCGGTGATCATGTACACCTCTGGCACGACAGGACGCCCGAAGGGCGCCATGCTCACGCACGGAAATCTGTTCTGGAACAACGTCAATGCGCTGCTGTCGTTCGATACCAGCCAGCAGGATGTGTCGCTGGTCTGCGCGCCGCTGTTCCATATCGGCGGGCTGAACGTCACCACGCTGGTGTCGTTGCAGAAGGGTGCGCATCTGGTGCTCATGCCCGCCTTCGATCCCGCGCGTGCGCTGGCGCTCATCGCCGAGTACAAGGTGACCACCATGTTCGGTGTGCCGGCGATGTTCCTGTTCATGGCGCAGGTACCGGAGTTCGCGAGTACCGATCTGTCCAGTGTGCGCAGCTTCATCTGCGGCGGCGCGCCGGTGCCGGAAGCGCTCATCACCCGATACGGCGAGCGCGGTATCCCGTTCGCCCAAGGCTACGGGCTCACCGAGACCGCGCCGCTGGCGTTGGTGCTGTCCACCGATCAGGTGGCGACCCGGGTCGGCGCGGCCGGACATCAGGTGCTGCCGCTGTCGGAGGTGCGCTTGGTCGACCTGGACAACAACCCGGTGCCTGCCGGTGAGCGCGGCGAGATCTGTGTGCGTGGACCGCAGGTCATGAAGGGCTACTGGCGCAATCAGGCCGCGACCGACGCGGTGATCGACGCCGAGGGCTGGTTCCACACCGGCGATGTCGGTCAGGCCGATGCCGACGGCTTCGTCTACGTGGTCGATCGGGTCAAGGACATGGTCATCACCGGCGGTGAGAACGTCTACCCGGCCGAGGTGGAGAACGTGCTCTACCGGCATCCAGCGGTCGCCGAGGTCGCGGTGCTCGGCCTGCCGCACGAGAAGTGGGGTGAGGCGGTGACGGCGGTCGTCGCCCTGCAACCGGACGCCACGCTGACGCTGGACGAGCTGCGCGAATTCGCCCGCGCCGAACTCGCCGGCTACAAGGTGCCGCTGCGGCTGGAGTTCGTCGACGCGCTGCCACGCAATGCCTCGGGCAAGGTGCTGAAGTACCAACTGCGTGAGCAGTTGAGCGTGGGCTGATCGTCGCGGCACCGGTTCGATAGCGCCCCGGTTCTCGGTTTCGGTCGTGTGGCGACGCGGCGGGAATCGAGACCGGCCGGGGGCGCTTCATCATGCCCGCTGTGTCAATCTTTGTTGACAGACCGGCGATCGTCAATCAAAATTGACGCCATGACGGAAGCAACCACGCTGGCAGCGGCGGCCGGCAGCCCGGACCCGCAAGTCGGGCTACGGGCCGTGCTGGCGTTGCGCCGGCTGCTCGAACGGCTCGAAGCGATCCAGGTGGCCAATGCCAGGGATCAGGGCTGGTCGTGGCAGGCGATCGCAGACTCGCTCGAGGTCAGCAAGCAAGCGGTGCATCAGAAATACCGGAGAGGCAGGGGCCGCTGATGTTCGAACGGTTCAGCAACAACGCCCGGATGGCCGTGGTCGTGGCGCAGGAAGAGGCCCGGCAGTTGCGCGCGCCCGAGATCCGCGTCGAGCATGTGCTGCTCGGGGTGCTGTCGCAGGCCGAACCCGCGATGCGGGAAACGCTGGCCGCCGCCGGCCTCACGCATGCCGACGTGGCTGCCGCCCTCGCGGAGGACGGTAAGAACGCACCGCTCGGCGACCGTGACGCCGAAGCGCTGCGCTCCATCGGCATCGACCTCGACGCGGTGCGCGACAGCCTCGAGGCCACCTTCGGCGAGGACGCGCTCGACCGCGCCGAACCACCGGAACCCCGCGGACGTTTCGGTCGCGGCGCAATGAAGTTCGGCCACATCCGCTTCTCCCGCGACGCGAAGAAGACACTCGAGCTCGCGCTGCGGGAGGCCTTGGCGCGCAAGGACAAGGGCATCGAATCCGGGCACATCCTGCTGGCGATCCTGCGCGCGCCGAACGCGACGACAACGGCGCTGATCGGCGCAGACGAGCAGGTCGAGGCGCTGCGCACCCGAGTGCACGCCCTGCTGGACCGCGCCGCCTGAACCGCCCGGGTTCGGCTCGGTACCGCCCGCATCCGAGCTCCGGGCTCTAGCATGGCTCCATGCAGCTTGTGCTTCGGTTGGTCATCAACGCCTTCGCCATCTGGCTGGCCGCGACGTGGATCGACAAGATCGACATCATCAGTCCGGAGGACCAGGGCAACGGCGCCAAGATCGTCACGCTGCTGGCGGTCGCGGCCGTGTTCACCCTGGTGAACGCCCTCATCAAGCCGATCGTGCAGCTGCTGTCGCTGCCACTGGTCATCGTGACCCTCGGCCTGTTCCTGCTGGTGGTCAATGCCCTGATGCTGTGGCTGACGGCCTGGATCACCGAATTCACCGACTACGGCCTGCGCATCGACGGCTTCTGGGCCGCATTCTGGGGCGCCATCATCGTCACGGTGGTCAACTGGCTGCTGGGTGTGCTGGTGCCCGACCGGGACTGAGCGCGGGCTGTTACAACCATTCGCTGACGTCCATCGGTTCGCCGTCGTCGTCGAGCGGTGGCTCGATACCGCGCGGTCGCGGAGTGCCGAAGGTCGACGGCGGACCGGGTTCGGCCGCCACATCCAGCAACGCGTCGAAATCGGCGAGGGTGGCGGCCAATCGGGGCGCATTGCCATGGTGGACCTGCGGTTGCGGTCGGCCGCGGAAGTCGTGGGTCAGCCAGATATCGTGGTAGACCTCCAGATCGACCATCGGTTCGGTGCCGGTCAGGTCGATGCCCAGCCGCATCAGATCGTCCTGGATGTGCGGGATTCCGGCCGCGTCGAGGCGGGTGCCGGGGCCGGTGACGGTGATGTCACCGATGCGCGCCTGCCCGGGAAGATCGGCGGGACGGGCGGATTCGAGCAGCGCGGGCAGTTCCGGATCGGCGAGACCGCCCGCCACCGCCACCGAGGTATGCGCGCCCGGCACGATCCGGCCGTCCACCAGCCAGCGGCAACTCACCCGCGACGCCGACAAAACCCCGTGCCGCTCGGTACAGGCCGTCAGCCCTTGGGCCAACTCGAACTGGGCCGCCACCCCGCGCCCCACACCGACCGGCCACCAGGTCCAGACGAACGAGAACGCCGGTGCGCGCAGCGGTTCGGCCGCGGTCATTCCGGGAAGACTTTCGCGCCGTCGGGAATGATCAGCTCCTTGTCGTCGGAGAAGCGCAGTACGAACGCGATACCGCTGGCATTGGACCGGTCGGTCAGCGAACGCAGCGTATCGGTATCCAGCGCGGTCGACGGCGCGGCCACCTCGAGCACGCCGACCTTTCGTTCGGCCGGCGCGTCCATCAGCTGTTTGACCACCGACGATGTGGCCGACCGCAGCCCCTTGATCGAGGCGACCTCCTTGGCCTGATAGGCGAAGGTCACCCGGCCGTCGGGGCCCTTGATGCCGACGTCGATGTCGAAGCGTCCCTGGCCTTCTTTCGTCCGGCCGAACACCAGGTCGCGATGGCCCCGCCGGTACAGCTCGTCGCCGAGGCGCAGCTCCTGCATCGCCGCGGGGCGCGCGGCCGATGGTCCGCGGAACTTCGACACCAGATCCTTGAAACCTTCCGCCCCGGCGAGATGCCCCTTGCCGATGATGTCGGCGGCCTCGGCGCCCATCGGACTGCTGTTGGCATTGCGCAAGGCCTGGATCGTTTTCTGTTTATCCGGCCCGGAGATGCCGAGGCGGTCCATGACGCTCGATACCGCCGCGACCTGGTCCTCCCGCATCGGTTTCCCGGCGCCGCCCCGTTCCTGTGCGGAGGTGCTGGTCCGGTCGTAGCGCTGGGTCCACTTCGGCTGCGGGAGGGTGCCGCCGGACTCGGCGTAGCGACGGTAGCTGTTCGGCGCATCCTGGGTGATGTCCTTGACCTGCCGGCCGCGGTCGGCGGTCTTGTCCTGGAGCTCGGTGACCTGCTGTGGATCGAGCGCGCGCACCGTGACCTGGATGCTGGCCGTGATCGGGCGGGTCTGCCCGGCCGGGATGAGCTGGGGATCGTAGGTCGCGCTGCACGTCAGCGTGGTGGAGCCGTTGGCGGGCATGGTGCCGCTGCCGTTGCAGCCCGGACCGAGCGCCACCGGCACCGACGACTGCATGCTGACGGTGTAGTCGAATCGGACGGTGGTGACCCGGATGTCCCGCGAGGTGTTCACCGTATTGGTGATGACGAACTGAATCGTGCAGACGCCCAGGCAAGGGTTCTGCAAGAACTGCCCGTTGACGTTGCCGCCCACCGAAATCCGCGAATCGACGGCATTGCCCAGATCGTTCACCCGGCCCGGCAGCTCCTCGTAGATGCCGAGGGCGTCGTCGGCCTCCTCCGGTTCCGGTTCCAACGTGAACTCCGGCAGCTCGTCCTCGCCGGATTCACCCGACGATGACGCGCTGACGATGCGGTCGATGGCCGGCCGGTCGGACCCGTCGCCGCTGGGCTCGGCGGGATCGAAGTCGCTCAGATAGGTGGTGATCGAGCCGCTGGTGACCGGCGTGGATTCGTGCCCGTCGATCTCGATCGGCTCACCAACGGTGACGTCCGCGCCCCGCTCCGCCTCCGGATCCAACGCCAACGCCAGCCGCGCCGGCGCCAAAGTGCTCGCCAGATCGAATCCGAAACGCTCGGGCCCGATCAGCACCGGAACATCCGCGTAACGGGCGGCATCCTCGGGAGGTTCGCCGAAGGCCAGCCACTCCTGCTCGCTACCCCGCAGAAACGACTTCCCGCCCACGCCGAGATAGTCCATCTCGACGCCCTCGCGCACCGCCACCGTCCCGGTCGCATCCCCCACGTTCGTCACCGTGAGATCCACCCGCAACCGTCCCGCTGAAGCCCCACTCGGCTTCACCGTCCCGGTGAAATGCGTGGCAGGCGTATCCAGCAACCGCAACTGCGCCACCGCCAACGCCGACCGCCCCCGCTGCTCGACGCTCGGCCCGTCGCCGCCACCCAGCAAGACCACCACTCCACCGACCCCGAGCGCACACACGACCAGAATCACCAGCGAAGCGACCAACCACAGCCGCCGTCGCGAGCGAGCCGACGGGGCTTCGGTGGGCATCGAACCCCCAATCTGCGGGCCGAACCCGTACCCCGGCCCCGGAAACGGAGGCGGAGGAAAGGGTCCGCCGGGAACGCGTCCACCGGGCGGTGGCGGAATCTGCCCGCCGCCCGACCATGCCCCGCCTGGTTGCGGAGGAAACTGCCCGCCCCCTGGCCATGCCCCGCCTGGTTGCGGAGGCATTTGGCCGCCACTCGGCCAGTGTTGGCCGGGGTGGAACGGTTCATTGGTTGGTCGATGCCCGCCCGGTGGTTGCGGAGACTGCCCGCCGGTGGATGCTTGCCCACCGGGCGGCGGGAGCGCCGGCCCACTGCCTGGCCCTTGTCTGCCGGGCGACGGTGGGGAAGGAGCGACGCCTGGCATGTGTCCGCCAGGCGGTAGGGGCCCATAGGGAGGCTGAGTCGAAATTCCTTGTTGCGGGGCGGGGTACGGGACCGGTTGTGGTGCGTTGTAGGGCCCAGGCGGTGGGAACGAAGCAGGCTGGTGTCCGAGAGGTGGCGGTTTCGGCTCGGCCGAACCAGTCGGCGACTCGGATTGCTGCGCGGTGTCTTCGCGGTCGCCGGCCTCCGACATGGTCCCTCCTAGCGATGGCGAGACCACTTGAAGCGCCGTACTGCCGAGCCCCTCGCCCCTTCTTCAACAGTACGGCGCTGCCACACTTTTCGGGCGCGATCCATGCGTCAGTAGGTGAGCCGGTCGCACTCATTTCGCAGCAGGGCGACAAGGGTTCGAGCACTGTGGGTGACGGCTGTCCGGCCCGATACTGCTCGGCCCTCCCCCGACGACGTGGACATGAGGCCGGCGACACGCCGGGCGGGCCAGTCTCATGTCTCCCTCGTCGGGGGTTCAGTTCAGAGGGTGGCGAGGGCGAGGGCTGCGGCGGTCAGGGTGGACCAGGCGAGGAGGGCGAGGCCGGAGTCGCGTAGGGCGGGGATCAGTTCGAGGCCGGCTCGGCCGGAGCGGACGGGGGCGTTGGCGCGGACGGCGAGGGGGATGGCGAGCAGGCCTATCAGGGCGAAGGGGGAGCGGGCGACCAGGAGGAGTGTCGCTACGAAGGGCACGGCGAGCAGGGCCAGGTGCAGGGTGCGGGTGCGGGGGTCGCCGAGTTTGACGGCGAGGGTGACCTTGCCGGATTCGGTGTCGGTGCGGATATCGCGCAGGTTGTTGGCCACCAGGACGGCGCTGGAGAACGAGCCGACGGCCACCGCGAGCACCGCACCCACCCAGTCGATGCGCTCGGCCTGGACGAACTGGGTGCCGAGCACGCCGATCAGACCGAAGAAGACGAAGACGGCGATCTCGCCGAAACCGCTGTAGCCGTAGGGCTTGCTGCCGCCGGTGTAGAACCAGGCGCCGGCCAGGCAGGCGGCGCCGATGAGGATCAGCCACCACGCGGTCAGCGCAACCAGGACGAGACCGAAGACCGCGCCGATGCCCAGGCTGACGATGGCGGCGGTGCGGACGGCCGTGGGCGAGGCCAGACCGGAGCCGACCAGACGCAGCGGGCCGACGCGTTCGTCGTCGGTGCCGCGGATACCGTCGGAGTAGTCGTTGGCGTAGTTCACGCCGACGATCAGCGCCAGCGAGACCAGCAGCGCCAGAATCGCTTTCCACCACACCAGCCCGTCGATGGACGCGGCGGCGCCGGTACCTGCGATGACCGGGGCGATAGCGTTCGGCAGGGTGCGGGGCCGGGCGCCCTCGATCCATTGCGCTGCGGTAGCCATGTCCGCAGCCTAATTGGCGCGCTAGGCGGGCGCGGCTTCGGCGGCCACTCGCAGCCGGCCCAGACCCTTCTCGAAATCCTTGCCGATCAGGCTGTCCATCGAGATGACCTTGCCCATCAGCGCCATCAATCCGCGCTGCTCACCGTTCATCCGCCAGACCACCTGGGTGCCGCCTGCTTCGGCGGGCATGATGGTGAACACGACGTTGTTGCTGGATTTGAATGGCTTCTCGAAGTCCAGCGTGATGCGGATTTCCTGGTCGGTGCTCGAGGTGATCTGCATCGTGCCGCGGCCGGCCTTGCGGTTGCCCTCCCAGGCGTAGCGGGCGCCGACGCCGGCGTCCGGGCCGCTGTACATGCGGCGCAACTCCGGGTCGAGATCTTCCCACGGCGACCACTCGACCCAGTTGTGGAAGTCGTTGATCAGCGCGTGCACGCGGGCCGGTTCGGCCGCGATGACGATCTGGCGCACCACCTCGAATTCGGCCATTGGCCCAGCCTAGGCGACCGACCGGTCGGGCCGCAGCCGAATCGGCGCGCTTCGCGGCCGGACCAGCGCATACGATGACCACGGCATGGTTTCTGAGCGCAGCGGTCCGAGCGGCCGAATACCGGTGGTGACGCCCGCAGACTCGGTTGTGGTGGGGCTGCTGGGTGAGGTCGCGCTGCGCCGCGACGGGGCGCTGGTGCCGCTGCCCGGCGTGCGGGCCCGGATGCTGCTGGCCGCGCTCGCGGTGACGCCCGGCCGCAGCCGCAGCGCGCAAGCCTTGATCGACGACGTGTGGGGCGAGCAACCACCGCGCGCACCGATGAACGCCCTGCACACGCAGGTCTCCCGGTTGCGCGCCGCGCTGCCTGAGGGCGCTGTCGAGATCGGCCCGGCAGGCTACCGGCTGGGATTGACCGCCGAGCAGGTGGATCTCAGCGCGGTGACGCTGCTGCTCACGCAGGCCCGCGCGACGCACGATCACACCCGATGTCTCGACCTGGTGGCCCAGGCCCGGTCCCTGTGGCGCGGCGAACCAGGAGCCGACCTCACCGCAGGGCCGCTCGCTGACGAACTCGCCACGGCGGCGGCCGACCGCTGGGCCGCGCTGGACGCGCTCGAGCTCACCGCCCGCGAGGCCATCGGCGACCTGAACGGCGCGCTCAGCCTCGCCCGCGCCACCGCATCCGCCGACCCCCTCAGCGAACCGGCCGCCCGCACCCTGATGCGCCTGCTCGCCACCGCGGGCCACACCAACGAGGCCCTCGACGTCTTCGCCACCCTCCGCGCCGCCTTGGCCGACCACCTCGGCACCGACCCCGGCCCGGCCGTGGCCGAGTTGAACACCGCGATCCTCCGCGGTGACTTTCCCCTCCGGCCTCGGAGTCGACTGCCGGGCACGCGTCGTCGGCGAGCGAGCAACTGACCGATCCGCGAGGCGATCTCGGTGCCGGGCGGTCGGCCGATCGGCAAGCAGGTCCGCCGGGTGGCGATGATCCGACGCGGCCACCGGCGGCGGGCGGGCCGGTGTCAGTCGTCCGCGGCGATTTGACGCATCGGCAGGCTGGGGACGGGTCGGCGTCGGCGGTCCGCGGCGAACCGGCGTGGCAACCGGTTGATGGCGGCCCGGTGTCGGCGGTGCGTGGCGAACCGGTGCGGTGGCCTGCTGACGATGGGGCGGTGTCAGCGGTGCGCGGCGAGCCGGCGCAGTGGCCTGACGTCGACCGCCTGTCATCGTCTGCCCGCCGCGAACAGGCGCAGCGACCCTCCGCGATCGGGGTACGCGCGGCACCGAACGCGCTGCTGGGCCGGGCGGACGATCTGCTCGCCTTGGAAGACCTGCTGCGAACCTCCCGCGTCACCACCGTGCTCGGCCCGGGCGGTACCGGAAAGACCCGCGTCGCCAATGAACTCGGTGCTCGGATGGCACGAAACCAGCCGGTGGTGCTGGTGGAGCTGGCTTCGGTGCGGGCCGACGGGTCCGCGGAAGCCCGGGGTGAGGTCGAGGCGGCGATCGGGGCGGTGCTCGGGCTGGGGGATTTCGCGCGGGATCCGCTGTTGATCCGGGCCGGGATCAAGGTGGAGCTGCGGCAGCGGTTGCGGGATGCGTTGTCGGAGCGGCCGATGCTGCTGATCCTGGACAACTGCGAACATCTGATCGACGCGGTGGCGGAGGTGGTCGCCGATCTGGTCGGCAGCTGCGATCAGCTGACCGTGCTCACCACCAGCCGCGCACCGCTGGCGATCACGGCCGAGGCGGTGTATCCGCTGGCGCCGCTGGCCATCGATGCCGCCGGTTCCCCGGCCACCGAATTGTTCCTGGCCAGGGCCAAGGCAGTGCGGCCGACCGCGCGGCTGAATCCGGAGGTCGTGGCGCGGCTGTGTCATCGGCTCGATGGCCTGCCACTGGCCATCGAGCTGGCTGCCGCGCGGGTGCGGACGATGAGCGTGGAGGAGATCGACGCCCGGCTCGAGCATCGTTTCGCCCTGTTGCGCAGCGGCGACCGCTCTTCGCCGGAACGCCACCGCACCCTGCACGCGGTGATCGCGTGGAGCTGGAATCTGCTCGATGAACCGCAGCAGATCGCGCTGCGTAGACTGTGCCGGTTCCCGGCCGGATTCACCCTCGCCGCGGCGGAATTCGTGGCCGGCGGCCCGGAGGTCGGCGATGTGGTGGCCGCGGTGGAGGGCCTGGTCGGGCAGTCGCTGCTGACGGTGCTCGAGGACGATCGGCCCGATCCCGAGGTCGACCTTCCGCTGCGCTACCGGATGCTCGAGACGGTCCGGGAATTCGGCGAGGAACAACTTGCCGCGCAGTCAGGCACTCGGTCGACGGAGACCGGCCATTCCGAAACCGTAACCGCCGCTACGCGGACCGAACATGGCGATTCGCTCGGCAGCCCGCCGGACGAAGCGGAGTTGGTCGCCCAGCGAATGTGCGGCTGGGCCCGCGCTTTCGCCTTGAACGCGGCCCGCCGCTACCACGATTCCGACCAGGTGACGATTGTCCTCACCGTCGCCGCCGAGATGGACAATCTCACTGCGGTACTGCGCTTGGCCGATGAGCGCCGCGACGCCCGGACGATGTACACCGTGTTCCCGATCGCCGCCATGCTGTGGGTGATGCGCGGTGCGCATATGGAACTCATCGCGTGGGTACGCCGGATGCTGCCGATGGAACCGCCGCCGGATGGCCGCGGGATCGAGGTCGACCTGGAGATGCTCGGCTACGTCTACAGCGGTCTGCATCTGATGTACATGGAAAGCGACCTGCGCGACGCGGCGACGGTGCGCACGCGGGCACGGCGGTTGCTGCGCCGGGCCGGCGAACTCAGCGAAGCCGCCCGTTTCTTCGGCAGGTTCATCACCTGCCCGATCGACGGCTGGGCCGTGGCCCGGCTGCTCGCCGACGCGTCCCGCTCGGCCGATCGCGATACCGCGCTGGCGGCGTTGATCATTCGCGCCAATTCCTGGGAGAACCACGGGCAACTGCGTGGTTCGACGCGGGACGCGCGGATCGCCGCGTCGCTGATCACCGACGACAACGTGTGGTCCGGCGCGATGATCAATCAGCACCTCGGTGGCCTGGCCGGCCAGAACGCCCGCTATCGCGAAGCCGTCGGGTACTACGAGATCGCCGCCGAGCAGCTACGCAGGCTGGGCGCCTACGAGGAGAGCTTGGAGATGCGCAGCTTCCTCGCCGCCGCGCTCACCGGGGACGGGCAGAGTCGTCGGGCGCGCGCCGAACTCGAGCACGCGCTCGGCCTCACCGACGCCGGCGGCTCCCGGCTGGCCGCCCTCGACGATCCGGGTGTGCGGCGCAATCACCGGCTGTCCACGGTCGCGGCCAGCCTGGCCGAAATCGAACTCGCCGAAGGCAATCGGGAACGTGGCCTGTGGCTGTTCCGCCGCTCGCTCGAACTGGTCGGCTGGCCGGGCCGCGAGTTCGTGCCCGGTCCCGGGGTGATGATGCTGTGCGGAGCGATGCTCGACGCGCACACCCTTTATGGACACGCCGCCGAGATGACGGGGATGGCCGAGCAACTGGCCGATATCGCCGTCGAACGGCTCATCCAGTTCTGGGATGTGCCGCAGATCGGTGCGGTGGCCTGCGCGGTGGGTTCGCATCGGCTCGTCATCGAACCGGACAGCGCCGTCGGGCTGGAGTTGCTCGCGCTGGCACCGGCCGCCAAGGCCAGACAGGACTATCCGGTCATGGAGCTGGCGCGGCATCGTCAGCTGCACCGCGACACCGTCGGCCTGGACCGCATCGATCGGGCGACGGCCGAGGTGGCGGGCTTGCGCAGGCTGGTCGCCGCCGACCGGATCATGACCCTGCTGAAGGTGATCGCGGCCCGTACGACCGAATTGGGCCCGCTCGCACGATGATGTACGAGCCGGCCCGTGCGACCGCACTGGGCCCGCTTGCATGGTGAAACGCGAGCGGACCCAGTCGGGTGTGGCGCAGGTTCAGACCCGCCGCATGTAGGCGCGCACGGTCAGCGGCGCGAAGATCATCATGATCACCGCGGCACCCACCAGCGACCAGACCACGTGCGAGCCGGCATGCCCGTCGTTCATCAGGTCACGGCACGCCCACACCAGATGCGAGACCGGGTTGACGTCGATGAAGGCCTGCAACCAGCCCGGCATGGTCTCCTTCGGCACGAACGCCGGGGAGGCGAAGGTGAGCGGGAACATCACCAGCATCGAATAGCCCTGCACCGCCGAGGCCTTGTTGGCGATGACGCCGAAGAACGCCCAGATCCAGCTGGTCGCGAACGAGCACACGATCACCAGCGCGACACCGGCGATCGCGCCGAGCGGGTCGGGCCGGAAACCCATGAGCACGCCCATGACCAGTGTCAGCACCGAGGCGATGCCGTAGCGGACCATATCGGCGGTCAGCGCACCCGACAGCGCCGAGATGCGGGCGATGGGCAGGGATTTGAAGCGATCGAAGACGCCCTTCTCCATGTCTTCCTTGAGCTGCACACCGGTGACGATGGAGGTCATGATGACCGTCTGCACCAGGATGCCGGGGATGATGACGGGCAGGTAGCTGTGCACGTCGCCGGAGATGGCGCCGCCGAAGATGTAGGTGAACATCAGCGTGAAGATGATCGGCTGGATCACCACATCGAACAGCTGCTCGGGATTGTGTTTTATCTTCAGCAGGCCTCGGTAGGCCATGGTGAAGGTGTTGTCGAAGGTCTGTTTCAGGGTGATGGGCCCCGCGGGCTGTGGGACCGGCCTGGTCTGGGCAGGCGCGGTGGTCAGGGTGGTGGTCACGCCACACTCCGTTCGGATTCGTCGGTGTTGTCGTCGGCCGGATGGCCGGTGATGGTGAGGAAGACCTCGTCCAGGCTCGGCTTGCTGACCGAGATCTCCTCGACGCCGATCTCCCACTCGCGCAACCGGATCAGCAGATCCGCGGTGACTCCGGGGTCGGGCAGGGCGGCGGTGAGGCGGCCGGCTTCGGGCGAGGCGGCGGCGTCGGTGCCGAGGAAATCGCCGATGATGCGGCGGGCCTCGCCGAGTTGGCCGGAGTCGGTGAGGGTCAGGTGCAGCGAGGATTGGCCGACCGAGGATTTCAGTTCGTCGGCGGTGCCGTCGGCGATCACCCGGCCGCGGTCGATCACCGCGATCCGGTCGGCCAGCTGATCGGCCTCGTCCAGGTACTGCGTGGTGAGCAGCACCGTCGCGCCTTCGCGGACCAGCCGGCGGATGGTGTCCCACATCTGCGCGCGGGTGCGCGGATCCAAGCCGGTGGTCGGCTCGTCCAGGAACAGCAGCGGCGGGGTGGAGATCAGGCTCGCGGCCAGATCCAGTCGCCTGCGCATACCGCCGGAGAAATTCTTCAACGCCTTGTCCGCGGCCTCGGTGAGGTCGAATTCGTCGAGCAGCTCGGCGGTCTTGCGGCGCGCGTCGGCCCGGGACAGACCGAGCAACCGGGAGAAGATCATCAGGTTCTCCGAGGCGGTGAGGTCCTCGTCGACGGAGGCGTACTGGCCGGTGACGCCGATCAGCGAACGCACTGCGTCCGGTTCGGCGAGCACGTCGTGGCCGAAGATGCGGGCGCTACCGCCGTCCGGGCGCAGCAGGGTCGCGAGCATGCGGATGGTGGTGGTCTTGCCCGCGCCGTTCGGACCGAGCACCCCGTACACCGCGCCCTGCGGCACGGCCAGACTCACCCCGTCGACGGCGCGCTGGGCGCCGAACATCTTGACCAGGCCGTCGGCCTCGATGGCGAGGGGGCCGGTCGATGCGTAATCAGTCATGCCGACGACTGTGCGCGGCGGTCCTTGCACCGGGCTTGCACCGCGATGGCGTGGGCGCCGCAAGGCTGACGCAAGCGCGTCCGGGCCGCCGAATTGACCTCAACATTTGTTGAGCTTCTACCGTTGCCCGTGACGGTTCAACGCCGTCGAACAACCCCTCCGACCAGCGAAGGTATCTGATGAATCCTGAGACCGCAGTCCCCGATCTGCGTGTGGCCGCGCTCATCGGCAGCGTCCGTGACGGCCGCTTCGGCGTCCGGATCGGCGCGTGGGTGCACGACCGGCTGACCGGCGCTGGCCTCGACGTCGACCTCCTCGATCTGGCCGAGGCGACCATCCCGCACTCGATGGGCGCCCACGAGGACTTCGCGACCCTCACCGAACGCATCGGCCGCGCCGACGCCCTCATCGTCATCACACCCGAGTACAACCACAGCTATCCCGGGCCGCTGAAGACCGCCATCGACATGCTCGGGCCCGAATTGCGCGCGAAACCGGTCGGATTCGTGTCCTACGGCGGAATGTCGGGTGGACTGCGAGCGGTCGAGGCTTTGCGTCCGGTATTGGCGGAACTGCACGCGGTGACCGTCCGGGAAACCGTCAGCCTGCACAATCCGTGGTCATCGCTCGACCCGGCCGACGGGTATCCGGACAAGGCGGCCACCGAGGCGCTGCACGTGATGGCGCGCCAGCTGCTGTGGTGGGCCGACGCGCTGCGCACGGCACGAGAGCGAGCGCCGTACCCGGCCTGATCGCAGGCGTGCTCCGCCACGATGCGGAGTGCGATCTCGACGGCGCTGAGTGGGTTCGACCCGGGTCGGCGTACCGCTAGTGTGCCGACTCCGCCATCAGGATCTCCCGCAGCTTGGCCCGGTCCGGCTTGCCCGGCCCGTGCAGCGGCAACTCGTCCAACACCGCGAGTTCGCGCGGTGCGGCGATCGGGTCGAGTTCGCGCAGGACGTGGTCGCGCAGCTCGTCGAGGGTCGGGTTGGCGCCGGCCGCCGGCACCACCGCGACCGCGACGCGCTGGCCCAGACGTTCATCCGGCAGACCGAGGACGACGACCTCGCTGATCGCCGGATGAGTGACCAGCACGGCCTCGACCACCTGCGGGATGACGAGCAGCCCGCCGGTCATGATGGCCTCGTCGAGGCGGCCGCCGATGCTGAGCACCCCGTTGTCGAACGTGCCGGCGTCCTCGGTGCGGAACCAGCCTGGTTCGGCGAAGGCGGGATGGTCGGGCAGGCCGCGGTAGCCGGAGGCCAGCATCGCGCCGCCGAGCAGCACCCGGCCGTCCTCGATGCGGACCTTGGCGCCGTCGAGCGGGACCCCGTCGTAGACGCAGCCGCCGCAGGTCTCGCTCATGCCGTAGGTGCGAACCACGTTGATGCCCGCGGCTTTCGCGCGCTCGTACACCGGGATCGGCGTCGCGGCACCGCCGACCAGTACGGCGTCGAGCTGGGCCAGCGCGGCGGCGCCCGCGGGGGCGTCGAGGGCCTTGATCAGCTGGGTCGGCACCAGCGAGGTGTAGCGGCGCGGGCCGGGCATGCTCGCGACGGCGCCCGCCAGCGCCTCGGGCAGGAAACCACCGGAGACGTCGAGCACGGTCGGTTCGATCCCGGCCAGGATGCTGCGCAGTAGCACCTGGATGCCCGCGATGTGGTGGGTGGGCAGGGCCAGCAGCCAGCTACCCGGCCCGCCGAGGCGCTCATGGGTGGCGTTGCCGCTGGCGCGCAGGGCCGCCGCGCTCAGCATCGCGCCCTTGGGCACACCGGTGGTGCCGGAGGTGGTGACCACCAGCGCGACATCGTCTTCGATCGGCTCGCCGGGCGAGAGCGCACTGCTGAGCCTGCGCGCCTCGCGGCGGTCGCTGGTCGGGATCGGCAGCCACGCCGGGCCGTTGCCCTCGAGGGCCTCGCGCAGATGCGGCAGCACATCGCGCATGCCCGACCCGGTCGGCATCGGCAGGGTGCGAAGGGTACTCATGACCGCACCTCGCCGACGCTGGGGTCCGTCGCGGACATGGTGGTGGTGCCAAGAGTTCGCTCGCTCACGACTCCACCTCGTTACGCTCGCTCACGACAGGGATCGTGTCATGCGCGCGGGACCGGGTGCGGAACGGGTTGCCGTGACGGTGCGTACCAGCTGCGGTCGCCACCGGAAACACGGGGAGAACAGGCTCGGATAGGCCAAACATCGAAACTGCGATTCGTTCGTCGGATGTACGCGGGCTACGGTCACCCGGGCATCGACGGTCGGGCGGCCATCCGAGCGCTATCGTTCCCCTCGGCTGTCCGAATGGCAACTCGATGGCCGGTCGACACGCGCCGGGCGTGGCCGCGCTCATTGCGGCTTCCCGCGGTTGTCGCGCCGGATCGGATGATCGTCGGGCACCTCCACCAGCACGATCGCCACCCCGTCGGGATCGCGCACCCACATCTCGATCAACCCCCACGGCTCCTGCGCCGGCGGCCGTTCGATGGTGACGCCCTTGAGCGCGAGTTCCACCGCGGCCGCCGACGCGTCGCGCACCTGCAACCACAGTGCCCCGTCGAAACTCGACGGGCCGTCCGAACCGCCGTGCCCGGCGATCTCGATCAGCGACTGCCCGGCGAAGAAGACCGTGCCGCCCGGATACTCCCTGGCGACGGCCAAGCCCAGATCGTCGCGGTAGAAGGCCAGCGTCCGGTCGTAGTCGGCCGGTCGCAGCAGGATTCGGCTACTCAGGATGTCCATCGGTCTCCCTCGTGGTGTGGGTCCTCGCCCGGCGGTCGTGCCCGATCAGAAGTACCAGGGGTAGGGGCTCCAGTCGGGTGCCCGCTTTTCCAGGAAGGCGTCGCGGCCCTCGACGGCCTCATCGGTCATGTACGCCATCCGGGTCGCCTCGCCGGCGAACAGCTGCTGGCCGACCAGGCCGTCGTCGGCCAGATTGAACGCGTACTTCAGCATGCGCTGGGCCTGCGGCGATTTGCCGTTGATATCGGCGGTCCATTCCAGCGCGACATCCTCGAGCTCGGCATGGTCGACGACCTTGTTCACCGCGCCCATCTGGTGCATCTCCTCGGCGGTGTAGGGGCGGCCGAGGAAGAAGATCTCGCGGGCGAACTTCTGCCCGACCAGCTTGGCCAGGTAGGCGCTGCCGTAGCCGCCGTCGAAGCTGCCCACATCGGCGTCGGTCTGCTTGAAGCGGGCGTGCTCGCGGCTGGCCAGGGTGAGATCGCAGACCACGTGCAGGCTGTGCCCGCCGCCCGCGGCCCAGCCGTTGACCAGTGCGATCACCACCTTCGGCATGAACCGGATGAGCCGCTGCACCTCGAGGATGTGCAGCCGGCCCGCGCGGGCCTGGTCGACGGTGTCGGCGGTCTCGCCGCTGGCGTACTGGTAGCCGCTGCGTCCCCGGATGCGCTGGTCGCCGCCGGAGCAGAAGGCCCAGCCGCCGTCCTTGGGGCTGGGGCCGTTGCCGGTGAGCAGCACCGCGCCGACGTCGGAGGTCATCCGCGCGTGGTCGAGCACGCGGTAGAGCTCGTCGACGGTATGCGGGCGGAAGGCGTTGCGGACCTCGGCCCGATCGAAGGCGACTCGGACGGTGCCCTGCTCGATATGCCGGTGGTAGGTGATGTCGGTCAGGTTCTCGAACCCGGGTACGGGCCGCCACAGCGTCGGATTGAACGTCACGTCAGTGATTATGGCCCCGCGGCGGTCCGGTTCCGGCGCAGGTGTGAGCGGCTCGACTCCCGGTTACCGGGAGACATCGACTTGACGGTGTAAAAAAACGCGTTAGCGTGCAGGTATGAGTGAGCGAGTGAAACCGGTTATCGACGACCCGGCGGGCGAGCGACGCGAACGGAGGCGGCAGCCTGCGTCACCATGTAGTGAGCCGGGAGGCCGCCCATCGGACACAGCCGTCGACGAGTCGCGGTATGAGCGGCACGGTGGCTTTCCCAAGATCACGCCGGCGCGGGTCGGCCCCGATTTCGGGCCGTTCGTCGAAGCCATGCGCACCTTGCAGGATCTGACCGTCTCCATCGACGCCCCGGACGACGTCCTCGCCGACGCACTCGCCCAGGCGAACCGGTTGATCGAACTGCTCGAGCCCTACCGCGCACCCGAATTGCAGGGTCCCGCCGGACGCGCGGTGGAGCTGCCCGGCCGCGGCAGCCTGCTGCTGCTCCCGTGGCGCACCGTGGAAGCCGGCCCGGACGGCATCGTGATGACGGGGGTGTTCCGCCGCTTCCACCTCGGCGGCAACGCGGCCGCGCACGGTGGCGTGCTGCCACTGCTGTTCGACGATCTGCTCGGCATGATCGTGCACTACGCCGGCCGGCCCATCAGCCGGACCGCCTACCTGCATGTCAACTACCGCAAGGTGACTCCGCTGGAGACCCCGCTGACCGTGCGCGGGCGAGTCGAACGAATCGAAGGTCGCAAAACTTTCATCAGCGCGGAATTGGTCGATGAGCAGGGCACGGTGCTCGCCGATTGTGAAGGGCTGATGGTGCAGTTGCTGCCGTGGCAGCCATAGCCCACGCGAGCCCGAAAGCGATGCGTATAGTTGCGGCTGCTCGTCCATCGAAATAACGATCCGGAGGACCCTGAAAGTGGTTGCAGCACTGTCTGAATCCCTGCTCGACGAGGCCAAGCGCCCGGCCTTCCTCGCTGACGCCGTCCAGGTGCTCGATGCCGAGGTCTCGGACAAGGGTGGTGCGTCCGGCCTGGCTGTGAAGGGTGGATACGCGGCGGTCAAGAAGATCAGCCCGTCCATCGTGCCCGACGCGCTGGAGTCGCTGGCGCCCAAGCTGCTCGCGCAGCTGGAGCCCTACTGGCAGGAGTACACCGCTGCCGGTTCGGGTAGCTTCGCCGACCTGCTCGTGGCCAAGTCGGATGAGGTCGCCGAAGCGTTGCTCGCGGTGACCGACGAGCGGGCCGAAGCCTCCACCCGGCCCGCCATCAAGAAGGTCTACTCCTCGATGCGTTCCTCGGCCAAGAAGAACGTCGTGGAGGCGCTGCCGCGCGTCGGCGACCTGGTGCAGCGGCACGCGGGCTGATTCCGCCCCGGTGGTACCGCCGCGTTCGGTGGCGGTACCACACCTGATGTGCGGTCCCCGGCTTCTCGTACCGGCCGGGGCCACACCGAATTCCGCGGGTCAGCTCGGCGCGGCCTTGCCGAAACGCCAGTAGCCGGTGAAGGTGACGTCCGCCTTGGGGATTCCGCGCTCGTTCACCAGATGGCGCCGCACGCCGGACGCCAGGGCCTGTTCGCCGGCGATGAATCCGTACACGCCCGTATCGGGCAACTCGGCCGTGCGCACCGTGGCCGCCGCCAATTCCCCGATCTTCGCCGATTCGCCGGTGCGGGGTAGCCAATGCACCTGCACGCCTTCGGGTTCGCCGAGCTCCTGCACGTCATCGGCATGGGGGATCTCGAGATAGGCCGCGCCACGCAGATCGCGCGGCGCCGACCGCAGGATGCCTGCGAGGGCGGGCACCGCGCTCTCATCGCCCACCAGCAGCGTCCAATTCGTATGCTCCGGCGCCTGATACATCACGCCTTCGTCGAACAGGCCGACCGTGGTGCCGGTGCTGACGTTGTTCGCCCAGGCCGAGGCCGGGCTGTCGTCGCCGTGCGAGACGAAATCGATATCGATCTCGGCGTGCTCGCCGAATTGCCCGCCGCCCGCGGGGCGGAAATCGCGCACGGTGTAGTTGCGCACCAGCGGCCGGGTGTCCTTGCTCATCATCAGGTACTGCGCGTACCAGAGGTTGTTCGCCGCCGTCGGCAGCCGCAGCTCACTCTGCTGCGGGCGGCGCAGGAACAGCCGGAACCACTGGTCGTAGCCCATCGGGGTGAAGTCGGCGAGGTCGGGCCCGCCAACGGTGACGCGGACGAAATGCGGGCTGACCCGCTTGCTCGCCACCACCTCGGCGGTGCAGATCCGCCGGTCTTCCGGCTTGACGTACTTGGTGCGCTTGGCCATGTCACTTAGGTTAGCAAACCCTAAGAAACGCTGGGTGTGAGCAGGCTGACGCGTCCGGACGGCTCACGGTCTGAGAGGCTGGAGTGGTGAACCCGTCAACAGCACAGGCCCAGGTCGTCGTCGACGAGCTGGCGCGCGGGGGCGTGCGAGATGTCGTGCTGTGCCCCGGCTCGCGTAATGCGCCGCTGGCCTTCGCCTTGCAGGCCGCCGATGCCGCCGGACGGCTGCGGCTGCACATGCGCATCGACGAGCGCACCGCCGGGTTCCTCGCCGTCGGATTGGCCATCGCCTCGGGCTGCCCGGTGCCCGTCGTCATGACCTCCGGCACCGCCGTGGCCAACCTCGGACCGGCCGTGCTGGAAGCCAACTACGCGCGGGTTCCGCTGATCGTGCTCAGCGCGAACCGGCCCTACGAAATGCTCGGCACCGGCGCCAATCAGACCGTGGAACAGCTCGGCCTCTTCGGCAGCCAGGTGCGCGCGACCATCAGCCTCGGCCTGGCCGAAACCGACGACGCCGGCGGCTACGACCAGCACAACAGTGTCTGGCGCTCGGCGGTCTGCCGGGTGCTGGCCGCCGCGCGCGGCACCCGCTCCGGCAATGCGGGGCCGGTGCATTTCGACATTCCGCTGCGCGAACCGCTGGTGCCCGACCTCGCGGCCGGGGAGTCGCTGCCGCAGGGCCGCGCCGACGGCAGCGCGTGGACCGCGACCCGCTACGCGACGCTCGACGTCCCGCTCGATATCGATCTGACGCCCGACACCGTCGTCATCTCCGGCCACGGTGCCGGTCTGCGCCCGGAACTGTCGCAACTGCCCACCGTCGCCGAGCCGACCGCGCCCATGCACGGTCCGGCCCTGCATCCGCTGGCGCTGCCGCTGCTGAAGCCGCGTCAGGCGATCATCACCGGACGGCCGACGCTGCACCGTCAGGTGTCGAAGGTGCTGGCTGATCCGGAGGTCACGGTGTTCGCGCTGACCACCGGCCCGCGCTGGCCCGACGTCTCCGGCAATGTCGTCGGCACCGGCACCCGCGCGGTGACCACCGGACAGCCGCGTCCGGAATGGCTGGCCCACTGCCGCGATCTGAACGACAAGGCCGGTCAGGTGGTGCGCGAGGAACTGGCGGGTCATCCCAAGCCGACGGGTCTGCACGTGGCCGCCGTGGTGATGGACGCGCTGCGCGAGGGCGATCAGCTGCTGCTGGGCGCCTCCAACCCGGTGCGCGATGCCGCGCTGGTGTCGGCGCCGCGACCGGGTGTCCGGGTGCTGTCCAATCGCGGCGTGGCCGGTATCGACGGCACGGTGTCCACCGCGGTCGGCGCGGCCCTGCATCACGGCGGTCGCACCATCGCGCTGATCGGCGATCTCACCTTCCTGCACGATGCGTCCGGGCTGTTGATCGGGCGCGGCGAGCCACGACCCGCCGACCTGACGATCGTGGTCGCCAATGACGACGGCGGCGGCATCTTCGAACTGCTCGAACAGGGTGATCCGCAGTACGCGGGCGTGTTCGAGCGGGTCTTCGGCACCCCGCACGGCATGGACCTGGCCGCCCTGTGCGCGGCCTACCGCATCCCGCATCAGCAGGTCACGCCGGAGAAGCTGGCCGTGGAGCTGGCCGGGAACGCGCACGGCATCCGGGTGCTGGAAGTGGTGACCGAACGGTCGAGCCTGCGCGAACTGCACGCGACGGTGCGCGCGAAGATCGCGGGCTAGACCGCATTCGCCGCCGCCCGCGAGGTGCGGGCAGCGGCGTGCGTATCGGGTCGATCAGGCCGGGGCCTCGGACTCCTCGTCCTCGTATTCGTCGTCCAGCGGGACCGGAATCGACTGCTCCACCACATCGGCCGGGTTGGCGTTCCAGTTGTCCCTGGTGCGGAGCTCGGCGGTGTCGAGGCCGGTGTCCTCGTCCTCGGGCGCGATCTCGAGCGACTGTTCCGCCAGGTCGGCGGGGTCGGCGGCCGGGACCGGTTCGGGGGTGTTCGGGATCATCGTGGGCTCCTCTCCGCGTAAGCCCCGCGCGGTGCCGCGACGGGGCGGACAACAGTCCAACGCTGTCGAGCATGCTCCGGTCGGCCCGATCCGGCAACCACGGCGCGAGGTTTGCCGGCACCGATGAGTTCCGGCGGATGGTCCCGTCTCAACGAATGGACGCCCACCCACTCGCCCAGGAGCCACGATGACACCGGAGTTCGATTTCGCACCGGCCGCCACCACCCTCGCCACCGTCGTCGCAGGTATTACCGACGACCAGCTCGGCGCACCCACCCCCTGCGCCGACACCACCGTGCGGGATCTGCTCGCGCATGTGGTCGATCTGACCGAAGCCTTCCGGCAGGCCGCCACCAAGGAAGCCGTCGGCGGGTCCGTCGCGCCCTCCACCGGACCGGACAACCCGCTCGCCGCGGATTGGCGCACCCGCATTCCCCGTCAGCTGGACGCGCTGGTCGCCGCCTGGCGGGTGGACGACGCCTGGGACGGCGACACCGAAGCGGGCGGCGTCAACATGCCCGCCCCCATCATGGCCCGCGTGGCGTTGGACGAGCTGGTGATCCACGCCTGGGATCTCGCGCGCGCCACCGGCCAGGACATCACGGTCTCGGACGCGGACCTGGACCTGCTGCTGGAGTTCCTGCACGACACCCCCGCGGAGGGCACGCCGGGCTTGTTCGGCCCGGTGGTCCGGGTCTCCGACGATGCGCCGAAGGTCGACCGGCTGCTGGCGCTCACCGGTCGCGCGGCGGACTGGTCCGCGGCCAGGTCTCGGGTCTGATCGGCCGCGGTCGGTGAATCCGGCGGCCTCGCGCGGGCGACCAGATCCCCTGGGGCTGCACCCAGTTGCGGCCGGCCTGGCGCAGCGGTGCTGACCGGGTGATGTCGGCCTAGGGCGAGCGCGAACATCCGCCGGCCACTGGCGGGTCCGGGCGGCGCCGGTACGCTGGCCCAGGTCATGCTGGCCCTTCTTCTCGCACTCGCCGGGTTCGCATTCATCGATTCCCTCGACCTGCTGCTCGTCGGGGTCACCACGGCCATCGTGTTCGATAGCAAGCTGGGGCGCCGGTCGCCGGTGCCCGGTGGGTTGAGTTTCATCGCGGGCGTTTTCGCGGTCACCACCACGTTCGGGCTGTTGGCCGTGCTCGGCATCAACTTCCTGACCGGCCTGTTCGATTTCCGGCTGACGCCGACCGTGCGGGCCTGGGGTGAACTGGCGATCGGCGTAGCGCTCATCGCTGTGGCCTGCCTGCCCTCGGGCGCCCGCGCGCAGCCGCCGCCGTGGGCGACGGCGTTCCGGCGAAAACCCTGGCTGCTCGGCATCGTCGGCGTCGCCATCGGGCTCGCGCAGGCGCCGACCGCCATCCCGTATCTCGCGGGGCTGGCGATGATCTCGGCCCGCGATCCGCTACCGGCGCTGTGGCCGGCGATCGTGGTGGCCTACTGCGCGCTCGCCCTGCTGCCACCGCTGCTGGTGCTTGTGCTGGGCACCCGACGCTCGCGGGGTGCGCAGCGGGTCTACCGGAAAGTGGTTCGGGTACTGACGAAATACGGTCCGATCTCGGTGCGCGTCATCTTCGTCGCGCTCGGTCTCGCGCTACTCGTCGACGCCGGTGTGCACTACCAGCACCTGTGGTGAGCGGTACGGGTAATGCAGGCAACACCGGTGCGCGCATCGATCCGCGCGGGCGGGCGGTTAATGTCGGTGGCGTGGCGAAAACACACTCGGTCCGGGCCTCGCTGGACAAGCAGCCCAATGAGGTCGCGGCGATGTTCGACGAGGTCGCGCAGCGGTACGACTCCACCAACATCCTGATCTCCGGTGGGCAGGACTGGTACTGGCGGCGCGAGACCCGCAAGGCGATCGCGCCGCGCCCGGGCGAGCGGGTGCTCGACCTCGCCGCGGGCACCGGGGTGTCGACCGCGGAGTTCGCCAAATCCGGCGCCTGGTGCGTGGCGGCCGATTTCTCCCAGGGCATGTTGGCAGCGGGCCGGTTCCGCAATGTGCCGATGGTCGCCGGCGATGCGATGGCGCTGCCGTTCGCCGACAACTCCTTCGACGCGGTCACCATTTCCTACGGCCTGCGCAATGTGGCCGATCCGGATCTGGCGCTGCGCGAGATGCTGCGGGTGACCAAGCCGGGCGGGCGGCTGGTGATCTGCGAATTCTCCACGCCGGTGGTGCCTGCCTTCCGCGGCGTCTACAAGCTGTACCTGACCAAGGTCCTCCCGCAGATCGCCAAGGTTGCCAGCAGCAATCCGGAGGCCTACGCCTACCTGGCCGAGTCCATTCCGGACTGGTCGAATCAGCGTCAGCTGGCGTTGCGGATCGCCGACGCGGGGTGGTCAGGGGTCAAATGGCGCAACCTGAGTCTGGGTGCCGTGGCCCTGCACCGCGCCTACAAGCTGGGGTGACATACGTCGCACCGCGGTGAAAGCCCAGCTCACAGCGGTGGACGTCGGGTGGTGAGCGGAAACGTCATCTGTCGATAACATCGGGCAAACCAGCTGAAACCGAGCGCCGCGATGATCGGTGGCATGTCCGATGCGGCGACCAACCGGCAGCCGGGCACGACCAGGACGGCGTGCTCGTACTGCGGTGTGGGCTGCGGCATCACCGTCGACACCACCCGCGACGGCTCGGGCGCCACCGTCATCGCCAAGGTCAGCGGCGACAAACTGCATCCGTCGAACGCGGGCCGGCTGTGCACCAAGGGCGCAACGCACGCCGAACTCATGCGCGCCGATGGCCGCATGCGCACCGCGTACCGGCGTGACGGCCGAGACGAGGCGCCTGTCGCGATCGACGTCGACGCCGCCGTCACCGAGGCTGCCAACCGGTTGCGCGCCATCCTCGATCAGCACGGCCCCGACGCCATCGCCCTCTACGTCTCCGGGCAGATGTCGCTGGAAGCGCAGTACCTGGCCACCAAACTGGCCAAGGGGTATCTGCGCACGGTGCACATCGAGGCCAACTCCCGCCTGTGCATGGCGAGCGCGGGCACCGGATACAAGCAGTCGCTGGGCGCCGACGGGCCGCCCGGCTCCTACGACGACATCGATCAGACCGATCTGTTCTTCGTCATCGGCGCGAACATGGCCGACTGCCATCCCATCCTGTTCCTGCGGATGGCCGACCGGTTGAAGGCCGGCGCGAAGGTGATCGTGGTGGATCCGCGGCGCACCGACACCGCCGCCCGCGCCGACCTGTTCTTGCAGATCGCACCCGGTACCGATCTGGCGCTACTCAACGGGCTGCTGCACCTGCTGGTCGAGGCCGGCGATATCGATGCCGAGTTCATCGCCGAGCACACCGAGGGCTGGGCGGCGATGCCGGAATTCCTCGCCGACTACACCCCGGACCGGGTCGCCGAGATCACCGGCCTGGCCGCCGACGACATTCGGACCGCCGCGCGCTGGATCGGCGAGGCCGGTGAGTGGATGAGCCTGTGGACGATGGGCCTGAACCAGTCCACCCACGGCACCTGGAACACCAACGCCCTGATCAATCTGCATCTGGCCACCGGCGCCATCTGCCGTCCGGGGAGCGGGCCGTTCTCGCTGACCGGCCAGCCCAACGCCATGGGCGGGCGCGAGATGGGGTACATGGGACCCGGCCTGCCCGGTCAGCGCAGCGTGCTGAACCCCGCCGACCGGACCTTCGTGGAGACGGCGTGGGGTCTGGAGCCCGGCACCATCCGCGCCGAATCCGGGCCCGGCACCATCGACATGTTCCGCGGCCTGTCCGCCGGCACCATCAAGGCGGCCTGGATCATCTGCACCAATCCCGTAGCGACCGTGGCCAATCGGAAGACGGTCATCGCGGGCCTGGAAGCGGCCGAGCTGGTGATCGCGCAGGACGCCTACACCGACACCGCCACCGACGCTTACGCCGATCTGCTGCTACCCGCCACCCTGTGGGCCGAGTCCGACGCCGTCATGGTGAATTCCGAACGCAACGTCACGTTGTTGCAGAGCTCGGTGGAACCGGCCGGTGACGCGCGCCCGGACTGGCAGCTGATCGCGCAGGTCGCCACGGCCATGGGATTCCCGGGCTTCGATTTCGCCTCCAGCGCGGAGGTTTTCGACGAGCTGCGGCAGTTCGCGAATCCGGCCACCGGCTACGACCTGCGCGGAATGAGCTACGAGCGGTTGCGGGAAGGGCCGATGCAGTGGCCGTGCCCCGATCCCGAGCAGCGTCGCAATCCGATCCGCTACGTCAACGACGGAGTGAGCCAGACCGAATTCACCGACGCCGACGGTCACCGTCCGCGCTTGGCCTTCCCCACCCCGAGCCGCCGCGCGGTGTTCTGGCCGCGTCCGCATCTGCTGCCCGAGGAGATGCCCGACGACGACTACCCGTTCCTGCTCAATACCGGCCGCCTGCAACATCAGTGGCATTCGATGACCAAGACCGGGCGCATCGACAAACTCACCAAGCTGACCGGCGAACCGTTCGTGGAGATCCACCCCGACGACGCCCGCGCGCTAGAACTCGCCCCCGGCGATCAACTCGAGATCACCTCGCGTCGCGGCCGGGCCGTACTGCCCGCCCGGATCAGTGACCGAGTGCGCCCGGGGAACTGCTTCGCCCCCTTCCACTGGAACGACGAACAGGGTGAATATCTGACCATCAATGCCGTCACCAATGACGCCGTCGATGCCGATTCGCTGCAGCCGGAGTTCAAGGCCTGCGCGGTCGCTCTGCGCCGGGTCGCGCCGGTCGCCCGCCCGGCCCAGCAGCCGCCCCTCGCGCAGCCCGCGCCGAACGGAACCCACCCGCTCGCGGCCATGCTCGGCCTGGACGCGCCCGCGACCCCGACGCTGAGCGAGACCGAACGCATCTACCTCGGCGGTTACCTCGCCGCGCTACATTCGATGCCGGTGACCGGCCAGCCGGTGCTGCCCGCGTCGGCGCCGCTGTCGCCGCAGAGCAGGCTGTGGGTCGACGGGATGCTGGCCGGCATGTATTCCCGTGCCGGCGCGGGTGATTCGGCCGTCGCTGAGCCCACCGAGCAGCGGGTGGTGACGGTGCTGTGGGCCTCGCAGACCGGCAATGCCGAGGAATTCGCCGCGCTCGCCGCGCAACGGCTCACCGAATCGGGTTTCAGCCCACGGCTGCTCGATATGGACTCCTGCGAACTCGGTGCCCTCACCGGCGATGTGCTGGTCATCAGCAGCACCTTCGGCGACGGCGGACCGCCCGACAACGGCAGCGATTTCTGGCAGCGGCTCGACGACAGCCCCGCCCGGCTGACCGGCATGCGCTACGCGGTGTTCGCCCTGGGTGATTCGTCGTATGACGACTTCTGCGGGCACGGCCGCAAACTGGATCAGAAGTTCGCCGAACGCGGTGCCACGCGGTTACTTCCGCGGGTGGATTGCGAACCCGACTTCGCGGAACCGGGGCAGGCCTGGCTGGACGAGGTCATTGCGATACTGACCGGGACCGATGGTGGTGCGGAGGGTTCGGGCGCGGCCTCGGCAGGCTCGGACGGTATCCCGCGTCCTGGTGGGCCCGGTGTGCTCGGCGGTTCCGGCGGCACCGCGACCGCCGTGCTCGATCGCACGATGACCGCGCCCGCTCCGCAGCCCGCGCGCCGCGCCCCCGCACCGTTCACCCGAAACGCCCCGTTGCGTGCGCCGCTGGTGCGCAACGAGGTGCTGAGCAGCGCCGATTCCTCGAAAGAGGTGCGCCGCTTCGGTTTCGATCTGCGCGATCTGGACGTGAGCTACGAGGTCGGCGACTCGCTCGGGATCTGGCCGACGAACTGTCCGTCGCTGGTGCGGGAGTGGCTGGACGCGACCGGCTTGAACGGGCAGCGCACCGTCGAGGTGGATTCGACCGAACTGCCGCTGGCCGAGGCGCTGCGCACCCGTTTCGACATCACCAAGATCTCGCACGATCTGCTGGAATTCGTGGCCGACCGCAATCCGGACCAGCGCCTGGCGAAACTGTTGCGCCGGGACAACCGCAACGAGCTGGCCGGTTACCTGTGGGACCGCCAGGCCGTCGACGTGCTGCGCGACTTCCCGGTGCGCGCCGACCTGGTCGAATGGCTGGGCGCGTTGAAAAAGCTGCAACCGCGCCAGTATTCGATTTCCTCCAGCCCACTGGTCAGCCCGGATCAGGTGGAGTTGACCGTCGGTGTGGTGCGCTACGGCGATCCGGCCGCCGCGGGTTCGGCGGCCCGGCGCGGCGGAGTGTGCTCGACCTTCCTCGCCGACCGCGCCGACGGTGCCGAGGTGCCGATCTTCCTGCAACGCGCCCCGCATTTCCGCCCGCCGCTGGACCCCAGCGTGCCGATGATCATGGTCGGCCCCGGCACCGGCATCGCGCCGTTCCGCGGTTTCCTGCACGAGCGCCGCGCCCTCGGCGCCACCGGCCGCAACTGGCTGTTCTTCGGCGACCAGCACGCCGCCCAGAACTTCTACTACCGCACCGAACTCGAAGACATGTTCCGCACCGGCCACCTGTCCCGCCTCGACCTCGCGTTCTCCCGCGACCAGCGGGAACGGATCTACGTGCAGCACCGCATGATCGAGCACGGCGCCGAACTGTGGTCCTGGCTGCGCGAGGGCGCCCACCTCTACGTCTGCGGCGACGCCGCCCGCATGGCGAAGGACGTCGACGACACCCTGCTCAGGCTCGCCCAAATCCACGGCAAGCTCGACGAAGACGGGGCGCTGGCGTTCAGAAAGCAGATGGTCGCCGAAAAGCGCTACGTCCGCGACGTCTACTGAGCGCCACCAACCTCCACCGTCCCCCTCGCGTCCCGCGCACACGCCGAGAGCCACATGAGCGAGGGGGTTACTCGGCGGATGCCTCGCTCATGTAGCTCTCGCCGTGGCGTGTGGCGGTGCATCACACCGCGGGCGGGTTGAGGCGGGTGAAGTCGGGGAGGCGGTAGTACGGGTAGTAGGGGTAGGGCGGGGTGACGACGCTGGCCTTGTCCAGGCGGGCGATCTGATCGGCGGACAGCTGCCAGCCGAAGGCGCCGAGGTTCTGGCGCAGCTGCTCTTCATTGCGGGCACCGACGATGACGGTCGATACCGTCGGCCGAGTGAGCAGCCAGTTCAGCGCGATCTGCGGGACGGTCTTGCCGGTCTCGGCGGCGATCTCGTCGAGCACGTCGACCACGTCGTAGAGCAGTTCGTCGTCCACCGGCGGCCCGGCCTCGGCGGTCTGGTGCAGCCGGCTGCCTTCCGGAAGTGGTTGTCCGCGACGGATCTTGCCGGTCAACCGGCCCCAGCCGAGCGGGCTCCACACCACCGCGCCTACCCCTTCCGCGCGGCCAAGCGGCATCAGTTCCCATTCGTAATCGCGGCCCACCAGCGAGTAGTAGACCTGGTGCGCGACATAGCGAGTCAGGCCGTGGCGGTCGGCGGCGGCCAGCGATTTCATCAGCTGCCAGCCGGCGAAGTTGGAGGCGCCGAGGTAGCGGATCTTGCCGGCCCGCACCAGATCGTCGAGGGCGTGCAGCACCTCGTCGATGGGGGTGTGGGCGTCGAAGGCGTGCAGTTGGAACAGGTCGATGTGGTCGACGCCGAGCCGCCGCAGCGAGGCCTCCACGGCGCCGATCAACCGGGACCGGCCCGAACCCGCGTCGAATGGGCCCGGTCCGGTGGGCAGGCTCGCTTTGGTGGACAGCAGCAGCTGATCGCGCCGGCCGCGGATGGCGGCGCCGAGCACCTCCTCGGAGGCGCCGTCGGAATAGACATCGGCGGTATCGAACATGGTGACACCCGCCTCCAGGCTGATGTCGACCATCCGCCGCGCCTGCTCGCCGTCGGTGTCGCCCCACGCGCTGAACAGTTCGCCGCGTCCGCCGAAGGTGCCCGCGCCGAAGCTCAATGCGGGAACGAGCAGTCCCGAGGCACCCAAACGCCGGTACTCCATGATGACTCCTAAAGGGTCTATAGTTCCGTTAACGCACCCGAACGTACACCCGTTCGGCAATAAATGAAACTGGAGTCCCGTTATGAGCGAAGAATCGCAGGTCCCGGGGTCGGTCCGGCCCGGTGGCCGCACCGCCCGGGTGCGCGCGGCCGTGCTGGAGGCGGCCGGTGATCTGCTGGCCGAACACGGCTTCGCGCGCCTCGATCTGGCCGAGGTCGCCGCCCGCGCCGAGGTCGGCAAGACCACCGTCTACCGCCGCTGGCGTACCCCGACCGGACTCATCGCCGATCTGCTGGTGGACATGGCCGAAACGTCGGTTTCCCGCGCCGACACCGGTTCCCTGCTCGGCGATCTGACCGCCAACGCCCGCCTGATCGCGAAGACCCTCACCGACCCACGCCAGGGCCGCCTCTTCCAGGCCGTCATCGCCGCCGCCACCTGCGACGAATCCACCGCCGCCGCCCTGCATCGCTTCTACGACATCCGCCTCACCGAATGGTCGCCCTGCATCACCGACGCCATCGACCGCGGCGAGGCCCCACCCGGCACCGACCCCCGCGCCGTGCTCACCGCGGTGGCGGGCCCGCTGTACTACCGGCTGCTCGCGAGTGGGGACCCGATAGACGACTTCGCCGCCCGCAGTGCCGCGGAGTCGGCGGCCGAGACGGCCCGAATGGGTGGGTTCGTTCGCGATCCCGAGCCGGCGGGGTAGTGCGGGCGCGCCGTGGGTCGCGCTTCGGTGATCGCTACCGGCTGACCTGCCGGACATGGCGGAGATGAGTGTCGTCCTAGGCGACCGCGCTGATCCGCGAACTCGGCCGTCAACTCAGAACAACCCGCGCAGCGCGAGAAAGCGCAGCCCGCCGACCGCCGCCATGATCGTGAGCACTGCGCCGGCTCGGGTGAATTCGCCCAGCCCGGGGGCCATGAGGTCGAGAGCGGACAGCGCGGCGGTGCTGGTGAGGAGGCCGATCAATGCCAGCCCGCCGCCCTGCCACTGCGCGGTGAGGCAGCCGACGCGGCCGGCCGCGCCGAAGGTGATCCGGCGGTGCAGTTCGTTCGCGATCATCGTGCTCACGATCGATCCGGCGGCATTGGCGGCCAGCGGACCGAACCCGGCGCAGGCGAGGAACAGCAGCAGATAGCTGAGGTTGCTGGCACCGCCGACCAGGGCGAAGCGCAGCAACTGCGCGCAGGGGTGCGTGCCGAGCAGGGCCTGCCGGATACGGGAACCGGACAACCGATCGAGGTGCGCGCTGAGCAGGGCCTGGCGGACGCGAGAGCCGCCCAGCCGAGCGCCGCTGTCATCTGCGCGCTGGCGACCGCTCCGGTCGGCCCATTCGCTGCGGGTCATCGAGGCGAAGGCGGGATTGGCGGCCGGGGCGAAGGCGGTGCTGTTCACGAGAAGAACCGTCGCCGCCCCGGCTGACGCCGAGCTGACGGCGCACTGACACGTCACTGGCACGGCGTGCGCCGGTCGGCGTCAGCGGACGTATCAGGCCGGTGTCAGGTCGGTATCAGCCCGTCCGGCGACGGTAGTTCCCATGAACACCACAGCAATCGCGGCCTCGGGGCTGCGCAAGTCCTACGGGGACAAGACGGTCCTCGACGGTATCGACCTGACTGTCGGTGCGGGCACCATCTTCGCTCTGCTCGGGCCCAACGGAGCCGGCAAGACGACGACGGTGAACGTCCTGACCACCCTGCTGAAATCCGACGGCGGCACCGCGCGGGTGGCCGGCCACGATCTCGACACCGAGACCAAAGCGGTACGCGCGGCCATCGGCGTCACCGGCCAGTTCGCGGCGGTCGACGGCCTGCTCACCGGCGCGGAGAACCTGCGCCTTATGGCCGATCTGCACCGCCTGCGCGGCAAGGACGGCAAGCGGGTGATCGCCGAACTGCTGGAACGTTTCGATCTGGTCGAGTCGGCGAACAAGCCGGCTGCCAGTTACTCCGGGGGTATGCGCCGCAAGCTCGATCTGGCGATGACCCTGGTCACCAAGCCGCAGATCATCTTCCTCGACGAGCCGACCACCGGTCTGGATCCGCGCAGTCGGCGCACCATGTGGGAGATCGTGCGGGAGCTGACCGACGAGGGCGTCACCATCTTCCTCACCACCCAGTACCTCGAGGAGGCCGATCAGCTGGCCGACCGGATCGCGGTGCTCGATCAGGGCCGCATCGTCGCCGAGGGCACCGCCGAGGAACTCAAGCGCCGCGTGCCCGGCGGCCACATCCGGCTCCGCTTCGCCGACGCCGCACAGCTGGCGACGGCGGCCCAGATCCTGCCCGAAGCCACCGCCGACCATGACGCGCTCACCCTCGACGTCCCCGGCGACGGCGATTCGACAACCCTGCGCGCCCTGCTGGACCGGCTCGCCGCGCACACCATCGAGGCCGCGCAGGTCTCCATCCACACCCCCGATCTCGACGACGTTTTCCTTGCCCTGACCGGGCACGCCACCACGGAGGCCGAAGCACGATGAGCACCCTGTCCGCGACCAGCAGCCTGTCCGCCGCTCTGTACGACTCGTCGGTGATGTTGCGCCGCAACTTCACCCACGTCACCCGCTCGCCCGTCACCATCTTCAATGCGGCGTTGATGCCGGTGATGATGATGCTGATCTTCGTCTACGTCTTCGGCGACGCCTTCGATGTCGGCGAGGACTACATCGACTACGCCGTGCCCGGCATGCTGATGCTCGCCATCAGTTACGGCCTGTCCGGCACCGCCGTCGCGGTGAGTTCGGATATGACCAACGGTGTCATCAACCGGTTCCGGGTCATGGACGTCTCCCGCGGCGCCGTGCTCACCGGCCACGTGGCGGCCAGCCTGGTGACCAACGTGGTCGCCATCGCCTCCGTCCTCGCCGTCGGCTTCGCGCTCGGATTCCGTTCCCCGGCAACGCTTGTGCAGTGGCTCGGCGCCCTCGGCGTCCTGCTCGCCACCGCCTTCGCCGCCGCCTGGCTGACCGTCGCCCTCGGTATGGCCGCGAAAACTCCGGAGGCCGCGGGCATGTCGGTGGTCCCGCTGATCATGCTGCCCTTCCTGAGCAGCGCCATCGTCCCCGCCGACAAGATGGGCCCCGGCGTGCGCCAGTTCGCCGAATACCAGCCCTTCACCCCCATCATCGAATCCGTCCGCGGCTTCCTCACCGGCGCCCCGTCCACCGGCTACACCCTCGCCGCCCTCGCCTGGTGCGCCGGCTTCGCCATCATCGGCTACCTCTGGTCCCGCGCCACCTTCACCAAGCGCGCGTGACCCCGCCCGCCCCATCGCCTCGGTGACCTCAGATCACCGAGGCGTTAGGGCGTTGTCCGGACGCGCGTCTGGACGGTCGGACAATCGGCGGGGGGCGTGACGGCGTACCACCGACGTTGACTATTTCGAGAAGCTGGCTGTCGGTGGCACCGTGACGTTGCCTCTCGAGACACAGGTGTGGGGGATGAGGCAGGCTCGCTGGTGGGCCGGTTCGGCATCAGCTGGATGTTCGACATCACCAGCCTTTGAGGGTGTCGGCTACCAGATCCTGGGGGTCGGTGTGGGCGCCCTCGTGGGTTGCCTTCGTGAAGAGGGTTTCGTCGAGGTGGGTACGGGCCTTCTGTTCGATTCTGGCGGCGTCGGGGTGGGAAAGGTCGGGGAGGCCGCGGACGGTGGTGGCGGCGGCGAGGAGGCGGGCGGCCTGCTCGTATTGTCCGGCGCGCACGGCTAGATCGGCGATGCCGATGAGGATGTTGGCCATCAGCAGGGCGTGGCCGGCTGCCGCGGCGGAGCGGAAGGCCGCGTCGCACTGTGCCGCGGCCTCGGCGAGGTCGTCGGTGAGGTAGGCGAGCAGGATGTGGACTGTCGCACTGACATTCGGCTGCTCCGCGTCGGCGCAGAGTAGGGTTCGGGCTAGCTCGATCTGCTGGTGCGCCAGGGTGGGGTCATCGTTCAACCGCGCCAGCTCCGCACGCGCCAGGGCGACTTCGGCAAGAGCGGTGGGCCAGCCGTTCTGGTCGGCGCAGCGCTGCGCTTCGGCGAGGGCGGCCGCGCTCGCCTCCGGATCGCCGAGCACCCAGTGCAGCTGAGCCTGACGCGCCCGCATCGCCACCACGTCCTCGAGCGCGCCGACCTCGGTGACCACCGCGATGGCCTCGTCGAAAAGGGCAATGGCGCGCGGTAATTCACCGCGCAAAGCGGTCCGATTAGCCAGTTCGGTGAGCGCGAACGACATGCCCCAGCGTTCGCCGAGCGCACGGAATTCGGTCAACGCCTGCGCCAGGTAGTCGTCGGCCTCCTGCCCCGAGTGGCCGAGCACGGTCCGCAACTTGCCGAGCTGCAGCCGGGCCAGCGCACGCACCCAGGGGTCCTCGTCGTCGAGCAGGGATTCGAAGGCGGGCAGGTATTCGCCGGGGCCCTGCAACATCCGGTCGAGTGCGGCGGTGAACCGGAGGGCGGGATGGCCGCCGACGACGTCGCGGCCGAAGCGGTGCGCCTTGCGGATCCATTCGGCGATCTGCTGCTCGTCGTTGCGGCCCGAGGACACGAAATGCACGACCAGCCCGTACACCATGGCCCGGGTCTCGTCATCGACCTCGCCGGGGAGTTCGGCGGCCGCGAGCACCAGCTCGGTGCCCTCACCCTTGTGCCCGCCCAGCCACCAGTACCAGCCCGCGGCCGCCGCCAGCCGCATCGCGCCGGCGGTGTCTGCGTCCGCGAGGGCACCACGCATCGCCACCGCGATGTTGTCGTGCTCGGCTTCGAGCACGGCCAGCCATTCCAGCTGTTCGGCGCGGCGCAGATGCGGTTCGGCGGTGGCCGCGAGGCCGGTGAAGTAGTTCAGGTGCGCGCGACGGGCAGCCTCGGCATCGCCGGATTCGGCCAGCCGGTCGGCGGCGTACTGCTTGATCGTTTCGAGCATGCGGAAGCGCAGGCCGTCGTCGGTGGCGATCAGCAGCGATTTCTCGGTGAGCGCGGTCAGCAGTTCCAGCACCTGCCACGGTTCGACCGTGCTGCCGTCGGCGCAGACCTGTTCGGCCGCTTCCAGACTCGCCCCACCGGCGAACACCGCGAGCCTGCGCAACACCTGACGTTCGGCGTCGCTGAGCAGCTCCCAGCTCCAGTCCACCACCGCGCGCAACGTGCGGTGCTGGCGGATCGCGGTGCGGCTGCCGCCGGTGAGCAGCCGGAACCGGTCGTCGAGGCGGTGCGCGAGCTGATCGAGGGACATAGTGCGCAAGCGCGCCGCAGCCAGTTCGATGGCCAGCGGAATGCCGTCGAGCGCACGGCAGATCCGGGCCATGGTCGCCAGCGTGGCCGGATCGGTGTCCAGGTCTTGGCGGACCGCGCTCGCCCGGTCCCGCAGCAGTGCGACGGCGGGGGAGTCCGCGATCACGGCGGCATCGGCGGTCGGGGCGGGCAAGGCCAGCGGCTCCACCTGCCACAGCGCCTCCCCGGTGATACCGAGCGGTTCCCGGCTCGTCGCCAGAATTCGCAGCCGGGTGCATTCGCCGAGCACCCGATGCGCAAAGGCGGCCGCGGCCTCGATGACGTGCTCGCAGTTGTCCAGGATCAGCAGGGTTTCGCGGTCGCGGATCGCCGCGATCAGCCGCTCCATCGGCTCGGCGTTCGGCGCGCTGCCCAGCAGTGCGTCCCGCAGCCCGAACGCCGCGAGCGCGGCCTGCGCCAGATCGCCGCTGCCGTCGACGCCGGCCAGCTCGACCAGCCAGGCGCCGTCGGGCAGATCGCCGAGCATGGTCCGCGCGGTCTCCACCGCCAGACGGGTTTTGCCCGAACCGCCGGGACCGGTGATGGTCGTGAGCCGGTGCGCCGCGATGAGTTCGCGCACCGCGGCGATATCGGTGAGTTTGCCGACGTAGCTGGTGAGTTCGGCGCGCAGATTCGTGGTGCGCTCCTGCGGCCGCGCGCCCACCTCGCCGCGCAGCAGAGCCACATGCAGCGCGGACAACTCCGGTGACGGGTCCACGCCGAGTTCATCGGCGAGGGCTTCCCTGGTGCGCTGGAACACCGCTAGCGCTTCCGGTCCGCGCCCCGCGGCGGCCAGTGCCCGCATGAGCGAGCCGGCGAGTCGCTCCCGCACCGGATGCTGAGCGACCAGATCAGTCAGCTCGGTGACCAGTTCCGCACCACGACCCAGCCGGATCTCGGCCTCGTACAGATCCTCCATGGCCGACAGTCGCAAGCCGTCGTACCTGGTGACGACCGCGGCGATATCGTCGCTGTCGCCGAGATCCTGCATCGCCGCCCCGCGCCACAGCTCCACGGCTTCCCGCAGCAGCCTGGCCTGATGCGCGTCGTCGCCGCCGCGCGCCTGGTCGAGCAGTTGATCGAAGCGCACCGCATCGACCGCACCCGGCTCGACGGCCAGCCGATAACCGCCCGCCTGCACATCGAGTGCGCCATCGGGCAGCACCCGGCGCAACCGGGAGACCAACGCCTGTAAGGCATTCGCGGCATCTGCGGGCGGCTGCTCGCCCCAGATCCAGTCGATCAGCTTCGTCTTGGCGACCGCGCGGCCCGGCTCGAGCGCGAGGGCGACCAGCAAAGCGCGCAGCCGAGCACCCGGTATCGCTATCAATCCGCCCTCATCTGTCCGGATTTCCAGCGGGCCGAGCATCGTGATCTGCACCGGCCCATTCTGCCCGGGGCGTCAACGGGGCGCGCGCTCGTCTGGCATCCGGTCCGTGCGCGGTGCCGGACAGCCAGGGGGCAGCGGGGTCGCGTCATCTGGCGAGCGAGCGGCCCGAGGTCTTGCGACGGGTCGAATCCCCTGGTCAGTGCGGGTTTCCCTGGGGGCTCACCATGTGAGGCGAGGCATCAGCTCGGTGTCAGCTTCGTATCAGCCGGTCCCGCGACAGTAATCCCATCAACGCAACAGCGACCGCGGCGAGCAGGCGGCGGGAGCACGATCTCGAGGAGACCACCATGTACACCTTCCAGACCCCGCAGCCGATCGCCGTCACCGTCGATGTGCTGGCCGCCGACGTCACCGTCATCGCCTCCGAGCGCACCGACAGCGTCGTGGTGGTCCGCCCGGCCGACGAATCGAAGAAGGCCGACGTGCGGGCCGCCGAGCAGACCACCGTCGAATTCGCCGGCGGCGTGCTGAGCGTGCGCACTCCGAAGACCTGGCGCACCCACACCCCGTTCGGTGGCAACGCCGCGATCACCGTGACCATCGAGGTGCCCGCCGGCTCGGAGCTGACCAGCACCACCGCCGTCGGGCAGGTCGTCGGCGCGGGCGAACTCGGCCATTGCGAGCTGAGCGTGTCGCTGGGCGACATCGTCGTCGAGCGTCCGCTGGGCTCGGTGACGGCGAAGACCGCCAAGGGCGATATCCGCATCGGTGCCGCCGTGCGCGGTGAGCTGCGGCTGGAGACCTCGGTCGGCGCACTCGAGGTGGGCATTCACCCGGGCAGCGCAGTGCGGCTGGAGACCGAGGTCGCCCGCGGCACCGTGCAGAACACGCTGGCTCCCGTCGGTGCCGACGCGGCCGACACCGTGCGGGTGTTCGCGCGGAACTCGCTCGGCAACATCGTCATCCGGCACGCCGCCGCCGCGTAGGCCGAGCCGTGCTGGAACTGCAGGTGGACCGGGAGCGGTGCATCGGCGCAGGTATGTGCGCGCTCACCGCTCCCGCCGTCTTCGACCAGGACCCGGACGACGGGCGGGTGCTGCCGGTTCACTCTCCCGCCGCGCAGGACGAGTCGGCGGTCCGCGAGGCCGCGCTGCTGTGCCCGTCCGGCGCCATCACCTTCCGCGACTAGCTTTTCGAATCTTCTCTTCGACAAGGAATTCCGATGACCGAGACAGTGCCCTACGGCCTTCCGATGCAACGCGACGCCGGCCCCTTCGATCCGCCGAGCGAGATCACCCGGCTGCGCGAGACCCGCCCGGTCAGCCCGCTGCGGTTCCCCGACGGCCACGACGGCTGGCTGGTGACCGGTTACGAGGCGGTGCGCACGCTGATGGCCGACACCCGGTTCAGCTCGCGCCAGGACCTCGGCATCGTGCATGTGCCCTACGAGACGCCCGGGATGCCGGCCGCCACTGAGCCGTCGCCGCAGATGCCGGGGGTGTTCGTCGCCATGGATCCGCCGGATCACACCCGGTTGCGGCGCAAACTCACCGGTGCGTTCACCGTCCGGCGGATGCGGGCGCTGGAAGAGCGCATCAGCGAGATCGTCGAGCAGCAGCTCGATGCTATGGCGCGACTCGCCCCGCCGGTCGACCTGGTCTCGGAGTTCGCGCTGCCGGTGCCGTCGCTGGTGATCTGCGAGATGCTCGGCGTGCCCTACGCCGATCGCGCGACCTTCCAGGTGAACTCCGCCAAGTTCCTGGTCAAGGACCAGACGCTGGAGGAGAAGATGGGCGCATTCGGCGCCATGCACGGCTACCTCGCCGAACTGGTCACCGCCAAGCGCGCCGAACCCGGCGAGGACATCCTGTCCGACCTGGCCCGCGACGAGGATCTGGGCATCGACGAGCTCACCGGCATCGCCTTCCTGCTGCTGCTCGCCGGTCACGAGACCACCGCGAACATGCTCGCGCTCGGCACCTTCGCCCTGCTCGAGCATCCCGACCAGCTGGCCCGGTTGCACGCCGACCCCGAGCTGATCCCCGACGCCGTCGAAGAACTGCTGCGCTACCTCTCGGTCGCCGACATCTTCTACCGCTACGCCACCGAGGACATCGAACTCTGCGGCGAAACCATCCCCGCAGGCTCCACCGTCGTCATCTCGCTACTGGCCGCCAACCGCGACCCCCAGCGTTTCCCCGACCCCGACCGCCTCGACGTCCACCGCAAGGCCCGCGGCCACACCACCTTCGGCCACGGCATCCACCAGTGCCTCGGCCAGCAGCTGGCCCGCATCGAGATGCGCGCCGGTTTCGCCGGCCTCCTCCGCCGCTTCCCCACCCTCGCCCTCGCCATCCCGGCGGAGGAGGTGAAGCTCCGCACCGACATGAACATCTATGGCGTCCACGAACTCCCGGTCACCTGGACCACGGCGTGAAAGGTCCGGGGCGGCTACCTGCCGCCCCGGTCAAACGGCCACCGCCCCGATGCGACGAGCAGCATCGGGGCGAGGCTCGCGGGCCGTCTACGCCGAGCGCGGTATCCGGAGTTCGGTGCCGCTCACCTCGGCGTAATGCCCCATCAACTCCGCGCAGATGGCGGGCCAGGTGCGGTGCAGGACGGATTTGCGGGCGGCGCCGGCGAAGCGGGTGCGCAGGGTGGGGTCGCGGAGGGCGGCGACGGCGCTGGGGAGCAGTTCGGTGAAACGGTCCACCGGCAGCAGGTATCCGTTGCGGCAGTGGGCGATCAGGTCGCGCGGGCCGCCGGCGTCGGGGCCGATGACGGGGACGCCGGAGGCCAGCGCCTCCTGCACGCCTTGGCAGAAGGTTTCGTGTTCGCCGGCGTGCACCATCACATCGAGGCTCGCGTAGGCCTGGGCGAGTTCGTCGCCGCCGAGTTCGCCGGTGAAGATCGCGCCGGGCAGCAGCCGGGTCAGCCGGGCGCGTTCAGGGCCGTCACCGACGATCACCAGCTGGATGTCCGGATCGTGAGCGAGCGCCGCCAGCCGTTCGACGTGCTTCTCCGGCGCCAACCGGCCGACGAAGCCGACGATCAGTTTCGACGAACCACCCAGCCACGATTCCCGCAGGCCGGCCCGCTGCGCCGACGGCGTGAACCGCGCGATATCCACCCCGCGCCCCCACCGATGCACCCGCGGGATGCCGTGCCGGGCCAGATCCGCGGCCGCCGCCGACGACGGCGCCAGCGTGCGCGCCGCACCCTCGTGGATCCGCCGCGTCCACCCCCAGGCCGCGCGGCTGGCCAAGCCGAGCCCATAGCTCTTCGCGAATCCGGCGACGTCGGTCTGATACACCGCCACCGCAGGCAGATCCAGCCGCAACGCCGCCCCGAGCCCACCGGCGCCGAGCAGGAACGGCGAGGCCAGATGCACCACGTCGGCGTCGAAATCCGCGATGGCCCGCACCATTCCCGGTTGCGGCAGGCCGACGGGCAGCGAACTGATCTTCGGGACCATCACCGCGGGCACCCGGTACACCGGGAACCGCCCGTGGAATCGTGGTGCGGGTGGCTCGCCGCGCACCGTGTCCGGCGCGACGACCAGCGCGTCGTGCCCGTGCTGGTCCAGATGATCGAGGACCCGGAGCACGGAATTGACGACACCGTTCATATTCGGCAGGAAAGACTCCGACACGATGGCTACGCGCACGTCTCCAGTGTGGTTGTCGGCGCCGTCACCCCAGTCACGCCGACATGACGCCCACGCGAAGTTCCGGCGAACAGCTCCCGGTCAGACCTGCGCGCTCGCCACCACGACCGGCCTGCGCCCCATCCGCCGCAGAATCCACAGCGTCGGCAGCGCGAGCGCCCAGGTCACCGCGATCACCGACAGCGCGGGCGGTATCGCGACCCGCACATCGCGCCCGGCCACGCGCACCAGGTCGGGATCGGCCCGGTTGTATTCGACATTGATGTGCTCACCCTTGGTGAGGTTGGTCGGGTAGAGCACCCCGACCTTCGGGTTGTGCGTCACCCCGTCGGGCGTCACATACATCACCGTCGAGCGCAGCCGCCCCGCCGAGAGCACCTCGCCGGTGGTGCGGCCCATATCCGAGCTGATCTGGTAGTCGTTGCGCCAGGCCGCCAGCACCAGCAGCCCCATCAGCACACTGACCACGATCGCGGCCGTGAGTACGCCGATCCGCGCCCGCCGCAGGCGGACCGGACGCCCTTCCAGCTGACTGGTTTCCGACACCGCCACAGGTTACTGGACACCGGGCCGCCCCCGGCCGGGTCGGCTACCGTGACGCCATGTCCCGAAAATTCAGCTTCACGGTGCCCTACACCGTTCCGGTGGAAGACCTGCACCGGGCACTCACCGGCGACGAGCTGTGGCAGGCGCGTTTCGCCGGCGCCGAGACCGCCACCCTCGATCTGGCCCATCCGGGCGGCGAGGGCACCATCCGGCTCGCGATGAGCGAGAAGATCCGGCCCGACAAGATTCCGAGCATCGTGCGCAAGGTGCTCAAGAGCGATCTGGTCGTCTCCCGCACCGACACCTGGCAGCCGCTGACCGGCGAAATCGCCAAGGGCAGCTTCGAAGGCACCTCCAAGGGCGTCAACTCGGAGATGTCGGGCACCTATGAGCTGCGCGCCACCGCCGAGGGCAGCGAAATCGAGGTCGTCGGCACCGTGAAGGTCAAGGTTCCGCTGGTCGGCGGCGCCATCGAGCCGCTGGCCGAGCAGTTGCACCACCGCGTCCTCGACAGCGAACGCAAGTTCATCGAGAAGTGGTTCGCCGAGCAGGCCTCCGCCTGATCCACGCCCCTGCGAGCCAGCCGGATGTGCACCGTCGCGGCGCACATCCGGCGACGCCTCACTGCGCGGCCGGGTCGTAGTCCTTGCTCTCGTCATAGGCCTTCGGCTCGACCAGGACCAGCCAGTTCCCCGAATTGTCCCGGAACACCGCCTCCACACCGTAGGGACGGTCCGACGGCGGTTGCACGAACTCGACGCCCTTGGCCGACAGCTCCTCATAGGCCTTCTGACAATTGTCGGTATTGAGCCCGAGCGCGCCGTGGGTCCCGTTGGCGAGCGCGCGCCGGATCGCGTCGGCGAGATTGTCGTCCAGCGGCGGGCCGGGCACCATCAGCGTCACCTCCAGCTCGCGCTGATCCGGATGGCAGACGCTGACCCACCGGAACCCGTTGTCGCCCATCGTGATATCGGCGGTCTCCACGAAACCGAGCTTGTCGATGTACCAGTTCTTGGCCGCGTCCTGATCGGTCACATACACCGTGACCAGCGAAATGTTCTTGATCGGAGTCATGAACTCAGGCTAGGGCGGGCCAGACCGCTGCGGCTTCTCCGAAATTGCTCTGTGCTGGGTTCACAGACCGCGGTCGGGCCGCGGCGCGCGATCGGAGAGCCCGTGCATGAACACATAGCAACCGGGGATCCGGGGCGCGCCGTCGGCGGCGAACTTCGCCTGATACGCCGACGGCGACATCCCGACCAGTTCGGTGAACTTGCGGGAGAACGATCCGAGACTGGTGTAGCCGACGAGCATGCAGGCCTCGGTCACGGTGACATTCGTGGCGCGCAACAGGTCCTGCGCCCGCTCGATGCGTCGCTCGGCCAGATACACCGCGGGGGTCTTGCCGTAGGTCGCGGCGAAACAGCGCAAAAAGTGATACTTCGACACCCCAGCCGCGGCGGCCAGACCGTCCAGGTCCAGCGGCTGGGCGTATTCGCGGTCGGCGAGATCCCGCGCTCGCCGCAGATGCGGGAGCAGGTCTTCGGGCACCGGTCGCGGCGTCACCGGACCACTGTATGCCGGCGCCGACTCACCGTCAGCCGGCGGACCGCACGGGCGGCGGTTCAGCAGAACGGCGGGCGCTCGTCGAACCGCCGCGACACCCGCCCCGCCATCCGCCAGGCCCGCGCCACCAGATCCACGTCCTCGTCGGTGACCAGATTGCCCATCACCCGAACCGCGGTGCGCTGCAAGAACTTCGACCGCATCACCGGCGGGCCGCCCAGCGGCACCATTCGTGGGTGGGTGGCCAGTCCGGCGATCCGGCGCGCCACCGAATAGGTGCGGCCGTAGCGGGCCCGCAGCAGTTCCGGCCAGACCGTGCTCAGATCGGGTTCGTCGAGCAGATCGGCGAGCATGTGGCCGCCTTCGAGGCCGTAATCGATGCCCTCGCCGTTGAGCGGGTTGACGCAGCCGGCGGCGTCACCGACCAGCACCCAGTTGCGACCGGCGATATTCGACACCGCACCGCCCATCGGCAGCAGCGCCGACGCCACCGCCCGCAGCGACCCGCTGAACTCCCATTCCTCCCGGCGCAACCCGGTGTAGTGCTCGAGCAGCGGCTTCAACGCGATATGCGACGGACGACGCTCGGTGGCCAGCGAACCGACCCCGATATTGACCTCACCGTTGGCCAGCGGGAACACCCAGCCGTACCCGGGCACCAGCGCACCGTTCGCATCGCGCAATTCCAGATGCGAGGTGATCCACTGATCGGCCGAGCGCCCCGAGGTGATGTAGGCCCGAGCGGCCACACCGTAGGCGTACTGCCGATGCCATTCCCGCCCGAGGATCTTGCCGACGGGCGAGCGCACCCCGTCGGCGACGACGAGGGTGTTGCAGCCGATCGAGCGCGTGCCGCTGCCGGTGCGCACGGTGACGCTGGTGACGCGATCCCCGTCCCGCGCGACGTCGACGACCTTGGCGCCCTCCAGCATCGCCGCACCCGACTTCACCGCGGTCTCGCGCAGCTTGTCGTCGAGTTCGGTGCGCGGCACGGCACTTCCGTAGGTGGGGAACGATCCGCCCGGCCAGGGCAGCAGCTCCTCGCGCCCGAAGCCCGTCATCCGCAGTCCGTGGTTGACGGTGTGCGCGCGCACCCAGTCACCGAGTCCGAGGTGCTCCAATTCGGCGGTGGCACGCGGGGTCAGGCCGTCTCCGCAGGTCTTGTCACGCGGGAACACCGCCGAATCGACCAGCAGTACGTCGCGACCCGCCCGTGCCGCCCAGGTCGCCGCCGCCGATCCGGCCGGTCCGGCCCCGACCACGACGACATCGGCGTGCGCGGGAACCGCGCCGTGTGCCTGCTCGTCGCCGCCCGCTGGTGTGACATCCGGTGCACCCATGGACCCATACTCGCAGCGCGCCCGCACCGGTGTCGACGCCGGTGCCATGTGACATGCGGCGGACGCTCCGCCGGGCTCGCCGTCCGCCGCCGCGTCCGGTATGCGAAGGTGTGCGGTGCGCCCCAGCGGATATTGCCGGGAGTGACGGTGTTCATGGGGTTATCTACCGTGGACACGCTAGGTTCTTTGACCGTGGGTCGGACGCATCGCTGGGAGAAGAAATGAGCACATCTGCTGTGAGCGACGAGAGCACGGTAGTAGCGGGGGTGGATCTCGGCGATTCCGAACTCGCCGCGACGGTGCGCAGCGGCCTGGCCGACGTCGAAAAGCTCCTGATCGAGGAGCTGTCCGACGGTGCGTCGTTCCTTCAGGAAGCGGCGCTGCACCTGGCCAAGGCCGGCGGTAAACGTTTCCGCCCGCTGTTCACCATCCTCACCGGCCAGCTCGGCCCGCGCCCGACCGACCCGGCCCTGATCACCGCGGGCACCGTCGTCGAACTGGTGCATCTGGCCACCCTCTACCACGACGACGTGATGGACGAGGCCACCATGCGCCGCGGCGCCCCGAGCGTGAATTCGCGCTGGGGCAACAGCATCGCCATCCTGGCCGGCGACTACCTGTTCGCGCACGCCTCCCGGCTCGTGTCGACCCTCGGCCCGGACGCGGTGCGCATCATCGCCGAAACCTTCGCCGAACTGGTCACCGGTCAGATGCGCGAAACCATGGGAGCCTCCGAAGCCAAGGATCCGGTGGCGCACTACCTGCGCGTGGTGTGGGAGAAGACCGGTTCGCTGATCGCGGCCGCCGGACGTTTCGGTGGCACCTTCTCCGGCGCCGACAGTGAACACGTCGAGCGGCTGGCCCGTCTCGGTGACGCCGTCGGCACCGCCTTCCAGATCTCCGACGACATCATCGACATCTCCTCCGAATCGGCCCAGTCCGGCAAGACCCCCGGCACCGACCTGCGCGAGGGCGTGCACACCCTGCCGGTGCTCTACGCGCTGCGCGACGAGGGCGCCGACGGCGACCGGCTGCGCACCCTGCTGGCGCGTCCGCTGGAAACCGACGCCGAGGTCGATGAGGCGCTGGAACTGCTCGGCCGTTCCCCCGGTATGGCCCAGGCCAAGCAGAAGCTGCAGGAATACGCCGACCTCGCCTACGCCGAACTCTCGGCGCTGCCGCCGGGCCCCGCCAACGACGCCCTGGTGCGGCTGGTTCGCTACACCATCGAACGGGTGGGGTAGTCCCTCGCCGCGGCGGGCCGGAACTCCGGCACGGCCGCGATCGTTGCCATTCTGTAGCACTCGCACAGCTGGATTACGTGAAGATCAGTAGCAGTCGAGGAGCGTTGCGCGCCGCGCGGCGGCGCGGAAATCCATACAGGACGGGGGAGCGGCGAGGAGACGTATGCACGGGCATGGGTATGCGAACGGGATCAAGACTTTCGGGTTGATGATCGGCCTTTCCGCGCTGATCGTGTTCGCCGGGGCGATGTTCCGCAGCCCGACGATCCTGGTCATCGCGATCCTGCTGGCGGTCGGCATGAATGCCTACGCCTATTTCAACAGCGACAAACTCGCCTTGAAGGCCATGCACGCCCAGCCGATCAGCGAGCTGGAGGCGCCGGTCATCTACCGGATCGTTCGCGAGCTCGCCACCGCGGCCCGTCAACCGATGCCGCGGCTCTACATCAGCCCGACCAACGCCCCCAACGCCTTCGCCACCGGCCGCAATCCGCGTCACGCGGCGGTCTGCTGCACCAGCGGCATCTTGCAGATCCTCGACGAACGGGAGTTGCGCGCGGTGCTCGGCCATGAGCTTTCGCACGTCTACAACCGCGACATCCTGATCTCCTCGGTCGCCGGTGCGCTGGCCGCGGTCATCTCCGGCCTGGCCAACCTGGCCTTCTTCGCCACCGCCTTCGGCGGCAATCGCGAGGGCGGCCCGAACATCATCGGCGTGATCTTGGTCTCGCTACTCGGCCCCATCGCGGCCACCCTGATCAAGCTGGCCGTCTCGCGTTCCCGCGAATACCAGGCCGATCAATCCGGCGCCGAACTCACCGGCGATCCACTCGCACTCGCCTCGGCCCTGCGCAAGCTCGAACGCGGCGTCCAAGCCGCCCCACTCCCACCGGAACCGCAGCTCACCGCCCAGTCGCACCTGATGATCGCCAACCCGTTCCGCCCGGGCGAGCGCGCCGCCCGCTGGTTCTCCACACACCCCCCGATGGCCGACCGCATCGCCCGCCTCGAAGAACTGGCCGGCCGCCCCCGCAGCTGAGCGCCCTCAGTCGTCCTCGCCGCTCGAGGCCTCTTCATAGGCCCGCAGGGTGTCGACGAACAGTTGCCGCTGCTCGGCGGTGAGCGGTTCGAGCACCTGCCGCCAGGCCCGCGCGCTACCGCGGAGCCAAGCGTTGACCGACTGCTCATGGGCCGGTGCGATCGCGACGATGGTGCGTCGCCGGTCCCACGGTGCGGGCCGACCTCGCGCGGCAACTGGAGGATCCGGCGTCTGCTGCCCTCCCGGAGTTGCCCCAGGACTTGCGCACCCACTGTGTGGCGTTCTGCGGGGCGCTGCACGAACACCACATCAACGAAGACGGCGTGTTTCCCGTCCTCGCCCAGCAGTTCCCGGAGCTGGCGCCGGTGCTGGACCGGCTCGCCCGTGAACATACGGAGGTGGCGCGGGTCATCTACGAGGAAACCACCCTGACGGGCTCGGACATCATGGATACCAGCGCGCTGCCGCCCCGGCGGCCGGGGCGGTGAGCTCGGCTACCGGTAGTTGACGAACTGCAGGGCGATGCCGAAGTCCTCGCCCTTGAGCAGGGAGATCACGGCCTGCAGGTCGTCGCGCTTCTTGCTGCTGACGCGCAGTTCGTCGCCCTGGATCTGGGCCTTGACGCCCTTGGGGCCCTCGTCGCGGATCTTCTTGGAGATCTTCTTCGCGTGTTCGGCGTCGATGCCCTGCACCAGCGAACCGGTGATCTTGTAGGTCTTGCCCGACACCACCGGCTCGCCGGCGTCGAAGGCCTTGAGCGAGATGTCGCGGCGGATCAGCTTCTCCTTGAACACCTCGAGTGCGGCCTTGACCCGCTCCTCGGCTTCGGCGCTGATCACGATCTTGTCCTCACCGGACCATTCGATCGCCGCACCGGTGCCGCGGAAGTCGTAGCGGGTGTTCAGCTCCTTCTCCGCCTGATGCAACGCGTTGTCGACCTCCTGGCGATCGACCTTGCTGACGACATCGAAAGACGAATCGGCCACACTGCGCTCCTGTCCTGACGGTCCGGCGTTCGAGGTCGCGCCGGATGGTTCGCCGCACCCACCTAGTTCTACCCGGCCGAACGAGATTAGTCCCCGGACGCGGTCGGTGTCGCCGCCGCCCACCACCGATCCGGCCTCGCCATGCCGCTGTACAGCCGGTTTGCATTCCGGGTGTGGGTTCGTTGTATTCTGCTCTGCGCGCCGAGAAGCGCGACGGCAGGTTGCCCGAGCGGCCAATGGGAGCAGACTGTAAATCTGTCGGTGAAAGCCTACGTAGGTTCGAATCCTACACCTGCCACCGAGAACCCCCGCGGATCGAAATGATCCGCGGGGGTTCTTCCGTTTCCGGGCCACGCTGGCTCTCGCTCGCCGCAGCGCGAGGGTCTACGAGATCGGAAATACCGGCTCTGACCAGCCGGTTTGGTACCGAGACCGGTGAGTGTGTAACCTCGTTCAAGACTTCGAAGCGCCGAGGTCGAGAAAGTCGAGTTTCGGTGCGTAAGAGGTCATGCCCCCTTAGCTCAGTCGGCAGAGCGTTTCCATGGTAAGGAAAAGGTCAACGGTTCGATTCCGTTAGGGGGCTCGCCGGATTGCCGGTGGTGACCGACTCGGCATCGCTCCCCGCTCGGAGGGGCTGGGCACGGCACCGCAGGCAATGCGACCCGTGGCGGTGTAGCTCAGTCGGTAGAGCAAACGACTCATAATCGTTGTGTCGCCGGTTCAAGTCCGGCCATCGCTACCACAACCGATCAAGCCCAGTTCCGGAAAGAAGGCATATCGTGGCCGCGAAGTCCACCGATGTCCGGCCAAAGATCACCTTGGCCTGCGAGCAGTGCAAGCACCGCAACTACATCACCAAGAAGAACCGGCGTAACGACCCGGATCGCTTGGAGCTGAAGAAGTTCTGCCCGAACTGCGGCACCCACCGGGCGCACCGCGAATCCCGCTGAGCCATCCACGCGTGTAGCTACCGCGTGTATCGGCGCCGGGACTTCGCTCCCGGCAGCAGCCGGGACACAACCGCCGTGACACAAGCATCGGGCCGGACCTAGCGTCCGGCCCGACTGCGTTTGCACGGTGCATCGGGACAGCGGTGGTCAACGCTCCACCGACTCCGCTCCAGACGGAGTCAGATAGGTACAGTCCTCCCGTGACAATGAACACCGGTACAGACGAAGCGGTCGCGACGGGCGAGAGTTTCGACCCCGCCGAACACGCGGCGGCCATGGTCGGGCACCACTACCGCGTCGACGACTACTACGAGGTCGGCCGCGAGAAGGTCCGTGAATACGCCCGCGCCGTGCAGGACTACCACCCGGTGCACTGGGAAGAAGACATCGCGCAGGAGTACGGCTACGACGGCCTGCTCGCGCCGCTGACCTTCATCTCCCTCGTCGGCATCCTGGCCCAGCGCAAGCTCTTCGAAGAGGTCGTCACCGGCTACGACCTGAGCCAGATCATGCAGACCGACCAGATCCTGGAATTCCACCGGCCGATCAAGGTCGGCGACCAGTTGACCTGCGACGTCTACCTGCATTCGTTCCGGCAGGCCTTCGGCGGCGACATCATCGTCACCAAGAACATCGTCACCGATCAGCGCGACGAGCTGGTGCTCACCACCTACACCACGCTGATCGGCCGCAGCGGCGGCGACATCGACCCGAACCTGGCCGGCGCGGTCCGCAATGTGCTCATGCACGGCCTCGGCGAGGAAACCCCGAAGCACCACCCGCGCACGGTGCCCACCTCGGCGCCCGCGCCGGTGCCGACCATCCCGGAGGTCGCGCCGAGCAAGCACGCCATCGCCTTCGACTCGATCAGCGCAGGCGACGAGCTGCCCCCGCGCACCGTCCGGCTGACCCGCGGCGATCTGGTCAACTACGCGGGCGTGTCCGGTGACGCCAACCCGATCCACTGGAGTGACGAAGTCGTCAAGCTCGTCGGCCTGGACAACGTCGTGGCGCACGGCATGCTGACCATGGGCCTCGGCGGCGGTTTCGTCACCTCCTGGCTGGGCGATCCGGGCGCGGTCAAGGAATACAACGTCCGCTTCACCAGCCCGGTCTACGTGGGCGTGGACGAGCCGGCCGAGGTCGAGTTCACCGGCAAGGTGAAATCGGTCGATCCGGAGACCAAGACCGCCGTCGTGGCCATCGTCGCAAAGTCGGCCGGGCGCAAGATCTTCGGGCGCGCGACCGCGACGGTGCAGCTGTCCTGACCTGGTTCGTGGGGCCGGATTGGCTAATGCCACCGGTCTTCACGTACACTCGGGTTTCTGGGGTCACCAGCCGATGCGCGCTGCTCTGCAAGGCTGGTTCCAGGCGGCCCGGAGCGCAGCTCCGGAACCACCGCTGACGGGGCCGGCAACTGCCGGAGCGGCGCGCGTGTTGTGTGACACCAGAACAACTGAATACAGCACATGTGGCTGGGCATCAGCACCACCGTCCAGCCGAAGGGGCGTAGCTCAATTGGCAGAGCAGCGGTCTCCAAAACCGCAGGTTGCAGGTTCAAGTCCTGTCGCCCCTGCCCTGGATGCCAGCGATGAGAGAGGGTTTCGACGTGAGCGACGAGCGGGACACTCGCGACGACGGCGATGGCACCGCCGCAGCGAGTCGGCCGAGCGGCAAGCGGTCCGCCCGGCGGGCCCGCACCGGTTCGTCGTCCTCGTCGGCCGATACCGGCGCGGTCGCCACGATCGACCGCCCGCGCAAGGCAGCCAAGACCTCCGATCGGGCCGAACGCAAGAAGTCGGGTAATCCGTTCAAGCGTTTGATCAAGTTCCTGCGTGAGGTGATCGCGGAACTGCGCAAGGTGATCTGGCCCAACCGGAAGCAGATGGTCACCTATACGAGCGTTGTTCTGGTGTTCGTGGTCTTCATGGTCGCGTTCATCAGCGGGTTGGATGTGGCGTTCGTCAAGGGTGTCGACTGGCTGTTCGGCTAGCAGTACGACGCCGACGCCGGCAGCCGATCCCGGGGGCGGACCGGCGGGAGTGTTCCGCCGCGCCCGGCCCGGCACGCAGAGGATTTACGTGACGACACAGGAAGCGAGTGCCCCAGTGAGCACCCCGGAGAACGACACCAACGACGAGTTCCCGGTCGACGACGCGGTGGCCGAGTCGGCCGCCGGCTCCGTCGAGGAATCCGCCGGCGAGTCCGTGGCCGTCGACGAATCCGAGCCCGCTGCCGAGGCCGCCGCTGTCGAGGAAGCCCCCGCCGATCCCGTCGAGGAGATGAAGGCCGCGCTGCGCCGCGCGCCCGGCGAGTGGTACGTCATCCACTCCTACGCGGGCTACGAGAACAAGGTCAAGGCCAACCTCGAGACCCGTGTGCAGAACCTCGACCTCGAGGACTACATCTTCCAGGTGGAAGTGCCCACCGAAGAGGTCACCGAGATCAAGAACGGCCAGCGTAAGAACGTCAACCGCAAGGTGCTGCCCGGCTACATCCTGGTCCGGATGGAGCTGAACGACGAGTCCTGGGGCGCGGTCCGCAACACCCCCGGTGTCACCGGTTTCGTCGGCGCCACCTCCCGGCCCTCGCCGCTGACCATCAACGATGTGGTGAAGTTCCTGGTGCCGGCCGCGCAGCAGAAGAAGGCCCCGGCCGCCGCTGCCGCTGCCGCCGCCACCACCCAGGAAGCCGCCACCGAGGCCGTCGCCAAGCCGGTCATCGAGGTCGACTTCGAGGTCGGCGAGTCGGTCACCGTCATGGACGGCCCGTTCGCGACGCTGCCGGCCAGCATTTCCGAGGTCAACGCCGAGCAGCAGAAGCTCAAGGTGCTGGTGTCGATCTTCGGCCGCGAAACCCCCGTCGAACTGGCATTCACCCAGGTCGCGAAGATCTGATCAGCGGGCGGTCCGCCCGCCCCACTCGATCGACCGCACCGGCGATCCCGGTAAGGTGTCAGGGTTCGCCGGGTGCGCCCGGCTGCGGGTGCACACCCGCGCAAGGCTTACGGCAACCGTAAGGAACCGAAACCAAGGAAGAAAGATGCCCCCCAAGAAGAAGAAGCTCGCCGGGATCATCAAGTTGCAGATCCAGGCCGGCCAGGCGAACCCGGCCCCTCCGGTCGGCCCCGCGCTCGGTCAGCACGGCGTCAACATCATGGAGTTCTGCAAGGCGTACAACGCCGCGACCGAGTCGCAGCGTGGCAACGTCATTCCGGTCGAGATCTCGGTGTACGAGGACCGGACCTTCGACTTCAAGTTGAAGACCCCGCCCGCCGCCAAGCTGCTGCTCAAGGCCGCAGGCGTGCAGAAGGGTTCGGCCGAGCCGCACCGCAACAAGGTCGCCACCGTGACCATGGACCAGGTGCGCGAGATCGCCAAGACCAAGCAGGAAGACCTCAACGCCAACGACATCGAGCAGGCCGCGAAGATCATCGCCGGTACCGCTCGTTCGATGGGCATCACGGTCGAGGGCTGATAGCTCTTACCTGCACAGGTGGGAGGGCCGGCCAGGCCCGATCAACCACTTCTGAACCACAGCTAAGGACAGAGAAAACATGGCAAAACGAAGCAAGGCGTACCTCGCCGCGGCCGAGAAGGTCGATCGCAGCAAGCTCTACTCCCCGCTGGCCGCCGCGCGGCTGGCGAAGGAGACCGCCACCACCAAGACCGACGCGACCGTCGAGGTCGCCGTTCGTCTCGGTGTGGATCCCCGTAAGGCCGACCAGATGGTCCGCGGCACCGTCAACCTGCCGCACGGCACCGGTAAGACCGCCCGCGTCATCGTGTTCGCGGCCGGCGAGAAGGCCGCCGAGGCCGAGGCCGCCGGTGCGGACGCCGTGGGCGCCGAGGACCTGATCGAGCGGATCCAGGGCGGCTGGCTGGACTTCGACGCCGCGATCGCCACCCCGGACCAGATGGCCAAGGTCGGCCGCATCGCGCGTGTCCTCGGCCCGCGTGGTCTGATGCCGAACCCGAAGACGGGCACGGTCACCACCGACGTGACCAAGGCCGTCAACGACATCAAGGGCGGCAAGATCAACTTCCGCGTCGACAAGCAGGCCAACCTGCACTTCGTCATCGGTAAGGCGTCCTTCGACGACGCCAAGCTGGTGGAGAACTACGGCGCCGCGCTGGATGAGATCCTGCGTGTGAAGCCGTCGACCGCCAAGGGCCGCTACGTCAAGAAGGTGACGGTCTCGACGAACACCGGACCGGGCATCCCGGTGGACCCGAACCGCACCCGCAACCTCCTCGACGAGGACGCGTAAGCAGCACTTGGGTAAGACCCCGAAACGGCGGGAACGCAATCGCGTTCCCGCCGTTTCGTATTCGGCGGACCGCATCGCCGGACTCGCCGGGCTCTACCACGGCCGAGCCACCAGTTCTGACTTTGCCGGGAATCTGAGACAGAATGAGTATGTGAGCGACGGAGTCAGAACCGGAATCAGACATCGACTCGCTGCCCCGACCGGTAGCGCGGCATTCGGCGGCTGCTAGCTCGATGTCGGATCAGGAAGTACCGGACCAGCGGTCCTCGAAGGTCATTCCGCTGCCACGGCGCCCCAGGCGCGTGGCAGAGCCATCACCTGCGAAAACGTGGCGTTCGGAGGGCGGTACCGGATACGACCCGGCACCGACAAGGCCGGTGCTGCGCTCGGAACTCCAGGGCGAAACCGGTGCGTGGCCGGTCCACCCCGCCGCCACCTGGTCGTCGGCCGCCGCGGCCGACTCACACAGCACCGATCAGGACGCCAGCGTCGTCGATCTCGCCGCGCGCAGGAAGCGCACCGGCGATACCGACCCGGCCACCGGCACTCGGCGCCTGCCCAAACCCCGTCGAATCGGCGAGCGATCCAATACCGGCGAAAACACCCGTGACCAGGATGAGCACTCCGAATCGCCACCGACGAATACCCGGACCGGACGGCACCGCAAGTAGCCGAACCCGCTGACGGGGTTTGCGTCCGGTCAGGGCATCCGCCGATGGACGATGCGGCGGATCCCGCGGCTATCGCGCAGAACCCGGCGGGTCCGCCGCTATCGCGCCGAATCCGGTCCGGTGTCCGCGTTCTTCCGCCACCCGAGCAGCACCGACTCCCCGCCCTGCACACCCCAGGGCAGGAAAATCGCGACAACCACCGCGCACACCACCACGGCACCCGTGGCGACCAGCGAGGCGGCGTGTGAGCCTTCCAGGCAGGCCGCCTTCATCGCGCTGATGATGTTCTCGCGCTGCGATTCGAAGAAGGGGGAGAGTTCGCGTTTGCGCATTTCCAGCACACTCAGCGGCGTCGCCTTGGCGAAATCCTTCTCGTTATCCGACATCAAGCTGCCCGGCACGCGGTCGATGAGCGGCGCGACCTTCGTGGTGTAGTACGAGGCGACGATCGAGCCGAGCACGGCCACGCCGAGCGTCCCGCCGAACTCCCGGGTGGTGTCGTTGACCGCCGACCCGGCGCCCGCCTCGTTCAACGGCAGCGACGACATGATCGACTCGGTCGCCGGCCCTTGCACGATCGCCAGACCAAGCGCCATGGACACCATCGCGGGCAGCACGCCGGTGAGATAACCGCTGTCCACGGTGACCTGACCGCCCAGATAGAGGCCGAGCCCGGTGAGCAGCAGGCCGAAGACGATCACCGGTGTGGTGCCGAGTCGCTGGGCCAGCAACGTGGCGATCGGCGCGCCGATGGCCACGGAGAACGCGAACGGCAGTGAGGCGATACCGAATTCCAGCGGCGAATATTCGCGCACCCCTTGGAAATACTGGGTGATCAGGAACAGGAATCCGAACATCGAGAAGTAGCCGACCGCGATCGCCAAGGCGGGCAGGGAGAAGCGGCGATTGCGGAACAGCCGCATATCGAGGATCGGTGCGCGCGTGCGCAATTCCCACGCGATGAACCCGGCGAGCAGTACCACGCCCGCCGCGCCCGCGGTGAGGGTGGTGGCCGAGAGCCAGCCGTAGCGCGGCGCTTCGATGATCGCCCAGACCAGCAGGGTGATGCCGGCGATGGACAACGCGATGCCGAGCAGGTCCAGCCTGCCCACCTCCGACGACCGGGATTCGGGCACCCACAACAGCGTGGCCACCAATGCGGCCAGAGCCACCGGCACGTTGATCCAGAAGACCGAATGCCAGGAGAAATGCTCGAGCAGCCAGCCGCCGGAGATCGGCCCGATGGCGATCGCGAAACCGGCCATGGCGGTCCAGGCGGCGATGGCGAGGGCCCGCTCTTTGCGGTCGGTGAAGATATTGATGACCAGCGCCAATGTCGCTGGGAACACCGCGGCGGCGAACACGCCCATGGCCGCGCGGGCGGCGATGACGCCGTCGAGTGAGGTGGACAGCGCGCCGACCACCGACATCGCGCCGACGCCGGCCAGGCCGATCATCATTACCCGGCGACGCCCGTAGCGGTCACCGAGGTTGCCGAAGGCCAGCAGCAGGCCGGCAAAGGTGAGGGTGTAGGCGTCGACGACCCATTGCAGGCCGCTGACGCCGGTGGACAGTTGCACACCGATGGAGGGCAGGGCGACGTTGACGATGGTGTTGTCGAGGACGACCAGCAGTTCGGCCAGGCAGATCACCGCGAGCGCGAGGAATCGCTGCGCGCGTCGTTCCAGCAGCACTGGTGGATCGACTAGGGATGTTGTCATTCCAGCAGCTAATCAGTAACCGTTACTAGGGGTAACTCCTAATTGCTGCGATCTCACTCACCGCTGCCGGTCAATTGTGATGTGCGCCACTGGTTTTCTGTCCGCCGACACGGCTCGGGAGGGGTGATGAGACCCCGTTTTGGCAGATGGGCGAACTACCCGGTACTCTGAAGCGAAGTTATCGACGTGTTCGATCACTACCCAATCCGTTCTACCGAAGACCGTTGGTCGCCGTTCCCGTCTGGGTTCGGTCGAAGGTCCGGCAGCAGCCGGCGGCCCACGCAGGGAGAGCCGAGGCAGGTATTCGACACGGGCCGCGGCTCGTTTCGTATGTCCTATTTGCGCCCCGGAACGCTCTGCGTCCGGGGCGTTTGTTGTATCGCCACCTCAGGTCGGTAGTTCGGGTCCGAACCGACATCAGAGAGGAGGCGAAGTATGGCAAAACCCGAGAAGGTCACCGCGGTCGCGGAGATCGCTGAGCAGTTCAAGAGCTCGACGGCCACCGTCGTCACGGAATACCGTGGCCTGTCCGTTGGTGCCCTCACCGAACTGCGCCGCGCGCTCGGTGCCGACGCCACGTACTCCGTCGCCAAGAACACCCTGGTCAAGCGGGCTGCCGCCGAGGCCGGTGTCGAGGGCCTGGACGACTTGTTCGTCGGACCGACCGCTATCGCCTTCATCCAGGGCGAGCCGGTCAACGCGGCGAAGGCGCTCAAGACCTTCGCCAAGGACCACAAGGCGCTGGTCATCAAGGGCGGCTACATGGACGGCAACGCGCTGTCCGTGTCCGAGGTCGAGAAGATCGCCGACCTGGAAACCCGCGAGGTGCTGCTGGCCAAGCTGGCCGGTGCGCTCAAGGGCAACCTGGCCAAGGCCGCAGGCCTGTTCAACGCTCCCGCGTCGCAGGTGGCCCGCCTGGCCGCCGCGCTCGAGGACAAGAAGCGGGCCGAAGGCGCCGAATAAGCGCCACAAACCCCCGGGCGGTTCTCGTCCGACCCAGACATCATCTACCGAAAGGAAACAACAATGGCCAACGTTGACGAACTGCTCGAGACCTTCGGCAACATGACCCTGCTCGAGCTGTCGGACTTCGTCAAGAAGTTCGAGGAGAAGTTCGAGGTCACCGCTGCCGCTCCGGTCGCCGTCGCCGCCGTCGGTGGCGCCGCTGCCGGTGGTGCCGCCGAGGCCGAGTCCGAGCAGGACGAGTTCGACGTCATCCTCGAGGGCGCCGGCGACAAGAAGATCCAGGTCATCAAGGTGGTCCGCGAGATCGTCTCCGGCCTGGGCCTGAAGGAAGCCAAGGACCTGGTCGAGGGTGCCCCGAAGCCGATCCTGGAGAAGGTCGCCAAGGACGCCGCCGACGCCGCCAAGGAGAAGCTGGAAGCGGCCGGCGCCTCGGTCTCGGTCAAGTAATTCCCGAGCGAAACGCCGTAACGGGCGGTCCCTTTTCGAGGGGCCGCCCGTTCGTGTTTTCCGGCCGTGTGTCAGGGTCGTGCGAATAATGCGAACGCGCGGGGGTTACTCTTCGGTCAGGTTGGGGTGTGCGACGACATGCCCATGCGATAGAGTGACCGAACCCACTGTGACGTGACACACCGCGATATCGAGAACACGTGGTTCGCCGGTGGGGCGGCTCGCTGAGAAATGTGGAGGTTGGCGTGGGCGTCGAGGTCAGGACCGAAGGCATTACCAAGTCCTTTGGTTCCCAGCGGATTTGGCAGGACGTGTCGTTGACCCTGCCGCCCGGCGAGGTCAGCGCGCTGCTCGGCCCCTCCGGTACCGGTAAGTCCGTCTTCCTGAAGTCGCTGATCGGCCTGCTGCGCCCCGAGCGCGGTTCGATCTACATCGACGGCACCGATATCACCACCTGCTCCAACAAGGAGCTCTACGAGATCCGCAAGCTGTTCGGCGTTCTGTTCCAGGACGGCGCGCTGTTCGGCTCCATGCATCTGTTCGACAACGTCGCCTTCCCGTTGCGTGAGCACACGAAGAAGTCGGAGTCGGAGATCAAGAAGATCGTCATGGAGAAGATGGAGATGGTCGGTCTCCTCGGCGCGGAGTTCAAACTCCCCGGCGAAATCTCCGGCGGTATGCGCAAACGTGCCGGCCTGGCCCGCGCGCTGGTGCTCGACCCGCAGATCATCCTGGTCGACGAGCCGGACTCCGGTCTGGACCCGGTCCGCACCACCTACCTCAGCCAGCTGCTCATCGACATCAACGCCCAGATCGACGCCACGATCCTGATCGTGACCCACAACATCAACCTGGCCCGCACCGTGCCCGACAACATCGGCATGCTGTTCCGCCGCCAGCTGGTGATGTTCGGCCCGCGCGAGGTGCTGCTCACCTCCGACGAGCCGGTGGTCAAGCAGTTCCTCAACGGCCGCATGATCGGCCCGATCGGTATGTCGGAGGAAAAGGACGAGGCGCAGATGGCCCGCGAGCAGGCCATGGTCGACGCCGGTCACCACCACGGCGGCGCCGAGGAGATCGAGGGCATCATCCCGCAGATGAAGGCTCAGCCCGGTATGCCGGTGCGCCAGGCGGTGCACCGCCGCAAGCAGCGGGTGCGCGAGATCATGCACACCCTGCCGCACGCCGCGCAGGTGGCGATCCAGGAATCGCTGGATGAGAACGACGACACCCAGGTGATGTCCTACAACACCGCGCAGCTGTCGCAGGGCGGCCCGTACGACGCCACGGTCCCGCACCACCAGACGCCGAACGCCTAGTCCAACCCCTCGAATACCGCGCCGGAGTACCGGCGCGGTATTCGTCTTTCCGGGGTCGCCGGCCGATGATCTCCGCGACACGGCAGTTATGCACGACTGTTGCAAGGTGTAACGCAGGTAACATCTGCGATCGTGAACCCAACGCTGGTGCGTTTACGGACTCCGGTCGAGTCCGGGTTCGCTCAGGCCGGAAAGATTTTCGCGCTGTTTCTGGATGTGGCGCGCAAAGCATTTCGCCGGCCGTTCCAATGGCGCGAATTCATCGAGCAATCCTGGTTCATCGCCAGCGTCTCGATCCTGCCCAGCGCGCTGGTGGCCATTCCGTTCGGCGCGGTCGTCGCCTTGCAGACCGGCTCGCTGATCAAACAGCTGGGTGCGGAATCCTTCACCGGTGCGACCAGTGTGCTCGCGACCGTGCAGCAGGCGGCGCCGGTGGTGACGGCGCTGATCATCGCGGGTGCGGCCGGTTCCGCGGTGGCCGCCGATCTGGGCTCGCGCACCATTCGCGAGGAGATCGACGCGCTGGAGGTGCTCGGCGTCGATCCGGTGCAGAAGCTGGTGGTGCCGCGGGTGCTGGGCATGATGCTGGTGGCGCTGCTGCTCAACGGCCTGGTGTCGGTGGTCGGCATCGCCGGGGGCTATTTCTTCAATGTCTTGTTGCAGGGCGGCACACCGGGTGCCTATCTCGCGTCGTTCTCCGCGCTGGCCCAGCTGCCCGATCTGTGGATCGGTGAGATCAAGGCGGCAATTTTCGGGCTGATCGCGGGGGTGATCGCCGCGTACAAGGGGCTGCATCCGAGTGGGGGTCCGAAAGGAGTCGGCGACGCGGTGAACCAATCGGTGGTGATCACGTTCCTGGTGCTTTTCTTCGTGAACCTGGTGCTGACCTTGATCTATTTGCAGATTGTTCCGGCAAAGGGCTCCTGACCGGTGGCTGTCCGCTACCGGAATCCAGCGTTGGCGAAAACGGCCCGGCGGGCCGGGGATATCGCACGCGCGCCGCTGAACGTCATCGATCGCGCGGGCGAGCAGATGTCGTTCTACTCCCGGGCGATCGCCTGGATTCCGCGCACGGCGCTGCACTATCGCAAGGAGGTCATGCGGCTGCTGGCCGAGGTGACCTTCGGCAGCGGTGCGCTGGCGGTCATCGGCGGGACCATCGGGGTCATCGTGTTCATGTCGGGTTCGGTCGGCGTGGTGGTGGGGTTGCAGGGCTTCAAGGCCCTCGATGCGCTCGGCAGTTCGGTGCTCACCGGTTTTCTGACCGCCTACATCAACACCAGGGAAATCGCACCGCTGGTGGCGGCCTTGGCGTTGTCGGCGACGGTGGGGTGTGGTTTCACCGCGCAATTGGGTGCCATGCGGATTTCCGAGGAGATCGACGCGCTGGAAGTGATGGCGGTGCCCGGGGTGCCATTCCTGGTGACGACCCGGGTGATCGCCGGATTCCTCGCCGTCATCCCGCTCTATATCGTCGGCCTGCTCGGCACCTTCCTGGCCTCGCGAATGATCAGCATCTGGTTCAACGGCCAATCCAGTGGGTCCTATGACCACTATTTCGGGCTGTTCCTACCGCCGGAGGACGTGCTGTATTCGTTCCTCAAAGTGCTGGTATTCGCCTTCGTGATCATCATGGTGCACTGCTATTACGGCTTCCACGCCACCGGTGGGCCCGCCGGGGTCGGGGTGGCGGTGGGCCGGGCGGTGCGGGCGGCGATCGTGCTGGTCAATGTGCTCGATTTCTTTCTGAGCCTGGCGATCTGGGGCACCACGACGACGGTGCGGGTGGCCGGATGAGCAGCCGGGTGCAGTGGTGGCGGTCGACGGCCAAGGTGCGCAATCGACTGCTCGGCATCGCGTTCTTCGTGGTGGTTGGGCTGTTCCTGTGGGGAACGGTGGCCATCTACAACAAGACCTTCGTGAACTCGGTCGATGTCCGGTTGATCACCGACAGTGTCGGCAACGCACTGACCAAGAACGCCGATGTGAAGGCGCGCGGCGTCACCGTCGGCGAGGTGCGCTCCAGCCGCGCCGAGGGCGACCAGGTGACCCTCGAACTCGCGATCGATCCGGAACGCGCCGAGCGGATCCCGGTGAATTCGACCGCGCGGCTGCTGCCCAAAACGCTGTTCGGCGAACGGTATGTGGATCTAGTGATTCCGGAGAATCCGAGCCCGCAGCATCTGACCTCCGGGGTGACGCTGCATCAGGACGCCAGCGGCAATGCCATCGAGGTGAGCAAGCTGCTCGACGATCTGCTGCCGCTGTTGCAGGCGATCCCGCCGCAGGATCTGGCGGCCACGCTCGGGGCGCTGTCGCAGGCGCTGTCGGGTCAGGGCGAGGGGCTGGGTGCGACGCTCGACCGGCTCGACGTCATCCTCACCGACGTCAACGCGGTGCTGCCGGAACTACGCGAGGGTCTGCGCAGTCTGGCCGAAACCGCGATCACCTACGCCGACGCCGCACCCCAGCTCATCGATGCCCTGGACAAACTGCGCACCACCAACGCCACCATCGTGCAGCGGCGCACCGATATCGACGTCCTGCTGGCCACCCTGACGCCCACCTCGGCCGCGACCGCCGATTTCCTGATCGCCAACCACGACAACGTCATCGACGTGGCCGCCGACGCCCGCCCGGCGCTGGAACTACTGGCCACCTATTCGCCGACCTACGCCTGCGCGCTGGCCAACTTCGCCAAAATGCGCCCGCGCATCGACGAGATCATGGGCATGGGCACCGACCGACCGGGCTCCCGGGTGACGATCGAGCTGGTCAATACTCGCGGCCGCTACCTGCCCAATCAGGACGAGCCACGCTGGCTCGACACTCGCGGACCGGCCTGTTTCCCGGAGTTCCCGCTGGGGCTGGACGCCGGCCAATATCCGGGCGGGCCGAACAACGACGGCTCCTACCAGGTGCCCAGCCGCAACCCGGGCGATCAGCAGATCGGGGCCATGCAGCCACCGCAATTCGGCGTGTTCCCGGCCGCCAATACGCCGACGCTCGCGGGTTCGCCGGGGGAGCAACACGCGTTGGGTGCGATCTACGGTGCCGCGCAGGGTGTTTTGCCGGCGCAGGTGCCGGGCTGGATCACCAGGATCGCCGCGCCCGCCTTTCGAGGTAGTGAGGTGAGGGTGCGATGAAGGCGCAGCTGCGCGGCCTGGGCGGACCGCTCACCAAACTCGTGATCTTCGTGGTGGTGACGCTGTTCGCGACCACCATGCTCGGGCTGTCGATCGCCAACTACACCGGCGGCGGCACCCTGTTCAAGGCCCGCTTCACCGACGTCACCTCGCTCAATCCCGGTGATGAGATCCGCATCGCCGGTGTCCGCGTCGGCAAGGTCACCGGCATTTCGATTGTGGACCGCCGGGTGGCCGAGGTGAAATTCGAACTCACCGACCGAGAATGGCTGCCCGCGTCGGTGATGGCCACTATCAGGTTCCGCAATCTGGTCGGGCAGCGTTATATCGAACTCGAGCGCGGACCGGGTGAACAGGGCCGCAAACTCAATGAGGGCGGCACGATCCCGCTGGAACGCACCCGGCCGGCCTTGAATCTGACCACCCTGTTCGACGGGTTCCGGCCGCTGTTTCGCACCTTGCAGCCCGAGGACGTCAACAAGCTGTCCTATGAGATCATCCAGGTCTTCCAAGGCGAGCAGGGCACCATCGCCGATCTGGTCGCCAGCACCGCGAATCTGACCAACAAGATCGCCGACAAGGACGCGGTGATCGGCGAGCTGGTGCGCGATCTGACCGAGGTGCTCGACACCATCAACGCCCGCGAGGACCAGTTCGATCAGCTCGTGGTCAATACCGCCGCGCTGGTCGACGGACTCGCCGCCCAGCGCGACACCATCGGCCGCGCGGTCACCTCCCTCGGTGACGTCGCCACCGCCACCTCCGAGCTGCTGGTGCCGACCCGGCCCTCGCTCCAAGGCACCATCGCCGGGATCAACCAGCTCACCGGCGTGATCAACGAACGCCGCGACGAGGTGGACCAGGCCCTCGCGACGCTGCCGGTCAAGATGGAAAAGCTCGGCCGCGTCGGCAGTTACGGCTCTTGGTTCCAGTTCTATCTGTGCGGCATCGACCTGGTCGCAGGGCCCGGCGCACCGGACGCGCCGCAGCTGCATCTGCCCGCCGGCCTGCCGACGATCAACCAGCCGCTCTACACCAATGCCGCACCGCGCTGTCACGGGGAAGGGGGCCGCTGATGGACGACCGGGTTCTGCTCGGCAAACGCAGCCCCGCCTTCGTCGGCGTGCTCGGGCTGGTGATGGTGCTGCTGGTGACGATGTCGGCGTTCTTCCTGGACCGGCTGCCGATCATCGGGGCGGGCATCTCCTATTCGGCCGAATTCTCCGAGGCGGCCGGACTCGACCGCGGTGACGAAGTGCGCGTCGCCGGGGTGAAGGTGGGGACGGTGTCGGGGGTATGGCTCGACGGCGACCGGGTGGTGGTGGATTTCCGCACCAGGGATACCTGGATCGGCAACGAGACCACCGCCTCCATCCAGATCAAGACCCTGCTCGGGCAGAAGTATCTGGCGCTGGATCCGCAGGGCTCGCGGGTGGCCGATCCGAGCGAGCGGATCCCGTTGTCGCGCACCGTCTCCCCGTACGACGTGATCGATGCCTTCAGCGACGCCGCCCGCACCCTCGACGAGATCGACACCACCCAGCTGGCCACCTCGATGCGGGTGCTTTCCGACGCCTTCGCCGCCACCCCGCCGCATATCCGCAGCGCGATCGACGGCGTGACCCGGCTGTCGAACACCGTGGCCAAGCGCGATGACGAACTGCGCAAATTGTTCGCCGCGACCAAGAAGACCACGCAGGTGCTGGCCGACCGCAATGCGGAATTCGAGCGGCTGCTCACCTCGGGCGGGCAATTGTTCGCCGAACTCAATATCCGTCAGCAGGCGATTTCGCAATTGCTGGCCGGCGCGCAGACCGTCTCCACCGAGCTGAGTGCGCTGGTGGCCGACAACGAGAAACAGATCGGGCCCGCGCTGACCAATTTGCAGGCCGCGATCGACCTGCTCAACGCCAATCAGGCCAATATCACCAAGACGCTGGAGCTGGCCGCGCCGTTCTACGGGCTGTACGCGAATGTGCTCGGCACCGGACGCTGGTTCGACGCGGTCATCGTCAATATCACCCCGCCCGGCCTGCCGGAGATCCCCGGCTACCGGCCGCCGGTGCGCACGCTGGGAGGCAACTGATGGCGTTGCAGCGTGGCGGCAAGATCGCGATCGCGATGATCGTGGTGCTCGCGCTGGTGCTGGCCGGTGCGCTGTGGTGGGTGTTCAACCGGCTCAACACCACCACGATCACCGCCTACTTCGATCGGTCGGTCGGCATCTACGAGGGCTCGGATGTGCGCATCCTCGGAGTGCCGGTGGGATCGGTGGATTCGGTGGAACCGCTGGGCGATCAGGTGAAGATCGTGATGAGCGTCGACCGCTCCTACGACATCCCCGCCGACGCGCGCGCCGCCCAGATCACGCCCTCGATCGTCTCGGACCGGTTCATCCAGCTCACGCCCGTCTACCGCGGCGGCCCGAAGATGCCGCGCACGGCGACGATCCCGCGCGAGCGCACCGCGACGCCGGTCGAGGTGGATCAGCTCTACCGCAGCATTACCGAACTGTCGAAGGCACTCGGCCCGGAGGGCGCCAATGCCGACGGCGCGCTCGACCGATTGGTGCAGACCACCGCGCAGAACTTGGCAGGCAATGGCGCCGCGATCGCCGACGGCATCACCGAATTGTCGGCCGCCGCGCGCACGCTGTCGGATTCGCGCGGCGACATCTTCGACACGGTGAAGAACCTGCAAGCGTTCATCACCATGCTGGCCCGCAATGACCAGCAAGTGCGCCAATTCAATGTCCAGCTCGCCGATCTGGCGTCGTTCCTGGCCGGCGAACGACAGAATCTCGGTAATGCGCTGGAATTGTTGTCCATCGCGCTCGGTGACGTCGCCCGGTTCATCGACGCCAACCGTCAGCTGATCCAGGGCAATGCCGATTCGCTGATCACCCTCACGCAAACCCTGGCCGACCGCCGCGACGCGCTGGCCGAGGCCCTGCCGGTGCTGCCGGTGGCGCTGAGCAACCTGATCAATATCCACAACGGTGAATCCGGCACCCTGGACATGCGCGCCAACTTCACCGATCTGCAAGACCCGTTCGGCGCGATGTGCCGGATGCTCGACCTGAGCAAGCTCATGCCCGGCGATCCGAAGTTCGAGGCCCTCGGTAAGCAGATGCGGCCGCTGCTCGAACGCTGCAAGCACATCACCGACCAGATCACCGCCGCGGTGCAGTCGCCGACGTTGATCCTGCCGTTCGGCATCCTCAGCGCGGAGAACCAGCAGCGCGCCCCCGTCCCGGGGACCGTGCCGGGTACGCCGTCGAACCGGCTGCCGCCCTCGCAGGGAGGTCCGAAGTGAGGCGCCGGATGGTGGTCGCGGCGGCCGCGGTGCTGGCGGGGCTGCTGGTGAGCTCGTGCTCGTCGGACGGGATCTACAGCATTCCGCTGCCCGGCGGGGCGGACGTGGGCTCGGATCCGATGCATATCGATATCCGCTTCGACGATGTGCTGGATCTGGTGCCGCAATCGGCGGTGAAGGTCGAGGGTGTGCCGGTCGGGCGGGTGCAGGACATCACCCTGGCCGAGGACGGCTGGACCGCGAACGTCTCGACGGTGGTGAATTCGTCGGTCGATCTGCCGGCCAACGCGCTGGCCGAGGTGCGGCAATCGAACCTGCTGGGCGAGAAGTTCATCGAACTCTCGGCCCCCGAAGGCGACACCTCCGGGCCCCGGCTCGCCGACGGTGCGGTGATTCCATTGACCAACACCAGGCACGCCACCGAGGTGGAGCAGGTGCTCGGCGCGCTGTCGCTGCTGCTCAACGGTGGTGGGGTGGCGCAGTTGCAGCCGATCGTCAGCGAGTTGAACAAGGCGCTCGGCGGCCGTGAAGACCGGGTGCGAGCGGTGCTGGAGCAGGCGAACACCCTCATCGGCGGGCTCGAGGACCAGGTCGACGACATCACCCGGGCCCTGGACGGGCTGGAGACGCTGAGCAACCGGGTCGCCGCGCAGACCAACCAGCTCACCCGGATCCTGGACGAGCTGCCCGAGGGCATCCGGATCCTGGAAGAGCAGCGGCCGCAGCTGATCGCGCTGCTGGCCCAGCTGGACCGGGTGGGGCGAGCTGGATTCGACGTCATCGATACGGCCAAGGACGATCTCATCCGCGATCTGCGCGCGCTGCGGCCCGCGCTGCAAGAACTAGGCCGCGCCGCGCCGGATCTGGTGACCGCGCTGCCGCTGGTGCCGACCTACCCGTTCCCCGACTCGACGCTCGAGGGCACCTTCGGCGGCCAGGTCAATACCTGGCTGTCGGTGGATCAGCAGATCGGCGTCACGCTGAGCAACCTCGGCGTCGGCAGACCCGATCCGGTCTACATTCCGCCGATCGGGCCGCCCGTCAATGTCGATCCGTCCAATCCGTACTACGGCGGCAACGGGCCGCGCCCCGGCTGGCCGACGGTGTCGCTGTTCCCGCTGCCGCCGACCATGGCCGCGGTGCCGGTGCCCGGGCAGCCGGGCGTGCCGGGGCTGCCACCGCAGCTCGGGCCGCTGCTGCAACCGTTCGGAGGTGGTCCGCGATGACGCGCATGGTGCGGTGGCAGCTGATCGCCTTCGCGATCATCGCGGTGCTCGGCGTCGTCTACGTCGGCGCCCGCTATATCCGGCTCGACCATATGCTCGGCTTCGGCCAGTACGAGGTGCTGTTGCGCACCGAGCACACCGGCGGTGCATACACCGGCGCGGAAGTCACCTATCGCGGGGTGCCGGTGGGCCGGGTCGGTGGGCTCGACCTCACCGACGACGGGGTGCTGATCACCCTGGTGATCGATTCCGGCTCGCCGCCCATTCCGGCGTCGGCGCGGGCGGTGGTGGCGAACCGGTCGGCGATCGGTGAGCAGTATGTGGACCTGCAACCGGACACGGTGGGCGAACCGTATCTGAAGGACGGGTCGATCATCGACGAGGTGCGCACGCCGGTGCCGGTGGAGGAGCTGATCGGCAGCGTCGACACCCTCGCGAGCACCGTCGATCTGACCGCGCTGAGCACCACCGTCACCGAACTCGGCCGCGCGCTCGACGGCAAGGGCGGCGACCTGCGCGGTCTGCTCGAATCGCTGCGCACCTTCACCGAGAGTTTCCAGGAGGCGCTGCCGCAGACGGTGCAGCTGATCCGCGACGGCCGGGTCGCGCTCGGCACCCAGGCGGCGCAATCGGATGCCATCCGCGAGTTCAGCGCCGGCCTCGACCAGCTGGCCGCCCAGCTGCGCACCAGCGATCCGGCGGTGCGCAGGCTGATCGGCACCGGCACCGACGCCGGCCAGCAGATCGGCGCCCTGCTCGATGAGAGCGGCGCCGCGCTGACCACCGACCTGGCGAACCTGCGCACGCTGCTGCTGGCCATTTCGCCGAAGTTCTACGCGCTCAAACCGCTGCTGCAAATGCTGCCGCAGCTCTCGATCGGCGCCTCGGCCACCGCGCCCGGCGACGGCACCAGCCATTTCGGGCTCGTGCTGGAAACCAATAACCCGCCCGCCTGCACCGTCGGCTACGAGGGCACCAAGGCCATCCTCGAGCAGATGAAGGCGCAGAACCCCGACTTCGACGACACCCGCGACGAGTTCCCCTTCAACACCGAAGCCCACTGCGCCGTGCCCTTCGGCAATCCGACCGCCGTCCGCGGCGGCGCCCGCGCCGAACTCGCCGACCCGCTCATCGTCCAGCCCTGGGACGACAACCCCAAGGTCGACCCCGACAAGCTCAACCTGACCCCCATCGCCGTCCAGATCTCCACCCTGCTGGGAGTCACCCCGAAACGCTGACCCGAACGACATGAGGTGCGCAGTGAATCTCGACCCGCCCGACCCCGAGGAGACCCGGGAGCCGTCCCGCGACGATGCGGAGACCGCAGGCAACTCATCGGCCGAATCCGCCGACCGCGCATCGCCGGGCTTGCGCGCCGAGCCATCCGGTCCGCCGCGGTTGGTGACCGTGGTGGCGGTGGCGGCGCTGGTCGTCGCGTTGGCCGCGGCGGCCTGGTTCGGGGTGGGGTGGGTGCGGGCGGGCTTCTTCACCGATGGGCCGCGAGCGGCGGCGCGGGATGCGGCGCTGGACGCTGCTCAGCAAGCGGCGATCAATATGACCTCGATGAACATCGATGACGTGTCGGGATCGCTGGCGATCGCGCGCTCGTCGATGACGGGGCCGATCCTGGCCTCGGCCACCGAACATCAGCAGCAGGCCGAGGCGATGGCGAAGCAGGCCGGGGTGCGGATGGAGTCGAGCGTGCTCGGCGCCGCCCTGACCTCGCTGAATTCCGAACTCGACCGCGCGTCGGCGCTGGTGGTGCTGCGGGTCACCGAGGCCAAACCGGGGGAGCAGCCGTCCGGATATCGATACACCTGGAGCCTCGATATGGCGAAGGACGGCGACATCTGGAAGGCCGAGCAGGTGTCGTCGCTGGGGCAACCCGTGGCGTTGAACGACGCCGGAACCAACCCCGCCGACCCGGTCGCGCCGGGACAGCCCGCCGCTCCCGACGCCCCCGCGCCCGGGCCCGCCGCGGGGGAGCCGGGCACACCGGGCGCCGCTCCCGCGCCGCCCGAGTCGCCGGACGATCCGGCCCAGGACAGTCCCGGCAACTCGCCGCCGGCGGACGAGACCCCATGAACCTCGCCGTCCAACCCCAGTCCGTCCCCGGCGCCAGGAGGAACAGCGATGGCTGAACGTCGACCCGTCAATAGGATCTCCTCCCGTCGCCCGGTCGAGCGCACGCCGCGCTCGGTCCGCCGCACCGGCACGCCGTCGACGGGCAGCCGGGGGATCGCCGCGTCGGGCGCGCGCACTCCTCGTGCCGGGGCTCGCAGGGCCGACAGTCGTGGGCCTGCCGCGACGACCGGCGTGAACCCCGCCCGGGCGTCGCGCACCAGGTCCACCCGCGCGGCCCGGCTGGCACGTCCGGTGCCGAGCGGCCGGGACCGTCGCCGTTTTCTGCCGCGCCGGCGACCGCGAGCCGACCGTGCTCGCTCGTGGACCCTCCCGCTGGCATGCGGGCTCGCCGCGCTCGCGCTCGCCGCGTTCGCCGTCGTCGCCGCGCTGCGCCCGGGCGTCCCGGACGACAACGCCGCCTTCGTCGACCATGCCGCCACCGAGGAGGTCCGCGCCGCCGCCGAGCACGCCCTGCGCACCGTCTACGGATACGAGCTGAAGGACATCGACGGCTACCAGGCCGCGGTGTCCCAGGTGCTCACCGGCAAGATGCGCGCGGAGCTGGACAGCTACGCCGCCACCACCATCTCGGCCATCAAACAGGCCGGGACCAGCACCGATGCCCATGTCGAGCCGATCGGTGTGACGTTGCTGACCGACGATCGCGCGGAGGTTCTGGTCAACCTGGTCGTCAGCGCCGAGAAGGACGGGATCGCGCAGCAGAGCGTGGCCGGGCCGGTGGTGTTGCAGATGCGCAAGGTGGACGGGCGCTGGCTGGCCGAGGACATCGTCGACCGCTGACGAGCGCCTGATCGGCGCGGCCGGGGAGCCGGGATAAGCACAGCGGGGCAGTCGATCTCGCCGACTGTCCACCCGGTGCTGCCACTTGACGAGTCTCGCCGGACCCGTCACGCTATTCACAGCAGCGGCAGCTGTCACCGTGGCGGTAATCCGTCACAGTCGACACTCGGCTCACCGTGGTTCTCGACGCAGCCAGCGGAATCGGACCCGGCTCGAGCAGGGTGGGCCGGACACGGCGCGTCAGCCTCGCGAAAATTCGCACGGCTGGTACTTTGACACCTCCGTGTCAGTAGGTGTAAGTTTGGACGTTGCGCTGGCTGCCTCCTGTCCATACCTCGATTTGCACACGTAAGTTCCACCTTCCGGTGTTACTTCCGTTGGTGCCTGTTCGAGTTTCGTTCGGGTCGTAACCAGCGGAATTCGTAGCAGACAAGCGACGGTCGCGGACCACCACGCGACGCGCGTGAGGTGCTGGAAGGACGCATCTTGGCAGTCTCCACCCAGACAAGCGCCAATTCGAAGCCGGGAGTTGCGGGGTCCATCCCCGGGGCCCCGTTGCGGGTGTCTTTCGCGAAGCTCAGGGAGCCGCTTGCGGTGCCCGGGCTTCTCGATCTACAAACCGAATCTTTCGCCTGGCTGATCGGGTCGCCCGAATGGCGTGAGCGGGCAGCTGCCCGCGGCGACGTCGGCCTGGTCGGTGGGCTCGAGGAGGTGCTCGAGGAGCTCTCGCCCATCGAGGATTTCTCCGGGTCGATGTCACTGTCGTTCTCCGATCCGCGCTTCGAAGAGGTCAAGGCCTCCATCGATGAGTGCAAAGACAAGGACATGACCTACGCGGCTCCGCTGTTCGTCACCGCGGAGTTCATCAACAACAACACCGGTGAGATCAAGAGCCAGACGGTCTTCATGGGTGATTTCCCGATGATGACCGACAAGGGCACCTTCATCATCAACGGCACCGAGCGCGTCGTCGTCTCGCAGCTGGTGCGCTCGCCGGGTGTGTACTTCGACCACACCGTCGACAAGAGCACCGAGAAGGATCTGCACAGCGTGCGGGTCATCCCGAGCCGTGGCGCGTGGCTGGAGTTCGACGTCGACAAGCGCGACACCGTCGGCGTGCGCATCGACCGCAAGCGCCGTCAGCCGGTCACCGTGCTGCTCAAGGCGCTGGGTCTGACCACCGAGGAGATCGTCGAGCGTTTCGGCTTCTCCGAGATCATGATGTCCACCCTCGAGAAGGACAACACCGCCGGTCAGGACGAGGCGCTGCTGGACATCTACCGCAAGCTGCGTCCGGGCGAGCCGCCCACCAAGGAGTCCGCGCAGACCCTGCTGGAGAACCTGTTCTTCAAGGAGAAGCGCTACGACCTGGCGCGCGTCGGTCGCTACAAGATCAACAAGAAGCTGGGCGTCCACCTGGGCGAGCCGGTCACCAGCTCGGTGCTGACGAAGGAAGACATCGTCAACATCATCGAGTACCTGGTGCGCCTGCACGCCGGTGACCGCGCGATGACCGCGCCCGGCGGCGCCGAGGTCCCGGTCGAGGTCGACGACATCGACCACTTCGGCAACCGTCGTATCCGCACCGTCGGCGAGCTGATCCAGAACCAGATCCGGGTCGGCCTGTCCCGGATGGAGCGTGTGGTCCGCGAGCGGATGACCACCCAGGACGTCGAGGCCATCACGCCGCAGACCCTGATCAACATCCGCCCGGTCGTCGCCGCGATCAAGGAGTTCTTCGGAACCTCCCAGCTGTCGCAGTTCATGGACCAGAACAACCCGCTGTCGGGCCTGACCCACAAGCGCCGCCTGAACGCGCTGGGCCCCGGTGGTCTGTCCCGTGAGCGCGCCGGCCTGGAAGTGCGTGACGTGCACCCCTCGCACTACGGCCGCATGTGCCCGATCGAGACCCCGGAAGGCCCGAACATCGGCCTGATCGGCTCGCTGTCGGTGTACGCGCGGGTCAACCCGTTCGGTTTCATCGAGACCCCGTACCGCAAGGTCGTCGACGGCCGCGTGACCGATGAGGTCAAGTACCTCACCGCCGACGAGGAGGACCGCGAGGTCCGCGCCCAGGCCAACTCGCCGATCGACGCCGAGGGCAACTTCCTCGAGGATCGCGTGCTCGCCCGCAAGGGCAACGAGGAGATGGAATACGTCTCCCCGGCAGAGGTCACCTACATGGACGTCTCGCCGCGCCAGATGGTGTCGGTGGCGACCGCCATGATCCCGTTCCTCGAGCACGACGACGCCAACCGCGCCCTGATGGGTGCGAACATGCAGCGTCAGGCCGTGCCGCTGATCCGTTCCGAGGCCCCGGTGGTGGGTACCGGTATGGAGCTGCGCGCCGCGGTCGACGCCGGCGATGTGGTGGTGAACGAGAAGGCCGGTGTGGTCGAGGAGGTCTCCGCCGACTACGTCACCGTGATGGCCGACGACGGCACCCGCAAGTCCTACCGGATGCGCAAGTTCGCCCGCTCCAACCAGGGCACCTGCGCCAACCAGCGTCCGATCGTGGACGAGGGCCAGCGGGTCGAGACCGGCCAGGTCCTCGCCGACGGCCCCTGCACCGAGAACGGTGAGATGGCGCTGGGCAAGAACCTGCTGGTCGCCGTCATGCCGTGGGAGGGTCACAACTACGAGGACGCGATCATCCTGTCGCAGCGCCTCGTGGAAGACGACGTCCTCACCTCCATCCACATCGAAGAGCACGAGATCGACGCCCGCGACACCAAGCTGGGCGCCGAGGAGATCACCCGGGACATCCCGAACGTCTCCGACGAGGTGCTCGCCGATCTGGACGAGCGCGGCATCGTGCGCATCGGTGCCGAGGTCCGCGACGGCGACATCCTGGTCGGCAAGGTCACCCCGAAGGGTGAGACCGAGCTGACCCCGGAGGAGCGGCTGCTGCGCGCCATCTTCGGTGAGAAGGCCCGCGAGGTCCGCGACACCTCGCTGAAGGTGCCGCACGGTGAGTCCGGCAAGGTCATCGGCATCCGGGTGTTCTCCCGCGATGACGACGACGATCTGCCTCCCGGCGTGAATGAGCTGGTCCGGGTGTACGTGGCGCAGAAGCGCAAGATCCAGGACGGCGACAAGCTGGCCGGCCGCCACGGCAACAAGGGCGTCATCGGCAAGATCCTCCCCACCGAGGACATGCCGTTCCTGCCCGACGGCACCCCGGTCGACATCATCCTGAACACCCACGGTGTGCCGCGTCGTATGAACATCGGCCAGATCCTGGAGACCCACCTCGGCTGGATCGGCAAGGCGGGCTGGCAGGTCGACGTCGCCGCCGACGGCACCCGTCCCGATTGGGCCAAGGCGCTGCCGGAGGAGATGCTGGCCGCGCCGGCCGACTCGAACATCGCCACCCCGGTGTTCGACGGTGCCCGCGAGGAGGAGCTCACCGGTCTGCTCGCCTCGACCCTGCCCAACCGCGACGGTGACCGCATGGTCGACGAGAACGGCAAGGCGACCCTGTTCGACGGCCGTTCCGGCGAGCCGTTCCCGTACCCGGTCGCGGTCGGCTACATGTACATCCTGAAGCTGCACCACCTGGTCGACGACAAGATCCACGCCCGTTCGACCGGCCCGTACTCGATGATCACCCAGCAGCCGCTCGGTGGTAAGGCGCAGTTCGGTGGTCAGCGTTTCGGTGAGATGGAGTGCTGGGCCATGCAGGCCTACGGCGCCGCCTACACCCTGCAGGAGCTGCTGACGATCAAGTCCGACGACGTGGTGGGCCGCGTGAAGGTCTACGAGGCGATCGTCAAGGGCGAGAACATTCCGGAGCCGGGCATTCCGGAATCGTTCAAGGTGCTGCTCAAGGAACTCCAGTCGCTGTGCCTCAATGTCGAGGTGCTGTCCTCCGACGGCGCCGCGATCGAGATGCGCGACGGCGACGACGAGGACCTGGAGCGGGCGGCGGCCAACCTGGGCATCAACCTGTCCAGGAACGAAGCGGCCACCGTCGACGATTTGGCGAACTAGGCGGACGGCCGGATGCCTCCACGGCATCCGGCCCCCGCGCTCGACTCACTAGTGAACTTTTGCTCGAATTCGACCCGCACAGGGGAAAGGAAGTTACGTGCTAGACGTCAACTTCTTCGATGAACTCCGGATCGGCCTTGCCACCGCCGAAGACATCCGCCGGTGGTCCTACGGTGAGGTGAAGAAGCCGGAGACCATCAACTACCGCACGCTCAAGCCGGAGAAGGACGGCTTGTTCTGCGAGAAGATCTTCGGTCCCACCCGGGACTGGGAGTGCTACTGCGGTAAGTACAAGCGTGTCCGCTTCAAGGGCATCATCTGTGAGCGCTGTGGCGTCGAGGTCACCCGCGCCAAGGTGCGCCGTGAGCGGATGGGCCACATCGAGCTGGCCGCGCCGGTCACCCACATCTGGTACTTCAAGGGTGTGCCCTCGCGGCTGGGTTACCTGCTCGACCTGGCGCCGAAGGATCTGGAAAAGATCATCTACTTCGCCGCCTACGTCATCACCACCGTCGACGAGGAGCTCCGCCACAACGAGCTGTCCACCCTCGAGGCGGAGATGGAGGTCGAGAAGAAGGCCGTCGCCGATCAGCGCGACGCCGATCTCGAGGCCCGCGCGCAGAAGCTCGAGGCCGATATCGCCGAGCTCGAGGCCGAAGGCGCCAAGTCCGACGTGCGCCGCAAGGTCAAGGACGGCGGCGAGCGCGAGATGAAGCAGATCCGCGACCGCGCCCAGCGTGAGCTGGACCGGCTCGACGAGATCTGGACCACCTTCACCAAGCTGGCGCCCAAGCAGCTCATCGTCGACGAGGTGCTCTACCGCGAGCTGACCGACCGTTACGGCGAGTACTTCACCGGCGCGATGGGCGCGGAGTCCATCCAGAAGCTGATGGAGAACTTCGACATCGACGCCGAGGCCGAGTCGCTGCGCGAGACCATCCGCAGCGGTAAGGGCCAGAAGAAGCTGCGTGCGCTCAAGCGACTCAAGGTCGTGGCCGCGTTCCAGTCCAACGGCAACTCGCCCATGGGCATGGTGCTCGACGCCGTCCCGGTGATCCCGCCGGAGCTGCGTCCGATGGTTCAGCTCGACGGTGGCCGCTTCGCCACCTCCGACCTGAACGACCTGTACCGCCGCGTCATCAACCGCAACAACCGCCTCAAGCGACTGATCGACCTCGGTGCGCCCGAGATCATCGTCAACAACGAGAAGCGGATGCTGCAGGAGTCGGTGGACGCGCTGTTCGACAACGGCCGTCGTGGTCGCCCGGTCACCGGTCCGGGTAACCGCCCGCTCAAGTCGCTGTCGGATCTGCTCAAGGGCAAGCAGGGCCGCTTCCGCCAGAACCTGCTGGGTAAGCGTGTCGACTACTCGGGCCGTTCGGTCATCGTCGTCGGCCCGCAGCTCAAGCTGCACCAGTGCGGTCTGCCCAAGCTGATGGCGCTGGAGCTGTTCAAGCCGTTCGTGATGAAGCGCCTGGTCGACCTGAACCACGCGCAGAACATCAAGTCCGCCAAGCGGATGGTGGAGCGGCAGCGGCCGCAGGTGTGGGACGTCCTCGAAGAGGTCATCGCCGAACACCCGGTGCTGCTCAACCGTGCGCCCACCCTGCACCGTCTCGGTATCCAGGCCTTCGAGCCGCAGCTGGTGGAAGGTAAGGCCATCCAGCTGCACCCGCTGGTCTGTGAGGCGTTCAACGCCGACTTCGACGGTGACCAGATGGCCGTGCACCTGCCGCTGTCGGCGGAGGCGCAGGCCGAGGCGCGCATCCTGATGCTGTCGTCGAACAACATCCTGTCGCCGGCCTCGGGTCGCCCGCTGGCCATGCCGCGTCTGGACATGGTGACCGGTCTGTATTACCTGACCCGCCTCGAAGAGGGCGCCAAGGGCGAGTACCAGCCGGCCACCAAGGATGCTCCGGAGCAGGGTGTCTACGCCTCGCCCGCCGAGGCGCAGATGGCCGTCGACCGTGGTGAGCTGACCGTGCGGTCGCTGATCAAGGTGCGCCTGACCGACCAGCGGCCGCCCAAGGACGTCGAGGCCGAGCTGTTCCCCGACGGCTGGCGTCGCGGCGATGCGTGGACCACCAAGACCACGCTGGGCCGGGTGCTGTTCAACGAGCTGCTGCCCGCGGACTACGCGTTCATCAACGAGCAGATGCCGAAGAAGCGGCAGGCGACGATCATCAACGATCTCGCCGAGCGCTACCCGATGATCGTGGTCGCGCAGACCGTCGACAAGCTCAAGGACGCCGGCTTCTACTGGGCCACGCGTTCGGGTGTCACCGTCTCCATGTCGGACGTTCTGGTTCCGCCGGAGAAGGCCGAGATCATGGAGCGCTACGAGGCGCAGTCGGATCAGATCGAGAAGAAGTACCAGCGTGGTGCGCTCGATCACCAGGAGCGCAACAACGCCCTGGTCAAGATCTGGCAGGAGGCGACCGAAGAGGTCGGTAAGGCGCTGCGCGCGCACTACCCGGCCGACAACCCGATCATCACGATCGTCGATTCGGGCGCCACGGGTAACTTCACCCAGACTCGTACCCTCGCCGGTATGAAGGGCCTGGTGACCAACCCGAAGGGTGAGTTCATCCCGCGGCCGATCAAGTCCTCCTTCCGTGAGGGCCTGACCGTTCTCGAGTACTTCATCAACACCCACGGTGCCCGTAAGGGTCTGGCCGACACCGCGCTGCGTACCGCCGACTCGGGTTACCTGACCCGTCGTCTGGTGGACGTCTCGCAGGACGTCATCGTGCGCGAGCACGACTGTGGCACCGAGCGCGGCATCACCGTGCCGATCGCCGAGAAGCAGCTCGACGGCTCGATCATCCGCGACGCGCACGTGGAGACCTCCACCTACGCCCGGACGCTGGCCGCCGACGCGGTCGACGCCGACGGCAACGTGGTGGTCGCCAAGGGCGCCGACCTGGGCGACCCGGCCATCGAGGCGCTGCTCGAGGCCGGCATCACCGAGGTGAAGGTCCGCTCCGTGCTGACCTGCACCACCGGCACCGGCGTGTGCGCGACCTGCTACGGCCGCTCCATGGCGACCGGCAAGCTGGTCGACATCGGTGAGGCCGTCGGTATCGTCGCCGCGCAGTCCATCGGTGAGCCCGGTACCCAGCTGACCATGCGTACCTTCCACCAGGGTGGTGTCGCCGGTGACGACATCACCGGTGGTCTGCCGCGTGTTCAGGAGCTGTTCGAGGCTCGCGTGCCCAAGGGCAAGGCGCCCATCGCCGAGGTCTCCGGTCGGGTGCGGCTCGAGGACGACGACCGCTTCTACAAGATCACCATCATCCCCGATGACGGTGGCGAAGAGGTTGTCTACGACAAGCTCTCGAAGCGTCAGCGGCTGCGCGTGTTCAAGCACGACGACGGCACCGAGCGGCTGCTGTCGGACGGTGACCACGTCGAGGTCGGCCAGCAGCTGCTGGAAGGCGCGGCGGATCCGCACGAGGTGCTGCGCGTGATGGGCCCCCGGCAGGTGCAGATCCACCTGGTCCACGAGGTCCAGGAGGTCTACCGCTCGCAGGGTGTGTCGATCCACGACAAGCACATCGAGGTCATCGTGCGCCAGATGCTGCGTCGCGTGACGATCATCGACTCCGGTGCCACCGAGTTCCTGCCCGGTTCGCTCACCGAGCGCGCCGAGTTCGAGGCGGCCAACCGTCGCGTCGTGTCCGAGGGTGGCGAGCCCGCGGCCGGTCGCCCGGTGCTGATGGGTATCACCAAGGCGTCGCTGGCCACCGATTCGTGGCTGTCGGCGGCGTCGTTCCAGGAGACCACCCGAGTTCTGACGGACGCGGCCATCAACTGCCGCTCCGACAAGCTCATCGGCCTCAAGGAGAACGTGATCATCGGTAAGCTGATCCCCGCCGGTACCGGTATCAACCGCTACCGCAACATCCAGGTTCAGCCCACCGAAGAGGCCCGTGCCGCGGCGTACGCGGTGCCGTCCTACGACGACACCTACTACAGCCCGGAGGGCTTCGGCACCACCACCGGTGCCGCGGTCCCGCTGGACGACTACGGTTTCAGCGACTACCGGTAATCGGTAGGTAGCAACACCATTCGGCCCCCGCACCAGGAACGGTGCGGGGGCCGAATGCTTTTCCTGCTCGTCGCTACCTTCGGATCCTGGGTGCTCCCGGAACCTGTTACGTGCGTGCCTTTTTCAGGGTGTGCGGGTCATGTAGGCGACTGCGGCGTCGATGGCGGGTTGGCCGCCGGAGTGGGCCAGGCCGGCGAAAGCGCCGATGGCGGCGCCGACGACGGTGCCGACGGGGACGGTGATGAAGTCGAGGACGAACAGGCCCAGGGGCAGGCCGAGGACGAAGCCGATGGCACCGCCGATGACGGCGCCGGTGATGATGGCGGGCTTGTGGCGTTCCACTTCGGCGAAGAAGCGTTCTTCGGCGTTGATGTCGCGCAACGGGGCCGGGGCGGACTCGTCGGCTGCGGGCGCGAGGGTGAGGCGAGTGCCGTCGGCCTCGATGAGCGGGGTGAGGTCGACCTGCTTGTCGCCGAGGCGGATCGCCATCGGGAAGGCGGCGACCACCTGTCCGGCACGGTCGGTGAGGGTGACCACGCGATCGTCTTCGACCAGCTCGAAGCGCCCGCCTTCGACCGTGGTGACGGCCGCGCGCCGATCCTGATCGGCGCTGACCCGGTAGCCGATCTGCTCGACGGTGCCGGACAGGTCGAGCTTCGCCTTGTCCGGGGTGGGGTCGGCCGGTGCGAGGCCTGCGCTGAGGCCGGTGACGGCCAGCGTGAGCAGTGTCGTCGCGGTAATCCTGGTGAGCCTCATCGTGTCCTTTGCGCTCGCGCCGTCGGCGAAATGTCCGGTTCGGGTTGCGAAGACCATACCGGGGCCATGCGGTGAACAGGAACCGAACGCGGTGCTACGCCGTGCTTTCGTGGCGCCGCACAATCGGGCCTGATCCGGAACTTTCCGCCCGGGTATTGACACCGGCGGAATCGATCCGCAACACTGAACTAGATGGTTCAGTATGACTTCTTAGACGCCTCCTTCGGAGCGCTCGCGGACCCCACCCGACGGGGCATCCTCGAGCACCTCGGACGTGGCCCCGCCACCGTCAGCGAGCTGGCGGAGCGCTTCGCGATGACCCTCACCGGCATCAAGAAGCACATCCACCTGCTCGAAGACGCGGGGATGGTGGTCACGGAGAAGCGTGGCCGGGTCCGGTACTGCCGGCTCGGCGAGAACGTCTTCGACCGCGAGGTGGCCTGGATGCAGGGCTATCGGCGGATGGTGGAGGCCCGGATGGACCGTCTCGGTGAATTCCTCGAATCAGCAGGAAACGAATCAACGGAAACGGAGCACAACCGATGAGCACAACTACGAACGACGCCGTCATCACCACCACCTCGGACACCGAGATCCACGTCGAACGCGTCTTCAACGCGCCGGTGGATCGCGTGTGGGACGCCTACAGCCGGATCGAGCAGCTGTCGCGCTGGTGGGGTCGCGGCAACCAGCTCGACGTCGAGCGCTGGGAGTTCCACAAGGGCGGGCACTGGCGTTTCGTCGAACACGCCGACGGCGAATCGCACGGCTTCGAGGGCCGCTTCCGGGAGATCACCCCGAAGGAGCGGATCGTGCAGTCCTTCGAATGGGACGGCATGCCCGCGCACGTCGCCATCGACGCCACTACCTTCGTCGACCTCGGCGACGGCCGCACCAAGGTGGTCACCGACAGCCAGTTCCACACCAAGGAAGAGCGCGACGGCATGCTCCAGTCGGGCATGGAGTCCGGGCTCAACGACAGCTACCGGGCCCTGGACGCCCTGCTGGCCGAATCGGCCTGAGCCACCGCGGTTCCCGGCGACCCGGCACCACCGCCATGGTGCCGGGTCGTCGCGCGTGGTCAGTGCCCGTCGAAGCGGCGCTTGCGTGGTTTGAGCCGCAGCCCGGGCAGCGGTGGGGCCGGAAACCGCTGCTGCGGTGGATGTCCCGCGATATCGCCGAACCGCTCGACGTTGCGGTTCTCCCAATCCTCGCGCGCGGCCATGATCTCGTCGTGGCTGCGGCCGACGAAGTTCCACCACATCACCAGATCTTCGGCGAACGGCTCGCCCCCGATGAGCGCGAAGTGGGCGCCCGCGCTGCTGGTGAGGGTGAGCTCGGCGCGTTCGGTGCCGAGGTACAGCAGCGGCCCGGGGCCGAGTTCGGTGCCGGCGACGGTCAGCTCGCCCTCGAGTACCAGTACGGCGTACTCGAACGCCGGATCGACCGGAAGCCGCACCTGCGCGCCCGCCTCGATACGAGCATCGGCGCCGACGAGCGGGGTGTAGGTGATCGCGGGGGAGGTCACGCCGGCCAAGGTACCGAGCAGGACCGTCGCGCGCAGGCCCGCGTCCTCGTAGGCCGGCAGTTCACGGTGCTGCTCGAAATGCGGGTCGATCCCGGCGGCCGAGCTGGGCAGCGCGATCCACAATTGCAGGCCGTGCCCGGCGGGCGCGCCCGCGACGCCGTACTCCGAATGCGCGATACCGCGGCCCGACGTCATCAGGTTCAGCTGACCGGGCTCGATCTCCACATCGGAGCCGACCGAATCGCGATGCCGGATCTTACCTTCGAACGGCCAGGTGACCGTCTGCAAGCCGATGTGCGGATGCGGATCGATATCCGGCGGTGCCCCGGTCTTGGTGACCGTGGGCGAGCCGAAATGATCGAGGAAGCACCAGGCGCCGACGGTGGGCAGATCGCGTTGCGGCAGCACCCGCTCGACGAACACGCCGCGCACCCCGCCGAGCGGCACCTCGCGCGCGGGATACGGCTCGGCTACCGGGCCCGGGCCCGGTGACGGTTCGCACAGGGCTTCGTCCGGATGCGGATCGAGGTCGCTCATGAACTCACTCCGCTCGGCTCAGCGATGAGCGAGCGCGCCGGTGTTCGCCGGCGGAGCGCTCTCACTCGGTGATCCCTTTGCCGACGACATGGGCGTCGTATTCGGAATGTTTGTCGAGGTAGGCCTTGATGAACGGGCATACCGGGCGGATCGCGCGGTCGCGGCCGATCACGTCCTCGATCGCCTGATGCGCGAGCACGGTGCCCAGGCCCTTGCCGCCGAACGCGTCATCGATCTCGGTGTGGGTGAAGACGGTCTGATCGCCGCGTTCCTCGTACTCGGTGAAACCCGCGAGCTCACCGCCGTACCAGATCTCGTAGCGGTGCTTGTCCTCGTTGTGGACGACGTCGGTCGTCACCGTCGAATCGGTCATGCTCCGTCTCTCCTCTCGCGCACCGGGTGTTTACTCAGGATCGACACGCGGTTGAACGCGCTGATCGTGGTCGCGGCCCAGACGATGACCGCGAGTTGGTCTTCCGAGAATTGCCGGCGAGCGCCAGCGTACTCACGATCGATGGTCGCCTCGTCGGCGAGCGTCGCCGTGCACTCGGCCAGCCCGAGCGCCGCGCGTTCGGCCGGACCGAAGAAGTTACCGCGCCGCCAGGACGGCAGCATGGCCAGTTCCTGGGCGGTCGCGCCGGCGGCCAGCGCGGCCCGATGATGCAGGTCCAGGCAGCTCGCGCAGCCGTTGATCTGGGATATCCGCACGTTGATCAGTTCGAGCAGGCGGCGGTCGAGCCCAGCGTCGGCGCCCGCGGCCCGGACCTCGGTGGCCAAGTGGACCAGGGCGCGGTACGCGGTGGGCGTCTGCCGATCGATCCACACGCGTTGCGGGGCGGCGTCGGGCTCCATGATCGGATGCTAGCCCGTGCCGCCCCGGGGCGAGCGGCTGCTTACTCCCGGCCGGCGGAGGTGAACGACATATCCGCGTACCTGTCGCCCGCCACCTGGCCCGCGATGGGTTCCAGGCTCGCCAGCTCGCCGGCGGTCAACTCCAGGGCCGCGGCGGAGACGTTCTCCTCCAGCCGGGTGCGCTTGCGGGTGCCCGGAATCGGCACGACCGAGAGCCCATGTGCCGCCGCCCGGGAATGCACCCAGGCCAGCGCCACCTGGGCGGCGCTCACCCCACGGGCCTCGGCGATGGCATGCAGCGGGGCCAGCAGCGCCGCGTTGCGGGCGGCATTGTCGCCGGTGAACCGGGGCATCCGGGTGCGGAAATCGCCGGCGCCGAGTTCGTTCGCGGTGCTGAACGAGCCGGTGAGGAAACCGCGGCCGAGTGGGGAGTACGGCACGAACGTGACGCCGAGTTCGGCGGCGGCGGGCACGGCGGTCCGCTCCACGTCGCGGGAGAACAGCGACCATTCCGACTGCACGGCGGCGATCGGATGCACCGCGGTGGCGGCCTTCAATTCCGCGCCGGTGACCTCGGACAGTCCCAGCGCCCGGACCTTGCCCGCCTGAACCAATTCGGCCATGGCGCCGACTGTGGCTTCGATCGGGACCGCGGGATCGCGGCGGTGCATGTAGTACAGGTCGATCACCTCGACGCCGAGCCGGCGCAGGCTGGCGTCGACCGAGGCGCGGATGTATTCGGGGGAGTTATCGAAGCCGCGGTAGGTGGGATCGTCGGCCTTGCGGACGATGCCGAACTTGGTGGCCAGCACCACCTGCTCGCGATTGGCCCGCACGAAATCGCTCAGGAACTCCTCGTTGTGGCCGGAGCCGTAGATGTCGGCGGTATCGAACAGCGTGACGCCTAGCTCCAGCGCGCGGTCCAGCGTGGCGCGGGCCTCGGTGTGGTCGGTGGCGCCGTAGAACTCGCTCATCCCCATGCAGCCCAAGCCCTGGACGCCTACCTCGATGCCGCTGTTGCCGAGGGTCGTCGTCAGCAGGCCGGAGCCGCCGTGCGCGCCCGTGGCCTCGCCGCCGGCCGGCACGGACTCGCTGCGCGATGCGTCATTCATCGGTTGTCCCTTCACAATGGATCGACCTGATCGGACGGACCGTCGACGACTTGCCCTCGTAGAGCTCGATCTTGTAGTCGAGCACGGCGACGGTCCGCTGTAGTTCGGCGATCTTGGCCAAGGTGTCCGCGCGGGTGGCGCGGAACATCTCCAGGCGCTGGGGCAGCGTGGCATCGCCGGCGCGCACCAGCTCGGCGTAGCGGACCATGTCCGCCACCGACATACCCGTGGTGCGCAGGCGGCCGATCAGCTCCAGCCAATCCAGGTCGCGATCGCTGAACCGGCGCTTGCCGGTGTGATCGCGGCCGATGTAATCCATCAGCCCGATCCGCTCGTACCAGCGCAGCGTGTCCCGGCTCAGCCCGCACCGCTCGGCGACCTCGCCGATGGAATAGCGCGGCCGCTCCCTGTCGCTGCTCTCACCACTCTGACGTGCGGTTTCGCTCACCTGACTGCCCCTCTCGCCGAACGCCGACGACGTTAGTCACCTGGAGTGCACTCCAAGCAAACACGAATCGAGAGGGACCCGGCGGATGCGGCTCAGCTGGGCGAACCGGCCGCGTAATCCGGCAGTTCCTGAACGGCCCACTTGTTGCCGTCCGGGTCGGAGAAGAAGGTGAACAGCCCCCAGCCGAGATCCTTCACCGGCGTGGCCTCCACGCCGGCCGCGCGCAGCTGCTGGTAGGCCTGCTCGGCGCTGTCGACCACCATCTGCATGCCCTCGACGCTGCCCGGCGCGGCCTCGGTGATGCCACGGCCGATGCAGATCGAACACCCCGAGCCGGGCGGGGTGAGCTGCACGAAACGGATCTCCTCACTGGGTGAGTGATCGTGATCGGCGTTGAATCCGATCTTGGTGTAGAAGTCCTTGGCGCGGTCGACGTCGGTCACCGGGATGGCCACGAGTTCGATTTTCCAATCCATGTGACGAGCATCGCATCGACCACCGACACGTTTACCGCTTCCGGCCTACCCTAGAGCCATGCCAGGTAAGGAAATCGACCGCGTCCGGGCCCGTTCGGCCTGGGCCACGGTCAAGGAAAGCCCGGTGATCACCGCCATCGCCGTCGCGCCGTTCGCGCTCGCGCTCGGCGTGGTGTGGTGGTTGTTCGGCGGGTTCGCGGCCTTCGTGCTGCTCGTACTGCTGGGCGCCGGGGTGGTCTTCGGCGGCAAACTGCTGCGCTGAGCACGGCCGGGTTCGGCAAGGGGTCTCTACGTACTCAGCGCGCCACGTGGAAGTCCACCAGTTCACCGGTCCCCGGGTCCACCTGCGACCACGGCCGGTCGAACCGCAGCACCGCGAGCGCCGAGGTGGGGAACTTGCGGCTGAGTTCGACGGCGGGCTCGCTGTCGCGATTGCTCGCCAGCTCCCATGCCGTCCACGGCATGCCCGGTGCGTGCCCGATCACCAGCAAGGTGGCGACATCGTCATCGCTGAGCTGGACCAATTCGATCAACGTCTGCGGCGAGGCCTCGTAGATGCCGCGTTCGTAGACCACCGGCGCGGTGACGCCGGTCGCGGCCAGGGTTTCCCGGGTACGGGTGGCTGTCGAACAGCGCACCGCGTCGATGGGCGGCTGGGTCGCGCGCAGCCACTGCCCGGCCAGCCCCGCCTCGCGTTGCCCACGCGGTGCGAGCGGGCGTTCGTGGTCCTCCACACCGTCCGGATAAGCCGATTTACCGTGCCGCATGAGGATCAGAGTCCGCGCCATGGCACTACCGTAAGCCCTCCGGTGCGGAGACCCCTGCCACACTCGAGGCAAACTGAAAGCGGCGTCACAGCACGACGGTCTTCGGTCATCCCGTGATCCGCACCGTGACGCTGCGCCACCCACAACCCGGGGTGGTCACAGCCCACGCCCAGTTTTCGAGGATTTGCACACTATGGCCTACGTAATCACGCAGCGTTGTTGCAACGACGCCAGCTGCGTTTCCGAGTGCCCGGTCGACTGCATCCGACCGACCCCGGACCAGCCGGAGTTCGCGACGACCGAGATGCTCTACATCGACCCGGACACCTGCATCGACTGCGGTGCCTGTGTCGACGCGTGCCCGGTAGACGCCATCTTCTCCGAAGACGACCTGACTGCATCGCTGGCCCGATTCCGCGATATCAACGCCGCCTACTTCCAGCGGCATCCGCTGGAGTCGAACTTCGATCCGATCGCCGCGCCCACCAGGCCGCCGAAGGATCTGGGCACGCTACGGGTGGCGGTGGTCGGCGCCGGGCCCGCCGCCTGCTACGCCGCCGACGAGCTGCTGCGCCGCTCCGACGTCGAGGTGGAGATGTTCGACCGGCTGCCGACGCCGTGGGGCCTGGTGCGCGCGGGTGTGGCCCCGGACCATCCGGGCACCAAGAACGTGTCGAGCATGTTCGAATCGGCGTTCCGCCGCGACACGCTCCAGTTCTATCTGAACGTCGAGGTCGGCGAGCACATCACCCACGAGGAGCTGCTCGAACACCATCACGCCGTGGTCTACGCCGTCGGCGCGGCCTCGGACCGGCACATGGGCATCCCCGGTGAGGATCTGCCCGGCAGCCATTCCGCCACCGAGTTCGTCGCCTGGTACAACGGCCATCCCGATTACGCCGACCGGGAATTCGACCTCTCCGGCGAGCGCGCGGTCATCGTCGGCAACGGCAACGTCGCCCTCGACGTCGCCCGGGTGCTCACCGTGGATCCGGACGAGCTGGCCAAGACCGATATCGCCGACCACGCCCTGGACGCGCTGCGGCGCAGCAATATCCGCGAGGTCGTGGTGCTCGGCCGGCGCGGGCCGCTGCAGGCCGCCTACTCCTCGCCGGAGTTCATGGCGCTGGCGCATCTGAAGGGCGTCGACGTCGTCATCGATGCGGCCGAACTGGAGCTGGATCCGGGCAGCCAGGCCATCCTCGACGATCCGGATGTGGAGCCGTCGCTGGCGCTGAAATACACCCTGGCGCAGGAATACGCCGCCGCACCGAGCGATCCGGCCAACAAGCGCATCGTCTTCCGCTACCTGGCCTCGCCCACCGGGCTCACCGGTACCGACCGGGTGGAATCGCTGGAGTACGTGCACAACGAATTGCTCACCGAGGGTGAGCAGTTGGTGGCCCGCGCGACCGACCGCACCGGCAGTCTGCCCGCCTCGCTGGTGCTGCGCTCCATCGGTTACCGCGGCGAACCCGTCGCGGGCCTGCCCTTCGACGAGCGGCGCGCGGTGGTGCCCAATGAGCACGGACGCGTCATCGGCGAGGACGGCACACCGGTGCCGGGGGTGTACGTCAGCGGCTGGATCAAGCGCGGTCCGCGCGGAGTGATCGGCTCCAACCGGGTCGACGCGGAGGAGACGGTCGAGGGCCTGATCGCCGATTTCATCGCAGGCAAGCTGGCTGCGCCGCGCGCCGACCGGGCGGCACTGCGGGCGCTGGTGCAGCAGCGTCAGCCGGATCTGGTCGACCGCGACGGCTGGAAGGCCATCGACCAGGCCGAGCGCACCGCGGGCAAATCCGCCGGACGGCCGCGGGTCAAGTTCACCACCCGCCCCGACCTGCTCAAGGCCGCCAACAGCTGAGGCAGCGAGGCGTCCCTGGCCGCGTCGTTCGCCGCGGCCAGGGTGCGCCATGGCCAGCTGGGCCCGTCGGGTGCGCCTTGATCGGCTGGGCCGGCCGGGTGCGCCTTGATCGGCTGGGTAGGCCAAGTGCGCCTTGATCAGCACGGCGGATCAGGCGCGCCTCGATCAGCTGGGTAGTGGCATCACGCGCACGATGGTCGTGGTGGTGCCGCCGACGACGAACCACAGGCGCAGTGTGGGCGAGCCGGCACCGTCACCGGGCTCGTAGCGGCTGCGGACGGTGATGTGCTCGCGCGCCAGCACCGGCGCGACGTATTCGATGACTGCCCGGTGCGGCCCTGCGACCAGCTTCGGATAGTCGACCAGGAACTGCTCGACCGCCTGCCAGTAACAAGCATTGTTGACGTGGTTGTACTGGTCGATATCGGTGGCGCGGACCGGGAACGGCAGGTCGGTGTCCGATTCGGGTGGGGTGGCGTCGGTGAGCCACGGCCGCCAGCGCAACCGATGCTCCTGCGCGGTCTGCGCCAGGTAGGCCAGGCCATCATCGCTGATCCGGGCGGGTCGGTTGTTGGACTCGCTGATATTGATCCAGAAGCCTTCGGTCTCGATGAGACCGCCGTTGTCGCTGGTGATCCGGACCCGCATATTCGTCCACCGGGTCGACATGGCCGAGCACCAGCGCTCCAGCCGGACCTGATCGGGCCACATGATCGGCCGGACGACGTCGATGACGGTGCGCCGGACGATCCAGTTCGGATCGGTCCGCTCCAACAGCGTCTGTTGCAGCTGCTCCCAGGCGATGTCCTGGAGATAGCGGGCGATGCCGTCGAATCGCAGACGGTTGTAGGGATCCACATCGCCGGCTCGGACGGGCCACGCCGAGGCAAAGCCCATGCCCTCCTGGGGAAGCGGGGCGAGTGGCTGATCGAGTGACACTTGTGCTCCTCGCGCTGCACGGTGTGCCGCGTTCTCATGCGGTGCTTCTTGTGAGAAGACTTTACGGGGCGTGCGTCACACCCTCGCGTCGAGCCGCCGGGTCGGGGCGCACCGCGTGCCCGCGCTCCGGCGTTCCAGCAACCCTGTCGCGTCCTCCTCGCGTCTAGTAGCCGACGTAGCCCTGGTTCTGGCTCATGGCCACGATGCCGGGCACATTGCTCAGCGATCCATACCGTTCGATGGCGTACCGGGATCCGGCGATGATGTTGTCGACCGGGTTCCAGATGTCGTCGTGACCGGCCAGTTTGTAGGAGTTGAAGGTGGGGTCGATGGTCTGCATCAGGCCCTTCGACGGGATACCGGCGGCGGCGTTGCTGTCCCAGAGGTTGATCGCGTTCGGGTTGCCGCCGGATTCCTTCTCGATGATGGCGGCGATGATCGCGGCGTCGGAATCGGAGACGTCGTAACCGTTTTCGCGCAGCACCCGGATGGCTTCCTGGATCCACTGCGCCTGCTCGCCGGTGGGCATCTTGGTCGGCGGGCCGCCGGAGGCCAGGGCGCTCTCCGACCAGCTGCCGCCGCCCGAGCTCGAACCGCCACCGCCACCACCGCCGCTCCCGGAACCGGAGCCAGAGTTCGACATCAGCTGGCTGCTGTTGCTCGGCTTATCGCTGGGCGGCGCCGTGGTGGACGCCGGTGTCGTACTGGCCGGGGCGGTCGGAGCGACGACATTGAGGGTGGGATCGCCCAGCGTGGTGAAGGCCTGATCCAGCTTGACCGCGGCGTTCTCCACCGCGACCCGGGCCCGTTCAGCGGTGTCGGCGGCGGCCTTGAGGGCATTGGCGATATGCCACTGGTGCACCGCGGCCAGGTACATCTCGGCCACGCATTCGCCCTCGACGTTGGCCTTGCCGTCGGCGTGTTTGCGCAGGTAGTCCATGCGCGCCTGAGCGCTGACGGTGCCGTCGGCGGCGACCTGGAAGCCGGGCATCTCGCCATTGGGCGTCTGCGCGGCGTCACGCAGTTGCAGCACCTTGTTCTTGGTCTCGGTGAGGTTGCCGACCTCGACGTTCAGCGCCGTCTGCAACTCCAGCAGCGCCGCGCTGACCGCGCCGGTGCGGGTCTTCTCGGTATCCATCCTGGTCTTGGCGGCGGTGCCGGCCGGTCCGCTCCACTGCAAGGTCTCGGCGTTGGTGCGGCCGGAGGCGGCCAGGCCGTCGAGGCGGGTGGCCAGGGTGGCGGCGTTGGTGGCGGCGGTGGTCAGCTGCTCGGGGCGCCACTGCTCGACGTCGGGGATGGTGAGCGTCACTGCGGCAGTCCGATCGTGCGCAGCTTCTGCTCGAAATCGGCCTCGGTGAGTTCGTAGGCGCCGGCGGTATTGCGCAGGCTGTCGGCCACGGTGGTGAGCCGGTCGCTGATGCGTTGCAGGCATTTGTCGGTGGCGTCGACGGCGTGCTGGGCGGCGGCACCGAAGGTGGTGCCGGGTAGCGCCGTGACCGGGCCGCTGATATTCGCATCCTCGGCCGTGCCCAGCCCGATGACATTGCCCGCCTCGTCGCCGAGCTGCTGGGCGAAACTGCGCAACACCTCCGGATCGACGCGGATGGTGCTGGTGTCGTTCTCGCTCACGGATGTCCCCCTTCCCTCCCGATGCACTGCGGCCGAGCTTAACAAAGGCGCTGCCGCTGAACAGGGCCTGTCGCGCAAGCTGATCGGTTGCGCCGACGTGTCGCGCGGCGGGTCCGGCGTGGCGGGCCGCGGGCTGGGCGAGCGGAGCCCGGCGGTGCCGATTATGTTGGGATCCGGCGTCGCCGATGACGACGGCGCGGAGACGAAAGAGGTCGGCACATGCGCGCAGCCCAGGTCAGCAAGCTGGAAGGACCGGAGTCCATCGAGGTCGTCGACCTCCCGGAGCCCACGCCCTTCCCGGGCAGTGTGGTGATCGATGTGCACGCCGCCGGGGTCGCCTTTCCCGATGTGCTGATGACCCGCGGGCTGTACCAGATGAAGCCGCCGCTGCCGTTCGTGGTGGGCGGCGAGATCGCCGGTGTGGTGCGCGAGGCGCCGGAGGGCGCGCACGTGCGCGCGGGCGACCGGGTGATCGCGTTGACGCTGCTCGGCAACGCCATGGCCGAGGTCGCCGTGGTGCCCGCCGAGATGGTGTTCCGGCTGCCCGACAACGTGTCGCTGGAGGCCGGGGCAGGCATCCTGTTCAACGATCTGACCGTGCACTTCTGCCTGCGCAATCGCGGCAGGCTGGCGCCGGGCGAGACGGTGCTGGTGCACGGCGCGGCCGGCGGTATCGGCACCTCGACGCTGCGGATGGCCGCGGCGCTGGGTGCGGGCCGCACGATCGCGGTGGTGAGCACCGAGGAGAAGGCCGAGGTTGCGCGGGCCAACGGCGCCACCGACGTGGTGCTCACCGACGGCTGGCTGGACGCGGTCAAGGAGCTGACCGGTGGGCGCGGGGTGGATATCGTGCTCGACCCGGTCGGCGGCGATCGCTTCACCGACAGCATCCGCTCGCTCGCCTCGGCGGGCCGGCTGCTGGTGGTCGGCTTCACCGCCGGTGAGATCCCCACCGTGAAGGTGAACCGGCTGCTGCTCAAGAACGTCGAGGTGGTGGGCGCGGCGTGGGGCGAATGGGTGATGACGCATCCGGGTTACCTGGCCGAACAGTGGGCCGAGGTGGAACCGCTGCTGGCCTCGGGCGCGATCACCGCGCCGCAGCCGGTGCTGTTCCCGCTGGACCGGGCCGCCGACGCGGTGGCCTCGCTGGACAACCGCACCGCCACCGGCAAGGTCGTCGTCACCGTCCGCTGAATCGCCGAGTTCTGTCGGTGCCACGCTCTACCGTGAGCGGACCATGGAACTGACCACCCGGACGCTGAACCGGACCCTGCTCGCCCGCCAGCACCTGCTCGAACGCGCCGATCTCTCGGTGCCCGAGATGTGTGACCACCTGGTGGGCTTGCAGGCCCAGGATGTGCCGCCACCGTTCATCGGATTGTGGAGCCGGCTCGCCGATTTCGACCCGGCGACGGTGTCGGCGGGCCTGGTGGACCGCCCGCTGGTGCGAATCACCTTGATGCGCGGCACGATTCACCTCGTCACCCCGCCCGATGCCCGGCGCATCGCGCCGCTGATCCAGCCGGAGCTGGAAAAGATCCCGTTCCGCAAGGGTTTCAACTACGGCGCCATGGTCGGCCTGGATCCGGACGAGGTGCGCGAGCGCGGGGAGGCCGTGCTCGGCGACGCGCCCGTACCCGTGGCGCAGCTGCGGGCCCGGGCCGCCGAACTGTATCCGGACCGCGATCCCGGTGCGGTTGTGCAGACCTGGCTGTATCAGCTGCCGGTGCTGCAGACCCCGCCGCGCGGGATGTGGCGCGACAACAGCAGGCCGGTCTGGTCGCGCGTGCATCCCTGGCTGGGCGCGCCGCTGGATCCGGCCTACCCCGTCGCCGAGCTGGTGCTGCGGTACCTGCGCGCGTTCGGGCCCGCGACCACGATGGATATGCAGACCTGGTCCAAGCTGCCCGGAATGAAGGCCGCCGTCGCCGAACTGGGCGATCGCCTGCGCACCTACACCGACGAGCGCGGCCGCACCCTCTACGACCTGGCCGACGCCGAACTCGCCGACCCCGAGCTACCCGCACCGGTGCGCCTGCTCGGCTGGTACGACAACGCCCTGCTCTCCCACCAGGACCGCACCCGCATCGTCCCCACCGCCCCGCCGCGCACGCAGGCGACCCTGGCCTCGCCGATCCTGATCGACGGATTTCTGGCCGGCATGTACAAGGTCTTTCCGGACAAGACCGCCGCCCGCCTGCGGATCAGCCCGAACCGCGACTGGACCGCGCGGGAGAAGACCGAGGTGGAAGCGGAGGCGGGGGCGCTGCTGGCGTTCCTCGAACCCGACCTCACCCCGCAGCTCGAGATCCTCGAGGTGGGCGCCGACTTGCGCCCATAATGCGTGGTCAGCGATTCCCGCGATAGGCCGGCGCCTTACTCGTCCCCGCCGGTGTGAGAGTCCGCAGCAACGGCAATGTGCGCCGCTCGACCACCGTGGACAGCACGATCACGCTGTGTGACCGCACCACCGGCGGCGTCCGGTCGATGCTGAGCAGCACCTCTTGCAACCCGGTGTGCGAATCCGCGCCGATCCGGCACAGCACATCGCCGGATCCGGTGGTCGCGTAGGCCTCGAGCACGCCGGGAATCGCCTCCAGCTCGGCGGCGACGGCGTCGAGCGCGCCCTGGGCGATCTCCAGCGTGACGAAGGCCTGGACCTCGAAACCGGCGGCGGTGACGTCGATCTGCGGATCGTAGGAGGAGATCACCCCCGCCTCCTCCAGTCGCTGGATGCGCGACTGCACGGTGGCCCGCGCGACCCGGGTGCGCCGGGACAGCTCCAGGATCCCCGCCTTCTGGTACTCGTGCATCGCGGTGAGGATCGCGAGATCGAGTTCGTCGAGTTTCGCCGGTGTGCGCGCCATGGCGGCCTCCGTTCGGGACTGCGCGTGATGCCTCAATGCTAGTCAATCTGCCCAGCATCCGCGGGGCCTTACTAGACCGTTCTGCCAGTGTGTCTACTCGGAAACCTACTAGTTGCCTACCCGTCCGCACGGGGATTTCCTAGGTGCATGACTCTCGAGCAGTTGCCGGACGCCCGGCGCGCCGGTACCCCGGCCGACGATGAGCTGCGCACCCTGGTCGGCCTGGTGGACCACGATGTGAGTGTCGATCCGTTCCCCGTGATCGGCTGGGACGCGCTGATATGGGTGGTCGGCAACGCGACCCAAACCGCGCACTTCTTGGAGTCGGCGTTCGGCATGCGGCTGGAGGCCTATTCGGGTCCGGAGACCGGCAATCGCGACCACAAGGCGTTCGTGTTGCGCAGCGGTGGTGTGCGATTCGTCGTCAAGGGCGCCGTCGATCCGGACAGCCCGCTGATCGCCCACCACGATCGCCACGGCGACGGCGTCGTCGATATTGCCCTCGAGGTGCCGGATGTGGACCGGTGCATCGACTGGGCGCGCCGGCACGGCGCCACCGTGCTGGTCGAACCGCATGACGAGACCGACGAATTCGGCACCGTCCGCTCCGCAGCCCTGGCCACCTACGGCGAGACCAGGCACACCCTGGTGGACCGCTCCGGCTACCTCGGCCCCTACCTGCCCGGCTACGTCGCGCGGCGTTCGACCTACCAGCCGCGACCCGGTGCACCGGTCCGGTTGTTCCAGGCGATCGACCACGTGGTCGGCAATGTGGAGCTGGGCCGGATGGACGAATGGGTCGAGTTCTACCACCGCGTCATGGGTTTCACGAATATGGCCGAATTCGTCGGCGACGACATCGCCACCGAGTACTCGGCGCTGATGAGCAAGGTCGTGGCCAACGGCAATCATCGGGTGAAGTTCCCGCTCAACGAGCCGGCCGTCGGCAAGAAGCGCTCCCAGATCGATGAGTACCTGGAGTTCTATCGCGGCCCGGGCGTGCAGCACATCGCACTGGCCACCTCCGACATCCTGGCCTGCGTGGACAGCCTGCGCCGCGAGGGCATCGAATTCCTGCCGACCCCCGATGCCTACTACGAGGACCCCGAGCTGCGCGCACGGATCGGACGCGTACGAGTTCCGGTGCGGGAGTTGCAATCTCGCGGCATCCTGGTCGACCGCGACGAGGACGGCTACCTGTTGCAGATCTTCTGCCGACCGCTCACCGACCGCCCCACCGTCTTCTTCGAACTCATCGAACGGCACGGCTCGCTCGGCTTCGGCAAGGGCAATTTCAAGGCGTTGTTCGAGGCCATCGAGCGCGAACAGGACGCCCGCGGCAATTTGTAGAACGGCCGGACTCGCGACCGGTCGGTAGAGTTCATCGCATGCGTATCCCGTCGGTCCTCGTCTCGGTGGCGGCCCTGACGTTGCTGCTGTCGGCGTGCGGCTCCAGCGAGGAGGGCGATTCGCCGCAGGCCCCGCACCGGCCGCCGCCGAAGGTCGCCACGCTCGGCCCGTTCGTCGGCGAATGCGGCCACGTCACCGATGACGAGGTGCGCCAGATCGCCGGGATGGCCCAGATCTCGCAGGTGTTCAAGAACTCCACCGGCTGCAACTGGCAGGCCGCGGGCAGCGGATCCACCAGCGTCACCTTCGCTTCCTTCCGGGGCAGCCCGATCGAGCGCGAGCGCGCGTGGGTCACCACCCAGGGCCGCAACCCGCAGTCGATCGAGGTGGCGGGCAAGAGCGGCTTTCAGGCACTGGAACCGGGCGGGACGGTCTGCGACCTCGCGGTGCAGATCGGCGACGACTTCTTCGAATGGTCGATGTCCTATGGCCTGTTCGAGTCCAATGGTGGCAACCCGTGCGACAAGATGCGCGCGCTGGCCGAGCTGACCGTGCAGAGGCTGCAATGAGGGGAACGGTGATGAGCGGCGGGGGCAGGCGCGTGCGCGCGACGATGGCGGTGACGGCGGCGGTGGGCCTGGCGCTGGCCCTCGGCGGCTGCGGGCGCACCGTGGAGGGCTCGGCCCAGCCGGCCGGCGCGGCCGAGGCGAGCACGGTCAACACCGACTTCGACAAGCTGCTGCGCGAATGCGATGTGGTCTCCCAGGATCAGATCGCCAAGGTCGTCGACGAGTCCGGTTACGTGCGCCCATCGTTTTACGGCGCGGTCTGCATGTGGGATCTGGAGGGCGGCTCGACCGGCGGCGGCATGGTCACGCTGAACTGGTACGAGATCGGCTCGCTCAACAACGAACGCACCAACAACGACAAACTCGGCTACACCACCACCACGATCACCGTCCAGGGGCGTAGCGCGCTGGAGACGCGGCGGCCCGGCGATCCGGACTCCTGCGGCGTCAGCGCGAGCGCGGCCGACACCGGCATCGTGGGCTGGTGGGTCAACTACCGTCCCGGCTCCGCCCATCCCGATCCATGCGCTGCCGCCAAGAAACTCGTGGAGCTGACCTTGAATCTGGCCAGGTGAGAGCCTCGCGGACGACCGCGTGATCGACCCCGCTTTGACCCATGCTCCGGCAGCCGAGTATCGTGGATCGCTGTGCCCGGAAGCATGCGGGCAAGTTCGAGCGCAGAACGTAGGCCAGCGAGAGCGGCTGACAGTTCCAGCGTGCCCTGAATTGGGCCCCTGACCTGCGCGCGACACGCCCGACCTCGGGACGCGAGAAACGTGGCCGGACGTGCGAGTGAATGCTCGATGACACGTATACGACACCGCATTAACCAATAAGGAAAGCCGGTCTATGCCAACCATCAACCAGCTGGTCCGTAAGGGTCGCCGTGACAAGGTCGCCAAGACCAAGACCGCGGCCCTCAAGGGGAGCCCGCAGCGCCGTGGCGTGTGCACGCGTGTGTACACCACGACCCCGAAGAAGCCGAACTCCGCGCTGCGTAAGGTCGCGCGTGTTCGCCTGACCAGCGCGGTCGAGGTCACGGCGTACATCCCGGGCGAGGGCCACAACCTGCAGGAGCACTCGATGGTGCTCGTCCGTGGCGGTCGTGTGAAGGACCTGCCCGGTGTGCGCTACAAGATCATCCGCGGCTCCCTCGACACCCAGGGTGTGAAGAACCGCAAGCAGGCCCGCAGCCGCTACGGCGCCAAGAAGGAGAAGAGCTGATATGCCGCGCAAGGGCCCCGCTCCCAAGCGTCCGTTGATCAATGACCCGGTCTACGGGTCGCCGCTGGTCACCCAGCTGGTCAACAAGATCCTGCTCGATGGCAAGAAGTCGACCGCCGAGCGCATCGTCTACGGTGCACTCGAGCAGGCGCGCGAGAAGACCGGCACCGATCCGGTCGTCACCCTCAAGCGCGCCCTCGACAACGTCAAGCCGTCGCTCGAGGTCAAGCCGCGTCGCGTCGGTGGCGCCACCTACCAGGTGCCGGTCGAGGTTCGTCCCGGCCGGGCCAACACCCTGGCGCTGCGCTGGCTGGTCAACTTCTCGCGCGCCCGTCGGGAGAAGACGATGGTCGAGCGTCTGGCCAACGAGCTGCTCGACGCCAGCAATGGTCTGGGCGCCTCGGTGAAGCGTCGCGAGGACACCCACAAGATGGCCGAGTCCAACCGGGCGTTCGCGCACTACCGCTGGTGACGTCTGCCCGGCCCATCGCTGGTGGGGTCGGCAGGTATCGCGGCTGGGGCGGCACTTCGGTGCCGCTTCCGGCGTTGACATAAGTGACGACCTCCCCGGTCGTCCCCGAGAATCCCAACTAGCTGATCGCTAACGAAGCAGAGCGGGGAAGATTTCCGTGGCACAGGACGTGCTCACCGACCTGAACAAGGTCCGCAACATCGGCATCATGGCCCACATCGATGCGGGCAAGACGACGACAACCGAACGAATCCTGTTCTACACCGGTGTGAACTACAAGATCGGTGAGACCCACGACGGTGCCTCGACCACCGACTGGATGGAACAGGAACAGGAACGCGGCATCACCATCACCTCCGCGGCGGTGACGTGTTTCTGGAACCAGAACCAGATCAACATCATCGACACCCCGGGCCACGTGGACTTCACCGTTGAGGTGGAGCGTTCGCTGCGCGTGCTCGACGGCGCCGTGGCCGTCTTCGACGGCAAGGAAGGTGTCGAGCCGCAGTCCGAGCAGGTGTGGCGTCAGGCCGACAAGTACGACGTGCCGCGCATCTGCTTCGTCAACAAGATGGACAAGCTCGGCGCGGACTTCTACTTCACCGTGCAGACCATCAAGGACCGCCTCGGTGCCAAGCCGCTGGTCATCCAGCTGCCGATCGGCGCGGAGGACACCTTCGAGGGCATCGTCGACCTGGTCGAGATGAACGCCAAGGTGTGGACCGGCGAGACCAAGCTCGGTGAGAAGTACGAGGTCCAGGAAATCCCGGCCGATCTCAAGGAGAAGGCCGAGCAGTACCGCCAGGAGCTGCTCGAGACCGTCGCCGAGTCGGACGAGGCGCTGCTGGAGAAGTTCTTCGGTGGCGAGGAGCTCACGATCGATGAGATCAAGGGCGCCATCCGCAAGATGACCGTCAGCTCCGAGCTCTACCCCGTGCTGTGTGGTTCGGCGTTCAAGAACAAGGGCGTGCAGCCCATGCTCGACGCCGTGGTGGACTACCTGCCCTCGCCGCTGGATGTCGAGTCCGTGCACGGCCACGTCCCCGGCAACGAGGACGAGGTCATCACCCGCAAGCCGAGCGCCGACGAGCCGTTCGCTGCCCTGGCGTTCAAGATCGCGGTGCACCCGTTCTTCGGCAAGCTGACCTACATCCGCGTGTACTCCGGCAAGGTCGACTCCGGCGCCCAGGTCATCAACGCGACCAAGGGCAAGAAGGAGCGTCTGGGCAAGCTGTTCCAGATGCACTCCAACAAGGAGAACCCGGTTCCCGTGGTCTCGGCCGGCCACATCTACGCGGTCATCGGCCTCAAGGACACCACCACCGGTGACACCCTGTGCGATCCGAACAACCAGATCGTGCTCGAGTCCATGACCTTCCCGGACCCGGTCATCGAGGTCTCCATCGAGCCCAAGACCAAGTCCGACCAGGAGAAGCTCGGCACCGCGATCCAGAAGCTGTCCGAAGAGGACCCCACCTTCTCGGTGAAGCTGGATCAGGAGACCGGCCAGACCGTCATCGGCGGCATGGGTGAGCTGCACCTGGACATCCTCGTCGACCGGATGAAGCGCGAGTTCAAGGTCGAGGCGAACGTCGGTAAGCCGCAGGTGGCCTACCGCGAGACGATCACCCGCCCGGTCGAGAAGCTCGAGTTCACGCACAAGAAGCAGACCGGTGGTTCCGGTCAGTTCGCGAAGGTCATCATCGCGGTCGAGCCGTTCGTCGGCGAGGACGGCGCGACCTACGAGTTCGAGAACAAGGTCACCGGTGGCCGCGTGCCGCGCGAGTACATCCCATCGGTCGACGCCGGTGCGCAGGACGCCATGCAGTACGGTGTGCTCGCCGGTTACCCGCTGGTCAACCTGAAGGTGACCCTGCTCGACGGCGCGTACCATGACGTCGACTCCTCGGAGATGGCGTTCAAGATCGCCGGCTCGCAGGCCCTGAAGGAAGCGGCCAAGAAGGCCGGTCCGGTGATCCTCGAACCGCTCATGGCGGTCGAGGTCATCACGCCCGAGGACTACATGGGCGATGTGATCGGCGACCTGAACTCCCGCCGTGGCCAGATCCAGGCCATGGAGGAACGCAGTGGTGCCCGTGTCGTCAAGGCGCTGGTTCCGCTCTCGGAGATGTTCGGCTACATCGGTGACCTGCGGTCGAAGACCCAGGGCCGGGCGAACTACTCCATGGTGTTCGATTCGTACGCGGAGGTTCCGGCCAACGTGTCGAAGGAGATCATCGCCAAGGCGACCGGCGAGTAGTACGGCGGGGCAGGGCGCGAGTCCTGCCCCATCGGCCGGGCGTCTGCACGACCCCTGTAAGTAAAAACCCGCACTGCTGCAACTGCACGCACCAACAAGTCCAGGAGGACACCACAGTGGCGAAGGCGAAGTTCGAGCGGACGAAGCCGCACGTCAACATCGGCACCATCGGTCACGTCGACCACGGCAAGACCACGCTGACCGCAGCGATCACCAAGGTGCTGGCTGACAAGTACCCGGATCTGAACGAGAGCTTCGCTTTCGACCAGATCGACAAGGCGCCTGAGGAGAAGGCTCGTGGTATCACGATCAACATCTCCCACGTCGAGTACCAGACCGAGAAGCGCCACTACGCGCACGTCGACGCCCCGGGTCACGCCGACTACATCAAGAACATGATCACCGGTGCGGCGCAGATGGACGGCGCCATCCTCGTGGTCGCCGCCACCGACGGCCCGATGCCGCAGACCCGTGAGCACGTGCTGCTCGCCCGTCAGGTCGGCGTGCCCTACATCCTGGTCGCGCTGAACAAGTCGGACATGGTCGACGACGAGGAGATCCTCGAGCTCGTCGAGATGGAGGTCCGCGAGCTGCTGGCTTCGCAGGAGTTCGACGAGGACGCCCCCGTCGTCCGCGTCTCCGGCCTGAAGGCGCTCGAGGGCGACCAGAAGTGGGTCGACTCGGTCGTCGAGCTCATGAACGCTGTCGACGAGTCCATCCCGGACCCGGTGCGTGAGACCGACAAGCCGTTCCTGATGCCCGTCGAGGACGTCTTCACCATCACCGGTCGTGGCACCGTCGTCACCGGTCGCGTCGAGCGTGGCGTGATCAACGTGAACGAGGAAGTCGAGATCGTCGGCATCCGCCCGGAGAAGACCAAGACCACGGTCACCGGTATCGAGATGTTCCGCAAGCTGCTCGACCAGGGCCAGGCGGGCGACAACGTCGGTCTGCTGGTTCGTGGCATCAAGCGCGAGGACGTGGAGCGCGGCCAGGTCGTCGTGAAGCCGGGCACCACCACCCCGCACACCGAGTTCGAGGGCCAGGCCTACATCCTGTCCAAGGACGAGGGTGGCCGCCACACCCCGTTCTTCAACAACTACCGTCCGCAGTTCTACTTCCGTACCACTGACGTGACGGGCGTTGTGACCCTGCCCGAGGGCACCGAGATGGTCATGCCCGGTGACAACACCGAGATGTCTGTCAAGCTGATCCAGCCGGTCGCCATGGACGAGGGCCTGCGCTTCGCGATCCGCGAAGGTGGCCGCACCGTCGGCGCCGGTCGCGTCACCAAGATCATCAAGTGATCTGACGTACCAGCCGAAACGGCGCCGCTCCGAAAGGAGCGGCGCCGTTTTGTTTTTCGTGTGTTCGTTACGGCCGGCCGGTCCGGCCAGGGACTTGCTCAGTCCGATTCGCCGGCGGCCTGTAACAGTGCCTGGGCGAACTTCACCATCTGGGTGGAGCCGCCGTACCAGGCGGAGACCACCTCGACCGCGGCGGCGCGGGTGCGGCGGGCGGTGCGCACGACTTCCTCGGGGGAGAGGGTGCCGGATTCGGCCTTGGTGGCCAGGGCGTTGAGTTCGTCGCTGGCCAGCAGTAGTCGCATGATGCGGTGCAGGTCGACGCCGCCGTCGGGGTTCGGCAGGGGGAGTTCGGGTTCGGCGGGGGCCTCGGCTTCGGCGGCGGCGCGGGCCGCCCGGCGCGAGGGGATCGGCTGGCGCGGGGCCGGAGCGGGTGCTTCCGTTTCTGGCGTTGCGGGAGCGGGGGTTTCGGCGGCCGGCGGCGCCGGAGCCGGCGTGCTCGCGGCATTGTCCACGCCGGTCAGTCCGATGCCCTGGGTGGGCTCGGGTTCCGGCGCGGGGGCCGAGCGCCGCGGTTCCGGCATGGGCGGCAACGGAGCCGGGGACCAGTCGAAGGCGGAGGGCTGCGCGGCCGTCCGGGTGGGCAGCGACCCGTTGGTGATCGCCCCGTTGCTGTTCGTGTCCGCTCCCGTCAGCCCGGCAGCCATGGCGACGGCCGGTTCGGCCGGCTCCCGTTCGGTGCGGTGAAAACCCTCCTGGCGCGCGCGAAGTCCATCTCCGAGACCGTTGTAATCGGCATCCATGGGGTCATTCTTACCCGAGTGGGATGTCGTTCGGCGCGCTGGAGTGCGTGCAGTGATGTATTACGGTGTGCCTGATCGTATTACCGCATGGCCCGATATACCGCCCGGGCTTCCGGATCCAGATGTTCGGTGGCGTAACTCAATGCGGTGCGTCCCATCTGCGCCGCATGCCGGTCCAGGAAGTCGGTCAGCAGCTGCCGGTCGACGCGCTTGCCCACCTCGCGCAGCATCCAGCCGAGCGCTTTCTGGATGAGATCGTGCCGGTCGCCGAGTAGCCGCTCGGCGACGGCGAACGTGGTCGACGCGTCGCCGGCCTTGATGAAGGCGAACGTGGACAGCAACGCGACCCGTCGCTCCCACAACGCCTCCGAATCGGCCAGCTCGAACAGCAGATCGTGCGGTTTGTCGAGCAGCCAGGGCCCGACGATCCGCTCGGCCGAGACGTCGACCAGATCCCAGTTGTTCACCCGGCCGCGTCGCACCGCGTCCAGGTAGAACCGCACCATCTCGGCGCGGGCGGCCTCGTCGAAGGTGCGTGGTTTCGACGCCTTCACGAAGCGGTTGTTGAGGATGATCAGAGCCGCCAGCCGCTCCTCGTGTACGGGGCTGTCGAGCAGCACGCCGATCTCGGAGAGCGGCAGCGCGGCAAAGCGTTTGGCGACGGAACGGGTGGCGGGAACGCGCACGCCGATGAAGACGTCGCCCTCACCGTACTCGCCCGGCCCGGTTTTGAAGAACCGTTGCAGGTGCACGGCATCGGCCGGGTCGGCGTGTTCGGCGAGCGCGGCCCGCACCTGCTCGGCGGTGGGGTTCTCGGTCATCAGCCGGCCTCCCGGTCGCGGTTGCCGAACGGTCAATCCGTCGCGCCGAGCGCCCGTCCGGGTTCGAAAGCGGCAGCGGCCGCGGGCAGTTCGCCGGGGCGGCCGCTGTTGAACACCTGCACCGTACCGTTGCCGGTGCTCGGCCGGCCCAGGGCATCCATGCGCCGGATCGTCTGCGCGGCAACGGCTTGGGCGCTGTCGAACAGCCGCACGCCGTCCGGCAACGCGGCCACGATGCTGTCCACCACCAGCGGATAGTGGGTGCAGCCGAGAACCACGCCCTCCACATCGTCGGGAGTCTGCTCGGCCGCCGCCTCGATCGCCGCGCGGGCGGCCACCAGATCGCCGGCGTCGATCGCATCGGCCAGGCCGTGGCAGGCCACGCCGGTCACCGTCGCCTCGCCGCCGAAGCGGGCGATGAGGTCGGCTTGATAGCGGCTCGCGGTGGTGGCCGCGGTGGCCCAGACCGCCACCGAGCGGCAGGCGGCCGCGGCGGGTTTGATCGCGGGCACGGTGCCGATCACCGGAATGTCCGGGCCGACGTCCGCGCGGACGTGGTCGAGGGCGGTCACGCTGGCGGTATTGCACGGCAGCACGATCACCTCCGCGCCCATCGTCAACGAGGCGCGCGCTGTCGCGACCACCCGCTCGATCACCCAGTCCTCGGGTTTGGGCCCCCACGGCGCGCCATCGGGATCCAGCTGCAACACCAGATCCACATCCGGCCGCAGCTTGCGCAGCCATGCTGCTGTCGGCAGCGAGCCGAGACCGGAATCGATGAGCGCGACGATCACACCCCTAAAGGTATTAGCCCGCGTCGAGCAGCTCCGCCACCGGGGCACCTGCCGCGATCTTCGCCCTGGTCTTCATCACCTTGGCGGTCATCCCGGCGCCGACCACGCCGGTGAGCGTGCCATCCTGGGCGTAGTAGACCAGGAACTTGCGGCCGTCGTCGGAGACGATGTGGATCTCGTCAGCGGGCCCCGGCGTGCCCAGGGCCTGGATCTTCACGTCGTACTGATCGCTCCAGAAGTAGGGCACCCGCGCCGCGGTCGGCGGTTCGGCGCCCAGCAGCGCGCAGGCCAGCAGTTTCGCCTGCTCACCCGCATTGGTCCAATGCTCGACGCGGGTGCGCGCACCGTCGTCGTGCAGCCAGGCCGCGACATCGCCCACGGCCCACACGCCCGGCGCCGAGGTACGCCCGACCTCGTCGGCGAGCACGCCGCCACCGGCCGACGGTTCGGCCAGCTCGATACCGGATTCGGCCAGCCACTCGGTGACCGGCCGCGATCCGACCCCGATCACCACCAGATCGGCCGCCACCTCGGACCCATCGGTCAGCAGCGCGCCGCGTACCCGGCCGGCGTCGTCGGCCAGCAGCGAATCGACGCCGAGGCCGCAGCGCAGATCCACGCCTTCGTCCCGGTGCATCCGCGCCACCAGGGCCCCCACCTGCTCACCAAGCACCGAGGCCAGCGGCGTCGGCTGCGGCTCCACCAGCACCACCGGCACACCACAGGCGCGGAAACTGGCGGCCACCTCGCAGCCGATGAAGCCGGCGCCGATGACGAGCGCGGTGGTGGCCTCGCCGACCTCGGCGCGCAGGGCGGTGGCGTCGTCGTGGTCGCGCAGCACGTGCACACCGTCGATGTCGGGCAGGCCGGGGAGTTTGCGCGGGCGCAGTCCGGTGGCGATGATCAGGTCGCTGTAGTCGAGGACGGAGCCGTCGGCCAGCCGCACCCGGCGGGCCTCGGTGTCGAGCCCGACCGCCTCGTGATGCAGGCGCAGATCGATCTTCTTCTCGGTGAAGAATTCCGCGGGCCGCAGCGTGGTGTCGTCGGTTTCGCCGCGCACGAACTGCTTGGACAGCGGCGGTCGGTCGTACGGCGGCCGGGATTCGGCGCCGAGCAGGATCAGCTCGCCCTCATACCCCGCGCGGCGCAACTCCTCCGCGGTGCGCAAGCCGGCCAGACCGGCCCCCACGATCACGATCGGCGCAGCAGTCATGCCCGCAATCCCTTCCTCCGGGCCGTGCGTCCGGCCACTCACTGAAGACAGTCCACCCTAACGTCCGCTTGGTCGGTGCGGTTGTGAGGGCAGTCACCTTTACCGTGCCATCGATTGCCACGCAATCGTGTCCATTCCTATATCGACCGGGCGGTCAATCAGGTCTATACCGAGGTCAGGACAGATTTTCGGGTCTGTCCGCACCAGCAAATGCAAGGAGGCATTTATGTTCACCGAAAGCCGTGCGCAAGATTTCCTGGCCGTAGTGCTGGGCGTCTTCGCCGCACTCTCACCGCTATGGGTGGAGACCAACGATCGGGCCATGTGGTCGTTGATCGTGCTCGGTGTGCTCATCGCACTGACCGGTCTGGCGCAGATGTACCGAGCTGAGATGGCCTCCGCCGATTACGCGATGGGCCTGTTCGGCGTGCTGATGTTCCTGTCCCCGTGGGTCATGGACTTCAGCGGCTTCAGTGGCGCATCCTGGACCGCATGGGTGGTCGGGGTCGTGACGGTAGTGGTCGCGGTGGCAGCGCTGCCGGCGGTGTCGGGCCGGTTGCACGGTATGGCTCCGCATCACTGACGGATATGACCAGACCCCGTCGAGCTGGGCGTCGCCGCAGCGCGAAAACCGACGGCGACGCCCGTCAACTCATCCTGGACGCGGCCGAGAAGCTGTTCGCCGCACAGGGTTTCGACGGCACCCCGACGGCGGCCATCGCCGCGACCGCTGGTGTGCCCAAAGGGCTGGTTTTCTACTATTTCCCCACCAAGAACTCGATCCTGTCGGCGCTGATGGCCGAACGCGTGCCACCGCAGCCGATCAACGACATCGGCGCCGTCGTCGCACCCGGCGATCCGGTGGCCAGTCTCGTCAATCTCGATGCAGCGCTGAATCTTCGCGACCATCATTCCTCGGTGCTGCGGGTGATCATGTGGCGCGAGGCCGACACCCACCCCGACGTCCGCCGCCAGCTACGTCAGCTGCGCGATCAACTCCTCGACGTCACCGCCCGCGTCCTCCAGGCCAGCGCACCCACCCCGGTCCGCCCCGGCACCCTGCGCGCCTGCGCCGCCGCCTGGGTCTCGGCCATGTTCGCCATCGCCAGCACCGACCGGCTACACGCCCTCGACGGCGTCCCCCTCCCCTCGGCCGAGGAGGTCCTCAACGTGGCCCAGGTGGTCGCGGCGGGCATGACGCAATTGGGTTGACCTCGATCGATGGCTCGCCGAGACGACCGAGGCTGCGTCTCCTCGGCGCCGCCGCGTGGTAGCAATACCTGCCATGCAGGTTATCCAGCGTTTGATAACCGGCGCGCTCGTCGGCGCCTCTGCGGTTCTGCTGGCCGGGACGGCTACCGCCCCGGCGTTACCTCGCTACCCTGCGGCCGACCCGGATCCCTTCTACTCCCAGCCGGCCGACCTTGCCTCCTACCAGCCCGGTGACGTGCTCGCGGTGCGGCGGCTGCCGCCACTGCTGACCTTCCCTGGCACCGCGCTGACGCTGGTCAAATTCCGCTCCACGAATTCGCGCGGGCTGCCCATCGCGGCCACCACGACGGTCTTGACCCCGCCGGGTCATCGGCCGGATGGTCCGCTGCTGTCCTACCAGCACATCATCAACGGGCTGGGCCCGCGCTGCGCGATCTCGCGGGTGCTCTACACCGCCGATCCGAATCTGCAGGTGCGCGAGGCGGTTGCGCTGAATGTGCTGCTGCTGCGCGGCTGGAGCATCGCGCTGCCGGATCACCTCGGCCCGACCTTCGCCTACGGTGCGGCCCGGCTCGGCGGGCAGATCACCCTCGACGGAATCCGTGCCGCCCAGCGTGTTCCGGAGCTCGCGGTGCAGCACAGCCCGGTCGCGATGGCCGGCTATTCCGGCGGCGGCATGGCCACGGCGTGGGCGGCGGCGCTCGCGCCCACCTACGCGCCGGAGCTGAAACTGGCCGGCGCCGCGGCAGGCGGGGTGCCGGCGAATCTGGTGCGGATGCTGGAAGCGTTGCAGTTCAACCCGCATCCGGGATTCGGACTGGTGATGGCGGCGGGCATCGGGCTCGAACGCGAATACCCCGACCGGTTCCCGATCAGCGATCACCTCAACCCGACCGGTCTGGCGGCCCGCGACCAGATGGCCAACGGATGCACCAACGAGATCATCGCCACCGGCGCCGGCCGCAGTGTGCGCGATTACGCCAGCAACACCTCGCTCATGTACGACGCCGACGCCCGCGCGGTCGTCGAGGAGAACAGCCTCGAACTGTTCGACGGCATCCCGAATATGCCCATCTTCGAATGGCATTCACCCACCGACCCGCTGATACCGATCGACTCCATCGTCGCGACCAACCGCCGCTATTGCGCAGCGGGGGTACCGGTGCAGGCCGAGCTGACCGCGTCACCGGAGCATCTGTCGGCGGCGGTGCTCGGCGTGCCGAGCATGGTGGCGTGGCTGGATGCGCGATTCCGCGGCGAACCGGCGCCGAGCAACTGCTGAGGCGTGGGATCGGCCAGATCTCAGAACTGGATCTTCAGATGATCGGTGACCGGCCGCGCCTGGCAGCCGAGGATGTAGCCGTTTTCGATGTCCTCGGGGTCGAGGATTTCGGCGTTCGCCATTTCGACTTTGCCTTCCAGGACGGTGCAGGCGCAGGAGCCGCATTCGCCTTCCTGGCAGGAGTAGGGGACGTCGAGGCCCTTGGACAGCATGATGTCGACCAGGGTCTGCTTGCGCGGCCAGCGTAGTTCGTGCACCTCGCCGTCGAGTTCCACCTCGACGGTGGCGGCGTCGGCGGCCTCTTCGTCGCTGACCTCCACCGGCGCCTGATCGGCGAACGGGTCACCGGCGAGGGAGTTGAAGACCTCGGCGTGGGTGCGGTTGCGCGGGACGTCGAGTTGGGCCAGTGCGTCGTGCACGCGGTCCATGAACGGGCGCGGGCCGCACATGAAGGCGCGGTAGCCGGTGTAGGGGCGGACCAGGCCGGCGAGTGCGTCGGCGGTGGGCAGGCCTTGCAGCGGTTCCAGCCAGTGGATGACGGTCAGCCGCTGCGGCTCCTTGTCGGCGAGTTCGCGCAGTTCGTCGGCGAAGATCACCGATTCCGGATCGCGGTTGGCGTAGACCAGCACGATCTTGCCGGTGCCGCGAGCCAGCGCCGATTTCAGGATCGACATGACCGGGGTGATGCCGCTGCCCGCGCCGAACAGCAGCAGATCCTCGTCGAGATCCTTCGGGGTGAACACACCCGACGGCGGCAGCACCTCGATCTCGGAACCGGCGGTGATGTTGTCGCAGAGCCAGTTGGAGCCGTAGCCGCCTTCGGTGCGCTTGACGGTGACCTTGGGCCGGTCGTCGGTGTAGGGCGAGCTGGCCAGCGAATAGCAGCGCGCGACCGAGCCGGTCAGGTCGCTGGGGATACGCAGGGTCAGGAACTGGCCCGGCTGGTACTGGAAGCGTTCGCGCAGCTCCTCGGGTACGTCGAAGACCAGCGAGCAGGTATCGGCGGTCTCGGCGATGACCGCGGCTACCCGCAGCACGACCGATCGTGAGCCGTGTGGAACTTCGACGGTGGTCATGGCGTCCTCTCGAACGTGTGCGCGGCCGATCCGGTACCGGACGGCAAAACTAGAACGTGTTTCAGTTTTATCGTACGTCGGGATCGGGCTGCTCGACAAGCTGGGCTTCCAGCCCGGCGATCAGCACGCCCATGCCGAAGTCGTACGAATACTTGCCGCGCAGGTCGGGCATGTATTTGGTGGCGCGGGCCACCGCATCGGGCAACGTGACATCGGTCAGCACCGACCGGTCACGCGGGTTCACCCGGCTGCGACCGAACAGGAAGGTGTGGATGGTCGCATAGGCGGCCAGCACGTTGCGATCGTTGAATCCCGCGTCGAACAGGATTTCCATCACCGCGGCGATGATGTCGAGCTGCTTGCCGAGCATCTGCTCGATCAGCACATCGCCGAGGCCGGGGTGCTTGCGTAGTTTCTCATCGATCTGGTCGATGAGTTCACGCAGCCGCTGCTGCCACGGGCCCGACTCCGGCGGCGGTTTGCGCACGCCCGCCAGCGCGGCGGTGGCGACCAGGTCGAGCAGCTCCCGCTTATCGGCCACGTAGTAGTAGGGGGCCATCGGCGATACGCCCAGTTCGCGCGATAGTCGGCGCATCGAGAGCTTGTCCACGCCGTCGGCGCGGACCACCCTCAGTGCGGCTTCCACGATCTCTGATTCGGAGAGGGTATTACCGCCCCCGCTGGCCTGCGTTCGCCCGACTCCCATGCCACCTCTACCACCGCGGGCGCGTGGGCCCGTCACGTCCTGTTCAGCTGCTTGCCACCGGAAAGTTTAGAGGGCTCCGGTGCGGCGCTGTCGGTTCGTCGGCCGAAACGGCTTCTTTTTGTCAGTTCATGACGTTATGGTGTGTGAGCGCGGCTACACCTGTGGCCGCGACCACAGTGCCAACAGAGTGGAGGTAGCCATGCCGGATCAGGGGCTCAACGGACCCGCCGACACCGACAACCGCGGTCCGATCGGGACGGTCGCGCAGCGCTCGGCCGAGGACACACCGCTGGTGGAGGAATCGCTCATCGAAGAGGTCTCCATCGACGGTATGTGCGGCGTCTACTGAGCTGAGAGGAGCGGTGACCATGCTCGATCTCGATACCCGCTGGCAACTGCATCCGCGCGTCGCCCTGCGGCCGGAACCGTTCGGCGCGTTGCTGTATCACTTCGGCACGCGGAAGCTGTCGTTTCTGAAGAACCCGAGGATCGTCGAGATCGTGCGGTCACTGCCCGCTCAGCCGTCGGTCCGCACGGCCATGCGGGCCGCGGGCATCGATGACGCGGCCGCCGCACCGTATGTGAAAGCGCTGGCGCAGCTGGCCGATTCGCAGATGATCGTCGGCGCGCCCGATTCCGCACCGCTGGCCGCTCCGCCCGAGCCGATGACCTTCGCCACCGCCGACGACCGCGCCGTGCGGCTGGTGGATCGTTTCGAATCCGGCCTGGCCGCACCGATCTGCCTGACCTGGGAACTCACCTACGCGTGCAACCTGTCCTGCGTGCACTGCCTGTCGTCGTCGGGGCGGCGCGATCCGCGCGAACTGAGCACCGAACAGTGCAAGGCGCTCATCGACGAGTTCCAGCGCATGCAGATCTTCTACGTCAATATCGGCGGCGGCGAACCGACGGTGCGCCCGGACTTCTGGGAGCTGGTCGACTACGCCACCGCGCACCAGGTCGGAGTCAAGTTCTCCACCAACGGTGTTCGGATCACGCCGGAGGTCGCCGCGCGGCTGGCCGCCAGTGACTATGTGGACGTGCAGATCTCGCTCGACGGCGCCGACGCCGCGGTCAACGACGCGGTGCGCGGGCCGGGGTCCTACGACATGGCCATCCGGGCGCTGGAAAACCTTGCCGCGGCGGGGTTCAAGGACGCCAAGCTGTCGGTGGTGGCGACCCGGCACAATATCGCCCAGCTCGATCAGTTCCGGGAGATCGCCGACCGCTACGGCGCCACGTTGCGATTGACGCGGTTGCGTCCGTCCGGCCGTGGCGCCGACGTGTGGGACGAGCTGCACCCGCTGCCCGAACAGCAGCGCGAGCTCTACGAATGGCTGCTGCGCAATGGCGAGGGGGTGCTCACCGGCGACTCGTTCTTCCACCTGTCGGCCTTCGGCGAGGCGCTGCCCGGGTTGAACATGTGCGGGGCCGGCCGGGTGGTGTGCCTGGTCGACCCGGTGGGTGACGTCTACGCCTGCCCGTTCGCGATTCACGACCGCTTCCACGCCGGAAACGTGGTGTCCGACGGTGGTTTCGCGAGCGTGTGGCGCGAGTCGGAGCTGTTCGGGCAGCTGCGCGAACCCACCGGCGGCGGCGCCTGCTCGTCGTGTGCGCATTACGATGCGTGCCGCGGTGGCTGCATGGCGGCGAAGTTCTTCACCGGCCTGCCCGCCGACGGACCGGACCCGGAGTGCGTGCAGGGCTACGGTGCGGCGGCCCTCGCCGACGCCGGCCGGGTGGTGCCGCGGTCGTCGGTGGATCATTCGCGGCGCAGTGCCCCGCGGCGTTCCGGTGGCCGCAAATCCGGGCCCGTTCCGCTCACCTTGACCACGCCGCCGCGGCGGCCCTCGCGGGCTTGTGACGAAAGCCCGCTGGGGTAGCCGCGCGGCGTTAGCCGGAATCGGTGCGCGGGTCCCGCGGGGCTCGCGCACCGACCGCGCGGTACGCGATTGCCATTCGGTTGCCGTCGAAGCGAAGACTCGCCCAGCGATCCTTCAGCAACGCAGATCCTGTCGGTTACCGGCCCTACCACGCGAAATACTCCGGAACTGGTTGCGTGTTTCGCGACTGTTGATGTCAGCCGAGCGAACTCCGTCTAACATGCCAGGAATGCGCCATGATCGCCTTCCCGACGGATTCGGGGTGCGGATCGATCCACGGGTACGCGCATACTCCGGGGGACGCATCCTGATCGGAGGAACACCCGCGAGGTTGCTGCGCCTTGCCCCGGAAGCCGCCGAAATGATCGGCGACGGGTACCTCGAGGTCAACGGCCCGAAGTCCGCCGTCGTTGCCAGGCGGCTGCTCGATTCGGGGGTGGCCAACCCGCGGCCGCGGCTGTTGCCCTCACCCGAGGACGTCACCGTCATCGTGCCGCTGCACAACAATGCCGAGGGTCTGGTCCGGCTGCTGGCCGCGCTGCGCGGGCACAACGTCATCGTCGTCGACGACGGCTCCGATCAGCCGGTGCGGGTGCCGCCGGTGGCCGACGGCCGCTGCCAGGTCAGCGTGCTGCGCCACGAGCGCGCCCTGGGCCCGGCGGCGGCGCGCAATGCCGGATTGCGGGCGGCGGCAACCGAGTTCGTGGCGTTCCTGGATTCGGATGTGGTGCCGCGCAGCGGCTGGCTCGAGGTGATGCTCGGCCATTTCAGCGATCCGGAGGTCGCGCTGGTGGCGCCGCGGATCGTCGCGCTGGACCCGGAGTCCAACGCGCTGGCCCGCTACGAACACACCCGGTCCTCGCTGGATCTGGGTCGGCGCGAATCGGCGGTGCAGTCGCGCGGAATGGTGTCCTACGTGCCGAGCGCGGCGCTGCTGGTGCGGCGCGGAGCGTTGCTGGCCGAGGGCGGGTTCGACGAATCGATGCACGTCGCCGAGGACGTCGACCTGTGCTGGCGGCTGGAGCGGGCCGGCTGGCGGCTGCGCTACGAGCCGGCCGCGCACGTCGCCCACGATCACCGGGTCTCGTTCCGGGCCTGGTTCAACCGGAAGATGTTCTACGGCACCGGCGCCGCCCCGCTGGGTGTCCGGCACGCGGGCATGGTCTCGCCGCTGTCGGTGCCGTCGTGGACCATGCTGGCGGCGGTGCTGTTCGGCACGCTCACCCGCTGGGGTTTCGTCGGCGGTGTGCTCACGCTGGTGGCCGCGCTGGGCCGATTGCGCCGCGTCTTCGGCGAACTCGACAATCCCACCCGGATCGCCGCGATCTACCTGGCCCGCGGATTCTTCGCCGGACTGTGGCGGCTGGCCTCGGCGATGTGCAGGCACTATTGGCCGGTCACTGTGATCGCCATGGTTGCCTCGCGCCGGATCCGGCGCATCGCGGTGACAATGGCGCTGGCCGACGGCCTGGCCGACTGGTTCACCCACCGCGACGCCGGCGGGCTCGACCCGTTGCGCTACATCGCCTTCCGCCGCATCGACGACCTCGCCTACGGCACCGGCCTGTGGCTGGGCGCGTGGCGGGCCCGCAGTATCGAAGCGCTCAAGCCCACCGCACCGCCGCGCTGAGCGTCGGCGGCACCGGATGGCTGACACGCTGATCGTCGGCGGTGGCAGCGCGGGCTGTGTGCTCGCCGCCCGGCTGAGCGCCGATCCGGATCATCGGGTGCGGGTGCTGGAGGCGGGGCCGATGTGGTCGGCGCCCGAGACGTTTCCGCCCGGCTTGCGCGATGCCACCGTGCTGCCTCTCGACGACCAGGCGCTGCTGTGGCACTACCCGATCCAGCTGACCGCCACCACCACCGGCCCCACCGTCCGCGGCCGGGTGATCGGCGGATCGGGCTCGGTCAACGGCTGCTACTTCGTGCGCGCGCCCGCCGCCGATTTCGCCGCGTGGTGCCGCGAGATCGGCACGGACGGCTGGACTTACGACGAGCTGCTGGCGTCGATGCGCCGTCTGGAACACGATCACGATTTCGGCGCACAACCCGGGCACGGCACCGACGGGCCCATCCCGGTGCGGCGCCCGGCCATCCTGACCCCGCTCACCGAGGCGTTCGTCGCGGCGGCCGCGGCCTCCGGGTTCGGCGAGATCCCGGACTTGAACGCCCCCGACGCGCCGGACACCGGCTTCGGCCCGGTGCCCGCCAATGTCGAGCACCGCGACGGCACGACCGTGCGCGTCGGCAGCGCACAGGCTTATCTGCTGCCCGCGCTCACCCGGCCGAACCTCACCGTGTCGGCCGAAACGACTGCCTTGCGGATCCGGTTCCGCGGCAGCAGGGCGATCGGCGTGGAATGCCTGCGCGCGGGCGTCGCCGAATTCATCGCGGCCGATCGGATCGTGCTGTGCGCGGGCGCGATCGAATCGGCCGCGCTGCTGCTGCGTTCGGGAATCGGCGATCCGGCCCGGCTGCGCGCGCTCGGCATTCCCGTGGTGCAGGCGTTGCCGGTCGGCGCATGGTGCACCGACCATCCCGAGATCGGCATCGACTACCGGCACGACGCGCCCGAGCGCCGAAGACCGGTGCTCGAATACGTGCTCGAGCTGGGCGATATCGAAATGCGGCCGTACACCATGGCTTTCCGGCCCGGATTCCGCCAGTTCGCGCTCGCATTGATGCGCCCGCACGGCAGCGGTGAGCTGCGGCTGCGCTCGGCCGATCCGGCGGACCCGCCGTGGATCGATCAGCGTTACCTGGAACAGCGGCTGGACCGGGACCGGCTGCGCGCGGCCGTGCGATTGTCGGCGCAGATCCTGGACGCGATGGCGGCGGTTCCGGGCGAGCCGATTCCGGACACGGTCTCCGATGCATGGCTGACCGCGCACCTGGCCACCTCGCAACATCTGTCGGGCACCTGCCGGATGGGCGCCGCGTCCGACGAACGCGCTGTGGTGGATGCCCGCTGCCGGGTGCACGGCATCGACGGTCTGGCGGTGGCCGACCTGTCCATAGTCCCGGTGCCGCTGGGCCGCGGACCGCAGGCGACGGCGGTGCTGATCGGCGAGCGCGCCGCCGAACTGCTGACCGGCTGACCGGGCGGCCGCGGCTGCTACGTGGCTCACACTCACGGGACGGGCGTGACGTGTGTGACCTGGCGGACAAACCTGATCATCCGCCGGTCGTTGCCGGTACCCGCCGGTACAGTTTGTCGTAGGTGAAAGGCAAATGGTCAGCAATCTTGCGGGTGGTCGCCCCTCGCGGCATGGAGTAGAACCCGGCACGCAGCTCGGTGCACTGGAAGCTTATGCCGCTCAAGCGCATGGATATCTCGCTGCCGGTGGTGAACGGCTGTCCCGGCTCGCCGGTCTGTTGCGCCCCGCGGTGCTCGAATCGTGGTTGCGCAGTGTTCGCGGTGGGATCGATCCGATGGACGTCGTCGACGGCCGCGGGCTGCGCGGCGCCGATCTGCAGCGCTACCGCGACGCCCATCCGATGGCCGCCCTGATGCCGTTGATCGACAAGCTGCTCGTCGAGGACGCCGCCCGGACCGGGCTGATCGTGGTGGTGGCCGACCAGTTCGGCCGGGTGCTGTCGGTGCACGGCGACGCCGAGCGGATCAGCGCCGCCGCCGAGATCGGCGTGCGCGCCGGTGACGACCTGAGCGAGCGCCGCATCGGCACCAACGCCGTCGGCATGGTCGTGCGCACCGGACGCGCCGCCTGGATCCACGGCCCCGAACATTTCCTGCACCGCCTGCATCAGCTCACCGGCGCCGCCGCTCCCGTGCACGATCCGGACGGTCGGCTCGTCGGCGTGCTGATGATCGCCGGTGGTGTCCGGGTGGCCCGGCCGGAGATCCTGGCCCTGGTGAAGGCGGCGGCCACGGCGGCGGAAATGGATCTGCTGCTGACGGCCATGCGCGCCGACCGGCACGCACCGGCCGGGGCGCGCGAACGACTGGAGGCCGCACCGGACCGCGGCCGGCTCGGGCTGGACGTGCTCGGTCTCGGCCAGCCGCAGCTGAGTATCGCCGGTAAGCGGGTGCCGCTGTCGCAGCGTCATGCCGAGATCCTGCTGCTGCTCACCGAGCACCCCGAAGGGCTCGGCGCCGACCATCTCGCCCTGCTGCTCGACGACACCGACCTGGACAACGGCACCATCCGCGCCGCCATGTCCCGGCTGCGCACGGTGGTCGGGCCCGAGGTGTTCGGTTCCCGGCCGTACCGGCTGCGGGTGCCGGTGGCCACCGATATCGATTTCCTGCGCGCGGCGCTGGACTCCGGCGACGTGGACGCGGCCTTGCGGTTGTACGCCGGACCGGTGCTGCCGCGCTCGAACGCGCCGGGCATCGTCGATCTGCGCGATGAGCTGCGGGTCCGGCTGCGGACCTCGGTGCTGGATTCGCGGGATCCAGCGGCGCTGCGACGCTGGACCGCCACGGCCGAGGGGCGCGACGACGCCGCGGCGTGGGTCGCCTATCGGGCCACCGTCGATCGCGATTCGCCGCTGTTCGCCCAGATCGAGGCCAAGATCCGGGTGCTGGATCGGCGGCTGGGCGCGGATGCAACGCAGATGCAACGTTTCGGCTCATAGTCTGCCCATCTGAAAGTGCGATAGCTCACATGCGCGAGGGTCAGCTGCTCGCGGGTGGAAAGCTGCCCGGATCCGGTCGCACCTGGGGGTATCTGGACGTTCGTCCGGCTTTTTTAGAGCAATTAGTTCCTTTTTATTTCGACCTGGCCTAGTGTTCGCAATACGTGGATGACATCCATGTGACGTAGCTGACATACCGCCGTTATCGAATCCGTGACGGCAGTCAAGTTGGAGGAAAGATCACTAGCTAGGCATTTCGTTCCCGTCCCGAAATCCGGCCCTGAAGAGCCGGCTCCGGACGGCACGGCGGTGGCCCCCCGGTCACCGATTCCAGTTCACGCACATCTGACGAACCACGTGACCGCCCATCCGAGCGGCGCGTGTGATTCGCCGACACCTCATGCGGTAGCCGCCGGCGCCCGGGACTCCGACCCCGATGCGCGGGCTTATTCGTGCTGCCCAAAAGCATTCGGCCAGCCGTTAATTCGCCATTCGAGGAGGCTCTGGTGCACGGTACGGAGTTGGGTGGACCCAGCGCACGGAAGCAGGAATCGCTGCATACCGAGGCGCGATCATCCGCGCCGGCCCGGTTCCCGCTCGCACCCGCGCAGCTCGGGGTCTGGTACGCCCAGCTCCTCGATCCGCAGGTGCCGATCAACGTGGCGCAGTACGTGGACGTGCGTGGTGCGGTGGACGCCGAACTGCTGCAAGAGGTTTCGGTCGAGGCAGCGCGTGAGTACGAATCGGTGCTGGTCCGCATCGGGGAATCCGACGGAGTGCCTTATCAGTGGGTCGACCGAGACGGCACGGTCGATATCCCGCTGATCGATGTGCGGTCCTATCCCGATCCCGTTGCCGCGGCGCAGGAATGGATGCGCACCGAGGCCAGCGCGCCGGTGGATCTGCTGCACGATCAACTCTTCGCGGGGGCGCTGCTACGGGTCGAGGCCGACCGATACTTCTGGTATCTGCGCGCGCATCACATCATTCTGGACGGGTTCGGTGCCCTGACCAACACCATGCGGGTGGCCGAGCGCTACACCGCGCGGGTACTGGGGCGGGAACCCGAAACGGTCGCTCCCGCCCCGCTGGCGACGCTGGTGGACGGTGAGCACGCCTACCGCGACAGCTCCCGGTTCGCCACCGATCGCGCGCACTGGGCCGAGCGCGTCGCCGGACTCGACGCACCCACCAGCCTCGACGGCCGCACCGCACCGCGCGCGGCGGCCAATCTGATCGCGGGCCGTCCGCTGCCCGAGGCGCTCACCGAGCGGATGAACACCCTCGCCGCGAGCCAGGATTCGACACCCGCGGTGGTGCTGCTCGCCGCCTTCGCCGCCTATCTCGGCCGCCTCACCGACCGCGACGATGCCGTGCTCAGCCTGCCGGTGACCGCCCGCACCACCGCGGTGATGCGGCGGTCGGCGGGCATGCTGTCCAATATCGTGCCGCTGCGGCTGTCGACCGGCGTCAGCTGGGGTGAGTTGCTGCGCGCGACTCGGGTGGAGGTCGCGGGCGCGCTCCGGCATCAGCGCTACCGCGCCGAGGACATCCGCCGCGACGCCGAACACGACGGTCGCCCGGCCCGGCGCGCGCTGTTCGGTCCGCTGGCCAACATCATGCTGTTCCGCAGCGATCTCACCCTCGGCACCGCGGCAGGGCAGTACCACGTGCTGTCCACCGGCCCGGTGGAGGATTTGAGCCTCAACGTCTACTACGGCGAACGCGACCGGGTGCACGTCGACTTCGAGGCCAACCCGAACCTCTACGCCGCCGACGACCTGGCCCGCCACCACGCCCGCTTCATCGGCTACCTCGATCGACTGCTCGCCACCGATCTGGACACGCCGCTGTCCGGCGTCGAGGTGGCCACTGAGCTGGAGTTGGAGGTCAGCACCAAGATCTGGAATGCCACCGATCATCCGGTCGATCCCCGCGCGACGCTGGTGTCGATGTTCGAGGCGCAGGTCGCGCGCACCCCGGACGCGGTCGCGCTGCGGTTCGCCGGAGCCCCCGATCTGACTTATTCAGAGCTGGCCGCCCGCGTCAACCGGCTGGCCCGGGCGTTGATCGCCCGCGGTGTCGGGCCGGAGTCGCTGGTGGCGTTGCATATCCGGCGGTCACCGGAATTGGTGGTCGCGATGTACGCGGTGATCGCGGCCGGGGCGGCGTATGTGCCGCTGGATCCGGATCATCCCGCCGATCGCACCGCACACATCGTGGCGACGGCTCGGCCGGCCTGTGTGCTCACCGCCGGTGCCCGGCCGGATCTGGCCGATGCCACGGTCCTCGATCTCGATGACCTGAGCGACGACGGACCCGGCGGCCCCATCTGGGATCGGGAACGCCGCACCCCGCTGCGCCCGGCCCACCCGGCCTATGTGATCTTCACCTCCGGCTCCACCGGCAAACCCAAGGGCGTGGTGGTCTCGCATGCCGCCATCGTCAACCGGCTGGTGTGGATGCAGAACGCCTACCGGCTCACCCCGGACGATGTGGTGCTGCAGAAGACACCCGCGACCTTCGACGTGTCGGTGTGGGAGTTCTTCTGGCCGCTGCACATCGGTGCCACGCTGGTGCTGGCCCAGCCGGACGGGCACCGCGATCCCGCCTACCTGCGCGCGGTGATCGCCGAATACGGCGTCACCACCGCACATTTCGTGCCGTCGATGCTCGAGGTCTTCCTGGCGCACCAGGACATGGGTGCCCGGACCTCGCTGCGTACGGTGTTCGCTTCCGGCGAGGCGCTACCCGCCTCGCTCGCCCAGCGGCTACGGGTGCTGACCGGCGCCCGGCTGCACAACCTGTACGGTCCGACCGAAGCGGCGGTGGACGTCACCTTCCACGAGGTGACCGACGCCGATACCGTTTCGGTGCCGATCGGAGCACCGGTGAGCAACACCAGGCTGCACGTGCTCGATTCGCGGCTGCGTCCGGTACCGGTCGGGGCGCCGGGTGAGCTGTATCTGTCGGGGGTACAGCTCGCCCGGGGATATGCCGGGGCGCCCGGCCTGTCGGCGGGCCGCTTCGTGGCGCACCCGTACGGCAGCGAGCCGGGGGAGCGGATGTACCGCACCGGCGACCTGGTGCGCTGGACCACCAACGGTGAACTCGAGTACCTGGGCCGCACCGATTTCCAGGTGAAGCTACGCGGGCTGCGGATCGAGCCGGGCGAGATCGAGACCGTGCTGGCCACGGTGGATTCGGTGGTGCGGGCGGTGGTCGTGGTGCGTGACGATCACGGCCTCGGCGAACAGCTGGTGGCCTACGTGGTGGAGGCCGAACCGGACACGGTGACCGCGGAGCAGCTGCGTGCCGCGGCGGCGCGGGCGCTGCCCGGCTACATGGTGCCCGCCGCGTATGTGGTGCTCGACGCGCTGCCGGTGAACGCCTCCGGCAAATTGGATCGGGCCGCCTTGCCCGCACCGCAGCGCGGGACCGTGGTGTACTCCGAACCCGCCACTCCGGTGGAGCGTGCGGTGGCGGGTGTGTTCGCCGAGCTGCTCGGGCAGCAGCGGATCGGCCGCGACGACGATTTCTTCGCCCTCGGCGGCAACAGCCTGATCGCGACGCAGGTGGCGGCCCGGCTGGGCGCCGACCTCGGCTGCCGGCTGGGTGTGCGGGAGCTGTTCGCCGCGTCGACGGTGGCGGGGCTGGCCGAGCTGATCGAGCAGCGCGGCGATTCCGGTGCGCTCGCGCCGCTGTACGCGCGGCCGCGACCGGAGTTCGTGCCGCTGTCGCCGGCGCAGCAGCGGATCTGGTTCCTCAACCGGTTCGAGGACGCGAGCGCCGGCTACAACATGCCGTTCGTGGTGCGGCTGCGCGGAGCGGTGGACGTGCACGCGCTCGCTGCCGCCCTGGCCGACCTGGTGGAACGGCACGAGGTGCTGCGCACGGTCTTCCCGGCGACCCCGCCCGGTGTGGATGCGGCCGGGTCGGCTGCCCATCAGGTGGTGCTCGAACCCGCGCAGTTCGTGGTGCGGGCCGAAGCGATCGGTGCGGACGAGCTGAACGGTGAGCTGGCGGCGTTCGCGGCGGCCGGATTCGATCTGGAACGCGAGACCCCGTTCCGGGCGCGTATTTTCGAGGTGGACGACGACAGCGTCGCCTTGGCTGTCGTCGCGCATCACATCGCGGCGGACGGTCTTTCGCTGCGCGTGCTGGCCCGCGATGTGATGAGCGCCTACACCGCCCGGCGGGACGGCGCTGCACCGGCGATGGCACCGCTGACGGTGCAGTACGCCGACTACAGCATGTGGCAGCGCGAACTGCTCGGTTCGGCCACCGACCCGGCCGCGCCGCTGGGACGTCAGCTGGAGTTCTGGACCACCGCCCTGGCGGGCGCACCGGACCTGCTCGAACTCCCCACCGACCGGCCGCGCCCGGCCGTCGCCTCCGCGCGCGGCGCGACCCACCGGTTCGAGATCCCGGCCGAGCTGTACATCGCGATCACCGAAACCGCACGGGTACAACAGGTATCGAGCTTCATGATGGTGCACGCCGGGTTCGCGGCGCTGCTGTCGCGGCTGGGTGGCGCCGACGACATCGTGATCGGTACCCCCGTCGCCGGTCGCGGCGACCGCGCGCTCGACGACCTCATCGGCATGTTCGTCAACACCCTGCCGCTGCGCGTCACCGTCGACGCCACCGGCACCGTCGAGCAGCTGCTCGCTCAGGTCAAGGCGGCCGATCTGGCGGCCTTCGCGCACGCGGAACTGCCCTTCGAGCAGTTGGTCGAGGCCATCAACCCGCCACGGTCGCAAGCCCGCCACCCGCTGTTCCAAGTACTGCTCGCCTTCGACAACGCGGGCGACATCAGCTTCGAACTCCCCGGTATCGCGGCACGGACCAGTACCCTGGACACCGGGGTGACCAAGTTCGATCTCCAACTCACGGTCACCGATCACCTCGGCGGGGCCGGACACAGGGAAGGTCCGGCGCCGACCGGGGTGCCCGCCGAATTCACCTACGCGACAGACCTTTTCGACGCGGAAACCATCGCGGAATACGCGCGTCTGCTGCTGCGTGTGCTGCGGGCGATCACCGAGCAAGCCGACGGCGTTGTCGCGGATCTGCCGTTGCTGGACCACGCCGGTCAGCGGCGGGTACTCGAGCTGGGCGACGCGACGGATCTGCGGCCGAAGCGGCGGGCGATCGCCGGCCTCCGGGCTGGGCAGATGCCGGAAACCGCTGCCGCCGAGGTGCGGACAGCCACCAACGAGGCTGTTGACGGGCCGCGCAACGGATTCCACGATCTGCCGGAAGCTCTCGGCATTGCCGCCGATGCTGATACCGGCGCGGGTGGCACTGACGCCGCCGCTGTGTCGGCCGATGCCGCCAGTCGCCCCACCCCGCATACACACCAGCCGAGTCCCAGGGCGGTAGGCGAACCGGCCTTGCTCGACGCCTTCGCCTATCACGCGCAGCGCACGCCCCAGGCCGTGTGCCTCATCGACGGCGACCGGCAGCTGACCTACGGCGAACTCGCCGCGCGGGTCAACCGGCTGGCGCGGCGCCTCATCGCCGCCGGTGTCGGACCGGAAACACTCGTCGCGCTGGGAATGCCGCGCTCGGCCGAGTTCGTGATCGCCGCGTACGCCGTGCTGACCGCGGGCGGCGGGTACGTTCCGCTCGACCCCGAGCAGCCCGCCGCGCGAATCGGGCAGGTGCTGGAGACCGCGCGGCCGGTGTGCGTGCTGGTCCGGTCGGGTGACGACTGGGCGATCGACGGCGTGCCCGTGCTGGCAGTCGATGACGAGCTCGCCGGCTACTCGCCCGCGCCGGTCACCGATGCCGAGCGGCTCGCGCCCCTGCGGTCGTCGCACACCGCCTACGTCATCTTCACCTCCGGTTCCACCGGGCGCCCCAAGGGTGTCGCCGTGCAGCACGCGTCGGTGATCAACCAGATCGATTGGATCACCGCCGAATACGACATCACCGCCGACGATGCGATCCTGTTCAAGACGCCCGCCACCTTCGATGTCTCGGTGTGGGAGCTGTTCGCGCCGACGGCGGTGGGGGCGCGGCTGGTCGTCGCCGAACCCGGCGGCCACCGCGATGCCGGCTACTTGGCCGCGACGATCGCGGCGCACCGGGTGACGATGACGTCGTTCGTGCCATCCATGCTGAAGGTCTTCGCCGACACCGCACCCGCCGAATCACTGTCGTCCCTGCGCACGGTGCTGGTCGCCGGTGAGGCCATGACCGGCGCGGCGGCCTCGGCGTTCGCCGCGGTGAGCCCGGCTGCGCTGCACAACCTCTACGGGCCGACCGAATTCACCGTGCACGCCACGCACGCGCCGGTATCGCCGCAGGCGAGCGGGCCGGTGCCGATCGGACGTCCGGTCGCGGGCAGTCAGGCACTGGTGCTCGATGCCCGGCTGCGGCCGGTACCCGACATGGTCGTGGGCGAGCTGTACCTGTCCGGTGTGCAGGTGGCGCGCGGGTATCACGGCCGCACGGATCTGAGCGCGGCCCGTTTCGTCGCCAACCCCTACGGTCCGGCCGGCGCACGGATGTACCGGACCGGTGACCTGGTGCGGCGCAACCGGGCCGGCGAGCTGGAATACCTGGGCCGCAGTGATTTCCAGGTCAAGCTGCGCGGCCAGCGCATCGAACTCGGTGAAATCGAGGCGGCACTGAGCGCGTGCCCCGAGGTGCAGGCCGCTGCCGTGCGGGTCTACCGGCACACCGCCGGTGAACTGCTGGTGGGGTATGTGGTGGCCAGTGGCCCGGACCCGGTGCCCGCCCTCGATGCCCGGCTGCGCGACGTGCTGCCCTCGTACATGGTCCCGGGCGCTTACGTCCGCCTCGACGCCATGCCGCTGACCAGCTCCGGCAAGCTCGACCGCAAGGCGCTGCCCGATCCGGAACTGACCGCCGCGACCTTCCGCGCGCCCGTCAGCCGGGCCGAGCGGACGGTGGCGGAGATCTTCGCCCAGGTGCTCGGCGTCGACCGGGTGGGTCTCGACGACGATTTCTTCGCACTCGGCGGGAACTCGCTGGTCGCCACCCAGATCGCGGCCCGCATCGCCGCCCTGCTCGACGCCGACGTGCCGGTGCGGATGCTGTTCGAACACCCGACGGTCGGCGCGCTGGCCGCCCGGCTGAGCGAGGCCGAGGGCGGCCGGGCGCGACCCGCTCTGGTCGCGGGGGAGCGGCCCGAGCTGGTGCCGCTGTCGTACGCGCAGCAGCGCATGTGGTTCCTCAATCAGTTCGACGCCGATTCGGTCGCCGACAATCTCACCGCCGCCGTGCGGTTGACCGGGATGCTGGACCAGGACGCTTTCCGCGCCGCGGTGGGCGACGTCATCGAGCGGCACGAATCGCTGCGCACGGTCTACCCGGCGGTCGACGGCATCGCCTGCCAGCAGGTTCTGCCTGTCGAGGCGGCCGGAAGCGTGCGGGTCGACGACATCGAGCACGAACGCCTCGACGAGCGCATCCGTGCTGAAGCCGCCACCTCGTTCCGGGTAGACCGGGAACCGCCGGTCCGCATCACCCTGCTGCGGATTGCGGACGACGACCACGTCCTGGTCGTGTCGATGCACCACATCAGTGCTGACGGCTGGTCCATCGCTCCGCTCACCCGCGATCTCATGTGCGCGTACGCCGCCCGCAGTGTCGCCACCGCGCCGGACTGGGCGCCGCTGCCGGTGCAGTACGCCGATTACACGCTGTGGCAGCGCGAACTGCTCGGCGCCGAGGACGATCCGGATTCGCTGCTCGCCGAACAGATCCGGTTCTGGTCGGCCGAGTTGGCGCAATTGCCGGATGTGCTGGACCTGCCGGCCGATCGCCCGCGCCCGGCCGTCGCGTCGGGTCGCGGCGCCCGTCATGCGTTCACCATCGACGCCGCCACTCATCGGGGCATGCGCGATCTGGCGCGGCAGGCGAACGCGTCGCTGTTCATGGTCGTGCACACCGCGTTCGCGGCGCTGCTGTCGCGGTTGACCGGCCGCACCGATATCGCCCTCGGCACGCCCGTCGCCGGACGCGGGGAGCAGGCGCTCGACGAGCTGGTCGGCATGTTCGTCAACACGCTGGTGCTCCGTTCCCAGGTGCGCGCCGACCGCGGTTTCGCCGACCTGCTCGCCGCGGTCCGCGACACCGATCTGCGCGCCTTCGCCCACGCCGACGTGCCGTTCGAGCGGCTGGTGGAGGTGCTCGACCCGCCGCGTTCGGCGGCCCGGCACCCGCTGTTCCAGGTGATGCTGGACGTGCAGAACACCGCGACGACCAGCCTGGAACTGGCAGGCGTGACAGCCTCCCGGCTCGACCTCGATACCGGGACCGCGAAATTCGATCTGCACCTGACGATCACCGAAACCGTCGACGGTGAGGAACCGGCCGGGCTCGAGGCCGCCTTCGAGTACGCCACCGACCTGTTCGACGCCGCCACCATCGCCGCCTTCGCCGACCGCCTGCGGTTGCTGCTGGACGCGGCACTCGCGGACCCGCAGCGTCCGGTGGGTGATCTCGAAATGATGAGCCCCGCCGAGCGTGCGCGGGTGCTCGACACCTGGAACGCGACCGCGGCCGAGGTCCCTGCCGGGGAGACGCTGGTCTCGCTGTTCGAGGCGCAGGCTGCACGGACTCCGCACGCCGTAGCGCTCGCGTATCCGGTGGACACCTCGGGTGATGCGGCGCAGGCCGCCGACCACCGTTCCACAGCGCAGACCTTCGCGAACCTGAGCTATACGGAGTTCGCGAGCCGTGTGAATCGCCTGGCACGCCTGCTGATCTCGATCGGCGTGCGGCCCGACAGCACAGTGGCGGTGGCGATGCCACGGTCGTTGGATCAGGTGGTCGCGATGTACGCGGTCATCACCGCCGGTGGGGCGTATGTGCCGGTGGATCCGGAGCATCCGGCCGAACGCATCGGCCACGTGCTGCGGACGGCGCGGCCGGTGTGCGTGCTCACCCGGTCGACCGACGGGCTGGATCTGCCCGTATCCGAGGGTGATGGTGGGCGACTGTGGGCGGTGCTCGACGTCGACCAGTTCGATACCTCCGACTACTCCGACGCCCCGCTGACCGATGCCGACCGCCTCGGTCCGCTCACCGACGCGCACGCGGCCTACGTCATCTTCACCTCGGGTTCGACGGGCCGGCCCAAGGGTGTGGCCGTGACCCATGCGGCGATTGTGAACCGGTTGGCGTGGATGCAGGCGGCCTATCAGCTGAATTGTGCCGACACGGTGTTGCAGAAGACGCCGTTTACCTTCGACGTGTCGGTGTGGGAGTTGTTCTGGCCCTTGCAGATCGGGGCGCGGCTGGTGCTGGCCGCGCCTGACGGCCACCGCGATCCGGTGTATCTGGCCGAGGTGATCGATGCCGAGACCGTCACCGTGGCGCATTTCGTACCGTCCATGCTGGCCGCGTTCATCAGCTCGCCGGCGCTGGCGGTGCCGGGCCGTGGCGAGTCGCTGCGGATGGTGTTCGCTTCCGGTGAGGCGCTTCCCGCCGCGCCCGCGCACCGGCTGCGCGAGCTGACCGGTGCTGCGCTGCACAACCTGTACGGGCCGACGGAGGCCGCGGTCGACGTCACCTTCCACGAGGTGACCGAGGCCGACACCGCGTCGGTGCCGATCGGTGCGCCGGTGTTCAACACGCAGGTGTACGTGCTGGATGCGCGGCTGAACCCGGTCCCGGCCGGTGTCGCGGGTGAGCTGTATCTGGCCGGTGCGCAGCTGGCCCGCGGCTACGTCGGCCGTCCGGATCTCACGGCGGATCGTTTCGTCGCCAACCCGTTCGGTACTTCCGAGCGCATGTACCGCACCGGCGACCTGGTGGCGTGGAATGCCGACGGCGAACTGGAGTACCTGGGTCGCACCGATTTCCAGGTGAAGCTGCGTGGTCTGCGCATCGAGCTCGGCGAGATCGAGGCCGCGCTGGACGAGCTCGACGGCGTCGCCCGCTCGGCGGTCCTGCTGCGCGACACCACCGTGGGCGATCAGCTGGTCGGTTACCTGCTCGCCGAACCCGGTCACGATATCGACCTCGACACAGTGAAATCGGCTCTGGCCGAGCGCCTTCCGTCCTACATGCGTCCGTCCGCGTTCGTGGTGCTGGACGAGTTCCCGGTCAACGCCTCCGGCAAGCTGGATCGCGGCGCGCTGCCCGCACCGATCCACGAGGCGGCCGTCTTCCGGGCGCCGGCCACCGCCGCCGAACAGCTCGTCGCCGACACCTTCGCCGCGGTGCTCGGAATCGAGCGAGCCGGCCTCGACGACGATTTCTTCGCCCTCGGCGGCAACTCGCTCAACGCAACTCAAGTGGTCGCCCGCGTCGCCACCGCCCTCGACGCCGAGCTGGGTGTGCGGGAGCTGTTCGACGCGCCCACCGTCGCCGCGTTCGCCGCCCGCGCCCTGTCTCGGCGCGGGACCCGGACCGGGCACGCGCTCGTGCGCCGGGAGCGCCCGGCCCGGATTCCGCTGTCGCCCGCGCAGCAGCGCATGTGGTTCCTCAACCGGTTCCTGAGCGAGGACGCTGGTGTCGGGGACGCCGTCGACAACATCCCGGTGGCCTTGCGGCTGACCGGCGAGCTGGATCGCGAGGCCCTGGCCGCGGCGATCGCCGATCTGGTCGGACGTCACGAAACGCTGCGCACGGTGTACCCCGACGGCACCGACGGCCCCGAGCAGCGCATCCTGCCGGCCACGCACGCCGTGACGGTCGCGGACACGGCATTTGCCGCCCCGTTGCTGCGCACCGAGACCGTCACCACGAGCGAACTACAGCACCGGCTCACCGCCCTCGCCGCGCAACCATTCGACCTGACTACCGAAACCCCGCTCCGCGCGGCCCTGTTCACCATCGAACCCACAGACCACGTGCTGGCCCTGGTCCTGCATCACATCAGCGCTGACGGTTTCTCGCTCGGCCCGCTGGCCCGCGATCTGATGACGGCCTACACCGCTCGTCGTGACGGCCGCGCGCCCGAGTGGGACGAGCTGGCGTTGCAGTACGCCGACTACGCGCTCTGGCAGCACGAGCTCGCCGCGTCCGAGCAGCATCGGCGCGCGCTCGAGCACTGGCGCCGCACCCTCGACGGTCTGACCGAGCAGCTGGAACTTCCCACCGATCGGCCGCGTCCCGCCGTCGCCACCCAGCGCGGTGCGACCTTCCGGCTGCACATCGACGCCGAACTGCACAGCGAACTGCGCGAACTCGCCCGCAAGCGGGAGACCACGCTGTTCGGCACCATGCACGCGGCGCTGGCGGTGCTGCTGTCGCGGCTGTCCGGCAGCGCCGATATCGCCATCGGTACGCCGGTCGCCGGACGGGGTGCGGCCGAGCTGGACCAGTTGGTCGGCATGTTCGTCAACACGCTGGTGCTTCGCTCCCATATCGACACCAGGCAGCGGTTCGAAACCGTGCTCGACCAGGTGCGGGCCACCGATCTGGATGCGCTCTCGCACGCCGAGGTGCCCTTCGATCAGGTGGTCGACCTGGTCGCACCGGCTCGGTCGCGCAATCGTCATCCGCTGTTCCAGGTGGCGCTGACGTTCCAGAATTTCACCCTGCCCGCGCTGGAATTGCCCGAGCTGACCGTGCGATCTGTGGAATTCGACGCCGGCGCCGCGAAATTCGATCTGCAATTCACTGTCCGCGAATCCGATCCGGACGGACGCGCCGATGGCATGGATATCGATATCACCTACGCCACCGATCTTTTCGACGCGGAATCCGTCGCGGTGCTCGGGCGCCGCTTCACGCAGGTGCTCGCCGCGGTCGCCGCCGATGCGACGGTGGTCGTCGGCGATATCCAGGTGCTCTCCGCCGAGGAACAGCAGCGCGCGCTCTACGAATGGTCGGTCACCGGCGACGATCGCGCCACCGACGGCACCCTCGCCGACCGGTTCGCTCGTGCCGCCGCCCTCGATCCGAACGCGGTCGCGGTGCGCGCGGACCATCGCACGCTGACCTACGCCGAGCTCGACGAGTGGTCCAACCGGCTGGCGCGGCGGCTGATCGCGGCCGGGGTGGGGCCGGAAACGCTGGTGGCGGTGGCGCTGCCGCGATCGGCGCAGCTGGTCGTGGCGCTGCTGGCGGTGGTCAAGGCCGGCGGTGGGTATCTGCCGATCGACCCGGCGTATCCGGCGGACCGGATCGAATACGTGCTCGACGATGCCCGTCCCGTGTGCGCGATCAGCAGCGCGGCGACCGAACTCGCGCGCGGCTGGTTCGGTGGACCCGTCATCGACGTCGATCTCACCGATCCCGCCGATCCGGACAATGCCGGTCAGCGGGTCTGCGCGCCGATCACCGACGCCGACCGGCGCGCGCCGCTCGACCCGGCCGCCACGGCGTACGTCATCTACACCTCCGGCTCCACCGGACGGCCCAAGGGCGTCGTCGTCCCGCACCGCAATGTGCTGCGCCTGCTCGACAACACCCAGCGCCACTTCGAATTCGGGCCCTCGGACGTGTGGACGCTGTTCCACTCCTACGCCTTCGACTTCTCGGTGTGGGAGCTGTGGGGTGCGCTGCTGCACGGCGGCACCCTCGTCGTGGTCGACTACTACACCTCGCGTTCGCCGCAGCAGTTCCGTGAGTTGCTGGCCGCCGAGGGCGTGACAGTGCTGAACCAGACTCCGTCGGCGTTCTATCAGCTCGCCGCCGCCGACCTGGCCGAACCCGCCCGCGACGACCTCGCGCTGCGCTACGTGATCTTCGGCGGTGAAGCCCTGGAACCGCAGCGGCTGAGTGGCTGGTTCGCCCGCTACCACCGCACCCCGCGGCTGGTGAATATGTACGGCATCACCGAGACCACGGTGCACGTGTCCTACCGGCCGATCGAGGCGGGCACCGGGTCGGCCAGCGTCATCGGCGGGGCGCTGCCCGGGCTGGTGGTGCGGGTGCTCGATGATCGACTACGCCCGGTCCCGGTGGGTGTGCCCGGCGAAATCTACGTCTCCGGCGGTCAATTGGCCCGCGGCTACCTCGGCCGCCCCGCCCTCACCGCCGCCCGCTTCGTCGCCGACCCCTACGCCGACGACGGCTCCCTGGCCTACCGCTCCGGCGACCTGGCCCGCTGGACCCCCGACGGCGAGCTGGAATACCTCGGCCGCGCCGACCAGCAGGTGAACCTGCGCGGGTTCCGGATCGAGCTGGGTGAGATCGAAGCGGCGCTGCTGGATGAGGCGGCGGCGCTGGACGACACGGCGTCGGCGGTTCGAGAGGCGGCCGTCGTGGTGCGCACCGACCTGGCCGATGAGCCGCGAATCGTCGCCTACCTGGTCGCGCCGGGTGCGGTCGATCTGACCGCACTGCGGCAGGGGCTGGGTCGACGGCTGCCGGAGCACATGGTGCCCGCGGCGATCGTGCGGGTCGAGCGGATTCCGTTGACGGTCAACGGGAAGCTGGATCGGGCTGCGCTGCCGGCGCCGGTGTTCGAGGGCACGGTGTATCGCAAGCCGTCCACCCCTGCCGAGGAGATCGTGGCCGGGGTGTTCGCCGAGGTGCTCGGGCTGGGCAACGGTGGCGGGCATCGGGTCGGTGCCGATGACGACTTCTTCGATCTGGGTGGCAGCTCGCTGCTGGCGGCGAAGGCGGCGGCGCGGATCGGGGCGGCGTTCGGGCGGACGGTCGGGGTGCGGGCGCTGTTCGAGCATCCGCGGGTGGCCGAGCTGGCCGTGGTGGCCGGGGCCGATGCGAGCGAGCCGAGCCGCCCGCCGCTGATCGCCGGTGCGCGTCCGGCGCGGCTACCGCTCTCGCCCGCACAGCAGCGCATGTGGTTCCTCAACCGCTTCGACCGCGCCTCGACGGCCTACAACATTCCGCTGGCGCTGCGACTGACCGGCGCGCTCGATCTCGCCGCGCTGCGGTCCGCCGTCGCTGATGTGATCGGCAGGCACGAATCGCTGCGCACCCGCTACCCGGAGGTCGATGGCACTGCCGAGCAGCTGATCATCCCTGCCGCCCAAGCGATCCCGGTGCTCGAGCCGGAGCCGGTCACCGAGGCCGAGCTGCCGGCCCGGATCCGGGAGCTGGCCGAGACCACCTTCGACATCACCGCCGAGATCCCGGTGCGGATGCGGCTGCTGCGGCTGTCGGACACCGAGGTCGTCTTCGCGGCCGTGCTGCATCACATCGCGGCCGACGGTTCCTCCATCGCGCCGTTCGTGCGCGACCTGATGACGGCGTACACCGCGCGGCTCGAGGAATGCGCGCCGTGCTGGAATCCGCCCGCGGTGCAGTACGCCGACTACGCGCTGTGGCAGCACCGGCTGCTCGGCGCCGAGGACGATCCCGCATCGCTCGCGGCCCGGCAGCTCACCTTCTGGCGCGACAACCTGGCCGGGCTGCCCGATCAGCTGGCCCTGCCCACCGACCGTCCGCGCCCGGCCAAGCAGAGCCTGCGCGGCGCGAAGATCGCCCGCACCGTCGACGCCGAGCTGCACGCCGCGCTCATCGCGCTCGGCCGCCGCAACGGCGCGACCCTGTTCATGGTGGTGCACGCCGCCTTCGCCGCGCTGCTGGCCCGGCTGTCCGGGACCGGCGATATCGCGGTCGGCACCCCGGTCGCCGGGCGCGGTGCCGCCGAACTCGACGACGTCATCGGCATGTTCGTCAACACCCTGGTATTGCGCACCGCGGTAGACGGCGCCGAACCGTTCGACGCCCTGCTCACCCGCGCCCGCGAAACCGATCTGGCCGCGCTCTCGCACGCGGACGTCCCGTTCGAGCGGCTGGTCGAGGTGCTGAATCCGCGCCGCTCCACCGCGCGGCATCCGCTGTTCCAGGTCGGCTATTCGTTCCAGAACCACGAACGCGGCGAACTCCGCCTGCCCGGGGTCGATATCGAGGCGATCGAGTTCGACAGTGGTACAGCGCAATTCGATCTGCACCTGTTCGCGGTCGACCGGTACACCACCGACGGTGCCGCAGCGGGCATCGAGCTGACCCTCGGCTACGCCACCGACCTGTTCGAATCCGGCACCGCCGAACGCATCCTCGACCAGCTCCACCGCGTCCTGACGACGGTCGCGGCCCACCCGGATCTGCCCGTCGGCGAGATCGATCTCCTCGACGACGCGGACCACGCGCGTCTGGCCCGCTGGAACGAGACCGCCTATCCGGTGCCCGCCGTGACGCTGGCCGATCTCTCGGTCTTCGCGGCCACTGATACCGATCGGACCGCCCTCATCGACGCGGTCGGCGGCGCGCGGCTGTCCTACGGCGAGGTCGATGCGCGGGTGAACCGCCTGGCCCGCACCCTCATCGCCCAGGGCGTCGGCCCCGAGACCACGGTCGTGCTGGCCATGCGCCGCTCGGTGGAGTTGGTGCTGGCGATGTACGCGGTGGTGCGCGCGGGCGGTGCGTATGTGCCGATCGACCCCGATCATCCGGTCGACCGCATCCGCCATATCGTCGCGACCGCCGCGCCGGTGTGCGTGCTGACCACGGCCGCCGACGGTGTGCCGGTCGAGACCGATGTGCCGGTGCTGGAGATCGACCGGCTCGCTCTGCACGCCGCCGCCGGACCCATCCGCGACGGCGAGCGCATTCGTCCGCTGCGGCCCGAACATCCGGCGTACGTCATCTTCACGTCCGGCTCGACCGGCCTGCCGAAGGGCGTCACCGTCCCGCACGCCGCCGTGGTGAATCAGTTGATCTGGCTGCGCCGGTATTTCGGTCTCGGTCGCGACAACCGCGCCCTGCTCAAGACTCCCGCCACCTTCGACCTGTCGGTGTGGGAACTGTGGTCGCCGTTGACGACCGGCGGCACCCTCGTCATCACCGCGCCGGGCAGCGAACGCGATCCGGACCGGTTGCGCGAGCTCATCGCCGAACACGACGTCACGGTGCTGCACGCGGTGCCGTCCCTGATCGGGATGCTGGTGGCGGGTGGTCAGCCACTGCCTGCGTCGCTGCGCCACGTGCTCGCGATCGGTGAGGCGCTGCCCGCGGCCACGGTTGCCGAGTTCGCGGTGTGCGCGGTGCCGGGGCCGGCCGAGGTGGAGGCGCGCCTGTACAACCTCTACGGGCCGACCGAGGCGGCGGTGTCGATCACCGCGTACCCGGTGGAGGAGCCGTCGCAGACGGTGCCGATCGGGCGTCCGGTGTGGAACAGCGGCGTGCACGTTCTCGACACGCGGTTGCGTCCGGTGCCGATCGGGGTGGCCGGTGAGCTGTACCTGTCCGGCGCGCAACTCGCGCGCGGCTACCACGGCCGTCCCGGGCTGACCGCGGACCGGTTCGTCGCCGATCCGCACGGCTCCGGTACACGGATGTACCGGACCGGCGATATCGTGCGCAGGCTGGCCGATGGGAATCTCGAATATGTCGAGCGCGCGGATTTCCAGGTGCAGGTCGGTGGGTTCCGGATCGAGCTGGGCGAGATCGAGGCGGCGCTGCGGCGCGATCCGCAGGTGCGGGCGGCGGTTGCCGTGGCGCGACGCGATGAACATTCCGGCGACCGGCTGATCGCGTATGTGACTGTGCCCCAGGCTGATTCTGAGGCGGCAGATCGCTTGCGGTCGGCCTTGGCCGGCGAGTTGCCTGCGTACATGGTGCCGTCGGCGATCATGGTGCTCGATGCGCTGCCGCTGAACGTCAACGGCAAGGTCGACCGGGCGCGGCTGCCCGAACCGGTGTTCACCGAGGCCGCATTCCGGGAGCCGGCGGGCGAGCTGGAACGGCTCGTCGCGCGCACGTTCGCCGAGATCATCGGCGCGACCGCCGTCGGCGCGGACGATGATTTCTTCGCCCTCGGCGGCAATTCGCTCATGGCGACCCGGCTCACCGCACGGCTCGGCGCCGCACTCGGCAGGCAGGTGCCGGTCGCGGCCGTGTTCGAGGCGCCGACAGTGGCGGGGCTGGCCGCCGCGCTGGAGTCGTCGAACGGGCCCGCGCGCCCGCCGCTGGCACCTCGCACCGCGACCGGTCCGGCTCGGCTGTCGCCCGCGCAGCAACGCATGTGGGTGGTCAGCCGGCTGAACCCGGACTCCTCCGCATACCACGTGCCCGCCGCGCTGCGGCTCACCGGCGTACTGGATCTCAGCGCGCTCACCGCCGCGATCAGCGATGTGCTCGACCGGCACGAGGCGCTGCGCACGCGCTACCCGGATAGTGCGGCCGGGCCGGTCCAGGATGTGCTCGACGCCGACGCGGTCGCCGTCGATCTGACCCCGCGGCCGGTGCGCGAGGACGCTCTCGCCGCCACCATCGCCGAGTTCGTCGCCGCCGGTTTCGATATCACCGCCGCGCCACCGGTGCGCGCCGCGCTGTTCCGGCTCGCACCGGATGACCACGTCCTGGTGGTGGTGCTGCACCACATCAGCGCTGACGGCTACTCCATCGCGCCGATGACCCGCGATCTGGTCACCGCGTACCTGGCGCGTACCGCCGGGCACGGCCCGGAATGGGAGCCGCTGGAGATCCAGTACAGCGACTTCAGCGAATGGCAGCACGAGCTGCTCGGCGCGAGCGACGACCCGGAGAGCCTGGCCGCGCGCCAGCTCGCCTACTGGACCGGCGAACTGCGCGACGCACCCGAATTGCTCGCCCTGCCCACCGATCGGCCTCGGCCCGCCCGGCGCGATATGCGCGGCGCCACCGTCGATTTCGCTCTCGATGCCGAACGATTGGCCGTGCTCGACACGGTCGCGCGCGCCCACGGCACCACGGTGTTCTCGGTGATCCACAGTGCCCTCGTGGTGTTGCTGGCCAAGCTGTCCGGCAGCACCGACGTCGTCATCGGCGCCCCGGTGGCCGGACGGGGTGAACGCGCCCTCGATGACCTGATCGGCATGTTCGTCAACACCGTCGCACTGCGCACCCAGCTCGACCCGCGCACCACCGTCGCCGGCCTGCTGCGCGACACCGGCCGCCGCGACCTGCGGGCATTGGCCCACGCCGACGTCCCGTTCGATCAGGTCGTCGACGCCCTCGGCCGCACCCGCTCCACCAGCTACACCCCGCTGTTCCAGGTGATGTTCACCTACCAGAACATGCCGCCCAGCGTCGTCACGCTGCCCGGATTGGAGGTGCGTGCACTGGATCTCGGCCTGTCCGAAGCCAAGTTCGACCTGCACCTGACCGGCATCGAACGCCCCGCCCGGGCCGGCCTGAACTTCCAGCTCGGCTACGCCACCGACATCTTCGACGCCGAGACCGTGCGGCGCATCGCCGAGCGATTGCTCCTGGTCCTCGATGCCATCGCCGCCGACCCGGGCGTGAGCGTGCGGGCGATCGATATCCGCACGGAAGCCGAGCGTGCGGGAGGATCCGCGACAGCTCGGTCGTCCGCACCCAGCGTGCCGGCTGCCGGAGTACGTTCGGGATCGCCGGCCTCCGCTTCACCCGCGAGCCCACCGGCGGACCTCCCCGCATTGGTTGCCGCCGCTGCCGCCCTCGAGCCGGACCGCGCCGCCTTCACCCACGGCGACCACACCGTCACCTTCGGCCAACTCGCCACGAAGATCACCACGGCAGCCAAAGCCATGGGCGCCGCCGCGAAACCGGAGACGCTGATCAACGTCGCCCTCGCCGGATCGGTCCCCGGTGTCCTGGCCGCCCTCGGCGCCGCTGGCCTAGCGACCGCCACTGGCAATTTGCGCGCGGCCGCCGAAGCCATCATTGCTGCTGTCTCGGGCCCGGCCGCCGCTGCTTCGGGCCTCGCCGCCGATGTCGGTGCCTGCGCCGCAGCGGTTGTCGACGCCGGCGCCGATGCTCCCGCCACCGCGTTGTCCGCCGCGCCGCCGGGTGCTGCACCCGCCGCGAGCAGCACGGCCCCCACCACCTCAGATGTCGATTCGGAAGGAAACTGCTGATGACTCACGCGGATTCGATCGCGGCCGGTTCGGTCGGCATGGACGGTGCTGCGGGTGAGCTGGTCGCGTTGCGGCGGGCCTACGGTATCGACGATCTGCCCGGACTCGTGCGTACGGTGGCCGAGATCGAACCCGAACGGACGGCCGTCGCGCATGATGGTGTCGCGGTCGGATATGGGGAGTTGGCGGCCGAGCTGACGGCGCTGGACGAGGCCATGGGCGGGGCCCTCGGCGCCGGGGAACTGCTGCCGATCGTGGTGTCGGGCCGGTTTCCCGCGCTGCTGGAATCCGGTGACGGGGTGCTGGCCGATCTGCTCGAGCGGCTGCTCACCGATGCCGTGCTCGCCGCCGCGCCCGCGTTGACGCCGCTCGCGCCCGCCGAGACCCTCATCAGCCTGTTCGAGGAGCAGGTGCGCCGCACCCCGGACGCCGTCGCGCTGGAGTTCGAGGGCACCACGCTCACCTACGCCGAATTCAGCGCTCGCGTCGATGTCCTCGCGCGCCGCTTGCGTGCGCTCGGCGTCGGCCCGGATGTGCTGGTCGGGCTCGCGCTGCGCCGGTCGCTGGAACTGCTGGTCGGCATGTACGCGACGTTGAAGGCGGGCGGTGGATACGTCCCGATCGACCCGGATCATCCCGCCGACCGCATCGCCTACGTCCTCGATGTGGCGCGCCCGGCGGTCGTGCTGACCACCTCGGGCGATCGACCGGCACTCGATCCCTCGGTGCGGACGCTGTGCATCGACGAGGTGGCGGCGGCCTCGGTGACGACGTACGAAACCGTCTGGCCCACCGTGTCTCCCGACAACACCGCCTACGTCATCTTCACCTCCGGCTCCACCGGCCGCCCCAAGGGTGTGGCGGTGTCGCATCGCTCGATCGTGGCGAATCTGCGCTGGCGGCAGCGGCTGTACCGGCTCGGCGCCGATGATGTGGTGTTGCAGAAGACGCCGTTCACCTTCGATGTGTCGGTGTGGGAGTTCTTCTGGCCGTTGCAGGTCGGTGCGCGGCTGGTGATCGCGCGGCCGGAGGGGCATCGAGATCCCGCGTACCTGGCGCGGGCTATCGGTGAATCCGGCGTGACCGTCACGCATTTCGTGCCATCGATGCTTGCCGTGTTCGTGGCCGAGCCGAGCGCGGCGCAATCCATTGACAGCCTGCGACTGGTCTTCGCCTCCGGTGAGGCCCTGCCGGCGGCGACCGCTGCCGCGTTCCGCGATATCAGTGGCGCCACCCTGCACAACCTGTACGGGCCGACCGAGGCGGCGGTCGACGTCACCGCCCATGAGGTGACCGCCGCCGACCGCGACAGCGTGCCGATCGGCACCGCCGCCGACGACACCGACCTGCTGGTCCTCGACGACAACCTGCGCCCCGTCCCGACCGGTGTGGTCGGCGAGCTGTATCTGGCCGGCGTGCAGCTGGCCCGCGGCTATCTCGCCCGCCCCGGCCTGACCGCCGACCGTTTCGTCGCCAACCCCGAAGGCGCACCGGGCGACCGCATGTACCGCACCGGCGACCTGGTGCGCTGGGCCCCCGGCACCGACGGCGGCCCCGACGAACTGGAATACCTGGGCCGCATCGACTTCCAGGTGAAACTGCGCGGGCTCCGGATCGAGCTGGGCGAGATCGAATCGGCCCTGCTCGACCAGGAGGAAGTCGCCCAAGCGGCTGCCGTCGTGCATCAATCGGCTGCCGGGGACCAACTCGTCGCCTACGTCGTCGCCGCACGCCGCCGGGCTGCTGGTAGCGCTGAATCGGATCCCGCGATTCGGCTCGATCCCTCCGCGCTACTCGACGCACTCCGCAAGCGACTACCCGACTACATGGTCCCGGCCAAGCTCATCGTCCTCGACGAGATGCCGCTGAACCCGAGCGGCAAACTGGATCGCCGTGCCCTGCCGGAACCCGACTTCGATTCGGCAGCGACCGAATACCGCGAGCCGGCGACCGAATCAGAACGCACCGTCGCCGCCATCTTCGCCGACCTGCTCGGCCACGACCGCATCGGCGCCGACGACAATTTCTTCGCACGCGGCGGCAACTCCCTCATCGCCACCCGCGCCCTCGCCCGCATCGGTGCTGCCCTCGGCATCACCGTCGATGTGCGCGATTTCTTCGACAACCCGACCCCGGCCGGTCTCGCGACGCTCGCATCCGGCGATGCCCACGCGGCCGAGGCCGCGTCCGTTGAGCAGTCAGCCGTGCCGCGGCACGCCCTGGTCGCGGGCCCGCGCCCGGACCGCATCCCCTTGTCCCCGGCTCAGCGCCGCATGTGGTTCCTCAACCAATTCGCCGTCGAATCCGGCGGCACCACTGCGGCGGTCGACAATATCCCGGTGGCGCTGCGGCTGCGCGGTGAACTCAACCTCGCGGCCTTGTCGGCGGCGATCACCGATCTGCTGGGCCGCCATGAGGTCTTGCGGACGCTGTACCCGCGTCACGAGAACGGCCCGGTCCAGAAGGTGCGCCCGGTCGCGGCCGTCGACCTGGCCCCGGACCCGGCCACCGATATCCCCACGGCGGTGCGGGAGATCGCGGGCATCGGATTCGATGTGGCCGAGCAGGTCCCGGTGCGTATCCGCCTGCTACGTGCGGCCGCCGACGATCACACCCTGGTGCTGGTGGTGCACCATATCGCCGCCGACGGCGTCTCCATGGGCCCGCTGCTGCGCGATCTGATCACCGCCTACGCGGCCCGCCGCGACGGTCACGCGCCGCGCTGGGAACCCCTCGCGGTGCAGTATGCCGACTACGCGCTGTGGCAGCAGCACGTGCTCGGCGACGAAGCAGACGCCCAATCCATGGCCGCCCGCGAGCTCGAATTCTGGACCGCCGAACTCGCCGACCTGCCCGCGCAGCTGGATCTTCCGTCCGATCGCCCACGCCCGGAGCAGGCCACCTATCGCGGCGCCGTGCACGAGTTCGGCATCGATGGCGAGCTGCGCGCCGCCGTCGAACGCCTGGCCGCCGAGACCGGTTCGACCCCGTTCATGGTGCTGCACGCCGCACTCGCCGCATTGCTCGCGCGGCTGTCCGGGACCACCGACATCGCCATCGGCACACCGGTCGCCGGCCGTGGCGCCGCCGAACTCGACGATCTGGTCGGCATGTTCGTCAACACCCTGGTTCTGCGCACCGAGGTGCCCGCTGCCGCGACCTTCACCGACCTCATCGCGCATGCTCGCGACCGTGACCTGCGCGCCTTCGCCCACAGCGACGTCCCGTTCGAGCGTCTGGTCGAGGTGCTGAACCCGGCTCGCTCCCAGGCGCGGCACCCGCTGTTCCAGGTCGCCCTGTTCATGCAGAACCTCGCCCCGCTGGCCCTGGAACTGCCCGGTCTCACCGCCGAGACGGTGGACTTCGGCGCCGAGTTCGCGAAGTTCGACCTGCAGCTCACCGTCTCCGATGCGGCCGACGGCTACCGCGCCGAATTCACCTACGCCACCGACCTGTTCGACGCGCCGACGGTGCGCGAGTTCGCCGCGAAGTTCCTGCGCCTGCTCGGTGCGGCCGTCGCCGAGCCGGCCACCGCGATCGGTGATATCGAACTGCTCGACGCCGGCGAACTCGACTACGTCACCGCCAGTTGGAACGCCAGCGGACACAAGGTGCCCGACCGGTTTCTGCATGAGGGTTTCGACGGCCAGGTGCGGCGCAGTCCGAACGCTGTCGCCCTGGTGGCCGAGGACCCGATTCCGGTTCGGCTGACCTACGCCGAGCTGTCCGAGCGGGTCAATCGGCTGGCCCGGTTCCTGATCGGCACCGGGGTTGGCCCGGAATCGCTGGTGGTGCTGGCGATGCCGCGATCGGTGGAGCTGGTGGTCGCGATGTACGCGGTGGCGCGGGCGGGTGGCGCGTATGTGCCGGTGGATCCGTCGCACCCGGTCGAGCGCATCGGCCATATTCTCGAGACGGCGCGGCCGCACTGTGTGTTGAGCACGCGCGCAGCGGGATTCGCCGCGGCCACCGAAGCGCCGGTGCACCTGCTGGACGCCCTGGACCTGTCGCAGGTTCCCACCTCCGCGATCAGCGATGCCGAGCGCCGCAGCCCGCTGCACCCCGACCACCCGGCCTACGTGATCTTCACCTCCGGCTCGACCGGCAAACCGAAGGGTGTCGCCGTCACCCATCGGGCCATCGCCAACCAGCTGGCCTGGATGGCGCACGAGTACCGGCCCCGCACCGGCGATGTGTATCTGCAGAAGACCGCGACCACCTTCGACGTGTCGCTGTGGGGCTATTTCCTGCCGCTGCGCACCGGCGCGACGCTGCTGCTCGCCGCACCCGACGGGCATCGCGACCCGCGCTACATCGCCGAGACGATCGAGCGCCACGGCGTCACGCTGACCGACTTCGTGCCGTCCATGCTGACGGTGTTCGCCGCCCACGCTCGGCGCGCCGAGCTGTCCTCGCTGCGTGAGGTCTTCGTCATCGGTGAAGCGCTGCCGCCGGAGACGGTGGCGGCTTTCCACGCCGTGTGCGACGCCGGCCTGCACAACCTCTACGGCCCGACCGAGGCCGCCGTCTCGATCACGTACCGCGAGGTCACCGAGGCCGACGCTCCGCTGGTGCCGATCGGCGAGCCGGAGTGGAATTCGCAGGTATACGTGCTGGATTCGCGGCTGCGTCCGGTGCCGATCGGGGTGCCGGGTGAGCTGTATCTGGCCGGGGCGCAGCTGGCGCGCGGCTACTACGGGCGCGTCGACCTGACCGCCGACCGGTTCGTGGCCAACCCGTTCGAGCTCGACGGCGGGCGGATGTACCGCACCGGCGACCTGGTGCGCTGGACCCCCGACGGCGAGCTGGTGTACCTGGGCCGCGCCGATTTCCAGGTGAAGTTCCGTGGGCAGCGGATCGAGCTGGCCGAGATCGAGAGCGCGCTGCTGGCCGACCCGGGGGTGAGCCAGGCGGCGGCCCGGTTGATCAGCGGTGCGGACGGGGATTTCCTGGCGGGGTACGTCATCCGGGCAGTGGGTGCCGACCTGGATGTGGCTGCGCTGAAAGACTCGCTGTCCCAGCGGCTTCCCGCGTACATGGTCCCCACCGCCGTCATCGAGCTGGACGAGTTCCCGCTCAACACCAGCGGGAAACTGGATCGCAAGGCGCTGCCGGTGCCGGTGTTGCAAACTGTTCGGTTCCGCGCGCCCGTTGACGCCGATCAGCGCCTGGTGGCGGAGGTGTTCGCCGAGGTCCTGCACGTGCAGCGGGTCGGTGTGGACGATGATTTCTTCGCCCTCGGCGGCAGTTCGCTCGACGCCACCCAGGTCACCGCTCGTACCGGTGCGGCCGCCGGTGTGCGCGTGCCCGTGCGCGCGCTGTTCGACGCGCCGACCGTCGCGGGTTTCGCGGCCGCCGTCGCGGAACTGCGTGCCGAAGCCACGCCGCGACCGGCGTTGTCCCGCCGCGAGCGTCCCGAGCGGATTCCGCTGGCCCCGGCCCAGCAGCGGCTGTGGTTCCTCAACCGGTGGGAGAACGAGGAGTCGGCGTCTACGGGCGTCTACAACCTGCCCGTGGTGTTGCGGCTGACCGGAACACTTGATCCGCGCGCCTTGGAACAGGCCGTGCTCGACGTGCTGACCAGGCACGAATCGCTGCGCACGCTCTACCCGGAGTCCGAGGCCGGGCCCTATCAGTCCATCCTGTCCGCCGACGAGATCAGTCTGCATGTGCGTCCGGTCCAGGTGAGCCCGCGCGATATCGACGCCACGGTGGCCGCCATCGCGCGCGGCGGATTCGACGTGACCACCGAGCTGCCGGCGCGCGTCGCGCTGCTGGACGTCGACGGCACCGATGAGCATCTGCTGGTCTTTGTGGTGCACCACATCGCCGCCGACGCGCTGTCGCTGACGCCGCTGGTGACCGACCTGATCTGTGCCTACCGGGCTCGCAGCGCCGGCACCGCACTCGAACTGCCCGAACTCGCGGTGCAGTACGCCGATTACAGCCTGTGGCAGCGCGAACTGCTCGGCGACGCCGACCGTCCCGGCGATCCGGCCCATCAGCAGATCCGGTTCTGGCACGCGGTGCTCGACGGGCTGCCCGCCGACCTGGCCCTGCCGACCGACCGGCCGCGTCCGGCGCAGCCGTCGCAGCGTGGGGGAGTTGTCGAGTTCGCGGTCACCCCTGAGGTTTCCGAGGGGCTGCGTGCGCTGGCACGGCGGGGGAGTGCGTCGCTGTTCATGGTGGTGCATGCCGCGTTCGCGGCGACGCTGGGGCGGTTGAGCGCGAGCAGCGATATCGTCGTCGGCACGCCCGTGGGCGGGCGCGGCGAGCGGGAGCTGGACGCGCTCATCGGCATGTTCGTCAATACCGTGGTGCTGCGCTGCGAGGTGCGGCCCGAGGCCACCTTCACCGAACTGCTGGACGCGGTGCGCGACGCCGATCTCGCGGCCTTCGCCCATGCCGAGCTGCCGTTCGAGCAGCTGGCCGAGACCATGGACGTGGACCGGACCAGCGGTGCGCATCCGCTGTTCCAAGTGATGCTGAGCTTCGGCGAGCAGCGTGGCGCGGCGGCGGCGATCGAGCTGCCCGGGCTGCGGGTACAGCCGGTGGATATCGCCGACGAGACCGTCAAGTTCGATCTGCACCTGGTGGTCACCGACGCCGACGCCACCGCGCTGAGCGGCAGCCTGCGCTACGCCACCGATCTGTTCGACGCCGCCACCATCGAATCGCTGACCACGCGATTCCTGCGGGTACTCACCGCGATAGCCGCCGATCCGGAGGTTCGGGTGGGCGATATCGAATTACTCGACGAGGCCGAACGCGCGCGGGTACTCGCTGGCTGGAATGAGACGGACCACCCGCTGCCCGCCGAGACGCTCGCGGACCTGTTCGCCGAACAGGCCGCGCGCACCCCGCAGGCGCCCGCGATCACCTTCGACGGGACTCCCGCCGGCCGGACAACGGATCAGCCCGTCTCGGTCTCTGGCGAAACGCTGTCCTACGGTGAGTTCGCGGCGCGGGTCAATCGGCTCGCCCGCTATCTGATCGAGCGGGGCGTCGGCCCGGAGACCCTGGTAGCGCTGGGGATGCGTCGCTCCATCGACCTCGTCGTCGGCATGTACGCGGTGACGGTGGCCGGTGGTGGTTACGTGCCGCTGGATCCGGATCATCCGGCCGAGCGCACCGCCCACATCCTCGACACCGCCGCACCACTGTTCGTCCTCACCTCGGGCACGGACCTCGATGTCGTGGCCGAGCAGATCCGCATCGATGAACTCGAGCTCACGGGATACTCGCCCGCCCCGGTGACCGACGCCGACCGACGGGCCCCGCTGCGGCCCTCCAACACCGCCTACGTGCTGTTCACCTCCGGCTCCACCGGCCGCCCCAAGGGGGTGGCGATGAGTCACGGCGCCATCGTCAACCGGCTGCGCTGGATGCAGTCGGCCTACGTGGCCATCGACTCCACCGACGCACTGCTGCAGAAGACCCCCGCCACCTTCGACGTCTCGGTGCCGGAGTTCTTCTGGCCCTTGCAGGTCGGCGCGCGCATGGTGCTCGCCAAGCCGGACGGCCATCGCGACCCGGTCTACCTGGCCGATCTGATGCGCCGTGAATCCATCACCGTCGCGCATTTCGTGCCGTCCATGCTGGCCGCGTTCGTCGCCGAGGAGCAGGACGTCCCCACCCTGCGCCACATCTTCTGCTCCGGCGAAACCCTGCCCGCCGCCATCGCCCACCGCGCCCGCGCGGTGACCGGCGCCCGCGTGCACAACATGTACGGCCCCACCGAGACGGCCGTGGAGATCACCGCCCACGAGGTGACCGACGCCGACGACACCGTGCTGCCCATCGGCGGCCCGGTGTGGAACAGCCAGGCCTACGTCCTCGACACCCGCCTGCGCCCCGTCCCCGCCGGTGTTCCCGGCGAGCTGTACCTGGCCGGCGCCCAGCTCGCCAACGGCTACCTCGCCCGCCCCGACCTGACCGCCGACCGCTTCCTCGCCAACCCCTTCGGCGCCCCTGGCACCCGCATGTACCGCACCGGCGACCTGATGACCTGGACCGCCGACGGCGAACTGAACTTCCTCGGCCGCACCGACTTCCAGGTGAAGGTGCGCGGCCTGCGCATCGAACTGGGCGAAGTGGAGGCGGCGCTGCTGGCCCTCCCATCGGTCGCCCAGGCAGTGGTCCTGGTGCGCGACGACCACGGGACCGGGCCACAGCTCGTGGCGTATCTGGTGCCCGACCCTGCCACCGCGTCGACCGGCGCGGCGCTCGATGGCCCGGTGGCGTCCGGACCCGCGCGCACCAACCTTCTCGATGCCGACTCCCTCCGCACCGAACTCTCCCGCACGCTCCCCGCGTACATGATCCCGAGCGGCTTCGTCGTGCTCGACGCGCTGCCCGTGAACGCCTCCGGCAAGCTGGACCGCAAGGCGCTGCCTGCCCCGGCTGTGGCGCCCGTGGAGTTCGTCGCGCCGACAGGACCTGCGGAAACCCTTGTGGCCGAGGTCTTCACCGCGTTGCTCGGCGTGCAGCAGGTCGGCGCGGGTGACGACTTCTTCGGGCTCGGCGGCAATTCGCTCATCGCCACCCAGCTCGCCTCGCGCCTCAGCAAGGCGGCGGGCACGCGGGTTCCGGTGCGCGCGGTGTTCGATGCGCCGACGGTGCGTGAGCTGGCGCGCCTGATCGAGGCGGACACGGCGGACGCATCGCCCTCCCGCCCGCCGCTGACGGCTCAGGACCGCACCGCCCCCATCCCGCTGTCGATCGCCCAGCAGCGCATGTGGTTCCTCAACCGGTTCGACACCGATAGCGCCGGCTACAACATCCCCTTCGCGCTGCGGCTCACCGGCCCGCTCGATGTGGCGGCCCTGAGCGCCGCCATCGACGACGTCATCGCTCGCCACGAAACCCTGCGTACCGTCTACCCGGAACACGACGGCACCGCATCGCAACTCGTGCTCCCCGCCGCCGACCCGCTGGCCCTCGAGCCGCGCCCGGTCACGGCCGCCGAGCTGCCGCAGCTTGTGGCAGCCGCCGCGCAGACCGGCTTCGACGTGACCAGCGAGGTGCCGCTCCGCATCGAGCTGCTGCGGGTGACCGAGCAGGCACCCGACCACACCGACACCCACGTCCTGCTGTTCGTCATCCACCACATCGCCGCCGACGGCTGGTCCTTCGCCCCGCTCACCCGCGATCTGGCCCTCGCCTACCTCGCGCGTTCCGCAGGCACCGCACCGGAATTCACCCCGCTCCCACTCCAGTACGCCGATTTCGCACTCTGGCAGCGCAAGGCCCTCGGCAGCCCGGATGACCCGAATTCCGCCCTGTCCCAGCAGCTCACGTACTGGACCGACCGCCTCGCCGGCCTCCCCGATGTGATCACTCTCCCGTCGGACCGCCCGCGCCCCGCCATTGCCTCCAACCGTGGCGCCGCCCGCACCGCCCGCCTCGACGCGGCACTGCATCGCCGCATCCAGGAGCTCGCCGCCGACCATCGCGCCACCCCCTTCATGGTGCTGCACGCCGCGCTGGCGACGTTGCTCGCGCGCCTGGCCGGCACCGACGACGTCGTGATCGGCACCCCGGTAGCCGGTCGCGGTGATCAGGCGCTCGACGATCTGGTCGGCATGTTCGTCAACACCCTTGTCCTGCGGACCGAGGTGCGCCCGGACACCACCGCGACCGAACTGCTCGCCCAGGTCAGGTCGGTCGACGTGGCCGCTTTCGAGCACGCCGACGTCCCGTTCGAGCAGCTGGTCGACGCCCTGAATCCGGTGCGTTCCCAGGCCCACGCCCCGCTCTATCAGGTGGCGTTGACGCTGCAGAACCAGTCCAAACCCGATCTGCGGCTCGACCGCCTCGCCATCACCGCCCTCGAGGTGGATGCCGCGCCGATCCAGCTCGATCTGGACTGGACGCTGACCGACCGCTACACCGCCGACGGCACCCCCGACGGCATCGACGTCCACCTGCACTACGCGCTCGACCTCTTCGACGACGCCACCGCCACCCGCTTCCTGGCGGCGTTCGACCAGGTCCTGCGCGCCCTTGTCGACACCCCGGACGTGCGCGTCGGCGAACTCGACCTGCTCTCGCCCGCCGAGCGCGACCTGCTGCTGACCGCATGCAACGCCACCGACCAGGTGGTCCCGGTCGAAACCCTCGACGACATGCTCGCCGCCCGCATCGCCGCCACCCCCGACGCCATCGCCGTGCGGTTCGAGGGTGAGGCCCTGACCTACGCCGAGCTGGGTTCGCGGGTGAACCGCCTGGCTCGCAAGCTCATCGCGGAAGGTGCCGGTCCGGAGACCATCATCGGGCTCGGTGCGCTGCGCTCGATCGACATGCTCGTGGTGATGTACGCGATCGTGCGCACGGGCGCGGCCTACGTACCGATCGACCCCGAGCATCCGGCCGAGCGCATGGCCCACGTCATCGCCGCAGCGGCGCCGCTGCTGGTGGTGCAGGCGGGCGGTGCGCGGCTACCGGAACTCGCAGTGCCCGTGCTGGATTACGCGACGCTCGACCTGTCGAGCTTCGCCGGTGCGCCGGTCACCGATGCCGACCGCAGGCGTCCGCTGCGCCCGGACAACGCCGCCTATGTGCTGTTCACCTCCGGCTCCACCGGGCGCCCCAAGGGTGTGTCGATCTCGCACCGCGCCATCACCAACCAGTTGCGCTGGCTGGAATCCAGGTACGAGATCTCCAGCAACGATCGGTTGTTGCAGCGCGCACCGCTGACCTTCGACGTGTCGGTCTGGGAGTGCTTCTTGCCGATCGCGGTCGGCGCCCCGCTGATCGTCGCGCGCCCGAGCGGCCACCTGGACCTGGAGTACCTGGCCGGGCTGCTGCGTGAGCATCTCGTCACCTTCGCCGAATTCGTCCCGTCGGTGCTGGCGGCGCTGATCGGCGAAGGCATGGGCGACGCGCTCGCCTCGCTGCGGCACCTGCACTGCGGCGGTGAGGCGCTCACCCCGGATCTGCTGGCCGCCCTGCGCGACGGTTTCCCCGGCGCGGTGCACAACTCCTACGGCCCCACCGAGGCCGCGATCTCGGCGGTGTTCCACGAGTTCACCGACCCGGATCACGACTCCGACCGCGACGTGGCGATCGGCCGCCCGTGCTGGAACACCCGCGCCTACGTGCTGGACGCGCGGCTGCGTCCGGTGCCGATCGGCGTCACCGGCGAGCTGTATCTGGCGGGGGATCAGCTGGCTCGCGGATATCAGGGGCGTTCCGCGCTCACCGCGGAACGCTTTGTCGCCGACCCCTTCGGTGCCCCGGGACGGTTGATGTACCGCACCGGCGATCTGGTGCGCTGGAACCGGCACGGCGATCTGGTGTATCTGGGTCGCAACGATTTCCAGGTCAAGCTGCGTGGTCAGCGCATCGAGCTGGGGGAGATCGAGGCCGCGCTGACCGCCGTCGCGGGTGTGCGGAATGCGGCGGTCGTCGCGGCGCGCGATGTGTCGGGGCAGGACTGCCTGGTCGGCTACGTCAGCGGTGAGGAACTGTCGGCCGACGACGTCCTGGCCCAGGTCCGCGACCGGCTGCCCGCCTACATGGTGCCCGCACACCTGCTGGTGCTCGACCAGATGCCGCTGACCACCGCGGGCAAACTCGACCGTAAGGCGCTGCCCGCCGTCGAGGTCACCGCCGCCGGCGCCGCCTTCCGCGCCCCGCGTGAGGGTGCCGAAACGGTGCTGGCCGCGTTGATCGCCGACCTGATCGGCGCCACCACCCCGATCGGCGCCGATGACGATTTCTTCGCCCGCGGCGGCAATTCACTGCTGGCCATGCGGCTGGTGGCGCGCGCCAATGCGGCGCTCGGTGCGGCGTTGACGGTGCGCGAGGTGTTCGAGGCGCCGACCGTCGCCGGCCTCGCGGCGCGCGTCACGACCGAGGTGACCCCGCGCCCGGAACTGGTGGCGGGCCCACGTCCGGACCGGATTCCGTTGTCGCTGGCGCAGACCCGGATGTGGCTGCTCAACCGCATCGACTCGGATTCGGCGGTCTACAACATCCCGATCACCATCCGGTTGACCGGCGAGCTGAACGTGCCCGCCCTGGCCGCCGCCCTGCGGGACGTGGTGGGCCGGCACGAGTCGCTGCGCACGATCTTCCCCGCCGACGCCGACGGTCCCACCCAGGTCGTGCTCGACACCATCCCGGACGGCGAACTGGCGTTGCGCCCCATCGAGGTTCCCGAAGCCGACCTGATGGAATCGGTGCTCGCCGCCGTCTCCGGTGGTTTCGACCTCCGCACTCGCATCCCGGTCCGGGCGACCCTGCTGCGCACCGCGCCCGGCGAGCATGTGCTGGCGGTCGTGGTCCACCACATCGCCGCCGACGGCGTATCGACCGCACCGCTGGCCCGCGATCTGATGACGGCCTACGCCGCCCGCACCGCGGGCACCGCCCCCGCGTGGTCGCCGCTGCCGGTCCAGTACGCCGATTTCACGCTGTGGCAGCATGCCGCCCTCGGTTCGGCCGACGACCCGGATTCCGCGCTGGCCGCCCAGATCACGCATTGGCGCGAGGAACTCGCCGGCCTGGCGCCGGTGCTGGAACTGCCCACCGATCGTCCCCGGCCCGCCGTGGCCTCGGGTCGCGGCGCGGCCGTGGAGTTCACCGTCGGCGCCGAACTGGCCGGCCGCATCAACGAAGTGGCCACTGCCCATGGTGTTTCGGCGTTCATGGTCGTGCACGCCGCCTACGCCGCACTGCTGAGCCGGCTGGCCGGGGTGGACGACATCGCCATCGGCACCCCGGTCGCCGGGCGAGCCGAAGCGGCGCTGGACGACTTGGTCGGCATGTTCGTCAACACCCTGGTGCTGCGGACCCGCGTCGACGCCGACCGCTCGTTCGCCGAGCTGCTCGCCGAGGTCCGCGCAGTCGATGTGCGCGCCTTCGCCCACGCTGAGCTGCCGTTCGAGCGTCTGGTCGATGAGCTGGATCCGGTGCGGTCGCAGGCGCATTCGCCGATCGTGCAAACCCTGCTCACCTACGAACATCATGAGCCCACCGTGCTGCGGTTGCCCGGTCTCGAGGTTTCGGCGTATCCCATCGACAACCGAGTCGCGCAGTTCGATCTCGCGCTCGAGCTGAGCGAACAGGCCGAGGCCGGCGCCACCGTCCTGCGCGGAGTGCTGCGGTACGCCACCGATCTGTTCGACCGGTCGACCGCGCACTCGGTCGCCGCGCGGTTCGTGCGGGTGCTCGAGACCGTCATCGCGGCGCCGGAAGTGCCCGTGGGCGAGATCGACTTGCTCGACGACGCCGAACGCGCCGCACTCGCCCGCTGGAACGACACGGCCCATCCGGTCGACCCAGCGGCCACGCTGGCCTCGCTGTTCGAGGCCCAGGTCGCGCGTACTCCCGAGGCAATCGCTGTCACCGTCGACGGCACTGCGTCCGGGGTCGCGAACCTGACCTACGCCGAATTCGCCGGCCGCGTCCACCGCATGGCGCGCTGGCTGGCCGACCAGGGCGTCGGCTCGGAATCGGTGGTGGCGCTGGGCATGCGCCGCTCGCTGGATCTGGTGACGGCCATGTACGCCGTCGTGGCTGCGGGCGCGGCCTACCTACCGCTGGACCCGGACCATCCGGCCGAACGCACCGAATACGTGCTCGCCACCGCCCGCCCGGTCCTCGTGCTCACCTCCGGCCTCGATCTCGATGCCGGCATCACCCGCCAGGTGCGCATCGACCGGCTCGACCTGTCCGGCTATTCCGCGCACCCGCTGACCGCCGCCGACCGCATCGGCGCGCTCACCCCCGGCAATACCGCCTACCTCATCTTCACCTCCGGCTCCACCGGTCGCCCCAAGGGCGTCGCGGTGCCGCACCACGCCATCGTCAACCGGTTGGTGTGGATGCAGGAGCAGTACGCGCTGACGGCCGCCGACACGGTGGTGCAGAAGACCCCGGCCACCTTCGATGTCTCGGTGTGGGAGTTCTTCTGGCCGCTCCAGGTCGGCGCGCGCCTGGTCGTCGCCCGGCCGGACGGGCACCGCGATCCCGTCTACCTCGACCGCCTGATCCGCGAGCAGCGGATCACCGTCGCCCACTTCGTGCCGTCGATGCTGGCGGTATTCCTGGAGACCGCGAGTCGTGCGGCGCTGCGCCTGTTGTTCGCCTCCGGTGAAGCCCTGCCCGCCGCTACCGCACAACGCGCCCGCGAGCTGACCGGCGCCGCGGTGCACAACCTCTACGGCCCGACCGAGGCGGCCGTCGACGTGACGTTCCACGAGGTCACCGACGACGACCTGGTCTCCGTGCCGATCGGCCGCCCGGTATTCAATACCGCTCTGCTGGTGCTCGATTCGCGCTTGCGCCGGGTGCCGCCCGGCGTGGCGGGTGAGCTGTACCTGAGCGGTGCGCAGCTGGCCTCCGGCTATGTGGCCCGGCCCGACCTGACCTCGGAGCGTTTCGTCGCCAACCCTTTCGGCGCACCCGGCGAGCGCATGTACCGCACCGGCGATCTCGTGCGCCAGCGCCTCGACGGCGAGGTGGAATACCTGGGCCGCACCGACTTCCAGGTCAAACTGCGCGGCCTGCGCATCGAACTGGGCGAGATCGAGAACGCCCTGACCGATCTGGACGCGGTGCGGCGGGCCGTGGTCGTGGTGCGCTCGGATGCCCGCCTCGGCGACCAGCTGGTCGCCTACGTGGTCACGGCCGGCGAAGTCGACACCGAGACGATCCGCACCGAACTCGCCGCCGAACTGCCCGCATATATGGTCCCTGCGGCTTTCGTCGTGCTCGACGAGTTCCCGCTGAACTCCTCCGGCAAGCTCGACCGCCGAGCCCTGCCCGCCCCGGCGTTCACCGCCGCGACATTCCGTGAGCCGGCGCCCGGCCTGGAACAGACCGTCGCCACGCTGGTCGGCGACCTGCTCGGCCTCGACCGGGTGGGTGCCGACGACGACTTCTTCGCCCTCGGCGGCAACTCCCTCATCGCCACCCGGCTGGCGGCGCGGCTCGGCGCCGAACTCGACGCCGAGATCCCGGTGCGGTTGCTGTTCGAGGCGCCCACGGTGGCGGGGCTGGCAGCGCGGGTGGCGGGGTTGCGCGGCAGCGGCGCCAAGATCGCGCCGACTCGCCGGGAACGCCCGGAGACCGTGCCGCTGTCGCTCGCGCAGCAGCGCATGTGGTTCCTCAACCGGTTCGATCCGGAGGAGACCGTCAACAACATCCCGGTCGCCATCCGGCTCACCGGCCATCTCGACACCGATGCCCTCACCGCCGCCATCGCCGATGTGGTGGGCAGGCACGAAACCCTGCGCACCGTCTACCCGGACATCGACGGCGTGGGCAGTCAGCGGGTGCTCGAGCCGGCGCAGGTGCCGCCCGTCGTCACCCTCGCGGTCGGATCCATCCCCGAATTCGTCGGCACCCCGTTCGACGTGACGCGCGCTGTCCCGGTCCGCATCGGCCTGGCCCGGGTCGAGGCCGGTGAGCACATCCTGGTGCTGGTGGTGCACCACATCGCCGCCGACGGATTCTCGATGGCGCCGCTGGCCCGCGATATCGCGACCGCCTACGCCGCCCGCACCGCCGGTCGCGCGCCCGGCTGGCCGGAACTTCCGGTGCAGTACGCCGATTACGCCCTGTGGCAACGCGAAACCCTCGGCGCCGAAGACGATCCGACGACGCCGGCCGCGGCGCAGCTCGCCTACTGGCAGCAGACCTTGCGTGGCCTGCCCGCCCAGCTCGACCTGCCCGCCGACCGCCCCCGTCCCGCCATCGCCTCGCACGCGGGCGCCACCGTCGGCATCGGCCTGAGTGCCGAACTCGGCGAACGCATCGCCGACCTGGCCGCCCGCACCGGCAGCACCCCGTTCATGGTGGTGCACACCGCGTTCGCGGTGCTGCTGGCCCGGCTGTCGGGCACCAGTGATATCGCGATCGGCGCACCCGTCGCTGGTCGTGGTGACGCCGCCCTGGACGATCTGGTCGGCATGTTCGTCAACACGGTGGTGTTGCGCACCGAGGTCGACGCCGCCACCGGTTTCGCCGAGCTGCTGCGCCGGGTCCGCGACCGCGACCTGGCCGCCTTCGCCCACGCCGAGCTGCCCTTCGAACGGCTGGTGGAGGTGCTGGATCCACCGCGCTCGCAGGCCAGGCATCCGCTGTTCCAGGTCGCGCTGTTCTTCCAGAACCTGGAACCGGTGCGGCTGGAACTCGACGGGCTCACCATCAGCGAAGTCGACCCCGGTCACGACACGATCCGCTTCGATCTGCAGCTGACCGTCACCGACGACGAATTCCGGTTCGGCTACGCCACCGACCTTTTCGACGCCGATACCGTCATCGGATTCGGTACCCGGCTGCTGCGGCTGTTGAACGCGGCGGCCGCCGAGCCGGACCGTCCGGTCGGCGATATCGATCTGTTCACCGCCGGGGAACGCCACCGGGTGCTCACCGAATGGAACGATTCGGCGCACACCGCCTACGTCCCGGAACTGCTGCTCGACGAGTTCGAGGCGCAGGCCGCCGCGACGCCCGAGGATCGGGCGCTGGTCTACGTCCCCGATGACGGCACCCCGGCGATCACCCTCGGCTACGGCGAACTCGACAGCCGCGCCAACCGGCTGGCCCGCCACCTCATCGGTCTCGGCGTCGGCCCGGAATCCCTGGTGGCCTTGTCGATTCGCCGGTCCATCGACCTGGTGATCGCGATGTACGCGGTGGTCAAGGCGGGCGGCGCGTATGTGCCGATCGACCCGGATCATCCGGCCCAGCGCATCGCCCACATCCTCGACACCGCCCAGCCGGCCGCCCTGCTGACCACCGAACGCGACCGCATCGATGTCGGCTACCAGGGGCCGACGGTCTGCGTCGACACCGTCGAACTCGACCTGTCCGACGAGCCGATCGCCACCGGTGAACGGACCGGGGTCCTGCTGCCGCAGCATCCGGCCTACGTCATCTTCACCTCGGGGTCGACCGGTAAACCCAAGGGCGTCACCGTCTCGCACGCGGCGATCGTGAACCAGCTGAACTGGATGCAGGCGCAGTACCGGCTCGACGGGGACGACGTCTATCTCCAGAAGACCGCCACCACCTTCGATGTGTCGCTGTGGGGCTACTTCCTGCCGTTGCGGGTGGGTGCGACCGTCGTGCTCGCCACGCCGGACGGGCACCGCGATCCCGGCTATCTGGCGGAGACGATCGGCGAATACAGCGTCACCGTCACCGATTTCGTGCCGTCGATGCTGAGTGTGTTCGCCGCGCACGTAGAGTCCGCCGGGCTCACTCCGGCCCTGTCCACTCTGCGCACGGTGTTCGTCATCGGTGAGGCCCTGCCCGCCGAGACCGTGCGGGCCTTCGGCGCGGTGAGCACGGCCGCGCTGCACAACCTGTACGGACCCACCGAGGCGGCGGTCAGCATCACCTACCGCGAGGTCACCGGGGAGGTCGAGCGCACCGTCATGCCGATCGGCAACCCCGAATGGAACAGCCGGGTGTACGTGCTGGACGCGCGGCTGCGGCCGACGTTGCCCGGCGTCGCGGGTGAGCTGTATCTGGCCGGCACGCAGTTGGCGCGCGGCTATCACGGCCGTCCGGCCATCACCGCCGACCGGTTCGTCGCGAACCCCTTCGGCGAGCCGGGCGAACGGATGTACCGCACCGGCGATCTGGTGCGCTGGGAGCACACCGCGACCGGCGCCGAACTGGTGTATCTGGGCCGCACCGACTTCCAGGTGAAGTTCCGTGGCCAGCGCATCGAACTCGGGGAGATCGAGGCCGTGCTCGCCGCAGCCCCCGGGGTCGCGCAGGCCGCGGCCCGCGTCGCCGCTGAACACCTGGTCGGTTACGTGACCGTCCTGCCGGGCGCGACCGTCCACGAGGACGAACTGCTGCGGGTCGCGGCCGCGACGCTCCCGTCGTACATGCTGCCCTCGACGGTCATGGTGCTCGAATCCTTCCCGCTCAATGCCTCCGGCAAGCTCGACCGCGCCGCCCTGCCCGACCCGGTGTTCGACCGCACCGCCTATCGCGCACCGGTGACCTCGGCCGAACGGCTGGTGGCCGAGGCCTTCGAGGCCGTGCTCGGCGTCTCGCCCGTCGGTGTCGATGACGGGTTCTTCGATCTCGGCGGCAACTCGCTGTCGGCCACCCGGGTGCTGGCGCGGCTGGGGGAGCGGCTGGGCCGGCGGGTGCCGGTGAGGTTGCTGTTCGAGGCGCCCACCGTGCACGGGCTGGCGGCCCGGCTCGGCGAGGCCGGTGAGCTGGCCATCGAGTTGATCGCGGGCCCGCGTCCGGAGCGCATTCCGCTGGCGCCGGTGCAGCGCGGTATGTGGTTCCTCAACCGGCTCGATCCCGCCTCGGCCGCGCACAACATCCCGGTGGCGGTGCGCATTCGCGGCGAACTCGATACCGCCGCGCTGGTCGGAGCTTTCGATGACGTGATCGCGCGGCACGAAGCGCTGCGCACCATCTACCCCGTCGACGACGCGGGCACCGGTCATCAGGTCGTGCTGCCGGCCGAATCCGCGAACGTCGGTCTGCGTGTCGAAACCCTCGACGGTGCCGTTGCGGACCGGATCGCCGCATTCATCGGCGCCGGATTCGATGTCACCACCGAGGTCCCGGTCCGCGCGGTGCTGCTGCGGGAAAACCCCAGTACCCACGTCCTCGTCGCGGTGGTGCACCACATCGCCGCCGACGGCTATTCGATGAATCCGCTGCTGCGCGATCTGCTGGCCGCCTACCTCGCCCGCGTGCTCGACAGCACCCCGCTGTGGCCGCAGCTGCCGGTGCAATACGCCGATTACGCGCTGTGGCAGCACAACACCGTCGCCGCGGTGGCCGACGAACAACTGGCGTACTGGACGCAGACGCTGCGGGACCTGCCCGAAGAATTGGCCCTGCCGATGGACCGGCCGCGCCCCGCCGTCGCCTCCAAGCGCGGTGCGAGCATCCGGGCCCGCATCGGCGGTGAGGTCGGCGCCCGCGTGCGGGAGCTGGCGGTGCGGCACAAGGCCACGCCGTTCATGGTGCTGCATGCGGCGCTCGCGACCTTGCTTGTGCGGCTGTCGGGCAGTACCGATATCGCCATCGGCACCCCGGTGGCCGGTCGCGGCGCCGCGGCGCTGGACGATCTGGTCGGCATGTTCGTCAACACCCTGGTGTTGCGCACCCGCGCCGACCGCACGCTCACCTTTGCCGAACTGCTCGACCACACCCGCGAGACCGACCTGGCGGCCTTCGCCCATACCACCGTGCCGTTCGACCAGGTGGTCGACGCGCTCGGCGTCGAACGCTCCCAGTCCCGGCATCCGCTGTTCACGGTGGCGCTGAACTACCTGAACACCGGGTCCGGGACCTTCACCGTGCCCGGCCTGGAGCTGACGCCGGTGCCGTTCGACGAACCGGTGGCCCGCTTCGATCTCCAGTTCACCGTCGCCGCCGAACCCGACGACGACGGCCACCTCGGCGTCGAACTCGACTACGCCACCGACCTGTTCGACCGCAGCACCGCCGCCGGTCTGCTGCGCCGCTTCGGCCGCCTGCTCGGTGTGCTGACCGCCGACCCCGACCGCCCCATCGGCGCGGCCGAACTGCTCGCCCCGCTCGAACGCGCGCAACTGCTGGCCCGCCGCGGTGCGGCGCCGGTTCCGCCGTGCACGCTGGCCCAGCTCATCGCGAGCGCCGTCGTCGCCGATCCGGACGCCGTCGCGGTCGTCGCGGGCGGCCGGGAACTGACCTACCGGGCCATGGACGAGCAGTCCTCGCGGTTGGCACGGCTGCTCATCGCCGCGGGTGTCGGTGCCGAAGACGTGGTGGCCGTGGCCATCGCGCGATCGGCCGAGTCGATGCTCGCGGTATGGGCGGTGGCCAAGACCGGCGCGGCCTTCGTCCCGGTCGATCCGACCTATCCCGCCGAGCGCATCACCCACATGCTGGCCGATTCCGGGGCCGTGCTCGGCCTCACCACACTGGCCGCGCGCGCGGACCTGCCCGGCGACGTCGAGTGGCTGGTGCTCGACGCCCCCGACACGGCCACCCGGCTGTGGCAGGCCAGTCCCGCGCCGATCGCCGCGACCGAACTGGTGCGCCGCGTGCGGGTCACCAACCCGGCCTGGATGATCTACACCTCCGGGTCGACCGGGCTGCCGAAGGGTGTGGTCGCGACGCAGGAGGGCATCGCCGGAGTCGCGGTGGCGCAACGGGATCGGTACCAGGTCACCTCGGACGCGCGGGTGCTGCACGTCGCCTCACCCAGTTTCGACGCCTCCATGCTGGAACTGCTGCTCGCGCTCGCCGCGGGCGCGACCCTGGTGATCGCCCCGGCCGGCGTGTACGGCGGCAGCGAACTGACCGCGCTCATCCGGGACCAGCGGGTGAGCCATGCGTTCCTCACGCCGGCCGTTCTGCAGACGCTCGATCCCGCCGAACTCGGCTGCCTGGTCCGGCTGACGGTCGGCGGCGAGTCGTTCGGCCCCGATGTGGTGCGCCGCTGGGCCGACGAGAACCGCCAGTTCTTCAACACCTACGGCCCGACCGAAACCACCATCATCACCACGATCAGCGCGCCCATGCGGCCCGGCGACCCGTTCGATATGGGCACCCCGATCCACGGCATGTCCGCGGTGGTGCTCGATGAACGACTCCAGCCGGTGCCGGTGGGTGTCACGGGTGAGCTGTATCTACGCGGTCCGGGCCTGGCCCGCGGCTACCACGCGCGGTCGGCGCTGACCGCACAGCGATTCATCGCCGACCCCTATGGTCCCGCCGGTGGACGGCTGTACCGCACCGGCGATCTGGTGCGCTGGACGACGTCGGGCGCGATCCAGTACGTCGGCCGCTCCGACCAGCAGGTGAAGGTGCGTGGGTTGCGCATCGAACTCGGTGAGATCGATGCGGTGCTGGCCGCCCATCCGAGTGTGGAATACGCCGTCACCGTGGGTCATACCGATAGCGCGGGCACGGTGTCGCTGGTGTCCTACGTCGTCGCCGCTCCCGGCCGGACCATCGACACCGCCGCCCTCACCGCCCACGCCGCCAAGTCGCTCACCGCCTACATGGTGCCCAGCGCGATCATGGTGCTCGACGAGCTCCCGCTGACGCCGGTCGGGAAACTGGACCGGAAGGCCCTGCCGGAACCGGAGTTCCGCACCGCCGAGTTCCGCGCGCCGAGCACGGACACCGAGCGCACGGTAGCGGCCGTCATCGCCGGAGTGCTCGATGGCGAATCGGATTCCGTAGGCCTAGATGACGACTTCTTCGCCCTCGGTGGAAACTCCCTCACCGCAACCCAATTGGCCGCCCGCCTCGGCAGCGCGGTCGGCGTCTCCGTCGGCGTCCGCACGATCTTCGAGAATCCGACGGTCGCCGCCCTCGCTGCCGTCCTCGATGACGCCCGGGGCAGCGCCGAACCGGCCCGTCCGGTGCTGGCCCGCCGCACCGACGACGGCCCGGTCCCGCTTTCGCTGGCCCAGCAGCGCATGTGGTTCCTCAACCGCCTGGACCGCCAGTCCACCGCCTACAACATCCCGCTGGCCGTGCGGCTGTCCGGCGCGCTCGATATCGCGGCCCTCAATGCCGCCATCACCGATGTGGTGCAGCGCCATGAGGTGTTGCGCACCGTGTACCCGCAGCGACCGGACGGTCCGGTGCAGGTGGTGTTGCCGATCGAGCAGGCGGGTACGCCGGTGCTGGCGCCGATCGCGGTGACCGCCGACGATCTGGGCGCCGCCGTCGCGGATTTCGTCGGCGACGGTTTCGACGTGACCGCTACCGTGCCGATCCGCGCCCGGCTGCTCGCCCTCGGCCCGAACGAGCACGTGCTGGTCGTGGTCGTGCATCACATCGCCGCCGACGGGTCCTCGCTGGCCCCGCTGGCCCGCGACGTGATGCTCGCCTACGCCGCCCGCAAACACGGCGCCGCACCCGACTGGGCGCCGCTGCCCGTGCAGTACGCCGATTACAGCCGCTGGCAGCGTGAACTGCTCGGCAGCGAGGACGATCCCGGCTCGCTGATCTCCCGTCAGCTCGCCTACTGGACCGAGGCGCTGGCCGGGCTACCCGCCCAGCTGGCCCTGCCGACCGACCGGCCGCGTCCCGCCGTCGTCGCCACTCAGGGCAGGCACCTCGATTTCAGCATCGACGCCGCCCTGCACGCCCGGCTCGCCGAACTCGGCCGCGACGCCGGCGCCACGCTGTTCATGGTCACCCACGCCGCGTTCGCGGTGCTGCTGGCCCGGTTGTCGGGAACCACCGATATCGCGGTCGGCACACCCGTCGCCGGACGGGGTGAGGCGGCGCTGGACGAGGTCGTCGGCATGTTCGTCAACACCCTCGTGCTCCGCGCGCAGGTCGAACCGGGCGCCGGTTTCACCGATCTGCTCGACCGCGTCCGCGCCACCGACGTCGCCGCCTTCGCCCACGCCGACGTCCCCTTCGAGCGGCTGGTCGAGGTGCTCAACCCGGAACGCTCCACTGCCCGGCATCCGCTGTTCCAGGTCGGATTCTCCTTCCACAACCAGGTCGAAGCCGATTTCGCGCTCGACGGATTGACCGTCACCGCAGCCGATTTCGACTCCGAAGTCGCCCAGTTCGATCTGCACCTTGTGGTCACCGACCGCTACCACGCCGACGGCACCCCCGCCGGTATGGCGGCCTCGCTCACCTACGCCACGGCGCTGTTCGACGAATCCACCGTCGCGGGGTTCGCGGGCAGGCTGCACCGGTTGCTCACCGCGATCTGCGCGGCCCCGCAGACGCCGGTCGGTGATCTCCCGCTGCTGGATCCCGCCGAATTCGAACGCGTCCTGCGGGTCTGGAACGCGGCCGAGCACGAATTCGCGCCCGCGCTGCTCACCACGGCCTTCGAGGCGCAGGTGTCGCGCACACCCGGCGCGATCGCGCTGCTCACCGCCGACACCGCCCTCACCTATGCCGACTTCGGCGCGAGGGTCAACCAGCTCGCCCGCGTGCTCATCGACCGCGGCGTCGGGCCGGAAACGCTGGTAGCGGTGGCGATGCCGCGCGGTATCGACCTGCTGATCGCGCTGTACGCGGTGGTGACGGCCGGCGGCGCCTACGTCCCGCTCGACCCGGCGCATCCGCGGGAGCGCACGGCCGCGGTCCTCGCGGCGGCCGCACCGGCGCTGGTCCTCACCTCGGGCCGCGCGCCGATGCCGTTGCCGGAGCCGATCGAGACTCCCGTGCTCGACATCTGGGACGCCGGCGTCCGCGCGGCCGCAGCCGGACCGGTCCGCGCGCACGAGCGCCGGTCCCCGCTGCTGCCGTCCAACACCGCCTACGTCATCTTCACCTCCGGCTCCACCGGCACCCCCAAGGGCGTGGCGGTCCCGCACGCGGCGGTCGCGCATCAGCTCGACTGGATGCAGGCCGAATACGCGCTCGGCGTGGGCGACGCTGTGCTGCAACTGACCTCGGCCGCGTTCGACCTATCGATCTGGGAACTGTGGTGGGCCACCCGAACCGGCGCCCGCATCGTGCTCGCCCCGCACGGTGCCCAGCGCGATCCGCATCGGGTGCTCGACGTGATCGACCGCGCGGCGGTCACCACGGTGACGCTGGTGCCCTCGCTGCTGGCCATGCTGGCCGAGGCCGCGGGTGGCCGTCCGCTACCTGCCTCGCTGCGCCGGCTGCTGGTGATCGGTGAGGCCCTGCCCGCGGCGACCCTGGACCGGATCGCCGCGAGCACCGGCGCGCGCATCGACAACCTGTACGGCCCCACCGAAGCGGCGGTCTCGGTGACCCGGTTCCGCACCGAGCGCGGCACCCGCGCACCGATCGTGCCCATCGGCACCCCCGAATCCGGCAACCAGGTGTACGTGCTGGACGACCGGCTGCATCCGGTGCCGGCCGGGGTGAGCGGCGAGCTGTATCTCGGCGGCGCCCAGCTGGCCCGGGGCTATCAGCACCGCCCGGACCTGACCGCCGAACGGTTCGTCGCCAATCCGTTCGGTGCGCCCGGCAGCCGGCTCTACCGCACCGGCGATCTGGCGCGCTGGAATGCCGACGGCGATCTGGAATACGTGGAGCGCCGCGATTTCCAGGTCAAGGTGGGTGGGTACCGCATCGAGCTCGCCGAGATCGAGCACGCGCTGCGGTCGCGGCCCGAGGTGGCCGACGCGATCGTGCTCGCCCATCGCGGCGACGGTGACAATGCCATGCTGGTCGGCTATTTCACCGCCGACGAACCGATCGTCGAAGCCGAGTTGCGCACCGCGCTATCGCAATCGCTGCCCAGCTACATGGTTCCGGCCGTGCTGATGCAGCTGCCTGCCTTGCCGCTGACCGCCAACGGCAAGGTCGACCGCAACGCCCTGCCGCGCCCCTCGGTCGGCTCCCGGGCGTTCCGCGCGCCGGTTACCGAGCTGGAACGCACCGTCTGCGAGGTTTTCGGCGACGTGCTCGGAAAGGTGGGCGCCCGTATCGGCCTGGACGACAACTTCTTCGAGCGCGGCGGCAACTCGCTGCTGGCAACCCGCCTGGCCGCACAGCTCGCCGACGCCCTCGGCGAGCAGATCCCGGTCGTCTGGCTGTTCTCCGCCCCCACACCGGCCGGGCTCGTCACCCAGATCGCGAACCGCCGCGCCGGACGTGGACGCATCGACGCCGAGGCCGCCTTCGACGTCCTGCTCCCGCTGCGACCCGGCGGCGCCCGCGAACCCTTGTTCTGCGTGCATCCGGTGGGTGGCGTGGCCTGGTCCTTCGCCGGCCTGGCCGCGCACATCGAACCGGACCGCCCGCTCTACGGGCTGCAATCGCCGGTGCTCGGTTCCGAGGAACCGCAAGCCGGTTCGATCGAGGAATGGGCCCAGCGCTACGTCCGTGAGATCCGCGCCGTGCAGCCGGAAGGCCCCTACCACCTGCTGGGCTGGTCGCTCGGCGGTGTCCTGGCCCACGCCATCGCGGTGCTGCTGCAAGACCAGGGCCAGCATGTCGCGACCCTGGCCATGATGGACAGCGCGCTGACCGCCGAGGTCGACACGACCGCACCGATCCCGGTGGCCGAACTGCTCGGCGGCCTGCTCGGCGACACCGCCGACCGCGAGCTGGACCGCGACCAGCTGGTGGATTACCTGTCCGAGCTGCCGGAACCGTTCGCCTCCTTCGGCGCCGACCGGCTCACCCGGGTCCTGGATTCCGGTGCGGCCTCGCTGCGTCTGATCGCCCGCTACCACCCGCGCCCCTACAAGGGCGAGCTGGTGTATTTCACCGCCGCGGCCGACGACCCCACCGGCGCCATCGGCGCCGCCACCTGGTCCGACGCCGTCGACGGCACCGTCCACAACCACGCCGTCCAGACCACCCACTGGCGGATGACCACCGATGCCGCTCTTGCCCGCATCGGCCACGTCCTCACCAGTCGCTGGACCGACCACGACCGCGCATAACCCCTGCCGCACTACCGAAAGGCCCATCATGACCAACCCGTTCGACGACGACAACGCCCGGTTCTACGTCCTCATCAACGACGAAGGCGAACACTCCATGTGGCCCACCTTCGCCACCGTCCCCGGCGGCTGGACCATCGCTCACGGCCCCACCACCCGCAAGGCGTGCCTGGACTACGTCGAAGCGCACTGGCTCGATATGCGCCCGAAATCGCTGGTCCGGGCCATGGCGGTCGAAGCGAACTGAATTCACCGACGATTGGCCCATCACGCCGTCGGCTGCCCGTCGCGGTACGGCAGCCGACGGCGAGCCCGCCGCGGGGCAGCGGTGAGCTCGGCTGCGGGTTCGCGGTGGCCCGGCTGCGGGTCGACGGTGAGCCCGGCCTCGCACCGCGGCAACCCTGGTAGCCGCCCGCGGCGAGCCACCCACTACGCGCGAGAAATTAGACCGAATCCTTCTCATCGACCGTCAGCCCGCGCGACGATGAGGTATGGCAACGCGCGCGTCCACCGAATCCACCGACCGGCCCGCCGACCTCACCCGGACCGGCCTTCGCACCTGTCCGCTGTGTGAGGCGGTCTGCGGCCTCGAGCTGACCCTCGACCGCGACGACCGGGTGCTCTCGGTCCGCGGCGACCGGCAGGACCCGTTCAGCCAGGGCTTCCTCTGCCCGAAGGGCGCCAGCCTCGGCACCCTCGACGGCGATCCGGACCGGCTCACCGAGCCGATGGTCCGCGACCGCGCCACCGGAACCTGGCGCGCCGTCTCCTGGGACGACGCGTTCGACCTCATCGCCGAACGGTTCCCGGCGGTGACGGCGGAGTACGGCAAGCAGTCGGCCGCGCTGTACCTGGGCAACCCGAACGCGCACAGCGTGGCCGGCGCGCTGTACGTCCCGGCCTTGATCCGCGGGCTCGGCACCAAGAACCTGTATTCGGCCAGTACCGCCGATCAGATGCCCAAGCAGGTCTCCTGCGGGCTGATGTTCGGCGATCCGCTCGCCATCCCGGTGCCCGATCTGGACCGCACCGATTACCTGCTGATGCTCGGTGCGAACCCGATGGAATCCAACGGCTCGCTGTGCACCGCACCGGACTTCCCGGGCCGGCTGAAGGCGCTGCGGGCGCGCGGCGGGCGGCTGGTCGTGGTGGATCCACGCCGCACCCGCACCGCCGACCTGGCCGACGAGCACCTGTTCGTCCGGCCGGGCAGCGACGCGTATCTGCTGTTCGGGATCGTGCACACGCTGTTCGCGGAGAACCTCGTCGACCTGCGGACGCCGGTGCACGGGCTCGACGAGGTGCGCGCGGCCGCCGCCGATTTCGCACCGGATGTGGTCGCCCGCCGCACCGGCGTGCCCGCGGACACGATTGTCCGGCTGGCCCGTGAACTGGCCGAGGCGCCCACCGCCGCGGTGTATGCCCGGATCGGCACCTGCACCACCGAATTCGGCACGGTCACCCAATGGCTGGTCGATGTGATCAATACCCTCACCGGAAATCTGGACGCACCGGGCGGGGTCATGTTCGCCTCGGCCGCGGCGCTGGGGATCGTGCGCACCAAAGCATTCCGATTGGGCCGCTGGACCAGCCGGGTCCGTGAACTGCCCGAGGCGATGGGCGAATTCCCGGTCGCCACCTTGGCCGACGAGATCACCACGCCGGGCGAGGGCCAGGTGCGGGCCGTGATCACGGTCGCCGGAAATCCGGTGCTGTCGGCACCCAATGGCGCCCGCCTGGATTCCGCGTTCGCCGGACTCGAGTTCATGGTGAGCGTGGACTGCTATCTGAACGAGACCACCCGTCATGCCGATGTGATCTTGCCGCCGCCGCGTCCGCTGCAATCACCGCATTACGATTTCGCGCTGCTGCAATTCGCGGTCCGCAATTACGCGCGCTACTCGCGGCCGCTGGTGCCGCTGGGCGAGCGGCCGTCGGAGGCCGCGGTCATCGCCCGCCTGGCCGCCGCGGTCACCGGCGGTGATCACCGGGGCGCGGACGGCCGCGACGCCCTCACCGCTTTCGACGAATTCGTCATCGCGGGCACCTTGCACAAAGCCGGTCTTGCCGACCGCCGCAGCGAATTGATCGGTGCGAACACCACCGAGCAGCGCATCGACATGATGCTGCGCCTGGGCCCGTACGGCGCGTGGAACGGCGGCACCCTCACCCTGGCGACCTTGCTGGACAACCCGCACGGCGTCGATCTCGGCCCGCTCCAGCCGCGGCTGCCCGAGGTACTGCGCACCGAGTCCCGTCGCGTCGAACTCGCACCGCCGCAGCTGCTCGCCGATGTCGACCGCCTGCGCACCGGATTGGCCGCCGCCGCACCGGAGATGGTGTTGATCGGCCGCCGCCACCTGCGCTCCAACAACAGCTGGATGCACAATATGCCGCGCCTGGTGAGCGGCACGAACCGGTGCACGCTGCACATCCACCCCGATGACGTCGACCGGCTCGGCCTCGGCGAGCACGCGGTGGTGAAATCGGCGGCGGGCGAACTCACCGTGGATCTGGAACCGACCGAGGCGATCATGCCCGGCGTGGTGAGCCTGCCGCACGGCTGGGGCCACACCGTTGGCGGTCAACGGGTGGCGCGCGAGCATGCCGGTGTGAACACCAATGTGCTCACTGATGACACGGTGGTCGACCGTCCCTCCGGTAATGCGGTGTTCAATGGTGTTCCCGTGTCGGTGACGCCGGCCTAGCGGCACAGTAGGAGATAGCGCTGCTGACGGTTTCGGTATCGCCGCCGACGATCACACTTCACCCTGGTGCTGATATCGAAACCGTTCCAGCACAACGATTAACGTGCCTACCGCCGCGCCGATCACACCGCCGTCCGGCTCCTGGAGAATTCCACCCGCAGTTCCAGAGATTGTCTTGATTGGCATGGAATCGGGTATATCCGTTATGTTTCGCACGGCACTGGCTGTGCTGTCATCTGTGTTCGATACCGGGTGACATGACCATGATCTGGATAGCAGGAGCGGCGACAATGGCCAAGAGATTCACCGATGCGGAAAAAGCCAGGGCAGTCAAGAAGGTGGAAAAGCTCCGCGCCGAGGGTAAGTCGTTGAACGCGGCGTGCGAGGAAGTGGTGCAGAAGGCGGGCTGGCCGTCGGTGGGCGCCCTCACCAACTGGGTCAAGGCCGCCGCCTCGGCCAACGGTGCGGCGGCGGCCGAAGAGCCCGCCCCGGCCGAAGCCGCCCCCGCGCCCCGCAAGCGCGTGGTGAAGAAGGCACCGAAGGCTCGGGCCGCCACCGCTCGCAAGCGGGCCGCGTCGGCCAACGGCTCGTCCCCGGCGAAGAAGGCGGCCGCGCGTCTTCAGGCCGCACCGGCCGCCGCCGCGACGCTGGTCGCCGAGCCTGAGCCCACCCCGGTTGTCGAGGAACTCACCGCGGTGGCCGAGGCACCCGCCACCGAGCAGCCGGCACCCGCCGCCGAGCAGCCGGCCCCGGCCACCGAGCAGCGCGCCGCCGAGCTGGTCGCGGTGACCGCGCCCCCGGCCTCGACGGTAACGCCGGTCGGCGACCCGGAATTCGGCCACCGCAGCGCCGACGACCTGGCCAACGAGGTGCGCCGCCTGCGTATCGCGCTCGAGGAACTGCACGGCGAGAACCGCGCGCTCAAGGACCTGGTGGGCATCTACGTCCGGCGGTGAACACACCAGCTGCCCCGGCCGCTAGCGGTCCGGGGCAGCGGTCGATCACCCGGATCCGGCGGCCCCACGCTGCGCCGCCGGATCCGGGTGCGTCTCAGATCAAACTCTTCTGCTTCCGCATCCGTCGGCGCAGATCCACCATCAGCGCATGCGAACCGCCGAATCGCAGGAACCGCGGAATGAACCGGTTGACGAAACCGACGAACAGGAAAAGGTTGTCGAAGCGCCGTTGATCGGCCGCGGTCCACTCCACCCGCAACTGCTCGCGGAAGTACGGCGCGAGAAATCCGATGGTCAAGAACTTCAGCAGACCACGGAACGGGATCCGCAGATACCAGTGGATCATCCGCAGATTCAGCAGATCATCCAAGTAGCCGCGCACGAAATCGTCGAGCACGGCCTGGCGCGCCATCTCGTTCCAGTACGCGTCGAAATCCTTGCGGGTAGCCGGCCACATCTCCCGCGGCACCTGGAGCCCGGTCGCCAGCGGCGATGAGGTCTGATAGAACTGCTCGGCCTGCTCCTCGGTCATCTTGCCGTTGAGCAGCTGGTAGGTGTCTTCGAATCCGATGAACAGGCACGCCGCTACCCACAGCTGGAGATGGCGGTCGAAGGCGTTGTACTTCACCTTGCTGTCCGGGCCCGAACGCACCTGCCGATGCGCCACATTGACCGCTTCCCGGAACGCGTCCTTCTCCTCCTGGGTGCCCAGGATCGACACCGCCAGATACTGCGTCGTGGTCCGCGCCCGCTTCCACGGATGGACCATCAGCGCACCGGATTCCACCCGGCTCTCCGCGACGCCGTAGCCGACGCCAGGGCGCGCCATCTGCATCACGACATTGGCGGCGGCGCCGCCGAAGCTCCAGAAGTCCAGGGCGTCGGTCAGTGCCAGCGGGCGCTTGGTGAACGGCCGGTGGTGGGTGCCGATGGGGATACGGGTCTGCTCGGTGGTCAGCGGTGGCAGACCATCCTGCTCGAAGGATCGCGCGACTGCGGTCATGGGCATATATCCGTTCTCTTGCCGGTGCGCCGGACGAGCCGAGTGCGAGCTCTCCGGGTGCCACTGCGCCCATTATGTTACTCGCGATTCTTCCTCGCAAGGCCGGTTTGGGCAGCGAACAGTCGATAACTTGTTGTGCTGCTCGTCCCGCATCTTGCCTGGCTGGTCTGGCCAATCTCGCCATAGCTGGATGGAATCTTGTCGAATCGCTTCCGTATCGAGCGGAATGGTGCGTAACATACCGATCCAGCCGGACCGGTTGGGAGGCGCGCCGGACACACACGGCGCGCCGACTGCGCGCGGCGGCGGGGATCGTGCGCCGGACGGGGCCGGCAGGAAAGGACTAGGTCGATGCTCAAGAAGCTGGATCGAATATTCAGCTACGAGATGAAGGTCTCCGAATTCCTCGGGACACTCATCATCCTCGGCATTCCATACGGATTGATCGGCGTGATCTGGACGCTGACGCACACCAGTCATCTGCGCGATATGCACGGAATCGACGTCGTCGTCTCGTTTCTCGGCTCCATCGTGTGCTGGCCGGTGCTCACCTTCGCGAATGTGTGCATGACCTGATGATGATCCTGGTGTGGCTCATCGACATCTTGGTGATCGGCATCAAGATTCTCGGCGGGCGGATGAAAGTGAACCCGATTCTGCGATTCGGGCTGTGGCTGGCCGTGCTGAGCACCGTGGCCGCCGGTATCGCGGTGGTGGGGTACGGGCTGGTCGAACTCCAGCATCAGCTCGGCGGCGACGTGGCCGCGAAGGGAATGCAGAGTCGATGACGACCGTCGAAAAACCCGCTCCGCCCACCGATCTCGAGCAGGCGATCGCCGATGCCAAAGGCTTGTGGCAACGGCATCCGCAGCGGTCGCTGGAAACGCTTGGCCGTCAGGTCACCCTCGGTCGCGACGCGCTCATCGAGACCTTCCGCGCTATTTTCACGCGCCGGTTCCCGTTCCAGGAATTCATCAAGCAGTGCGCCTTCATGGCGAACGTGTCCGCAGCGCCGACGGTGTTCGTCGCCATCCCGATCGCGGTGGTGGTGTCGATCCAGGTCGGTGCGCTGGTGAATCAGGTCGGCGCGACCACCTTCATCGGTGCGGTGGCCGGTCTCGGCATCATCCGCCAGGGCGCGCCGCTGGTGACCTCGCTGATGATCGCGGGCGCGGTCGGTTCGGCCATCTGCGCCGATCTGGGTTCGCGCACCATTCGCGAGGAGATCGACGCGATGATGGTGATGGGCGTCGACCCGGTGCGCCGGCTCGTCGCGCCGCGCCTGGTGGCGGCGGTGCTGGTGAGCATGCTGCTGTGCGGGTTCATCGTCTTCGTCGGCTTCGCGACCGCCTACATGTTCAATGTGTACGCGCAGTCGGGGACGCCCGGTTCGTTCATCGGTTCGTTCGCCTCCTTCGCCGTGGCCAACGATCTGATCGTCGCGCTGGTGAAGGCGGCGGTGTTCGGTCTGCTCACCGCCATCATCGCCTGCGATATCGGACTGCACGCCAAGGGCGGCCCCGGTGGTGTGGCCAATGCGGTGAACTCGGCGGTGGTGAGTTCGGCGCTGATGTTGTTCGCCACCAACATCATTCTGACCCAGCTGTACAACACGCTGTTTCCGACGAAGGTGATCTGAGGTGGGCAGCTCCTACACCCCGCCCGCGCTGAAACCGGTGCGGATGGCCGGTGCGGCGGCCGCGATCCCGGTCCAGGCCAATCGCCGGGTGGGCCACCAGGCGATCACCTTCTTCCAGGCGGTGGCCGCGATTCCGTTCGTACTGCGCCATTACCGCAAGGAAGTGCTGCGGTTGACCGCCGACGTCGGCTTCGGCAACGGCTCGCTGATCGTCGGCGGCGGCACCGCCGGTGTGGTGATCATCCTGTGCGCGTTCGGCGGCATCACCGTGGGCATGGAGTCGTTCTCCGCGCTGAATCTGCTCACCATGGGCCCGTTGACCGGCGCGATCTCCGGTTTCGCCACCACCCGTGAGCTGGCGCCCATCCTGGCCACGCTGGCCTTCGCCATTCAGGCCGGCTGCCGGTTCACCGCGCAACTGGGTTCGATGCGGATCTCCGAGGAGATCGACGCACTGGAATCCATTGCCATTCGCCCGCTGCCGTACCTGGTGACCACCCGGATGATCGCGGCCACGCTGACCATCGTTCCGCTCTACAGCATCGGCCTTGCCACGGCGTATCTGGCGACGAAGCTGTCGGTGCTGTTTCTCGGCGGTACCTCGGCGGGCACCTACGACCACTATTTCTTCCAGTTCCTCATCGGTCCCGATGTGTTCTTCTCGCTGCTCAAGGTGATCGTTTTCGTGATGTTGTCGACGTTCATCCAGTGCTATTACGGCTATTTCGCCTCCGGCGGCCCGGAAGGCGTCGGCGTGGCGGCCGGCCAGGCGATCAAGATGGTCATCGTCGTGATGGTGTTCGCGAATCTTTTCCTGACCCTCGCGATCTGGGGTATCGACCCCGGATTCCGGATCTCGGGGTAGGCGGCGATGATTCTGGATCCGAGTGGGCGCGGTCCCACCGCTCGTCAGCTGACCTTGTCCGGCCTGGCGGTGCTGGCCACCGTCATCGTGCTGCTCGGCCTGCTGGCCTTGCGCTACACCGGCTACTTCGAGGCGAAGGTGCCCGTCACCGTCACGCTCACCAGCACCGGTGACGGCTTGCCGGCCCGCGCGGACGTGAAGTTCCGCGGGATGGTGGTCGGTGCGGTCAGCGCGGTCGACGTGGTGGCGGCCGGGCAACGTCAGGAAGTGGCCGTCGACCTGAAACCCGTGGCGGCCGAGACGATTCCGGACAATGTGACCGCCCGGGTGATTCCGAACAACCTGTTCGGCGTCACCGCGATCGAACTGGTCGACAACGGCCCGTCCGAGGGCGTATTGCGCGCGGGTTCGACCATTGAAGAGGACACCAGCGCGGGCACCGTCCAATTGCAGACCACGCTGACGGTGCTGCGCGACGTGCTCGACAATATCCAGCCCGAGAAGCTGGGCCGGGTGCTGGCGACCTTCTCCGCCGCCCTCGACCCCGGCGCCCGGGTTCCCGGCTCCACCATCGAACGCCTCGACAACTGGATCACCCAGGTGCGCGCGATCGACGGGGTGGGGGAGTTGCTCGGCGATCTCGGCCGCGCCACCACCGCGTTGAGCCAGTCGGCGCCGGAGCTGGTGGGCGTGCTGTCGGAATCGGTGACGACGGCGCGCACCCTCACCGAACGCCGCGACAAACTCATCGCCCTGCTGGCCAATGCCAGTGGCGCGGTGGACTCGGTGAACAGCCTGTTCGCCCGCAACCCGAACGCGGCCAAGGAACTGGTGCCCGGCCTGGACGAACTGTTCGGCTCGCTGGCCCGCGACCCCGAAGCCATCCCGTACACCGCGGCCAACCTCAACGCCACCCTGGGCAAGATGCAGTCGGTGTTCCGGTTCGGCCCACGCAAGCAGATGGTGTGGAAAATGGACGTCTCGTTCACCCCGTTCCAGCAGTACACCGCCGAGGACTGCCCGCGCTACGGCGAGATGACCGGCCCGCGCTGCGGTGGGCCGACGGTGCCGACAGTGGCGCCGCCGCAAGAGTATCCGCCGCAGATGCTGCCGCGCCGGCTCGATTCCGCGGGCCCGGCTCCGGCGGCGATTCCGGTGCCGGGAGTTCCCCCGGCGCCCGCGCAACCCGGCGCGCCGGCCGTGCCCGGCCTGCCTTTCATCCCCGGTCTGCCGGCGATTCCCGGAATCACGGCCCCGCTGCCTGGTGCGCCCGGACCTGCCGGTGCCGCGCCTGCGGCCGGTGTGCCCGGCTCGGGAGGGTCGACGCCTGGACCTGCTGATTCCGCGCCCAATGGCGGTACCCCCACGGGCACCGCACCGAATGGTGCTGCCCCAGCCGCCGCCCCTGGCGGACCCGCGTCGTCCGGCGCAGCCCCGGCTTCGGCATCGATCCCGGCCGGACCCCGGCGCATGGTCCCGCTCCCCGCATCGGGCCCCCGCCCGGTGACGACGGTGCGCGGTCACGCGGCGGTCGCCGAGATCGTCGGCGGTAAGCCCAATGCCGCGCAGCTGCTGCTGCTGACGCCGCTGCTGGCCGGTGGATCCGTGGAGGTCTACGCATGAAGTCGGGCAAGGCGCTGATCGGGTTCAGCCTGTTCGCGGTGCTGGCGGTGGTGCTGACCTACACCATCTGGTCGACGTTGCAGCGGTCGGTCTCCGGCGATACGCACAGCTATTCGGCGACGTTCTCCGATGTGCTCGGCGTGCGCGTCGGCGACGATGTGCGCATGGCCGGGGTGCGGGTGGGCCGGGTCGACAGCATCGATTTCGAAGACGACTACAAGGCCCGCCTGGAATTCCGGATCCAGGACCGGCAGCGGCTGACCACCACCACCAAAGCGCTGGTGCGGTATCAGAATCTGATCGGCCAGCGCTATATCGCGCTGATTCCCGGTGAGGGCGACGGCACGGTGCTGGAACCGGGCAGCTATATCCCGCTCGAGCGCACCGAACCGTCGTTCGACGTCTCCGCGCTGCTGTCCGGTTTCGAGCCGCTGTTCAGCGTCCTGCAGCCGGATCAGGTGAATTCGCTGTCGGAGACGCTGATTCAAGCGCTCCAGGGCGACGGCGTATCGCTGAGCGCGCTGATCACTCAGGCGGCCGAGCTGGCCACCACCTTCGGCGCGCGTGACGAGATTCTCGGGCAGGTAATCACCAATCTGAGCAGTGTGATCGCCGGCCTGGCCAATCGCAGCAAGGAGCTGGAAACGCTCATCACCCAGGCCAGATCACTGGTGGAAGCGTTGTATACCGAGGGTGAATCGCTGAAGAGTTCGGTGGATCAGGTGGCGACCTCCACCGATGCGCTGGTCGGGCTGATCACACAGGTCAAACCGGATATGGCGCGGGCGCAGGACATGGCAACCAGCGGTGTGGCGTTGCTGCTGCTCAATGGTGCCGCACTGGATCAGGCGGCGATCGAATTGCCGAATGTGCTCAATGGCCTGGCCCGGTTCACCAGCTACGGCGCCTATGCCAATGCCTATATCTGCCGCCTGGATGTGTCGCTGTGGGGCGTGCTGCTGCCGCCGGGCCTGTTCTCGCAGGTCGGTGGCGAATCCCAATCGGAGGTGTGCCGGTGATGGCGCGAATACGACTGCCGAGATATTCCTCGAATCGGTTCCTGTGGCTGGGTTTCGGCGCGGCCGCCGCGGTGGTGCTGCTGCTGGTCGGGTTGAGCGTGATTTCGCAGGCGCGCCTGTCGGACAAGACCATTCAGGTCGAGTTCGCCCAAGCCGCCGGGTTGCGGCCGGGTGCGACGGTGGACGTGTCGGGTATCGAGGTCGGCGCGGTGCAGGCGGTGAACCTGGTCGACGACAAGGTCGTGGTCGACCTGCGCATCCGCCGCGATATGCGGCTGGGCCCGAACGCCCGCGCGGCGATCAAGATGTCGACCATTCTCGGCAGGCTGCATATCGAACTCACACCGGGCGACGGTAAAGGTCTGCCGGACAACCGGATTCCGATCGAGAACACCTCGGTGCCCTACAACCTGGGCAAGGTGATCCAGGATCCGAAATACAAGTCCTCGTTCGAACGCATCGAACGCATCGACCCGGAGAAATTGCGCACCGCGCTGGATCTGTTCGACCAGCAGATGGGCGATTCGCCGGAGCTGGCGATCACCGCGCTCGACAGTATCGGCGCGCTCGCCAAGGTGATCAATGATCGCCGCGACGAGGTCGACGTGCTGTTGAAGGGCCTCGATCAGGTCTCGCAATTGGCCGCCGACAATCAGAACAGCGTGCTGTTGCTGCTGACTCGCGGTGAGGCGATCGGTAACGCGGTGGCGCTGCGGCAGAACCTGCTGCGGCAATTGCTCGACAATGTGGCCGCGCTGTCGGCGCTGCTGCGCGAGATGGGCATCGAGAACAACGATCAGCTCGGGCCGCTGATCCAGAATCTCAACACCATGACCCAAGGTCTGGAGAAGAACCGGGACAACCTGGACCGGCTCTACGAGATCATGCCGGTGGCCCTGCGCCAGTTCAACAATGCCCTCGGTAATGGACCCTACGGCGATGTCTGGGCGCCGTGGATCCTGCCGGACAACTGGCTGTGTTTCGCCCAGGCCATTCAGGGGTGCAGCTCATGAGAATTCGCACGATCGTGCGCACGGCCGCACTGTGTGTCGCGGCGACACTGGCAGCCGGATGTGCGCTGCTGCCCGAGAGCATCAGTGCGCTGCCGGATCAGTATCTCGGCGAACATCTGCGTATCAGCGCCGATTTCGAGAACGTCGCCGGCCTGTACGCGGGCAATGAGGTGGCGATTCTCGGCGTCCCGGTCGGCCGCGTGGAGACGGTGACGGCCAAGGGCAGCTACGTCCAGGTCACCATGGCCATCGACAAGGACGTCAAGGTCCCGGAAAACGCGATGGCCGCGCTCGTTTCGCCGCAGCTGATCACCAACCGGCACGTCGAATTGGCGCCCGCGTATTCCGGCGAGGGCCCGCTGCTCACCGACGGCGCCCACATTCCGCTGGCCCGCACCCGGGTGCCGGTGGAACTGGACCGGATTCTGGAGAACTTCGATCAGCTCGGCGCCGCGCTCAAGGGCGATAACGCGCAGGGCCCGATGGCGAGCCGAGTGCTGTTCCCGTTGCTGGAAGGCAATGGCGACCGGTTGCGCGCCACCCTGGACGCCTTGTCGTCGGCCTTCGAGGTGTCCTTCGCCAACAAGGACCAGATCGCCAACACCATCATCAAACTCAACGAGATCACCCAGATCATCGCCACCAACGATCAGACCGTCCGCGATTTCAGCGGCCGGCTCACCGAACTGGTGCAGTTGATGGGCGAGCAGTCACCCGGCCTGCAAGCGGTGCTGACCCAGCTCAACGATTTCGTCAACAACACCTCCTCGGTGGTCGGCCAGAATTCCGATCAGCTGGCCGGTGCGTTGCAGCGGTTCACCACCATCACCGCGCAGATGCGCGCCAACGCCCGTGGTCTCACCGAATTGGTCGATGTGGCGCCGTTGTTCTTCGAGAACTTCTCCAACGCGGTCAGCCGCGAGCATCGCGCACTGCGGCTGCACGGCCTGCTGGACAAGGCGGTGCTCGACAGTGAGGTGCTGTCGCTGTTCTGCGAGCGCGTGCAGATGCGCTCCGACGGCTGCCGCACCGGCAAGATCCAGGATTTCGGTCCCGATTTCGGGCTGACCGCCGCCTTGCTCGGACTCACGAAATGAGAGTGATGATTCGCAGGACAGTGCTGATCCGCCAGGCATTGGGCGCGTGCGCGGTGATCCTCACCGTGGGCGCGGCCACCGGCTGCGGCATCACGGTGGAGAACGTGCCGATGCCCAAACCCGGTATCGGCGGCCCCGGCTACACCATTCGCGCCGCGTTCCGCGACGCGCTGAATCTGCCCGACCGCGCGCACGTGAAGATCGGCGGCACCGATATCGGCGTCGTCACCGATATCTCCACCACCAATTTCATCGCCGACGTGGAAATGCTCATCCGCGACGACATCAAACTGCCGCGCGGCACCACCGCCGAATTGCGCCAGGCCACCCCGCTCGGCGACATCTTCATCGCGATGACGCTGCCACCGGCCACCCCGGAAACCGAACTGCTGCAACCCGGCGACATCATCGGCACCGACCACACCGGCGCAGGCGCCTCGGTGGAAGAGCTCATGGTGTCGGTGTCGATGCTGATCAACGGCGGCGGGCTCAATCAGGCCGCCGAGATCACCGCGCAGATGGATTCGATGTTCGGCGGCCGCGCACCCCAGCTGGCACACATGATCACCGAACTCACCAGCGTGCTCGCCGCGCTCAATGCCCGCACCGGCGATATCGACAGTGTGCTGTCGGGGGTGAATGTGCTCACCGGTGAACTGGCCGCGCGCAAGGCCGAGTTGGGTCAGGCCGCCGATACCTTCCCCGGACTGCTCGGATTGGTGGCCGAGAACAATCGCGATATCTCGGCGCTGATCAACAAGGTGTCGGTGACCATGGCCGCGCTGGGCGATTTCACCAACACCACCGGCGAGGATTTCGTGAGCCTGTTCGACAGCATCCAGCAGCTGATGTCGGGCTTCACCCAGATGGGTGGCGATCTCGGGCAGCTGCTCGAGCGGTTCCATTCCATCTATCCGTCGCTGGAAGCCACGCTGGAAGGCCCGACGCTGGCCGTCGCGGCGACGGTGTCGTACCTGAGCGTCGGCGCGTTGACCGATCCCACCGGCAGCCGGTTGCCCGAGGTCGGCGATGTACCGGCGTTCATCGGCAGCCTCGCGCAGGTGATCCAGAAGGTGATCGGCCGGGTCACCAGCCCGCCGCAGCCGGTGCCCGGACAGCCGGCGCCCGCGCCGCAGCCGGCCCCGCAAGGTGGTGAGCGGTGAATATCCCGCTGTGGAATTACCTGGTTCGCCGCCGCGTGGCGGTCGCGAACCTCGGGCTGGTGGTGATCCTCGTGCTCGGCTCCTGGTACCTGGGTGCCGAGGTGCTGCGGATCAACCCGCTGCCCAACAGCTACGCGGTGACCGTCGAGCTGCGTGGTTCCGGTGGCCTGCTGCCGGGCAACGACGTCACCTTCCGTGGCACCCGGGTCGGCCGGGTCAGCGATGTACGAGTCACCGAGACGGGGATCGCGGCGGTAGCCGAGATCGACTCGTCGGCCAAGATCCCGGTGGGCGGCACGGTCGCCGTCGGCCGGCTGTCCGCGGCGGGTGAGCAGTATCTCGACTTCCGGCCCGACGCCGATTCCGGCCCCTATTTGCAGGACGGCGCGGTGGTGGACATGGCCCACACCTCGACGCCGGTGTCGGTGCAGTCGGTGCTGACCAATGTCAGCGGACTGATCGGCGGGCTCAACCCGGAGCGGCTCACCGTCATCGTCAACGAGCTGGACAAGGCACTGGCGGGTGGCCCGGATCGGTTGCGCAACATGATCTCCGGGATCAGCCGGGCCATGGCCGGGCTCAACGAGCTGCTGCCGCAGACCCGTCAGCTGATCGAGAATCTCGGCGTCATCGCCGAGACCACCTCGCACGCCCAGCCCGACCTGACCACCCTCACCACCGGCGCGGGCGCGCTGTTCGACCAGCTCACCGCCGCTGACCAGGAGGTGCGCCGGTTCCTGGACCTGGCGCCCGATCAGCTCGCCACCCTCGGCGGGTTCGTGCAGGCCACCGAGGACCCGATCACCAACCTGGTCACCAACTTCGTCGCCATCACCAAAGCGGCCAAGCTGCGCGCCCCCGCCATCGCCGCGCTCTTCCCCGCGCTGCGCGAAGGCTCGGCCGCCATCGGCATTCCCGCCCACGACGGCGCCTACCACACCCTTGTGGACCCGTGGCCGCGCCCGACCTGCGAATACGACACCATCCCCGTCGTCCCCACCAATGCGACCACCGACACCCGGGTGCGTCTCTACAACTACTGCATCACCAACGACCCGGCCTTGCAGATCCGCGGCTCCGCCAACGCGCCGCGCCCGAATGTCCCCGACAACACCGCGGGCCCACCGCCCGGCGCAACCGGCAACGAACTCTCCCGCCCGATCCCCGGCAGATAGGACCGAAACAGTATGAGCACCAACGAAACTGACCCTGCCGCCAAGGATGCGGTGAACGTGCTGAGCGTCGCGGTCGAGCGCACCGCGCCGAACCTGTCGAAGACCACCGACGCCACCCCCGGCGACATCGATTCGGAGGTGACCACAGCGGAGACGGTCACCGGATCGCGCAAGCGCCCCCTACGTCGACTGTCCGCGGTGCTCGCCCACCGCGACGGCCAGCGCCCCGGCATGCGCGTCCTCGCGGCCCGGTGCGCGGTGGCATTGCTGCTGGTCGCCGGTGCCGCGTCCACCCTGTACTTCTACATGCAGGATCGTGACAAGGAAGCGGTGCTGGCCGCGCAGGAGGAAGCCCGCCAGGCCGCCTGCGCGTACGCACCCGTGCTGGCCAACTACGACGCCAAGAATCTCGACCCGTATTTCAGCGCGGTGCTCGACGGCGCCACCGGCGATTGGCGCAAGCAGTTCGAAGCCACCAGCCAGGAACTGCGGGAGGTGCTCGCGCAGGGGCAGGTGGTATCGGCGGCCAGCGATGTGCAGTGCGCGATCAAGTCCGGTGATCAGACCTCGGCGGAGGCCATCGTGGTGATTGGCCAGACCATCACCAGCCTCGGGACCCAGGGACAGCCCGCCCCTGGCCAGCTGTCGATGGTGATGCGGATGGAGAAGTCCGGCGACCGCTGGCTGGTCAACGATATGAACGCCCCGCTGGCGCCCTCACCGCAACCCTGACGGCGGGTTCACCGCCCGAACAGCACCTGCCGCATCAGCGCGGCCACCCGCCGGCGTGAACAGGCCGGGTCCACCGAGCCGAACCGCTGCCCGAGATCGACCACCATGGCCAGCGCGGCGTGCACCAGCACCCGTGCGGCCGCGGCGGCGAGCTCGGGCCGCACCGCCATCAACAGCTTGGCCCACTCTTCGACGTTGAGCCGCTGGATGTTTCGCAGCACGGTGCGTTCCTCGGCGGGCACATTGCTGATCTCGGCGTAGTAGACGAAGGTCAGCTCGCGTTCGGCGAAGGAGCCGTCGACGAACAGATCGATGAGGGTGTACAGCGCCTGTTCGGGCCCATCGGATCCGGCGACGGCGGGCCCGATGGCGGCCGAAACCCGGTCGGCCGCACGGCGAAACGCGGCGGCCAGGATATCGCCCTTGCCGCGATAGAACCGGTACACCGCCGAGGAGGCGGGCAGTCCGGCGGCGGTCGCGATGTCCTCCACGCTCACATTCGGGTAGCCGCGCTCATGGAACAGTTCCACCGCGCGCACCAGCAGCAGTTCGTGTTTGAAGGTCAGCGGGATCTCGCGCGCGGTCGTGGTCTCGGTGGCCTCGCCGGGGGCGGGCAGCCGGGTGTCGGCCAGCGCGCGGCAGGCGGTGCCCAGCTGCTCGGTCAGCGAGCGCACCGGAATCGCCACGTGATGGTCGCCGATGCTGCTCAGCACGCTCAGCAGCGCCGCCGTGAGCACCGCGCGGTCGCGTCCGGGCAGTTCGGGACGGTATTCGCCGAGGGTTTCGCGCAGCGCCCCATCGACCACGGTGAGCTGGTCGTGCAGCAGGGCGGCGTCCTCGGGTTCGAGGTAGCGTCGTTGCCAGCGCAACAGCGCGGCGCTGCGCCGGTTGACGATGGAGGCGTCGATCAGCGCGTCCAGCTCGTGTTCGAGCCGCTGCCGCGCCGGCCACCCGCGCGCTTCCTCGGGCAGCCGCACCGCTTCCACGCTCAGCCGGCCCAGCCGCATCGTCTCCTCCCGAAACAGCGCGTATTTGCTGGGGTAGTGGCGGTACAGCGCGGTCGAGGAGATATCGAGGCGCGAGGCGATGTCCTCCATGCTGACCCCGTGGTAGCCGAGCGAGCCGAAGGCTTCGGCCGAGGCCGCGGCGATCTGCGCGCGCCGGTCACGCGGGCGGCGGCGCACCGCCCGAGTCCCGGTGGTCTCGTCCGCGGTCGTCTCCCGCGTCGAGCGGCGATTCCGGGCTCCCATGCGGCGATGATAGCCCGGCGAAGCCCTCGCTCATGTGCACTTTCTCCCCGAGCGGGAGAAGTGAATTAGAAATCACAAAAGGCCCTGTAACGACTACTATTGCCGCACAGATAGTAAGAATGCGCCGTAACATACGCTGAGCCGAGCGGGCAGCGCCGAGCCCGGCCGGACCACGGGATGAGCGGGAATCAGACCTCGGCGCGGCGCCCGAACAGCACGATCTGCATCAGCGCCGCCACCCGCCCCTGCGAGGCGATCGGCGCAGTACCGAACGACCGCCCGAGATCCACGACCAGGGCGAACGCGGCGTGCACCAGGAACCGCGATTCGGCAGGCGCGAGGTCGGGACGCACCTCGCGCACCAGCCGCGCCCACTCCTCGACGCTGAGCCGCTGGATATTGCGCAGCACCGTGCGCTCCTCGGCGGGCACGTGGGTGAATTCGGTGTAATAGACGAAGGTCAGCGCCCGTTCGGTGAACGAGCCCTCCACGTACTGGTCGATCAGCGATACCAGCGCCGCCTCGGCGCTGTCGGCCGACGCGACCGCCGGGCCGATCGCGCTCGAAACCCGTTCGGCCGCACGGCGGAACGCCGCCGCCAGCAGATCGCTCTTACCGCGATAGAACCGGTACACCGCCGACGCCGCCGAGAGTCCGGCCGCGGTCGCGATGTCCTCCACGCTGACGTTCGGGTAGCCGCGATCGTGGAACAGCTCGACCGCCTTGCGCAGCAGCAGCTCGTGCTTGAACGAATCCGGGATCTCCGCCGCCGCAGCGGGTTCCACCGCATCGCCGACGGCGGGCAGCTCGGCCTGCGCGATATCCCAGCAGGCCGAGGACAGCAGGCGGGCAAGCGATTTCGCGGGCAGGGTGGCGTGATGGTCGGCGATGCTGGTGATGGTGCTCAGCATGGCCGCGCGCAGCACCCGCACATCGTCGTCGTCGAGTTCGGGGCGCAGCGCGTGCAGCTCGGTTCCGAGTGCGTCGACCACGGTGGCCTGCTGTTCGTCGAGCAGCTGCGAATCCTCGGGCTCGAGGTAGCGGCCCTCCCAGCGCACCAGGGTGACGCTGGGCCGGTTGTCGATGGTGGCGGTGATGAGCGCGTCGAGCACCTGACGCAGCCGCTGCTCCGGGGTGGCCTCGGCAGCGGCCTCGGGTAGGTGCACCGATTCGGTCATGGCCCGGCCCACCCGCAGCAGCTCCTCCCGGAACAGGGCGTACTTGCTGGGGTAGTGCCGGTACAGCGCGGCCGAGCTGATGCCCAGGCCCGACGCGATGTCCTCCATGCTGACACCGTGGTAGCCGAGGGAGCCGAACGCGGCGGCGGCGGCCGCGGCGATCTGGGCTCGCCGGTTCTTCGGCCTGCGCCGGATTTCGCGTGGCGCCGAGTCGCCGTTGCTCTTCGCACGCACGGTACGGCGATTGTCGACACTCATTCCGACATGGTATCGCCCGGTAACCAGCGGCAATGTGGCGCTCCCCGGCGTGAGTCGTGGATCACCTGTTGCCCGGCGGACGAATCCGCGCGTACCAGTCGAGCAGATCGGGGTCGTCGACGGCGCTGCGCTCCACGACGCGGGCCGGATCGGCGCCTTGGAACAGCTTCTTGATCGGCACCTCGAGCTTCTTACCGGTGCGGGTGTGCGGCACGGCGGGCGCGGCCAGGATCTCGTCGGGTACGTGTCGCGGCGAGACCTCGGTGCGGATGACATTCTTGATCCGCTCGGCCAGCTCATCGGTGAGTTCGACGCCGGGCGCGGGCACCACGAACAGTGGCATCCAGTAGCCGCCGTCGGGTTGTTCGGCGCCGATCACCAGCGCCTCGGCCACCTCGGGCAGCCGCTCGACGGCCTGATAGATATCGGCGCTGCCCATCCGGATGCCGTGCCGGTTGAGCGTGGAATCAGAGCGACCGTGCACCACGATGGAACCGTGCTCGGTGATGGTGATCCAGTCGCCGTGGCGCCACACACCGGGATAGGTGTCGAAATAGGCGTCGTGGTAACGCTTTCCGCCCGGGTCGTTCCAGAAACTCACCGGCATGGACGGCATCGGCCGGGTGACCACCAGCTCGCCCACCTCACCGCGCACCGGATTGCCGGACTCGTCGTAGGCGTCCAGTGCCACACCCAGATACGGCGCCGACAGCTCACCGGGCCACACCGGCACCGTGCGCACACCGCCGATGAACGCCGACACCACATCGGTGCCGCCGCTGATCGAGGAGATCGGGATCTGCGCGCCGACGTTGTCGCGCAACCACAGTGCCGACGACGGCGGCAGCGCCGAACCGGTGATGCCGATCATCCGCAATGCCGACAGGTCGTGCTCGTCCTTGGGCACCGAACCGGCCTTGATGCAGGCCAGTACATAGCCGGGGCTGGTGCCGAGTACTGTCGCGCGCACCTTCGCCGCGATCCGCCACAGCGCGTCCGGCTCCGGATAGGTGGGGCTGCCGTCGAAGCAGACGATGGTCGCCCCGGCGAGCAGCCCGGCCACCTGGAAGTTCCACATCATCCAGCTCGGGCTGGTGTACCAGAAGAACGTGTCGTCGGGCCCGATATCCGATTGCAGCGACACCGCTTTCAGATGTTCGAGCAGCACGCCGCCGTGACCGTGCACGATGCCCTTGGGCAGGCCGGTGGTGCCGGAGGAGAACACGATCCACAGCGGGTGGTCGAAGTCGACGGCCTCGGTCTCGATGACCAGATCGGTGGCACTGACAGCGTCGTCCCAGGCCAGCGTGTCCGGCACGGCGAGCCCGAGCCGCGAGACGACGACGGTGTCGCGCACACTCGACAGCCCGGCGCGCAACTGCTCGATATCGGCGCGCTTGTCGTGCGCCTTACCGCCGAAGCGGTAGCCGTCGGCGGTGACCAGCACCGTCGGTTCGAGCTGGCCGAGCCGGTCGAGGGCGGCCTTGGCGGTGTAGTCCTGCCCGCACGCACTCCACACCGCGCCGACGGCCGCCGTGCCGAGGAACGCGATCACAGCCTCCGGGATGTTCGGCAGATATCCGGCCACCCGATCACCGGGTTTCACCCCGAGCGAGCGCAGTGTCCGCGCGAATGCGGCGGTGCGGTCGATCAATTCGGCCCAGGAGACCTCGGTGACCTCCTCGCCGCCGTCGCCGAGCGCCACGATCGCCGGACGGTCGGAGCGGGCCTGCCGCACCACCTGATCCACATAGTTCAGCCGGGTGCCGGGAAACCAGCGCGCGCCTGGCATGGACTCCTCGGCCAGTACCTCGCCGGCGATCTCACCGAGGTCGAAGTAGTCCCACAGCGCATGCCAGAAACCCGGCAGGTCCCGCACCGACCACTGCCACAGCGCGCTGTAGTCGGGGGTGGGGACGCCGGTGCGGGCGGTGACGAAGCGGGCGAAATCGGTGATCTTCGCCTCGGCGATCTCCCGATCGGTGGGCACCCACTGTGGCTGCATCGTGGTTCTCCTGGCTCGGTGTGTGGATCAGCGGCGGGCGCGCCGGACGACCTGTTCGGCGTGCCGCAGAACGGGTGCGTCGACCATGCGGCCCTGGTAGGCGAAGACACCGCGATGCCGCGGCGCCTCATCGAGAACCCCACGCGCCCAAGCGAGTTCGTCCTCGGTGGGGGCGTAGGCGTCCCGGATGACGGGCACCTGGCTCGGATGAATGGCCACCTTGACGTCGAATCCGACGGCCACCGCATCCTCGGTCTCGGCCCGCAAACCGTCCAGGTCGGCGATGTTCAGGTACACCGAATCCAGCGCAAGCCGGCCGTGCGCCTTGGCCGCCAGCAGCGCCGTCGAGCGGACATGCCGGACGACGTCGCGGTAGCTGCCGTCGGCGTGCCTGCTGGCCGCGCCGCCGAGGCCGGCCACCAGATCTTCGGCACCCCACATCACGCCGATGGTGTTGTCGGCGGCCGCGGTGCGCGTCACCTCCAGCGCGCCCAGCGGCGATTCGATCAGCACGATCACCTCATACGTCGACAACGCCGCCAGCTGGGCGGTCGATTCGCATTTGGGCAGCATGATCCGCCGGTAGCCGGTGTCGATCAGCGCGGCCAGGTCGTGGCGGTGCTCATCGGTGCCCGCGGCGTTGACCCGCACGATCGTGGTCTCCGGGTCCAACGGCGTCTCGACCAGCGCCTTCCGCGCCGCGGACTTGTCGGCGGCGGCGACCCCGTCCTCCAGGTCGAGGATCACCACATCGGCCGCCGCGGCCGCCTTGGCGAAGCGTTCGGGCCGGTCGGCCGGGCAGAACAGCCAGGCCGGGCCGCTCATCTGCCACGTCATGCCGACTCCGGACGCAGCCGGACCAGCGTCTTCCTGGTGGCGGTCGCCACCACGTCGCCGTGCTGGTTGCGGGCGGTGTGCGCGAAGCTGACGATGCCCTCGCCCGGCCGCGATTTCGAGACCCGCTTGTCGGTGACGACGGTCTCGGCGTAGAGGGTGTCGCCGTGGAACAGCGGCTTCGGGAAGGCGATATCGCCGAAGCCGAGGTTGGCCACCAGCGTGCCCTGCGTCAGCTGCGCCACCGACAGCCCCACCAGCGTCGACAGCGTGAACATCGAATTCACCAGTCGCTGGTTGAACGGCGGCTGGGTTTCGCTGAACGCGGCGTCCAGGTGCAGTGCCTGGGCGTTCATCGTCAGCGTGGTGAACAGGACGTTGTCGGCCTCGGTGATGGTGCGCCCGGGGCGGTGCTCGTAGACCACATCGGTCTCGAACTCCTCGAACCACAGCCCCCGCTGGACGACGCGGCGTAGCTCGCTCACAGGCCGAGCTCCCGTGCGATCAACATCAACTGCACCTCCGTCGTGCCCTCGCCGATCTCCAGGATCTTGCTGTCGCGGTAGTGCCTGGCCACAGGGTATTCGTTCATGAAGCCGTAGCCGCCGAAGATCTGGGTGGCGTCGCGGGCGTTGTCCATGGCCGCCTCACTGGAGATGAGCTTGGCGATCGAGGCCTGCTTCTTGAACGGCTTGCCCGCCAGCATCAGCGCGGCCGCGTCGTAGTAGGCGGCGCGGGCGGTGTGCGCGCGGGCCTCCATCCGGGCGATCTTGAAGGCGATGGCCTGGTTGGTGCCGATGGCCCGGCCGAAGGCCTCGCGCTCCTTGGCGTAGCGCACGCTCTCGTCCACACAGCCCTGCGCCACACCGGTGGCCAGCGCGGCGATGGCGATGCGGCCCTCGTCGAGAATGCGCAGGAAGTTCGCGTAGCCGCGGCCGCGTTCGCCGAGCAGGTTCTCCTGCGGCACCCGCACATCGGTGAACGAGAGCGGATGGGTGTCGGAGGCGTTCCAGCCGACCTTGTTGTAGGCGGGTTCGGCGACGAAACCGGGGGTGTCGGTGGGCACCAGGATGGTGGAGATCTCCTTCTTGCCGCCCGTTTCGCCGGTCACCGCCGTCACTGTCACCAGGCTCGTGATGTCGGTGCCGGAGTTGGTGATGAACTGCTTGCTGCCGTTGATCACCCAATCGCCGCCGTCGGCGACCGCGGTGGTGCGGGTGCCGCCCGCGTCGCTGCCCGCGCCCGGTTCGGTGAGGCCGAACGCGGCCAGGTTGCGTCCGCTGGTGAGCTGGGGCAGCCACTGCTGCTTCTGCTCCTCGGTGCCGAAGCGGTAGATCGGCATGGCGCCCAGCGAGACACCGGCCTCGAGGGTGATGGCCACGCTCTGGTCGATCTTGCCCAGTTCCTCGAGCGCGAGGCACAGCGCGAAGTAGTCGCCGCCCATGCCGCCGTACTCCTCGGGGAACGGCAGTCCGAACAGGCCCATCTCGGCCATGCCCTGGACGACCTTGTACGGGAAGGTGTGGTTGGCGTCGTGTTCGGCGGCGACCGGCGCGACGACCTGGTTGGCGAAATCGCGGACGGTGAGCGCGAGGTCGCGGTACTCGTCGGGAAGGGTTCCGGTGGAAAGGAAGTCGGTCATCGTGTGGTCCTATCGGTCAGAAGCCGGTGCGGCAGTGGGGGAGTCGGTCGGCTCGGCAGGGGCGGCGGCGTGGATCCTTGCGAGCACCTGGTCCAGACTCACCTGATCGCCGGGCCGTACCAGCACTTCGACGGTGCCCGCGCTCGGTGCGGTCAGCGAATGCTCCATCTTCATCGCTTCCACCACCACGACGGGCGCGCCCGCGGCCACCTCGGCGCCGGGTTCGACCGGCACCGCGATTACCGAACCGGGCATGGGGCTGCGGATTTCGGCGTCACCGAGATCGGCCTCGCCCGCGCGGACGTTGACCTCGGCCACCTCACGCAACGAGCAGACGCCGAACGGTCCCGCGACCCACAGCCGGCCGTCGTGTTCGGCCAGCCGGTAGTCGCGGCGCAGGTCGTCGACGGTGATCGTCAGCAGACCCGGCGCGGTGAGTTCGGCGGACACCGAGGCCGGCGAACCGTCGTCGCCCACCCGCAGTTCCGCTGCCGCCGGGGCCCCGGTCAGGTAGACGTGTTCGGTGCGGTTGCCGCCCTCGAGCCGGATCGAGGTGGGCGCGGCCGACCCGACCCGCCAGCCGGTCGGCTGATCCCACGGATCGGCGGGCCCGGCAGGCCAGCGGCGCAGCCAGTGATAGACCGCGGCGGCGGCGAACGCCTCGTCGGGCACGGGCGCCGGGGTGAAGTCGACGGCCCTGCGGTCCAACAGCGCGGTATCCAGGCGTCCGGCCACCACATCGGGGTCTTCGAGCAGGAGCCGCAGGAACTCGATATTGGTGGTCACACCGAGCACCACGGTCTCGCCCAGCGCCCGGTCCAGCGCCGCCAGCGCGGCCGCGCGGTCGGGACCGTGCGCGATCACCTTCGACAGCATCGGGTCGTAATCGCTGCCGACGACGGTGCCGACCCGCAACCCCGAATCCACCCGAACGCCCTTGCCGCTCGGCTCGGCCAGATCGACCACGGTGCCGCCGGTGGGCAGGAAGCCGCGCCCCGGATCCTCGGCGTAGACGCGCGCCTCGACGGCATGGCCGACGAGCCGGATGTCCTCCTGCGCCAAGGTGATCCGCTGTCCGGCCGCCACCCGCACCTGGCATTCGACCAGGTCCACACCGGTCACCATTTCGGTCACCGGATGCTCCACCTGGAGCCGGGTGTTCATCTCCATGAAGAAGAACTCGTCCGGACGGTCGGCCGAGACGATGAATTCCACCGTGCCCGCGCCGACGTAATCGACGCTGCGCGCGGTATTGCAGGCCGCCGCGCCGATCCTGGCCCGGGTGGCCGCGTCCAGCAGCGGCGAGGGCGCCTCCTCGATCACCTTCTGGTGCCTGCGCTGCAAACTGCATTCGCGTTCGCCCAGATGCACCACGTTGCCGTGCTGGTCGGCCAGGATCTGCACCTCGATATGGCGCGGCCGGGTGACGAACCGTTCGATGAACAGGGTGTCGTCGCCGAACGCCGCGGCGGCCTCGCGCCGGGCGCTGACCAGCGCGGCGGGCAGCTCGGCCGGTTCGTGCACCAGCCGCATGCCCTTGCCGCCACCACCGGCGGACGGCTTGACCAGCACCGGATAGCCGATCTCGGTGGCGGCCGCGATGAGCGCGTCGTCATCGAGTCCGGGCTCGGCGATACCGGGCACCACCGGCACGTCGAAGGCCGAGACGGTGTTCTTGGCGGTGATCTTGTCGCCCATCACCTCGATCGCCTTGGCGGGCGGGCCGAGGAACACGATGTCCTTGTCGGCCAGCGCGGCGGCGAACGCGGCGTTCTCGGACAGGAATCCGTAACCGGGGTGCACGGCCTGGGCGCCGGTGCGCACGGCGGCGTCGACCACCTTGGCGATATCGAGATAGCTCTCGCGCGCCGGCGCCGGACCCAGCCGCACCGACACATCGGCCTCGCGGACGTGCCGGGCCCCGGCATCGGCATCGCTGTAGACCGCGACCGAGCGGATGCCCATCGCGCGCAGCGTGCGGATGACGCGCACCGCGATCTCGCCGCGATTGGCGACCAGGACGGTGTCGAAACCGACGGGATGATTCGTATTCAGCATTCTCATCACATCCGGAAGACGCCGTAGGAGACAGGTTCCAGCGGAGCCTGCGCACACACCGAGAGGGCAAGTCCGAGCACGGTTCTGGTGTCGGCGGGGTCGATGACGCCGTCGTCCCACAGCCGCGCGGTGGAGTAGTAGGGGTTGCCCTGCCGCTCGTACTGCTCGCGGATCGGGGCCTTGAACGCCTCCTGGTCCTCGTCGGTCCAGGGCTTACCGCTGCTGTCGAGCTGATCGCCACGCACCGTCGACAGCACCGAGGCGGCCTGCTCGCCACCCATCACCGAGATCCGGGCATTGGGCCACATCCACAGGAACCGCGGTGAATACGCGCGGCCGCACATGGAGTAATTGCCCGCGCCGTAGGAGCCGCCGATGACGACCGTCAGCTTCGGCACCCGCGCACAGGCCACTGCGGTCACCATCTTCGCGCCGTGCTTGGCGATGCCGCCGGCCTCGTAGTCGCGGCCGACCATGAAGCCGGTGATGTTCTGCAAGAACAGCAGCGGAATCTTTCGCTTGTCGCACAGTTCGATGAAATGCGCGCCCTTCATGGCGGATTCGCTGAACAGCACGCCATTGTTGGCGACGATGCCGACCGGGTGGCCGTGGATGTGGGCGAAGCCGGTGACCAGGGTCTTGCCGTATTCGGCCTTGAATTCGTGGAAGCCGCTGCCGCCGCCGGGATCGCCGTCGACGATGCGGGTGATCACCTCGCGCACGTCGTAGGGGGTGCGCAGATCGACCGGGACCACGTCGTAGAGCTCCTCGGCCGGGGCGGCGGGCTCCACCGGAGTGCGCACCTCCCACGGGCTTTCGGGCCGCGGGCCGAGAGTGCTCACGATGCGCCGGACGATGCGCAGCGCGTCCTGATCGTCGTCGGCGAGATGGTCGGTGACGCCGGAGGTGCGCGAATGCAGCGCGCCGCCGCCGAGTTCCTCCGCGGTGACCACCTCACCGGTGGCCGCCTTCACCAGCGGCGGGCCGCCCAGGAAGATGGTGCCCTGATCGCGCACGATCACCGCTTCATCGCTCATCGCGGGCACATACGCCCCGCCCGCGGTGCACGAACCCATCACCGCCGCGATCTGGGCGATGCCCTTGGCGCTCATGGTGGCCTGGTTGTAGAAGATCCGGCCGAAGTGCTCGCGATCGGGGAACACCTCGTCCTGATGCGGCAGGTACGCCCCGCCCGAGTCGACCAGGTAGACGCACGGCAGATGGTTCTGCAACGCGACTTCCTGGGCGCGCAGATGCTTCTTCACCGAGAGCGGGTAGTAGGTGCCGCCCTTGACCGTCGCGTCATTGGCGACGATCACGCATTCGCGCTCCGACACCCGGCCGATGCCGGTGATGACGCCCGCGCCGGGGCATTCGTCGTCGTACATGCCGGTCGCGGCCAGCGGGGACAGTTCGAGGAACGGGCTGCCCGGGTCGAGTAGCTGATCCACCCGCTGACGTGGCAGCAGTTTGCCGCGCGCGATATGGCGCTGCCTGGCCTTCTCCGGACCGCCGAGCGCGGTCGTGGCGAGCCGGGCACGCAGATCGGCGACCAGCGCCTGATGCGCCGCGTAGTTGTCGGAGACCGCAGCGCTCGCGCGCGGGTCCTGGGTCATCGTCATCACGCCATCCTGCCGGTCAGTTAATCGCTGATAACTGGAATACAGGTTAATCTTGACTAACCGAGTTGTCCAGACCGGCTGGGAGGAGCGCCGATGACCGGCACGGAAACCGGCATGCTCACGCGCCGTGAACAGCAGAAAGCCGAGCGCAGGCGGCAGTTGCTCGATGCCGGCGCCCGGCTCATCGCCGACCGCGGCTTCCTCGGCATGCGCCTCGACGACCTGGGCGCGGCCGTCGGCATCAGCGGGCCCGCGGTGTACCGGCACTTCCCAAACAAGGAAGCCCTGCTGGTCGAACTGCTGGTCGGAGTCAGCCGCCGGCTGTTCGAAGGCGGTGAGGCCGTGGTCGCCGACGCTTCCTCGCCCGGCGAAGCGCTCGGCAAGCTGGTCGACTTCCACCTCGATTTCGCGCTCGGTGAGCCGGAGCTGATCCGCATCCAGGACCGCGACCTCGACAACGTCCCCGAACCCGCACGGCGCGAAGTGCGCCGGTATCAGCGCCGCTACGTCGAGATCTGGGTGGGTGTGCAGCGCGAATTGCATCCCGGACTGGCCGAGGACGCGGCGCGGGTCAAGGCCCACGCCGCATTCGGTTTGATGAACTCCACCCCGCACAGCGCGACCCCGGCGACGGCCGCCCGCGCTCGGGCGATTCTGCGGGAGATGGCGATCGCGGCTCTGAGCTGATCGGGGCGGCCGATGGACGCCGTGCTCGATCCGGCCGGAGCAGGTGTGCCGGATGCGGCGCTGGTCGCCGGGCCGTACCTGGCTGTGGCCGTTGTGCCGGATCGGCCCCCTCATAGCGCCGACCCGGCACGTCGGTTGCCGGTCCGTGCGGCGCGACCGCTGGGCTCACCCAGGTGGACTTGCCGCGACCCCGCGCACCGCGACCGAGCGCTCACCGGGCGCTCCAACCCCCGTCCATGGTGTAGGACGCGCCGGTGACCATGCCCGCGTCCGGCCCGGCCAGCCAGGCGGTGAGCGCGCCCACCTCTTCCGGTTCCACCAGCCGTTTGATCGCGCTCTCGGTGAGCAGAATCCGTTCCAGCACTTCACTTTCCGCGATCCCGTGGGTGCGGGCCTGGTCGGCGATCTGCTTGTCGACCAGGGGAGTGCGCACGTACCCCGGGTTGACGCAGTTGCTCGTCACCCCGTGCCTGCCACCTTCCAGCGCGGTCACCTTCGAGATGCCCTCCAAGGCGTGCTTGGCGGCCACATAGGCCACCTTGTACTCCGAGGCGCGCAGCCCGTGCACCGAGGAGATGTTCACGATCCGGCCGAAGCCCTGCTCGTACATGTGCGGCAGCGCGGCCCGGATCAGCAGGAACGGCGCCTCGGCCATCAGCGTCATCAGGGTGCGGAACCGCTGCGGCGCGAACTCGGGGATCGGGTCGATGCTCTGGATGCCGGCATTGTTCACCAGGATCTCGACCTCGAGCGTCAGCTGTTCGAGTTCGCCGACGTCGAGCAGGTCGACGCCCCACGCGGTGCCGCCGATCTCCTCGGCCAGCGCCTTCGCACCGACTTCGTCGATATCGGCGACGGTGACGTGGGCCCCGCGCTGGGCGAGCGCCCGGGCGCAGGCCGCGCCGATCCCGCTCGCCCCGCCGGTCACTAGTGCGCGCTTGCCTTCGAGAGTGCTCATCGCGCCACCGCCCGAATCCGGATCGCCTCGGCGCCGACCTGGCCCGCCGTGTCATCCCGCATCGTGCGGCTCGGCCCGCGTCGGACCGTCATTTCGCCGTCACCGTGGCGGGCGCGGGCGCGGCCACCGTCTTCGCGGACTGCTCGGCTTCGTTCGCCAGGTTCGCCGCATCGGCCGAGTCGATCTCGGCCAGATCCAGCCCACTGGTCTCCCGGGCCACGATCACCGCGACGGCGGTCAGCGCGCAGGCCCCGGCCAGGTACCAGGCGATCGGCACCGAGGAGTCGAAGGTGTCCAGCAGCCGCACCGCGATGATCGGGGCCAGCGAACCCGCGACGATCGAGGTCACCTGGTAGCCGAGGGAAACACCGGAGTACCGCATCCGGGTCGGGAACATCTCCGCCATGATCGCCGGCTGCGCCGCGTACATCAGCGCGTGGAACAGCAGGCCGATGATGATCGCGGCCAGGATCACCGCGTTGTGCCCGCTGTCCATCATCGGGAAAGCGAAGAAACCCCAGGTGCCCGCGGTGATCGCGCCGACCAGATACACCGGACGCCGTCCGAACCGATCGCTGAGCCTGCCGACCATCGGGATCGCGAAGAAGTGGATAGCGTGCGCGATCAGCAGCCACCACAGGATGGTGTCGGTATCCAGATCGACCTGCACCTTCAGGTAGGTGATGGTGAACGTGACGACCAGGTAGTACATGATGTTCTCGCCGAAGCGCAGCCCCATCGCGGTGAAAACCCCACGCGGGTAACGCTTGAGCACCTCCACCACGCTGAACGAGGTGGCGCGGGCCTTCTCGGCCTCCTGCTGCGCGGCGACGAAGATCGGCGCGTCGGTGACCTTGGTGCGCACGTAGTAGCCGATCAGCACCACCACCGCCGACAGCCAGAACGCCACTCGCCAGCCCCAGCTCAGGAACGCCGCGTCCGACAGCGTGGAGGTCAGCGCCAGCAGCACCACCGTGGCCAGCAGGTTGCCCGCCGGCACACCGGCCTGCGGCCAGCTCGCCCAGAATCCGCGGCTGCGGTTGGGGCTGTGCTCGGCCACCAGCAGCACCGCGCCACCCCATTCACCGCCGACGGCGAAGCCTTGGATGAACCGCAGGATCACCAGCAGCGTCGGCGCCAGATACCCGACCTGGCCGAAGGTGGGCAGACAGCCCATCAGGAACGTCGCCGCGCCCACCAGCAGCAGGCTGAACTGGAGCAGCTTCTTGCGTCCGTACTTGTCACCGAAGTGCCCGAAGACGACGCCGCCGAGCGGACGGGCCGCGAAGCCCACCGCGTAGGTGACGAATGCCGCCAGGATCGCGTCGAGGTCGCTGGTGGTCTCGGCGAAGAACACCTTGCTGAACACCAGGGTGGCGGCGGTGCCGTAGAGGAAGAACTCGTACCACTCGACCACCGTGCCCGCCATCGACGCGGCGACCACTCTTCGTAGTCCGGTCGGTACTCCCTTGTCGTCGGTCTTCGCCGCGTCGTGCACGCTCATCGTCGAAACTCCCTCATCATCGCGACCGCATCACTGATCGAATGTGATGGCCGCCACAGGCCATGACGATGAGTATCAGTGCACATGGTTGTCGTCGGCAATGGCCAGATGCGCAGGGTATGTCTGCAAAAATGCAGAAATGAATGCGTCCGCTCCCGGCCCGGCCCGGCGTCCCAGCGCCGATGATCTGCTGGTTCTGCTGGCCGTCGGGCGGTCGGGACGCTACGTCACCGCGGCGAACGAGCTGGGCATCAACCACACCACCATCGCCCGCCGCATCGCCGCGCTGGAGCAGGCCCTCGGCGGGCGCGTGCTCACCCGCTCGGCCGGCGGCTGGGAGCTGACCGAACTCGGCCGTACCGCGCTGGTCGCGGCGGAGACCATCGAGACGGCCGTCAAGTTCATGGCCGGTCCGCGGGGGCAGCGCGAGCTGGAGGGCGTGGTGCGGATGTCGGCGACCGACGGTTTCAGCGCCTATCTCGCCGCGCCCGCCGCCGCCCGGGTGCGGCGCGAGCATCCGCGGGTGGCGGTCGAGATCGTGGCGACCACCCGGCGCGCCTCCCAGCAGCGGTCCGGATTGGATATCGAAGTGGTGGTGGGCACACCACAGGTGCAGCGCGCCAAGGCGATTCGGCTCGGCGACTACTGCCTCGGCCTCTACGGCTCCCGCGACTACCTGGCCGAGCGCGGAACGCCGGCGAGCATCGCCGACCTGCACGGCCATCCGCTGGTCTACTTCATCGACTCCATGCTCCAGGTGGACGATCTGGACCTGGCCTCCAGCTTCGTCCCCACCCTGCCCGAGTCGGTGACCTCCACCAACGTCTTCGTCCACGTCGAAGCCACCCGCGCCGCCGCGGGACTGGGCCTGCTGCCGTGTTTCATGGCCGACCGCCACGACGACCTGGTCCGCGTCCTGCCCGAGGCGGTGGCCGTCCGGCTGTCGTATTGGCTGGTGGCCCGGCCGGAAACGTTGCGCCGCCCGGAAGTGGCGGCGCTCGTCGAGGCGCTGGTGCAGCTGGTCCGTGAGCAGCAGCCGGCTCTGCTCGGCAAGGGTTGACCCCCGCCCTATGGCAGATGCCCGCTCCGGTACCACTCGACGACCGACCGCGCGGCGTGTGCGCGATCGGTGCCGGACACGACCACGGTGTACCAGGTGGCGAGCCCGTGCAGTCCGTTGACCGAGCACTCGTAGCCGATCCGGTGCGCCAGCCCGCGCACCCAGCGCAGTGCCCGGGTCCGCTCGTCGGCGGACGTCTGCCCGATTTCGCACACGATGAGCAGCCGTCGCGCGCCGATCGCGAGCGCGGATGTGGTTGCCATTCCGCATAGTTGGCGTTCGACCGAGCGTTCGCGGCGGATGCGGTCGAACATGCGTATGACGCCCGCGTTGCTCGTGCGGTCGCGGAAGAGGAATTCGATCATCGACCGGTCCGCGATGACGATGGTGGAGGGGGTGGTTGTCGCGAGATCGGTGGTGCGCGTGTTGGGTGCACCGGTTGCGGTCGTCGCGCGGGATCCGGTTGCCGCGCTGGGGCCGGTCGCCGTGCTTGCCGTGCTAGGCGTGCTCGCATCGCTAGGCTCGCTAGGCCCGCTCGCATCGCCCGACGCGGACGGGCTCGCGCCATCGCGTTGCCCGTCCACATGCGGCATCCTGGCCATCTGCCGTGAAATATGCGGTGCCCCACCGTAACTCGCTACCACGCCCTGCCGGCGGAACTCCGCGGCAACCGCGTCGAGCAGGCGGCCCGGTCGTCCGATGACGACCGGCGACCGAGCCGCCCTCGCCGGCGAGCACCGTTGCCCCAGTGCCGACGTCACCCCGCTACGGTTCATCTTCGTCGCGATCACGGCTACCGTCCTCCTCGGCTCGGATGTGTGGACCTCGGGCGTCGAACATCTCCTTGATCCGGGCCTTGATCTCGGCGGTGCTGAAGCTCGACCCGCGGTCGGTCCTTCGGTCCGCGATTCCGGAGGTAGTCATGCTTTCTCCTGAAATAGTTCCGGTCGGCTGGGATCGCGAGCTCGAATTTTTTCGCGCAGCAGAAAACCAGGCCGTGAAAAGGATGGAAAAACCCGACGGTCCGAAAATGGGAGGTGTGTCGGGACGGTGCCGGATCGAAAAGATCCGTAAAAGTCGGGCGGCGTGCCCGAGCGGTGAAAAGTGGCTCAGCCCTTGCGCTTCCGCACGATCACCGAGGTATCCGCCTCCCGCTCCCGCTTCGCGGCCCGGCGCTCCTTGATCGTGGTCGCAGATTTCTTCAACGACTTACCACGGGATTTATCAGCCATTGTCGCTCCTACTTTCGAAGTTCCAACTGACCTCGACCATACGTCAGAAAAAAATAAAAGCCAGTCCGCTCGCGCGCCCCCGCGGCACACCTCGCCGAGAGCTACAGGAGCGAGGGGTCTACTCGGCGTTTGCCTCGCTCATGTGACGCTCGGCAGGCCAGGTTGGGCGGCTGGGCGGGGCGAGCGGCTTAGGGTGGGGTGATGGCGACGTTGTCGGATCCGAGGGTGCGTGAGTTTCTGACCGAGGGCACGCGGACGGCCAAGGTGGCGTTCACGGCGGGCGACGGGCGGCCGGTGGTCGTGCCGGTGTGGTTCATCGTCGAGGGCGAGGAGCTGGTGTTCAACACGGGCAAAACCTCGGCCAAAGGCAAGGCGCTGGCGCGTGACAACCGGATCGCGGTGTGCGTGGATCTCGAGCAGCAGCCGTATGCGTTCGTGCAGGTCCAGGGCACCGCGACGCTGTCGGAAGACCTCGATGAGCTGGTGCGCACCGCCACCGCGATCGGCGGCCGCTACATGGGCGCCGACCGGGCCGAGGAATTCGGCAAACGTAATGGTGTGCCCGGGGAGCTGGTAGTGCGGGTGCGGCCACACAAGGTCATCGCGGCGTTCGATATGACCGGCTGAATAGACTCACCCGCATGACCGTGCATTTCATCGGCGCCGGCCCCGGCGCCGCGGACCTGCTGACCGTCCGCGCGGTCGAACTGCTCAGCACCTCACCGGTCTGCCTGTACGCCGGCACCTACCTCGACCCCGAGGTGCTCGCCCATTGCGCACCCGGCACCGAACTGATCGACACCCAGCGCCTGGACCTCGACCAGATCATCGCCCACTTGGTCAGCGCGCACGAGTCCGGCCGCGACGTCGCCCGCCTCTGCTCCGGCGACCCGTCGATCTATTCGGCCCTCACCGAACAAACCCGCCGCCTCGACGCGCACGGCATCCCCTGGGACGTCACCCCCGGCGTCCCCGCCTACGCCGCCGCGGCCGCCATCCTCGGCACCGAACTCACCGTCCCCGAAGTGGTGCAATCGGTCGTCCTCACCCGCACCCAGGCCCGCTCCACCGCCATGCCCGAATCCGAGGCCCTGGCCGAATTCGCCCGTACTGGAGCAACTCTCGTCCTCCACCTCGCCATCACCCGCATCCGGACCCTGGCCGCCGAGCTGACCGAATTCCACGGATCCGACTGCCCCGCCGCGGTCGTCTACCGAGCCAGTCAACCCGAACAACTGGTTCTGCGCGGCACCCTCGCCGACATAGCCGACCAGGTCGAAGCCGCCGGCCTCCGCCAAGCCGCCGTCATCCTCGTCGGCCGAGCCCTCGAAACGGGGATTTCCTGCGCAGAATCCCATTTGTACGACCCGGGGCGGGACCGGAGTTCCAGCGGATCCGGATCGCTCGGGCAGTAGCACTGGTATTTCGGCATCACCGCAGGTAGATGGCACCTGTGAGCCAAGCGTCGGCGGCTGTCGGGGTCGGCATGTGCCCTGTTCGCCAACTGGTCGTCTGCTAAGGTCGGTGGGTCCTGAGCCGTCACAGGTCGAAAGGGTGGGGATGGCGCGCCGAATCAAGATGATGCTGCTTGCGGGTGTTGTTGTGCCCGGGGTCGTGGCGTGTGGGGGGAGCACGGAGGGGGCGCCTACGGCGGAGGGGAGTGCGACCAGTACGGAGTCTGTCGCGCTGTTCGATCCTTGCACCGGAATCCCGGACGACGCTCTGAGCGTCGCCGGGGTTATTCCGACCACAGAGGAGAGCGGCCTCGGGGGCAACCACCAGGACGGGTGGGAGATTTGCACCTGGGCGGGGAAGAAGTACTTCATCACCGTGTTCTCCACCGGGAAAACCGCGCAGGAATTCGAAGAAAAACCTGGAAACGTCGAGTTTCGGGATGTCGTTGTCGCTGGTCGCAGTGGGCGGCAGTTCAAGGTTGAGGGGGCATCGAAAGATCTCGGCTGCGATGTGCTGTTTCCCGCTGAGCAGGGAGTCGTGCAGCTCCGAGTGTTCAATCGATATGGCCTGGATGATCTCGAAGACCCGTGCGCTGTCCTGACTCGGGTTGGAGAGTCGATCGTGCCTACGTTTCCGAACTGATTCAGCAAGGGGAGGGCAATGAGCGAGGACGCAGCGCTATGGGACGGCTTGGCCGGCCAGGCGAGAGCAGGGGAGCTTTACCTAGATGATGAGCAGGCAGCTCTAGCCTGCGCGAAGGCCTGTGACCAACACCTTGCGGATCTTCAGGCGCTGATGGCGCTGACGGCGGCGACGCAGAACGTCTCCGGCTTCGGCCAGTTCAAGATGGCCGATGTTTTGGTCAAGAAATTCCTGGCCCAAGCAACCGGCGAGGACCGCTCGATCGAGGCCGTGATTCGCGAACACATCCAAGTCGTCACAGACATGCGCGAGGTCTTCGCCCTCTCCTTCAAACGCATCACCGGCCAAGACATCGAGAACACCGCCACCATTACCGCTGCCGGGCAGGTGCCCTGATGCAGATCTCCTTCCAGCCATCGCAACTGGGAATCCTCAGCTGGGATTTCGGCCAGATGGCGTCGAATGTTGGCGTCGCGATCACCGATTTCATTGCCGGCGAAGACCTTCAGCCGGAAGTCAATGCCGCGGATGTACAGAACAAGTACAACACCCAGCGGGACGGGGTCCGGGCCAAAGCTGGCGAGATCGGGTTCCAGGGTGACTTCCGTCCGCCGCAGGTCTTGGACGAGGACGAATTCGAGGCCGACGATGTCGCCACGCTGCGGGCCAAGGTCGACCAGATCAATATCAAGGCTGTCAGCGATCTGGTTTCGGCATGGAACACCATCGGCGATCGCGCCAAAACCACTCTCGACACCTTCAATACCGCGATGCAGCGCGCCACCGATGAGAGCATCTGGAAAGGCGCTTCTCGTGACGCAGCGCTGGGGGGTGTGCGCGACTACGTCACCAAGTCCGCGCAGCTCGTCAATTCGGCCAAGCTGACTTCCAGCAAGCTCGCCGAACTCCAGACCGGTCTCGAACCCACCCTCGCGCTGGTTCCGCATGCACCCGAGCACCGCAGTGGTGTCGACAATGCGCGTGCCTGGGTTGCGGGCCGCGGTTGGCGCAATGACGATGTCGCCAGTCACAACGCTAAAGTCGAGGCTGTCCGCGTCCTCACCACGGTGTATGCCCCGGTGATCCGGGAATCCGACACCGGCGTGCCGTACATTCCGCGCCCGCACAACCCGCTGTCGAACGACAACGACAACGGCAATGGGAACGGCAACGGCAACGGCAACGGAAATGGCAATGGAAGCGGCAATGGCGGCGGTACCGGAAACGGTGGCGGCACGTCGGTAGAGCCGCAGCAGCCCACGGAAACCGGTGGCGAGGAGACCGGCACCGAGGAGCAGGACCCGTCGACCACCGCCGCGAGCACCGATACCGGCACCACGACCCCACAGTCCACGACACCCGCGGGCACATCCACCACGCCCGCGTCGACCTCGACCTCCGGCTTGCCCGGTGGTGCGGCGACGACCGGATTCCCTGGTCGCGGCGGCGGATCCGGTGGCCGCGGTTCGGGTTCGGGCGGCTCGGGCGGTTCCGCGCCGGGACTCGGTCGATCCTTGCCCGGCGGTCAGGGTTCGGGCGGCGCTGCGGCCAACCCCGCCGCGGCCCGCGCCGGTGCGGGTACCGGTGGTCTCGGCCGCGCCGGTATGCCGGGCATGATGTCGCCGGGCGCGCGTGGCGGTAATTCCTCCGAGGAGGAGTCGACCAAGGGTGTGCCGGATTACCTGATCAATCAGGAGAACGGCAACGAGCTCACCGGTCTCGATTCCATGGCCAAAACGGTGCCGCCGGTCATCGGTGAGTAAGACGAGATTCTCGAGGATATCCGCGTGAGTACTGTGCGGCGGTGGCGTTTCACCGCGCTCGAATTCCGGACGCTGTGGGACGCCACCGGCCGTGACGTGCTGCCCTATCCGTTGCAGCATCAATTCACCACCGAATTCCGTTCGGAAACACGGCGTTTGCGCCAAGCTGCCGCGAAAACCTTGCAGCCGCAACTCGACGACGACCTGTTGCGCGCGGTCCACGTCCTGTTCGCGCCGGAGGCCCGGGTGGAACTCGCGGGATTCACCGGAACCCGCCGCGACCGGAAACTGCGCGCGCACGCCGGCGTCCATCATGAACACGGCGCGATTGCCGTGCAGGAACCCGGTCCGGACAACGACCACGGCGGCGACGTCATTGTGTCCTTCCTGCCCGATACCGCCGTCGCGCGCGAAGTCGTGGCAGTACTGCCGGACTGCGGACCGGGCCGCGGCGAGCAATTGCGGGTCGCGGCAGAGGATCTGGAAAAGCCCGCCGCCGCTGTCCGCGATTCGTGGCAGACGACTCCGCGTCAAGAACTCCAGCGTTTCTTCAACCGCCCCACCACCTGCACCACGCATATCGGCGTCTACGCCCTCGGCAGCCCCGACAATCGGCACACCCAGGGCCGCAAAGATTTCCAGATCACCGATTTCGAGAATGACGGCCGCTACGTCACCGTCGGCGACAACGTCATCGTCACCAAACCGACGACCAGCGACCGCATCGCCACCACCTTGCAGGACATGATCTCCCGCACCGTGACCGCGGTACGCGACGGCGTCTACCTGCCCCGCTGAGTTCCCAGGACGATCCGACGCCGCTCCATAGCGCGGTCCTCGGGGCGTACTGGGCGGTGGCCAATCGGACGCAGCGCCCATAGTCGCCTGAACTCGCGCCCAGTGGTCGCCACCGTCGATTCCGCTAGCGCGCCGCATCACCCAACTCGGGTGCCCGGAGATTCCCGCCCTCACCGATATCGCCCGCGCCGCGAGTCCGGCGTGATACGCCCCGCCGCAACCAATGTCGCGAAGGCCGCACGCTTGCGGGCGCAGTCGTGTTCGCGGTGATGCTGCATCGCCCGGTGCGCATCCTCGAGCGACAGCGGCACCAGCGGCAACCCGCAGGTCCACGCCGTCGGATCGAACCCCGGCGTCGTCCGCCGTGAGCGCGCCCGCCGATGCACCGGCGGCTCCGGCCGCTCGACCGGCCACACGCACCCCACGATCAGCACCGCCACCCCGCACCCCGCGAGCGCCGACACCACCCCCGTCAACACATGCCAAGAATCCACCCCGGTCAACCTCCCTCTGACATCTGGCGAGTGGTACATGAGACCGGCCACTGCGGCGTGTCGCCTGCGCCATGTACCTCTCGTCGAATCGGTATGTCCATGGGTTCCTTTCGATTGGGGCACTCGGCGCCGGGGGCTTTCGCCACCGGGCGGCGGCATTGCCGGTCGGTGTGCCGAGGTGGTCGGCATCGGCCCGGCGCCGGGTGCGGGAACAGCGTCGCTGGGTGGCCGGGGGTGATGCGACGCCGAAAAGTGCGCAGCACGGATGTGCAGAATCTGCCGTTGACACGCCTGACGTGCGGTTTTCGGACTACAGTGCGCTGACCACACATCGCAGGGGGCACGGGATGGATGACGAAAACCTCACGGCCGCATGGGAAATGCCCGCGTTTCGCAGGCTCCTCGCCGCTGGTGAGCCCGGCCGCGCACTGGCTCTGGTGCGTCAGCGGATGGGCCTGTCACAGGCCGATTTCGGCCGGCTACTGCACTGGGACCGCACCCACACCGGCCGCGTCGAGCGCGGCGAGGTCGGCACCATCTACGACCTGCGCGAACTGTGCCGCGCCGCCGACGCCCTCGGCATCCCACGCACAGCCCTCACCCCACTCTTGATCGGAACCGCCGATCCGGGGACCATCGGAAGTGGGGACGAAGGAGCCGAGGACGTGAACCGCAGACAGTTCGGCCTGGCCACGACGGTCGCACTCACCGCAACCGCCGATACCACCTCGGGCCCGATCAAGGTCGGCACCCCACACATCACCTACCTCCAAAACCTCACCCGCCGACTGTGGGAGCACGACAACCGCTTCGGCGGGGGAGGCATCGCGCGCTACGCGTTCGAGCAGTACCGGTTGGCGCGGAAGTTGCTCGATTATGGGGAGTACGGGCCGCGCATCGGTGGGGAACTGATCGCCGCCACCGGCTGGCTGTCGAGTTGCGTCGGCTGGCTCACCTATGACGCGAACGAGCCCGCAGTCTCGCGCCGCTGCTACACCGATGCCGTGATGCTGGCCGAGCAGAGCGGCGACGACGACCTCTTGGCAGGTGCGCTGGGCGGCCTCAGCATCACATTGACGGACCATCCGACGAAGAGCCGCGAACCGGTCCGGGTGACCCAACGGACCAGTGAGCTGGCCAGACACGTCCCTTCCGCGCGTCTCAACGCCCTACGAACCGCACGGTTGGCCACCGCCTACGCCGCCGTCGGCGACCGCCGCGAGTTCGAGCGCGCAACCAACTCGGTATGGCGTGAAGTAGATCGCGGCCTGGACGACGCCAACGATCCGGTCTGGCTCACCTTCGTCACCGAGCCGGAACTCCGTGTCCTAGAAGCCAAAGGCCACCAAATGCTCGGCCAACACCACCAAGCCGCCACCCTCTTCCACAAAAGCCTCACCCGCCCCCACAACCTCCCCCGCGACGAAGCCTCCTACCGCACCTACTACGCCGCCTCCCTAACCGCCCTCGGCGACACCACCGAAGCCCTCACCGCCGCCCACTCCGCCCTGGACCTCCTCTCCGGCCCAGTCCAATCCCCCCGCCTACTCGCCGAACTCCATCCCCTCCGAACCGCGGCCCATCACTCCCACTCCGACGCAGCCGCCTCATTCCGCCACCGATACGACCGCATGGCCGGCCCCGGCTCTGACCCGCACCTTTGAACGTCCCCAGACGCCCCACCGCCCCCGAACGCCCTGAACCGGGCAATCCGGCGTTGCCTCTCCATCAGTGGTTAATCGACGACGGTCTCAGCCGGACCGCACCATCAGCTTCGATTGAGGATGTCGGTGACCAGCATTCGCCCGCCGAGCAGTCGGAGGGCGGCGAGGCGGGAGTTGGCGCGGCCGAGGTTCTGGGTTCGGCAGCCGCGTTCGTAGTAGAAGACGTCCCACCAGCCGTCCTCGGCTTCGATGATGCACCAGGCTTGTTCGCGCAATCTGCCTTCCGACACCCGCGAACTCGGGGTGGTGACCTTGGAGAAGCGCGCCAGCTGGCTGGTCGGGTCCTGGGGGAAGAGTCCACTTCCGGTCACGACGCGATCTCCTCGATGAATTTGGAGCCCACCAGATCGACGACGGGCATAACGGTGAAGTACTGGGTGCCGCCGCCGGGCTGCCCGAACCACGGCGCGACCGGGCCCGCCCACACCGGCGTTTCGCTGATCACCCGCCAGCGGCGATAACCCGAATGCGCGTAGTCGATCGGAAGCGAGCGTTCGGCGAATGGTGTGCCCCTGTCGTACATGAGGCGGGTATAGGTCGAGCCGAACGAGTCCAGAATTCGGCCCGGTGCGATGCGTATCGGCGCGCGGCCGGTCGGGTCGGCGAAACCATCCGGATGCTGTTTCGGATCCGGCCAGATCAGTCGGCGCTCGCCCATCGGCAGGGTTCGATCCTCCGGCACAACAAAGCGTTCAACCCAAGCATCTTCGGTGAATTCACCGAAAGGGCCGCCGGCATCGTCATGCAGCAACGCCTGCACCGCCGGATGCGAAATCGGCGCCCCGCCGACCGCACCCGCGGTCCCTCGCCCCGGAGCCAGCGGCTGCGACCCGTCGAGCCCGCCCCCGATCATGCCGAGCATCCCCCAACAGGCAGCATCCTGCCGGGTGTACACACAACGATCGTGCCGCCCGCCGCGCTCGTACCAGAAGACCTCGAAGGTGCCCTCGTCCTGTCCGGGCACCAGGCAATAGTGATCGTCGGCCAGCCGCCCGATCGAATAAATCGAACCCGGCACCTTCAGCCCGCGCAGGATCATCCCGAGCTCGTTGTAATCCACGTCCTGCCCTCCTCAGCCCAGCAGATTCTCGAACTCACGCTCCGCGGCCCGCAACGCATCCCGGTCGAGAACCGCAGGCGCGAAGTTCCGTTCCCGAGCGTGAGCAATGAACTCGTCCGGCACCTCCACCCCGTACTCCCGCACGAAGTACCCCCAATACGAGGGCCACGCCCACGTCCCGTCCGTCGAATACCCGATCGACACCACCCGCTTCTTGGCCGGGTCCAGGGGATCGTCGATCGACGCGGTGACCCACAGGGCACTGGACTCGTCCAGGTAGGTGGCCAACGACGCACGAAGCCATTCGTCCAGCTTGCCCAGCCGTTCTCGCACGGGCACTTGCTCGAACTGGGACTCGTCGTCCGCGTCATCGAGCTGGGCGACGACCTCGGTGAAATCGGTTAATACTTTCATGGTTTCAAGTGTTGATCACGAGTTGACGTTCGGTCGGTGGTTCCGCTGGTGGTTGAGTCTGGGACCGAGCCCTGACCCGATATTCGATCTCCTCCGGTGTCTCCCATATCCGCTCGATGTCGACTCGCCACATCGGTGGATACACCTGGTAGCCCTGGACCCGGTGACCTGTTCTGATCGCTTCGTCGTACTGCTCGCCGATCGTCTCGGGTGCAAGGCTCGAATGGGCAGTGATCACGCCCGTCTGCTTGTTGACCACGTAGTTACCCAGGCCGACCCCGTCACCACTGGCCAGTTCCTAGTCCGACAGGACGAGTTGGCAGACCCACCCGTGCTGGCACTCCAATACCCAGAACTCGTGAGCTGCCCCCCAGAGCATCCGCCAAGTATCGGCGAACCTGCTCCGGCGTTTCCAACGGCTCCACCACGGTTCAGTGACCCCCCTCTGGCTGCGCAGTACGAATGAAACCCATTCTGCACGAGCCGTTCCGCCGCCACCTAACCCTCGGAGCGCGAATGCCGGTACATCTCGGGGGACTTGCCTGTGTGGAAGATTCGGCCAAAGTGTGAGTTCACCCGTGCGCCTATCGATCACTCCGACTCCAGCGCCGGAACGTTTCGATCTCGGGTCGATTCCACCTTGATCGGGTGGGCGACGTGTTGGTGGTAGGAGGTATGGGTCGTCACAAATCTCCGCTATGCACCGCGTCGTGGTTGCGCTTCCTCGCGGGCCGTAGCCGTCTTTCGTTCATGTGAGTCGGTCAATCTGAAAGTTTTCGGACCAGGAAGCAGGCAGGGGCTTCCCGCGACGTAGCCTCAAATCAGCTCGGGCACGGTAGTCGGCGACTCTCGGACGTATCGATTCGAACCATTCCGTCACAGTGTTCCATCGCTTTTCCGCCGATTCCTGTTCAACGATGCGCCAAACAGCTGGATCCGCCTCGCCTAGGTCACTGCCATCTATAACCTGGTATTTGTAGGCCTGATGTTCGGCGATGACGAGGATCCCGCTGGAATCAAGGAAGGGATCGGTTAGCTGAGAGAGTGCGGCGAGTGCGTGCCGCTTCGTTTGCTCGGTAATCGCCCGCGCCCCGAGCGAGGTAGCCGGTTGCCAGTATCCGTGTTGCTTGCCGATCAGGCGCATTGCCTCGCGAAGTGCCTCCGGGATCCGAGATGCGCCCTGGCCCGCTGCCCATGCATCTATCTCGGTGTCGGAAGCGCCGGTTACCGACTCGGGCTTCCAGCCTTCCTCGGCTGTTCTGTCGAAGATGTGACGGATTGTGTCGGCGGCTTGGTGCCGTTGCGCGCTCATTGGCTCGGTCCCGAATACCCAGGCTCCGCATCAGCGCGGTAGCTCTGTCCGCGGAGGATGCCCGAACACGATTTCGGGGCGTGCGACAATTTGCCCGAAGCGAACCCATCGGTACATCATTCAGGCCGGGGTGTATAACGTTGCCTGAAGTTCGTGCAGCCGGTGTCGCACTGAACGGTAAGGACACCCAGTCGGGGAATATCCGTGACGCTCAGAACAAGGTTGCACACCGTGCAGGTTGCGGTTATTGCGCGATTCTTGCGGTGCTGGTGAATGGCGAGGAAGACGGGCACCAGCTCCGGGTGCTCCTGTTGTATCTTCTGTGGCACGGGTGGAAAGTCTGGGTCGATCGTCAATTTAGTAACTCCCCGTCTCTCGCATATGTGCAATTTCTCTAAGTATTTCGTCGACTTCCTCGTCCGTAATCGCCCACTGATGGCGGTTCGCGAGGATCATCTCGCGGGCTTCGATCTCGTTAGCTACTACAGATGCAGACGATACCGATCCAGCCGCCGCTTGCCGAGTGTGAATCCACTCTTCGCGCAGAATCCGAACGTTGGTTGCATGCTCGGGGCGGACCATGATGAGGTCTGAGCCCAGTGTGACCGCGTGGATGCTCTCCGGGTCCATCCCGGATACGCGCGCGCAGTAGTCGAGGTACTCCTGTGCCTCGTCGTTCGACCTGACTTCGACACCGTCGCGTTCGCAATCTGCGAGAACCTCTTCGAGTGCCTGGGCGCGTTCCGGAGTCATCTCGGGCGGCTCTAGGTCGCTGCCGATCTGGTCGAGGTGGTAGAGCGGCGTATCGCTCGCCCCGTCGGAGATGTCAGGTGTGGTTGTTGTCAGTACTCGGTCGTCCCCGATTCCGGCCAGGTCCCGTCCTGGCTCTTGCGCCAGTCCGCCCATGACGTCACGATTGCCGGCGTCGTCCCGGTCGGCTGGCACTCCAGTGTTTGTTTGTTGATCACCAGCTGGAACGTGTGCGGCGGCCGCCGCTCGGCCAGTTCCGTCACTTGGTACACGATCTGGTCGTGGGTTTCGTTCGTGCGCCGGATGTTGATCCGTGTTTGCGGCGGGTAGATCTGGCCGCCCGCGGGTTGCCGACCAGTCCGCATCGCTTCGGCGTAGTCCTCGGCGATCATCGGTCCCGGCCAGCTCGGGTACTGGGTTACCACCCCCGTCTCGGCGTTGACCACCAGGCTGGTCATCCCGATGGTTTGGCTGAACGTTGTTTCCGGACTCGGTTGCGGGCTGCACAGCCACCCGAACTCGATCGGCCCGATTCGGTACTTCTGGCTGGGACCGAGAATCTGCGCCAGATACTGTTCCACTTGTTCCTTGGTTCGGTACGGTGCCGGCATTCATTGCTCCTTGGTCGGCAGGGATGGGTATGAAACTGACATCTACCGAGCTACGGACCATCCCTGGAGGTGGCATCTCGGACACGGTTCCGGCTTGCGGATCCCACCACAACGGGCCCGAAGCACCTGGTGGATAAACGATTACTGTGGCGTGACCGCCCTCTACAACTGGCGATCCATCAGGGTGGTAACGGAATCGCTGGTTTGCGGAATCCCATGAGTGCCACGAATTGACGACCAGTGCGCACGATCCCGGACCGAGCTGACTCATCCAGTTGTGAATCGCTTCGAACTGCGCGTCGCGAGGCAGTCCGCCATACCCGACGAGAGGGCTGCCGAGCCATCTTTGAGCACGCTCGATACCGCTGCGCTCGCCGACAGATTGATCGAGCGACCCATCGGCCGAGCGGTCTGGCCATCTCGGGGCTGCGACCTGTGGATTTCCGAGGAACGAGGAAAGTGCGGAAAGCGAACAATCCAGGCAGTTATTTCTGCGTCCGGGTACTGCTGTGCCGCCATCGTTGATCAGCTGCCCGTATGGGTTGGTCCGTGGGTCAGCGCCGATCTGGAACCGATCGTTAGTGCGAAGAGAGTCTTGGACAGCAGTTTGGTACTCAGTCCGTTCCACCGCTTGAAGTTCGTTACGGCCGAACCGTCGAAGGTCGGAAGGGTTACCGAACCGAGTTGGCGTATTGCTCGCCGCGATGTCGTCGCTGAGTCGGCGGATATCGTCTGGTCCGAGTCCGAAGTGTCCACCGGCCGAGACGGTTGGGAGACCGAGTTGGTGGCGGAGCTGATTCGTGACAGATTCAGTGTTGCCGTGAGGCGGAATCGCACTGAGATTGTCACGATTGTTGTCAATGGAGAGCTGGAGATGGGCTTCGGCTGGGTTGGTGGTGAACACCACGTCGACCAAGAGGGCGTCACCGCTGAGTAGAGTTTGCTCGGTGTTGAATGTCCGATCGACCGAACGTTCGACTGATTCCATGAACTGCCGGACGTCCTGGGGCGGGACGTTGCCCGAAGAGGCGAGGTTGACTCGGACAGTGAGCACCGAAAGCCGATCACCCGATGGAAGGTTATAGCGGCGCACGTCATATCCCGACTGCTGACGAGAGTTTCGATTTCGGGTTGTCGTAACGGGCGTTGTTCGTCCATCAATTGGTGGACGATTGCGATAGAACTCTCGGGCCGCGCGGGCTTGGGCGGTAGGCGTCTGCGGTGGCCGGGTGTGCGGCGGTGTGTTGTCGCGTGGATTCGGACGAGATGAATGGGGATGTGTGCCCGGGGCGTTGGGGTTCTGATTGTGGGTGCGGCCCGGATCGGGTGTGTGGGTTACACGCTGTGGATCCGCTGTGCGTGAGCTGCCGGAATCGGTCGGGCCGGGGCGGGCGTTCGTGGCCATGGTTGGGCGGTTCCGGGTTGGAGCCGAGGGAGATTCGCTCCTGGGGTGGTTGGCCGGTGGGGTGGATTCGGGGGCGCGGGCGTCCGGGAAAGTTGGGGTCGGGCGGTGCGGGTTGGGGGTGAAAGGGTTCGGGGATTGAGTGGGGTCGGGGGAGTTGTTCGCCTGATCGCGGGCAGGGTTGGGCCACCAGCTGGGGAGTTGGGTTCGGGCTCGGTGGGCTTCGAGGTTGGTGAAATCGTGGAGGTCGGTGTTGGCGGGGGTTGTGTTTGGGGGAGTGGCGTTCGTGGGGGTGGTGTCGTTGACGTGTGGGGCGCCTGCGGTGGGGGTGGTGTCGTGGGGAGAGGGCGTGGTTGCGGGGGATGAGTCGAGGGTCTCGTCGCGGGTGGGGTCGGCGGGCTGCTGGTTCGGGACGTCCGGGCTGTGGTGGCCGGGGTCCGTGCGAGGTGTGTTCTGGGGCGCGGGTGGGTTGGCGGCGAGGTGGGCTCGTTCGGCTTGGAATTCGGCTTCGGTGGGTTGGTAGCGGCCGATGTGGGGGTTGTATTCGCCGGCGAAGAAGGGGTCGCGGGGGATGGGGCGGCCGTCGTTGAAGTGGGCTACGTATTTGTGGATGGTGGGGTCGTAGCCGGGGCGGATGGGGAGCTCGGGTGACTGATCCCGTTCCTGATCTGGGGACGGTGGTGTCGTCGTTGCGGCAGTGGGCGACGAATTGGTCTGGGTGCCGGCGTTGTTCGAGCGCGGTGGGGTGGGGCGGGCGGGGGTCGGGCCGTTGGGTTGTGGGGTGGGGCTCGGTTGTGTTGTGGGCGTGGGGCCTTGGGGCGGCGTGGGTGTGGTCGAGGTGGGGGCTGAGGCGGCGGGAGAGTTCGGCTGGGTGCCGGCGTCGAGTGGGGGTGCGGTTGCTGTTGCGGCGGCGGTGGTGGTGTTCGACGGCGCGGTGGTCAGGGGTGCGCCGGTGGAGGACTGGGGTTCGGTGTCGCCCTGGGTGTTCGGGTCCGGCAGGTCGAGGGGGCTCGGGGGCTGCTCGGGTGAGGCCTCCTGCGGTGGGAGGTCCAACGGGCGCGGCGGTTGGGCGGGTGGGGTGTCCTGCGGCGGAAGGTCGAGCGGGCCAGGGTCTTGGGTAGGGGTGGGGTCCTGGGCTGGGAGGTCCAACGGGCTCGGGGACTGCTGGGGGGACGTGGTCGGGGAGCCCTGGGCGGGGAGATCGAGGGAGCCGACGGGCGCGTCCTGGGTTTGGTCGCCGGGGCGCGATTGTTGGGTCGCAGGGGCGGTCGGGGCCGTTTGGGTGGGCTGCGCTGTCGGGCTTTTGTCGTTGCCGGAGGCGGTGTTGCCGGGTTCGTCGGTGGTTGAACGGGGCTGGTCGGCGGGTGGATTGGTGGCGCCGCTGCCGTGGTCACCGCTGCTGTCGTTGCTGGTGGGGGATGGTTGTTGGCTCGGTGGGTGGTCGCCTCCGGCGTCTGGGTTGCCGGTGCTGTTCGGGGTGTTCGAGTCGCTCCCGGGGCTCGTTTGAGCGGGGTTGTTATTGGCGGCCGTGTTGGTCTGGTCGCCGTCTGGCTGGGTGCGGGCCGGTGGTTCGTTGCCGGAGTCGTTGTTCTCGGCGTTGGCAGGCGCGGCTTCGGGCTCGTTGGCGGCGACTCGGTTGGTGGGCGGGTTCTCACCAGTCCCGGTGGGGTTGTTACCGGAGTTGGTTGGATCGCCGTCGGTTTGGGTGCGGGCGGGCGGCTCGTTGTTGTTGGCGTTGGCGTTGCCGGAGTCGTCGTTGCTGCTGGCGTTGGCCGGGTTGGTGTTGTTGGGCTGGTTGCCGGTGTCGTTGTTGCTTGGGGTGTTCTCGCCGCCGCGGTCGTTGTTGCTGTTGGGGTTGTCGGTGGTGCGGGGGCCGTCGTTGCCGGAGCTGGTGGGGGTGTCGGTGGAGGCGGGTTGGGTGCGGGCGGGCGTCTCGTTGTTGTTGCCGGAGTCGTTGCTGTTGGCGTTGGCCGGGCTGGTTTGGTTCGGCTGGTTGCTGGGGTTGTCTCCGCCGCGGTCGCCGTCGTTGCCTGCGTTGTTGGCCTGGTTCTGGTTGCCGCCACGGTCGCCGTCGTTGCTGCTGCGGTCGCCGTCGTTGTCGCCGCGCCCGGAGTCGTCGTTCCCGGATTCGGGGTCGTTGTCGGGCCCGTTCTCGGCATCGTTGCCGGCCCCGGTGTCTCCGCTGTCGTCCCCGCCGCGGTCGAATTGGTTTTGGGCGGCGCCGGCGGCGGCGCTGGTGAAGGTGTCGGCGGAGAGTTCGAATTCTTCGCCGGTGATGGCGGCCATGGCGGCTTGGGAGCCGATGTCGGAGGCGACTTCGGTGGTGTAGTCGGTGGCGAATTGTTTGGCGCGGTTGCCGACGGCGTTGCCGAGGCCTTCGCCGGCGGCGTCGCCGACGCCGTTGGTGAGTCCGCCCTCGCGGCCGAGTCCGCCGGAGATGGCGCCGCCGATCGCGCCGCCGGCGGCGGATTGCCAGACGGCGGTGAAGTCGTCGCGCGAGAGTTCGCGGTCGCCCTTGGCGGCCTGGATCAACCGGATGCCCAGGTCGAGCCCGCCCTCCTCCAGCGCGCCGAGGGCGGCTTCCTTCACGACTCGGGTGACGATCCGCTGGAGCAGCTGTTTCATCAGCATGCGGATGGTGATCTGGGTGGCCACTCGCGCCGCGGCCCCGGCGGCCGCGCCGGCGGGGGCGCCGACACCGGTGGCCATCGCGGCCAACGCGGCGGCCATTTCGACGGCGAAGATGACCAGTTGGGCGATGATCATCAGTTTGGTGTGTTCGATGTCGTTGGCGCCGTCGTCGACGACATCGGCCTGATCCTTGAGCAGCCCGGTCAGCGCGGAGAGGGCGCCGTCGTCGTTGCCGAGCTTTTTCCAGAACGCCTCGATCGCGTCCGCGCTCTGCCCGTCCAACGCGGCCAGCAGCTGGTTGACCTGGCGTTGGGCATCGTCGCCGAGGTCGTCGAGGGTGGTGGCGGCGCTGGTGTAGGCGTCGGCCATGCGCCGCATCGCGGTCTCATCGCCCTCGGGCCAGTCACCGGCCCCGACGACGTACTTCGCGGCCCACTGCAACGCCTCGGGAATCTCGATGCCCACCCCAGAACCCTCCACTCCGCCGATTGCGCTCAGAACTTACCTACGCAGACATGGACGCGCCGGACCCGCCTTCGGTTCCATCGAAATCGAAGGAGTCCGAGGTTCTCGGAGGTGCGAACCCGCGGGCTCAGGGTCCCTGGAATCAGACAGTGGATTAGAGAATCAACCAGACCCAAGCCAAAGATTGGCATGAGAGTAGGCTATTAACCTACGGAGGTGCCAGTGATGCCGAACGTTCCCGCTCGAATTCCAGCAGAATTGCTTCAACGCCCGATACGGATACTGCGTCCTCGCGACGCCACGGCGGCCTATCGGCACCCGAGGCCGGAGATCGCGCGTCTCGCCCGAGTCGGCGCTCTGCACCGCGTGGCCACCGGCTATTACGCCGCCGTGCCGGATGACCGCGTCGGTTCGACGTGGCTACCCGAGCTCGAGCCGACAGCGCTCGGTATCGCGGCCGCAGACGAGGGTATCGAGTCGGTAGCTCTTATCGGGCTGTCAGCCGCTCGGGTCCACGGTGCGATCCCACGCGCGCTGGCGGTTGCGGTTGTGGCGGCGAGCCGCCACCGGAGCACTCTGCAACTGGCCGACCGACCCGCGACGGTCTACTTTGTGCGGCGCAACGTCGACAAGCTCGACCTTCAGCGGCATCGGTGGGACCTCGGAACCGGCTGGATCACCGGTGTCGAACAGACCGTTCTCGACCTCGTTGCGCGTCCGGAACTCGGTGGGCTGCCCGATGAAGCATGGTCGGCTGCGCACGCGTTGATGCCGAGGGCCGATCGCGGTCTGCTCACCCAGCTCGCGGTAGCGCAGCGGCGAACGTCCGCGCTGCACCGTCTGCTCGAGGCCATCTGACATGCTCACTTTCGCCGAAGAGCAGCGCGTGGCCATTCAGTTCGGCGTAGCCGTTGAACAAGTGCGTCGGGACCATCTCATCTCGCACCTCCTTGGAGCCCTCAGTCGCGACTTCTCCCAGGACGTTCTGTTCTTCGGTGGGACGGCGTTGTCACGGACGGTGCTGCCGGACGGGCGGCTGTCGGAGGACATTGATCTGATCGCGCTCGGCCGGCGACAGCAGATAGCCGAGCGAATGGAGCGCCTGCTGCTTCAAGCTGTACGGCGTGAGTTCCCTGACCTTCAATGGCTGCCCGCGTTGACCGAGGTGCGCGATACCCAGCCCGCGGTGATCACGACTTCGGCTGGGGCGACCGTACGGGTGCAACTGCTGAATAGAACCGGTTACCCCGCTTGGCCCACAGAGCGCCAACATATCGTCCAGCGTTATTCCGACGCTCCCGCTGCCGAACTGATCGTCCCGACAACTCCGGCCTTCGTGGCATGGAAGACCGCTGCATGGGCGGACCGCAAAGCGTCGCGCGATCGGTACGACTTGAAGCTGCTGGCCGACCAAGGCGCGGTGACCGAAGACGCAGCCGAACTGTTTCGGCGGTTCGGTCCGACGAACCGCTACCCCTCCGGAGCGCTATTTACCGATCCACCGAACGAGGCGACCTGGCAGCGTGAGTTGTCGGCCCAGACCCGTCTCACGGTGACGGCGGCCGAGGCGCTCCGGAATGTCCGCGAGTCGTGGGCGAGCATCGTGCGTATGGCATGACGACGCGGCTCACATCCAGAGCCACCCCACCCCCGTTGTCGCTCTGCTCACCCCCGCCCGACCACTGCGGTGAGTACCCCGGAAACCCCCCGCAACCCCCGCTGCCCCCCGCCGCCAGCGACGATGTGCGCAGGCTATGGGCGTTGGTTGGTCCGGTGCCCAGGGCGACGGTAGATTGATTCGGTGATCAGCAGCGAAGTTCGCGGATGTGCCGCGTGGGCGACCTCGGGTCCGGTCGTGCCCATGTAACAAGTGGCCCGGCGGACAGATAGTGCCAATGAACATTTTTGTCTGATTGATACGAGAACTGAGCTCGGAGAAGTGGACGCCACGCTGGGATAGGTGAGCGTCCTGTCCGGGTGTCGTCGGGGAGCGCTTGCGTGGTGTTCCGGAAGCGAGGTTACGGTTGGACCGGCTGGATTTCGGCGGAAACGGCGAAACTGGTGGTGAGCGGGATGAGTTCTTTCCGTTGTCCCCGGCGCAGCTGGGTATCTGGTATGCCCAGCATGTCGATCCTCAGGTGCCGGTCAACATCGCGCAGTATGTCGATCTGCGCGGCGACCTCGATGTAGCGGCCCTCGAGCGGGCCAGTGCCGATGCCGCCCTGGAGATGGGGTCGGGCTTCCTGCGGATCATCGAACGCGATGGTGAGCCGTTGCAGACCGTCGACCCGTCGCTGGACGCCACCCTCGAATACGTCGACCTGCGCGACGCCGAGGACCCCGAAGCCGCCGCCCAGGAGTGGATGCGCGCGGAGTACTCACAGCCGCTCGATATCGTCAAGGATCGCCTGATCCGCGCCGCCGCGCTGCGCATCGAGGAGCACCGCTGGTTCTGGTACTCGCGGGCGCATCACATCGCCCTCGACGGCTTCGGCGCGATGACGTTCATGACGCGCATCGCCGAGCTCTACACCGCCTACGTCACCGGCGCCGAGCCCGCGCCGAGCAAGGCGGCCGACCTGCGCACGCTCTACGAATCCGAGATCGCCTACCGCGACAGCACGCGCTTCCAGTCCGATAAGGAGCACTGGGCGCAGCGGGTGGCGGGCCTGGAGGAGGGGTCGAGCCTGGCCGGACGGTCGGCGCCGCCGTCGCCGGTGAACGGGATCGTCAGCGCGGCGCTGTCGGAGGAGCAGGATTCGCTGCTCAGCGATGCCGTCGCGCGCTACGATTCCTCGCCCGCTGCGATGCTGATCGCCGGTTTCGCCGCGTACCTGGCGCAGCTGACGGGCACCGAGGAAGTCATCCTCAGCCTGCCGGTGACCGCCCGGACCACCGCGGCGATGCGCCGCTCGGGCGGTGTGGCGTCCAATATCGTGCCCCTTCGGCTGCATGTCGGCTACGACACCTCGGTCACCGAACTGCTGCGGCAGGTGCAGGTCGAGGTGTCGGGTGCGCTGCGTCATCAGCGCTACCGGCACGAGGACATCCGCCGTGACGCCGCCGGCGACGGTGTGGTGACCACGGAGTTCTTCGGTCCGTGGGTCAACATCATGCTGTTCCACGACGAGCTGGTGCTCGGCCCGATGGTCGGTCAGCTCAGCGTGCTGTCCACCGGCAGCATCGAGGATCTGGGCGTCAACTTCTATCAGTCGGTGGCGGGCACCCGTTCGCATATCGACTTCGAGACCAACCCGAACCTCTACACCGAGGACGAGGCCCGCCGCCATCACGGCCGGTTCCTGGAGTTCTTCGACCGCTTCCTGGCCGCCGACGCCGACGCTCCGGTCTGGCAGCTCGAGGTCACCACCGCCGCCGAACGCACCGAATCGCTGGTGGAGTGGAACGATTCGGCGCACGAGGTGCCGACCACCACGCTGCCCGCGCTGCTGGACGCGCAGATCCCGCGCACCCCGGACAACCTCGCGCTCGATTTCGAGGGCGCAACCCTCACCTACGCCGAATTCGACGAGCGGGTCAACCGGCTGGCCAGGTTCCTGATCGCCGACGGTGTCGGCCCGGAATCGCTGGTCGCGCTGGGTATGCGGCGTTCGCTGGAGCTGGTCATCGGCATGCACGCGGTGCTGAAGGCCGGTGGCGCGTATGTGCCGATCGATCCGGATCATCCGGCCGATCGCACCGCTTACATCCTCGACAGCGCCGCACCGGTCTGTGTGCTGACGATCTCCGGTGACGATCTGGAGCTGCCCGAATCGGTGCAGCGGGTGGAGATCGACACCCTCGATGTCTCGGACTTCTCGGCCGAGCCGATCACCGACGCCGACCGCCGGGCCCCGCTGCGGCCGGACAACACCGCCTACGTCATCTACACCTCGGGTTCGACCGGCCGCCCCAAGGGCGTCGCGGTCACCCATCATGCGATCGTCAACCAGCAGCTGTGGATGCTCGACGAGTACCAGCTCACCGCCGACGACGTGTACCTGCAGAAGACCGCGACCACCTTCGACGTGTCGCTGTGGGGTTACTTCCTGCCGCTGATGGTGGGCGCGAAACTGGTGATCGCCGCGCCGGACGGGCACCGCGATCCGCTGTACGTCGCGGACATGATCGCCAAGCATCGGGTGACGTTCACCGACTTCGTTCCCTCGATGCTCACCGTGTTCGTCTCCCATGCCACGCCGGCGCAGGTGGAGTCGCTGCGCGCGGTGTTCGTCATCGGTGAGGCGCTGCCGCCGGAGACCGCTGCGGCATTCCGCGCGATCACTTCCGCCGGCCTGCACAACCTGTACGGACCCACCGAGGCCGCGGTCTCGGTGACCTACTGGGAGGCCACCGCCGCCGACACGGTGACGGTGCCGATCGGTATTCCGGAGTGGAATGTCGAGGTCTACGTTCTGGATTCGCGGCTGCGTCCGGCGCCCATCGGCGCACCGGGCGAGCTGTACCTCGGCGGACGTCAGCTGGCGCGCGGCTACCGCGGCCGCCCGGATCTGACCTCCGACCGCTTCGTCGCCAACCCGCTGTCGCCGAACGGCGAGCGCATGTACCGCACCGGCGACCTGGTGCGCTGGAACGCCGCGGGCGTGCTCGAGTACATCGGCCGCACCGACTTCCAGGTGAAGTTCCGTGGTCAGCGCATCGAGCTGGGCGAGATCGAGACCGACCTGCTCGCGCACAGTGCCGTCAGCCAGGCCGTGGTGCTGGTGGTCGACACCGCCACCGGCCAGCAGCTGGTGGCGTATGTGGTGCCCGCGCCGGGGCAGACGGTGGAATCGGCGGAGCTGACGCGGTTCGTCGCGGAGAAGCTGCCGAGCTACATGGTGCCTGCCTCGATCATGGTGCTGGATGCCTTCCCGCTCAATACCAGCGGCAAGCTGGACCGTAAGGCCTTGCCGGAGCCGGTGTTCGCGGCGGACGCCTCCGGTTTCCGGGCCCCGCGCACCCAGGCCGAGCAGGTGGTCGCGGGCATCTTCGCCGATGTGCTGAGCCAGGACCGCATCGGCATCGACGACAACTTCTTCGACCTGGGCGGTAACTCGCTGGTCGCCACCCAGGTGGTGTCGCGGATCAGTGCCGCGTTCGACACCCAGCTCGGTGTGCGCGCGCTGTTCGAGACGCCGACGGTGGCGGGAATCGCCGCGCGCGCGGAGCATTCGGCCTCCACCGAGGGCGCGCGGCCGCCGCTGGTGGCCCAGCGCCTGCCCGAGCGGGTGCCGCTGTCGCTGGCGCAGCAGCGGATGTGGTTCATCAACCAGTTCGATCCCACCGTGCCCACCTACAACCTGCCGTTCGTGGTGCGATTGCGCGGTCGGGTGGATGTCGAGGCGTTGCAGACCGCGCTCGAAGATGTGGTGGCGCGCCAGGAATCGCTGCGCACCATATTCCCGGAGTCCGGTGACGGCGGCTACCAGTTCGTCATCCCGGTCGAGCAGGTCGATCTGGGTATCACCGTCGAGCCGATCGACGAGTCCGAATTGCCCGGCGTGCTGGCCGGTTTCGCGTCCACCGGGTTCGATGTCTCGCGCGAGCTGCCGATCCGGGTGCGCATCTACGAGGTCACCGGTAGGAATCACAGCATCGCGGAGCGATTCGGTGAGGGGCGGCGGTCGGGTGACGGGCGGGCCAACGGCACCCCGGAATACGCGGTGGCGTTCGTGGTGCACCACATCGCCGCCGACGGTTTCTCCTTCGGCCCGCTGGCCCGCGATGTGGCCGCCGCCTACCTGGCGCGCGCCGAGGGCAACGCACCCTCCTGGTCGCCGCTGCCGGTGCAGTACCAGGACTACAGCATCTGGCAGCGTGAACTGCTCGGCTCGGAATCGGATCCGGAGTCGATGGCCGCGCGCGAGATCGCCTACTGGCAGCGCGCGCTGGCCGGGCTGCCCGATCAGCTCGACCTGCCCGCCGACCGGCCGCGTCCGGCGGTGCAGAGCTTCCAGGGTGGCCGGGTCGGTTTCACCATCGACGCCGAACTGCATCAGCGCCTGTCCGCGCTGGCCCGCGCGCAGGGCGTCAGCCTGTTCATGGTCATGCACGCCTCGCTGGCGGTGCTGCTGGCGCGGCTGTCGGGCACCACCGATATCGCCATCGGTACGCCGGTCGCCGGCCGTGGCGAGCAGGCGCTCGACGATCTGATCGGCATGTTCGTCAACACCCTGGTGTTGCGTTCGGAGGTCGACGGCAGCGAGCAGTTCACCGAATTCCTCACCCGCACCAGGGAAACCGACCTGGCGGCGTTCGCCAACACCGATGTGCCGTTCGAGCGGCTGGTGGAGGTGCTCAACCCGACCCGTTCGCAGGCGCGGCATCCGCTGTTCCAGGTGATGCTGTCGTTCCAGGAGATGTCGCACGCGACGCTGGAGCTGCCCGGCCTGTCGGTCACCGCCGACGAGCTCGAGGTCGATATCGCCAAGTTCGACCTCCAGTGGACCGTCACCGAGGAGCGTGCGGGCGACGGCGCGCCGGCCGGCATGTCCGCGGTGGTCTCCTACGCCACCGATCTGTTCGACGAATCCACCGTCGACGAATTCACCCGCCGCTACCTGCGGGTGCTGGAAACCGTTGTCGCCGAACCGACTACCCCGGTCCGCGAGATCGAGATCCTCGACGACGCCGAACGCGCCACGGTGCTCTCGGGCTGGAACGACACCGCCCACGAGGTGCCCGCCGCCACTGTGCTCGAGCTCTTCGCCGAGCAGGTGCGGCAGCGCCCGGATGAGCTCGCCGTCGTCTTCGACGCCGCAGGCCGCATCGACGGGCTGGACGAAGAGCTCACCTACGCCGAGTTCGCGGCCCGCGTCAACCGCCTGGCCCGCAAGCTGATCGACGCCGGCGTCGGCCCGGAATCACTGGTCGCCGTGGGTATCCGGCGTTCGGTGGACATGCTCGTGGCGCTGTACGCGACCATGACCGCGGGTGGCGGCTACGTGCCGATCGATCCCGACCACCCGGCCGAGCGCACCGAATACGTGCTCGAATCCTCGGCACCGGTGTGTGTGCTCACCACTATCGCCGACAACATCAGCGCCGGCGAGCTGCCGGTGATCTTCCTCGACACCGAGGATCTGAGCGGATACTCCGACGCCCCGGTGACCGACGCCGATCGCCTGGCTCCGCTGCGTCCGTCGAATACCGCCTACGTGCTCTACACCTCCGGTTCGACCGGCCGTCCGAAGGGTGTGGCGGTCAGCCATGCCTCGGTGGTCAACCAGATCGCCTGGATCACCGCCGAATACCGGATGAACCCGGCCGACGTGGTGCTGCAGAAGACGCCGGTCACCTTCGACGTGTCGGTGTGGGAGCTGTTCGGCACGCTCGCCGTCGGCGCCCGGATGCTGATCGCGGCGCCGGACGGGCATCGCGATCCGCTGTACCTGTCGGAGATCATCGGACGCCACCGGGTCACCATGACCTCGTTCGTGCCGTCGATGCTCTCGGTCTTCGCCGGTGCCGCCAACTCGGCCGAATGCGCTTCGCTGCGTGCGGTTCTGGTGGCCGGTGAGGCGCTGCCGCCGGCGACGGTGACCGCGTTCCGGCAGTTCTCCACGGCCGCGATGCACAACCTGTACGGTCCCACCGAGTTCACCGTGCACGCCACCGCCTGGCATCTGAACGAGGTTGCCCCGGCCAGTGTGCCGATCGGCCGCCCGGTGTGGAACGCGCGCGCCTACGTGCTCGACGAGGGACTCTCGCCCGTGCCGGTCGGTGTGCCCGGTGAGCTGTACCTGGGCGGCGTCCAGACCGCCCGCGGCTATCACGGTCGCCCCGACCTGACCGCCGAACGCTTCGTCGCCGATCCGTTCGGCCCGCCCGGATCCCGGCTCTACCGCACCGGCGACCTGGTGCGCTGGACCGAACCGCACGACCCCGAGGTCGGCACGGCCGGCGTGCTCGAATACATCGGCCGCACCGACTTCCAGGTCAAGTTCCGTGGTCAGCGCATCGAGCTCGGTGAGATCGAGACCGCGCTGCTCGAGCATCCGGCCGTCAACCAGGCCGTGGTGCTGGTGCTCGACACGGTGGCGGGCGATCAGCTCGTCGGCTACGTCGTCACCGACGCGGGCCCGGTCGATATCGACAGCATCAAGGGCGCGCTGCACCGCACCCTGCCCTCCTACATGGTGCCCTCGGCGATCGTGGTGCTCGAGGCGCTGCCGCTGAACCCCTCGGGCAAGCTGGACCGCAGGGCCCTGCCCGCTCCGGTGTTCGAGGTGCGCGAATTCCGCGCTCCGACAACACCTATCGAAGAGATCGTCGCGCAGATCTTCGGCGAGGTGCTCGGCATCACCCGGGTGGGCGTGGACGACGACTTCTTCGAACTCGGCGGCAACTCGCTGATCGCGACCCAGGTCGCCTCCCGCCTCGGCATCGCGCTCGACACCCGGGTGCCGGTGCGCATGCTGTTCGAGGCCTCTACCGTCGCGGCGCTGGCCGCCCGGGTGGAATCGCACGCCGGTGACGGCGCCCGCAAGGCCCTGGTCGCACGGGACCGGCCGGAGGAGGTGCCGCTGTCGCTGGCACAGCAGCGCATGTGGTTCCTCAACCGCTTCGACACCGAATCGGCGGTCAACAACATCCCGGTCGCGATCCGGCTGTCCGGCGATCTCGATGTCGCCGCGCTCCAGGTCGCGGTCATCGATGTGATCGACCGGCACGAATCGTTGCGCACGGTCTTTCCGGAGACCAGCGCGGGCCCGGTGCAGGTGGTGCTGGACGCCGCCCAGATCGTGCCGGACCTGACCCCGATCCCGGTCACCGAGCACAACCTGATCGATCACCTGGTCGAGCTGGCCTCGATGGCCTTCGACGTCACCAGCGAAGTGCCGCTGCACGCACGGCTGTTCGAGATCAACGAGACCGAGTACGTGCTCGGCATGGTGGTGCACCACATCTCCGCCGACGGCTGGTCGATGGGGCCGCTGGCCCGCGACGTCATGGTGGCCTACGCCGCGCGCACCTCGTGGGAGGCGCCCGCCTGGTCGGCGCTGCCGGTGCAGTACGCCGACTACGCGCTGTGGCAGCGCGAGGTGCTCGGCTCCGAAGACGATCCGAACTCGTTGATCTCCAACCAGATCCGGTACTGGTCGCGCGAACTCGCCGACCTTCCGGACGAATTGGTGCTGCCCTCGGACCGGCCGCGTCCGGCCGCCGCCTCCTATCGCGGCGGCACCTACCCGTTCGTCATCTCCGGGGAGACCCAGCGCGCGCTGGTCGAGCTGGGACGCAGGCACAACGCGTCGCTGTTCATGGTGATGCATTCGGCGCTGGCGGTGCTGCTGGCCCGGTTGTCGGGTACCAGCGATATCGCCATCGGTACCCCGGTCGCCGGCCGTGGTGAGGCCGCGCTGGACGATCTGATCGGCATGTTCGTCAACACTCTGGTGCTGCGCACCGAGGTCGACGGGGCCGCCGGTTTCGACGAGCTGCTCGCGCGGGCCCGGGAGACCGACCTGCACGCCTTCGCGCACGCCGACGTGCCGTTCGAGCGCCTGGTCGAGGTGCTGAACCCGGCCCGCTCGCAGGCCCGGCATCCGCTGTTCCAGGTGATGCTGACCTTCCAGAACACCCGTCAGGCCAGCCTCGAGCTGCCCGGACTTTCGGTCAACGGCATCGACTACGACGCCAGGCTGGCGAAGTTCGATCTGCAGCTGACGCTGTCGGAAACCCAGGATGAGCTGGGTGAGGCCGCAGGCATGTCGGCCGAGTTCTCCTACGCGCTGGATCTGTTCGACGAATCGACGGTGGCCGAATTCGCCAACCGCCTGGACCGGGTGCTGGCCGCGATCACCGCCGACCCGACCATCGCCATCGGCGATATCGACCTGCTCGCCGCCGACGAGCGGGCGAAGGTCCTCAACGACTGGAACGACACCACCCACCCGGTGCCCGAGGCGACCCTGGTGTCGATGTTCGAGCAGCAGGCCGCCGCCACCCCGGATGCGGTGGCGCTGGTCTTCGAAGACGAGCAGCTCACCTACGCGGAGTTCGCGGGCCGAGTCCACCAGCTGGCCCGCCGGCTGCTGGCCGACGGAGTGGGCGCGGATTCGCTGGTGGCGCTGGCCATCCGGCGTTCGGTGGATCTGGTCGTCGCGATGTACGCGGTGCTGGAGACCGGCGCGGGTTATGTGCCGATCGACCCGGATCAGCCCACCGACCGCATCGACTACGTGCTGGACACCGCGCGGCCCGCAGTCGTGTTGACCACCACGCGGGATGAATTCACCGCTGCGAGCGCACCGCTGCTCGAGGTCGACGCGCTCGACCTGTCCGCCTTCGACACCGCCCCGATCACCGATGCCGAACGGGCACGGCCGATCCTGGGCGCGAGCACCGCCTACGTCATCTTCACCTCCGGCTCCACCGGACGCCCCAAGGGTGTCGCGGTGAGCCATGCGGCGATCGTCAACCGGCTGCTGTGGATGCAGCACGAGTACCCGATCGACGCGGACGACGCCGTGCTCCAGAAGACCCCCGCGACCTTCGACGTGTCGGTGTGGGAGTTCTTCTGGCCCTTGCAGACCGGTGCGCGCCTGGTCGTCGCCAAACCCGACGGGCACCGCGACCCGGTGTACCTGGCGCGGATCATCGCCGAACAGGGCATCACCACAGCGCATTTCGTGCCGTCGATGCTGTCGGTGTTCGTGGCCACCCTCGGCAACGACAACGGTGACGCCGCAGCGCTTCCCGCGCCGCGACTGCGGCAGGTGTTCGCCTCCGGTGAGGCGCTGCCCGCGCCGACGGCGCAGCGGCTGCGTGAGCTGACCGGCGCCCGCCTGCACAACCTGTACGGCCCCACCGAGGCCGCTGTCGACGTCACCTATCACGAGGCCACCGATGCCGACACCGTCTCGGTGCCGATCGGTCGCCCGGTGTGGAACACCCGTGTCTTCGTGCTCGACGCCCGGCTGCGACCGGTCGCCCCCGGTATCGCGGGAGAGCTCTATCTCGCGGGCGATCAGCTGGCGCTCGGCTACCTCGGCCGCGCCGACCTGACCTCCGATCGCTTCGTCGCCAACCCGTACGGCGCTCCCGGCGAGCGCATGTACCGCACGGGCGACCTGGTGACCTGGACCCGCGACGGGGAACTGGAGTATCTGGGCCGCACCGACTTCCAGGTGAAGCTGCGTGGTCTGCGCATCGAGCTGGGCGAGATCGAGGCCGCGCTCCTGGCGCAGCCGGGTATCGCGCAGTCGGTCGTGGTGGTGCGCGCCGACGCGCACTCCGGCGATCAGCTGGTCGGCTATGTGGTGCGCGAAGCCGACGCCGTCATCGATCCCGATGCGGTGAAGGCAGCACTCGCCGCCACGCTGCCCGGCTACATGATCCCGGCCGCGCTCGTGGTGCTCGACGCCTTCCCGGTGAACGCCAGCGGCAAGCTGGACCGCAAGGCGCTGCCCGCGCCGAAGTTCGAGGCCAAGGCCTTCCGCGCGCCCTCGACGCCGATCGAGGAGATCGTGGCGGAGGTGTTCGCCGATCTGCTCGGCGTCGGCCGGGTCGGTGTCGACGACGACTTCTTCGAACTCGGCGGCAACTCGCTGGTCGCCACCCAGGTGGTGGCCCGGCTCAGCGCCGCGCTCGACACCCAGGTGGGTGTGCGCACTCTGTTCGAGGCGCCCACCGTCGGCGCGCTGGCCGCGCGGATGGAATCGCATGCGGGCAGCGGCGCCAGGCAGGCGCTGACCGAGCAGGTGCGCCCGGAGCATCCGCCGCTGTCGCTGGCCCAGCAGCGGATGTGGTTCCTCAACCGCTTCGACGCCGATTCCGCGGCCAACAACATTCCGGCCGCGGTCCGCTTGCAGGGCGTGCTCGACCTGGACGCGCTGCGCGGTGCGGTCTCCGATGTGATCGTGCGCCACGAATCGCTGCGCACCATCTACCCGTCCCACGACGGCGTCGCCTACCAGCGCGTGCTGCCCTCGACCCGGGCCATCCCCGAACTGGATGTGGTGGCGCTCGGCGAGGACGAGATCGGTTCGGCCCTCTACGAATTCGCCTCCCGCGGCTACGACGTCACCACCGAGCTGCCGGTGCGGCTGCGGCTGTTCCAGCTGGCCGAGCAGGACTTCGTGCTGGCCGTGGTGGTGCACCACATCGCCGCCGACGGTTTCTCCATGCGCCCGCTGGTGCGCGATCTGATGACGGCCTACGTCGCCAGGACCGCGTCGGTGGAGCCGGGCTGGCCGCCGCTGGCGGTGCAGTACATCGACTACGCGCTGTGGCAGCGTGAGGCGCTGGGCTCCGAAGAGGATCCGACCTCGCTGATCTCCGAGCAGCTCGACTACTGGCGCACCGCGCTGGCCGGGCTGCCCGACGAGCTGCGGCTGGCCGGACGCCCCCGCCCCGCCGTCGCGAGCTACGGTGCGGGCACCCACCGCTTCCGGGTGCCGGGCGCGCTGATCGAGGAACTGAACCAGGTCGCCCACAGCACCGGCACCACCCTGTTCATGGTGGTGCACGGCGCGTTCGCGGCGCTGCTGGCACGGCTGAGCGGCACCGATGACATCGCCATCGGTATCCCGGTGGCCGGTCGTGGTGAGCAGGCGCTCGACGATCTGGTCGGCATGTTCGTCAACACCCTGGTGTTGCGCACCGAGGTCGTTCCCGCGCAGTCGTTCGGCGAGCTGCTCGCGCAGGTGCGCGAACGCGATCTGGCGGCCTTCGCGCACGCCGATGTGCCGTTCGAACGTCTGGTGGAGGTGCTCAACCCGGCGCGTTCGCAGGCGCGGCATCCGCTGTTCCAGGTGATGCTGTCGTTCCAGAACCTCGGTCGCACCTCACTGGAGCTGCCCGGCCTCACGGTGACCGAACTCGGCATCGATCAGCCGACGGCCAAGTTCGATCTCCAGCTCACGCTGAGCGAGGTGCCCGGCGCGGACTCGGAGATGGACGCCGAACTCGTCTACGCTACCGACCTTTTCGACGCCGGTTACGCGAGCACCTTCGCCGAGCGGTTCCTGCGGGTGCTGCGCGGTGTGGCCGACGCGCCCGGCGCCTCGATCGGCGATATCGACCTGCTCGACTCCATCGAACGCACCCGGGTGCTCGACCGGTGGAACGACACCGAATTCCCGGTCGACGCAGCGCTGACCTCGCCGGTCGGCGATGCCGCCGCCACCCTGGTCTCGCTGTTCGAGGCGCAGGTCGCGCGCACCCCGGACGCGTACGCGGTCACCTTCGAGGGGACAAGTCTCACCTACGCCGAGTTCGCCGGACGAGTGCACCGGCTGGCTCGCTGGCTCAAGCAGGCAGGCGTCGGCCCGGAATCGTATGTGGCCCTCGGCATGCGGCGCTCCATCGATCTGGTGGTCGGCATGTACGCCGTCAGCGTCGCCGGTGGCGCGTATGTGCCGCTGGATCCGGATCATCCGGCCGAGCGCATCGACTACATCCTGGACACCGCGCGCCCGGTGTGCGTGCTCACCTCCGGTTCCGATCTGGACACCACGCTGTCGCGGCAGGTGCGCATCGATGAGCTGGACCTGTCGGCGTTCTCCGACGAGGTGCTCACCGACGCCGACCGGCATCGGCCGTTGCGCCCGGGCAATACCGCCTACGTCATCTTCACCTCCGGTTCGACCGGCCGCCCCAAGGGTGTCGCGGTCAGCCATGCGGCGATCGTCAACCGGTTGGTGTGGATGCACGCCGAATACGGTCTGGCCGCCGATGACGTGGTTATTCAGAAGACTCCCGCCACCTTCGACGTGTCGGTGTGGGAGTTCTTCTGGCCCTTGCAGGTCGGCGCGCGACTGGTCGTCGCCAAGCCCGACGGGCACCGCGATCCGGCCTACCTGGCTCAGCTCATGGCCGACGAGCAGGTCACCACGGTGCACTTCGTACCGTCCATGCTGTCGGTGTTCGTGGCCGAACCGCTGGCTGCCGAATACCTCGGCCTGCGCAACGTCTTCGCCTCCGGTGAAGCGCTGCCCGCGGTCACCGCGCAGCGCTTGCGTGAGCTGACCGGCGCCCGGCTGCACAACCTGTACGGTCCCACCGAGGCCGCCGTCGACGTCACCTTCCACGAGGTGACCGATGCCGACACCAGCTCGGTGCCGATCGGTGCCCCCGTCTTCAACACCCAGGTCTACGTGCTGGACGCGCGGCTGCGGCCGGTGCCGGCGGGTGTCCCGGGTGAGCTGTATCTGGCGGGCGCGCAGCTCGCGCACGGCTACGTCGGACGACCCGACCTCACCATGGACCGGTTCGTCGCCAACCCCTTCACCGCGGGCGAGCGCATGTACCGCACCGGTGACCTGGTGGCCTGGACCGCCGACGGTGAGCTGGAGTACCTGGGCCGCACCGACTTCCAGGTGAAGCTGCGTGGTCTGCGCATCGAGCTCGGCGAGATCGAGAACGCGCTCACCGCACTGGAATCCATCGCCCAGGCAGTGGTTGTCGTGCGGTCGGACGAGCACACCGGCGATCAGCTGGTCGCCTATGTGGTGGCCGACCCGGATCGCGTGGTCGATATCGACGGGGTGCGCGCCGAACTCGGTCAGCAGCTGCCCGCCTACATGGTGCCGGCGGCCTACGTCGTGCTCGACGCGTTCCCGCTCAACGCCTCCGGCAAGCTCGACCGCAAGGCACTGCCGGAGCCGACCTTCGCCGCCACCGCGTTCCGTGCCCCGGTGACGCCGGTGCAGGAAATCGTGGCGGGCACCTTCTCCGATGTGCTCGGCGTCGAACGCGTCGGCCTCGATGACGATTTCTTCGCCCTCGGCGGCAACTCGCTGGTCGCCACTCAGGTCGCGGCGCGCCTCGGCGCGGCCCTCGACACCCAGATCCCGGTCCGGGTGCTGTTCGAGGCGCCGACGGTGGCCGCACTGGCCACCCGGGTGGAGTCGTCGGCGGGTGCGGGCGGGCAGGTGCCGCTGGTGCCGCGCGAGCGCGGGGAGCTGGTGCCGCTGTCGCCGGCCCAGCAGCGGATGTGGTTCCTCAACCGCTTCGACAATCAGACCGCCGTCAACAACATCCCGGTCGCCATCCGGCTCACCGGTGAGCTCGACCTCGACGCGCTGAACGCCGCCATCGGCGATGTGCTGGCCAGGCACGAGGCCCTGCGCACGGTGTACCCCGAGGTCGAGGGCACCGGCTACCAGCGGGTCCTGCCCGCCGACGAGGTGCGGGTGCGGCTGACCCCCGAACCGGTCACCGCCGAGGAACTGCCCGCGCGGATCGTCGCGCTGGCGAGCACCTATTTCGACGTGACCACCGCGATCCCGTTCCGGGCCGCGCTGCTCGCGGTCGATCCGCAGACCCATGTGGTGGTGCTGGTCATGCACCACATCAGCGCCGACGGTTTCTCGCTGCGCCCGCTGCTGCGCGATGTGGTCACCGCCTACGCCGAGCGCACCAGGGGCGAGCTGCCCGGTTGGGCGCCGCTTGAGGTGCAGTACGCCGACTACGCGCTGTGGCAGCGCGAGGTGCTCGGTGAGGAATCCGATCCGGAATCGGTGGCCGCCCGCCAGATCGCCTACTGGACCGAGCGGCTGCGTGACCTGCCGGACCAGATCGAGCTGCCCGCCGACCGGCCGCGGCCCGAGATCGCCACCAATGCCGGTGGCACGCACACCTTCTCGATCGATGCCGAACTGCGTGGTGAGCTCGAGGAGCTGGCCCGCGCCAACGGCGTCACCCTGTTCATGGTGGTGCACGCGGCGCTGGCGACCTGGGCGGCCCGGCTGTCCAACAGCACCGATATCGCCATCGGCACCCCCATCGCCGGACGTGGCGAGCAGGCGCTCGACGATCTGGTCGGCATGTTCGTCAACACCCTGGTGCTGCGCACCGAGGTGGAACCCGGCGTCGCGTTCGACGCGCTGCTCGAGCAGGTGCGCCGCACCGACCTGGAAGCGTTCGCGCACGCCGACGTGCCGTTCGAGCGGCTGGTCGACGTCATCAGCCCGGCCCGCTCGCAGGCCCACCACCCGCTGTTCCAGATCGCGCTGACCTTCGAGGCCGCCTCGGCCGCCGATATGGGCACGGTCTCGCTGCCCGGTCTCGACCTGGACGTGGTCGAATTCGATCCGGGCACCGCCAAGTTCGACATCCAGCTCACCGTCGGCGAGATCGGCGACGGCGCGCTGTCGCTGTCGTGGAACTACGCCACCGAACTGTTCGATCCGGAGACGGTCTCCGCCTTCGCCGACCGGCTGGTGCGCATCCTGCGCGGAGTCACCGAGGACGCCTCGGTCGCCGTCGGCGATATCGATCTGCTGGGCGAGGCCGAGCGGCTCGACGTGTCGCAGCGGTGGGTTTCCTCGGGAGCCGATGTGCTGGCGACCGAGACCACCGGCATCTTCGGTGATGCCGAGGCGACCCTGTCGACCCTGTTCGACGCCGCCGCGGCCGCGCACCCGCATCGCATCGCGGCTCGCTTCGGCGCCGACACCCTCACCTACGCCGAACTGGATCGGCGCGCGAATGTGCTGGCGCGCAGGCTGATCGCCGACGGCGCCGGCCCGGAATCGCTGGTCGCGGTGATTCTGCCGCGTTCGCTGGATCTGGTCGTCGCGTTGCTCGCGGTGGTCAAGACCGGTGCCGGTTATGTGCCCGTCGACCCGGCCTACCCGGCCGACCGCATCGCCTACGTGCTCTCCGATGCCGCGCCGACCAGCGTGATCATCGACTCGACGGTCCAGGTGACGGTCCCCGAACACCTGCCGAGCGTGGTGCTGGACGGGTTCGCCGTCGAGGCGGGCAATGTGGAGGACGCCGACGACGCGCCGATCACCGACGCCGACCGTCCCGCCCCGCTGCACCCGGATCACGTCGCCTACGTCATCTACACCTCCGGCTCCACCGGCCGCCCCAAGGGTGTCGCGGTGGCGCACCGGAATGTGGTGCGGCTGTTCGCGAACACCGATCGCGACTTCGGTTTCGGCCCCGACGACGTGTGGACGCTGTTCCACTCCTACGCCTTCGACTTCTCGGTGTGGGAGCTGTGGGGTCCGCTGCTGTTCGGCGGCACCCTGATCGTCGTCGACTACTACACCTCGCGCTCGCCCGAACAGTTCCTGGAACTGCTGCGCGCGGAGAAGGTGACGGTGCTCAACCAGACGCCGTCGGCCTTCTACCAACTGGCCGAGGCCGACCGCAACGCCCAGGACGCCACACCGCTGTCGCTGCGGTACGTGGTGTTCGGCGGCGAGGCGCTGGAGCTGCGCCGCCTCTCGGATTGGGTCGCCCGGCACGGGGACAAGGCCCCAGTGCTGGTCAACATGTACGGCATCACCGAGACCACGGTGCACGTGTCCTATCGCGCGCTGGACGCGGCGACCATCGCCGAGGCCGCGGGCAGCATCGTCGGCCGGGCCATCGCCGGTCTCCAGGTGTTCGTGCTCGACAACCGGTTGCGGCCGGTGCCGGTCGGCGTCGCGGGTGAGATGTATGTGGCCGGACCGCAGTTGGCGCGCGGCTACCTGGGCCGCCCGGATCTGTCGGCGACGCGGTTCGTGGCCAACCCGCTCGGCGACGGTGCGGGCTCGCGCCTGTACCGCTCCGGCGACCTGGCGCGCTGGAACCGCTTCGGCGAACTCGAATACCTGGGTCGCGCCGACGATCAGGTGAAGGTGCGCGGTTTCCGCATCGAGCTCGGCGAGATCGAATCCGCCGTGCTGGCGCAGCCCGGCATCGCGCAGGCCGCGGTCATCGTGCGCGAGGACCAGCCGGGCGATCAGCGGATCGTCGCCTACGTGGTATCGGATCCGGATACCGCACCGAATCTGGACCAGGTGCGCGAGGGGGCGGCGGAGCTGCTGCCCGCCTATATGGTTCCTTCGGCCGTGGTGCGGCTGGAATGGATTCCGCTGACCGTCAACGGCAAGCTGGATCGCCGCGCGCTGCCGGCCCCGGCCGTGCAGGCGCGCGCCTTCCGTGCCCCCGTTACGCCGGTGCAGGAGACAGTGGCCGCGGTGTTCGCCGAGGTTCTGGATCTGCCGCGGGTCGGCGTCGACGACGATTTCTTCGACCTGGGCGGCAACTCGCTGATCGCCACCAGGGTGGTCTCGCGCATCGGCGCGGCACTGGGCACCACGGTGCCGGTGCGCACGCTGTTCGAGGCGTCGACGGTGGAGTCGCTGGCCGCGCGGGTGGAGTCGCATACCGGCACCGATGCCAGGACCCGGCTGACGGCGCGCCCGCGCGCCACCGGCGAAACCGTGCCGCTGTCGTTCGCGCAGCAGCGCATGTGGTTCCTGAACAAGTACGACACCACCTCGGCCGCCTACAACCTGCCGATCGCGCTGCGGCTGACCGGTGCGCTCGACGTCGAGGCCCTGCGCCTTGCGGTGGCCGATGTGGTGCGCAGGCACGAATCGCTGCGCACCCGCTACCCCGAGCACGGCGGCAGCCCGGTCCAGGTGATCGTGCCGGCCGAGCAGATCCATCTCGACCTGAACCCGGTTCCGGTTGACGCCGGTGAACTGCTCGAGGTGGTCACCGCGTTCGTGTCCACCGGATTCGATGTGGCCGAACAGGTTCCGCTGCGCGCCCGGCTGTACCAGGCCGGCGCCGACGAGCATGTGCTCGTCGTGGTGGTGCATCACATCGCCGCCGACGGCTTCTCGATGGGCCCGCTCACCCGTGACGTGATGCTTGCCTACAGCGCCCGGATCCAGGACAGCGCACCCGGCTGGGAGCCGCTGTCGGTGCAGTACGCCGATTTCGCGCTCTGGCAGCGCGAGGTGCTCGGCTCCGAGGACGACCCGCAGTCGCTGATGGCCCGTCAGGTCGCCTACTGGCAGCGCGCGCTCGACGGCATCCCGGACGAGCTGGCGCTGCCGACCGACCGGCCGCGTCCGGCCGTCGCCTCGCTGCGCGGCGCCACCCTGCACACCGAACTGCCCGGCGAGCTGGTCGCCGCCCTGGACGAGGTGGCTCGCCGTAGCGGCGCCTCGTTGTTCATGGTCATGCACGGCGCGCTGACGGTGCTGCTGTCGCGGCTGTCCGGCAGCGATGACGTCGCCGTCGGTACGCCCATCGCCGGCCGCGGTGAGCAGGCCCTCGACGATCTGGTCGGCATGTTCGTCAACACCCTGGTGTTGCGCACCGGCATCGACCCGGCCGAATCGTTCACCGAGCTGCTCGACCGGGTGCGCCGCACCGACCTGGACGCCTACGGCAATGCCGATGTGCCGTTCGAGCGGCTGGTGGAGCTGCTGGCGCCGGAGCGTTCGCAGGCCCGCAACCCGCTGTTCCAGGTGATGCTGGCGTTCCAGAACCTCGACCGCACCAGCCTGGAACTGCCGGGGCTTTCGGTGTCGGCGCTGGATCTGGAAGAGAACGTCGCCCGCTTCGATCTCCAGTTCACCCTCTCCGAGCACGGCGAACCCGGTTCCGGCATGGCGCTGGCGCTGACCTACGCCACCGAGCTGTTCGACGAGTCCACCGTCACCGAGATCGCCGCGCGCTGGCGGCGGGTGCTGGAGGCGATCGCCGCCGACGCCACGATCACCGTGGGCGCGATCGACGTCCTCGATGCCGGCGAGCGCGCCGATCTGGTCTCCCGCACCGGTGCCCCGGCCGTGGCGCCGCGGGTGCTGGCCGACCTGCTGAGCGAGGCCGCCGCGCGCGACCCGAAGGCACCGGCCGTGGTGTTCGAGGGGACCACTGTCTCCTACGGCGAGCTGGACGAGCGCTCCAACCGTCTGGCCCGCCTGCTGATCGCCGAGGGCATCGGCGCCGAAGACCTGGTGGCCGTGGGTGTTCCGCGGTCGGCGGATTCGGTGTTCGCGGCCTGGGCGGTCGCCAAGACCGGCGCCGCTTTCGTGCCGGTGGACCCGAACTACCCGGCCGAGCGCATCGCGCATATGGTCACCGACTCCGGTTCGCCGGTCGGCCTCACCGTCGCGTCGGTGCGCGCGGGGCTGCCGGAATCGGCGCGCTGGCTGGTGCTCGACGACCTCGACCTGGACAGATTCGACGGCGGCCCGATCACCGATGCCGACCGGGTGCGCCCGGTGCGGCCGCAGCATCCGGCCTACGTCATCTACACCTCCGGCTCCACCGGCGTCCCCAAGGGCGTGGTGGTCACCCACAGCGGCCTGGCGAACTTCAGCGCTGAACAGATCGAGCGCTACGACCTCGATTCCGATTCGCGCGCACTGCATTTCGCCTCGCCGAGCTTCGACGCCTCGATCCTCGAGCTGCTGCTCGCGATCGGTGCGGGCGGTGCGCTGGTCGTGGTGCCGCCGGGCGTGTACGGCGGCGAGGAGCTGTCCGAGCTGATCCGCGGCGAGCGCGTCACCCACGCGTTCATCACCCCGGCCGCGCTGGCCACCTTCGATCCGAGCGGCCTGGACACCCTGCGGGTGCTGGTCGCCGGTGGTGAGGCCTGCCCGCCGGAACTGGTGGCCAAGTGGGCGGTGCCGCTGGACGGCGAGTCCGGCGAGGTCCGCCACTTCCACAACGGTTACGGCCCCACCGAGACCACCATCATGACCAACATCAGCGATCCGCTGGTGCCGGGCGAGACGGTGACCATCGGCGGACCGATCCGCGGTATGCGGTCGCTGATCCTGGATGCCCAGCTCAGGCCGGTGCCGGTGGGTGTCGCGGGTGAGCTGTATCTGTCGGGCGTGCAGTTGGCACGCGGCTACCACGCGCGGCCGGGGCTGACGGCGGACCGGTTCGTCGCCAACCCGTACGGCGACGGTGAGCGGATGTACCGCACCGGCGACGTCGTCCGCTGGACACGGAACGGTGAGGTCGAGTACGTCGGGCGTTCCGACTTCCAGGTGAAGGTGCGCGGTTTCCGCATCGAGCTCGGTGAGATCGACGCGGCGCTGGCCTCGCACGAGACGGTCGACTTCGCGGTCACCATCGGCCACAAGAACGCCGCGGGCGCGGTCTCGCTGGTGTCGTATGTGGTTGCCGCGCAGGGCCGTTCGATCGACGTCGCGACGCTGACGGCGCACGTCGAGGACCGCCTGCCCGCCTACATGGTGCCCTCGTCGATCATGGTGATCGACCGGGTGCCGCTGACCCCCGTCGGTAAGCTGGACCGCAAGGCACTGCCGGAGCCCGTCTTCGCCACCGAGGTGGTGTTCCGGGCCCCGCGCACGCCGGTCGAGCAGACCATCGCCGAGGTCTTCGCCGAGGTGCTCGGCGTGGAACGGGTCGGCGTTGACGATTCGTTCTTCGCCCTGGGCGGCGACAGCATCGTCTCTATCCAGCTGGTGTCGCGAGCCAAGGCGCGCGGTGTGGTGTTCACCCCGCGCCACGTCTTCGAGCAGCGCACGGTCGCGGGTCTGGCCGCGGTCGCCGAGACCACCGACGGAGCCTCGACCGCCGCACCCGCGTTGGAAGAGCTGCCCGGCGGCGGTGTCGGCACCATGCCGCTCACCCCGGTGGTGCGGTTCATGGCGCAGCGGCGCGGCTCGTTCAGCCGGTTCAATCAGACGCTGGCGCTGGAACTTCCGGTCGGCATCGACCGGGCGGGCATCGCGGCCACCGTCGGCGCGGTCATCGACCGGCACGACATGCTGCGCGCGAGCCTGCGCCGATCCGCCGGCGACTGGATCGTGGAGACCGCGGCGCCGGGCACCGTCGACGTGGACGCGCTGATCGATCACACGGTGTTCTCCGCCGACGTCGACGACGCGCAACTGTTCGACCTGGCCGCCACCGCGCTCGACGCCTCGCTGAACCGGCTCGATCCGGCCGCCGGTGTGGTGGTCCGGTTCGTGTGGCTGGAACCCGACCGCGCCGACCGCGCGGGCCGGCTCATCGTCGTCGCCCATCACCTGGTGGTCGATGGTGTGTCCTGGCGCATCCTGGTACCCGATTTCGTGGCCGCCTGGGGCCAGCTCACCGCCGGTCAGGAACCGGAACTGGTGGCGCCCGCGACCTCGATGCGGGCCTGGGCGCACGCCCTCGAACGCGAGGCGCGCAACCCCGAGCGGGTCGCCGAACTCGACTACTGGCGTTCGGTGGTCGGTGTCGCCGATCCACTGCTGACCGAACGCCCGATGGATCCCGCGGTGGACACCTCCGGCGTCATCGACAAGCATCAGGTCGAGGTGTCGCCCGAGGTCACCAAGGCCCTGCTCACCACGGTGCCCGCACTGTTCCACGGCGGCGTCAACGACGGTCTGCTCACCGCGCTGGCCCTGGCCACCGCGGTCTGGCGGTCGCGGCGTACCAGCGGGGTGCGGCCCGACGACTCGCTGCTGATCCGCCTGGAAGGCCACGGCCGCGAGGAAGACATCGTCGCCGGCGCGGATCTGTCCCGCACGGTCGGCTGGTTCACCGCGATCTTCCCGGTGCGCTTCGACCTGCGCGGCATCGATATCGACGCCGCGCTGGCCGGTGGTCCCGCGCTGGGCGCCGCGCTCAAGGCGGTCAAGGAGCAGCTGCTCGCCGTGCCGGACAAGGGCATCGGCTACGGCCTGCTGCGCTACCTCAACAGCGACACCGCCGCCGAACTGCCCAACGAGCTGCCCGGCCAGATCAGCTTCAACTACCTGGGCCGGGTCTCCGACGGCGACGTGCCGGAATCGCTGCGCGGCTTCGGCTGGATTCCGGCACCCGAGCTGGGTTCGCTGGGTGGTGCCTACGACGCGGATATGCCCGCGATGGCGCCGCTGGACGTCAACGCGATCGTGGTGGGCGACAAGCTGACCGCCAATATCGGCTACCCGTCCACCCTGCTGGACGCCGCGTCGGTGCGCGAGTTCGCCGAATTGTGGGTCACCGCGCTGGAAGCCGTTGCCCGGCATGCCAATTCAACCGGTGCGGGCGGGCACACACCGTCCGACTTCGCGCTGGTGCGCACCGAGCAGCGCGACATCGACGGCTGGGAGCAGCGGTTCCCGGCGCTGACCGATGTGTGGCCGCTGTCGGCGTTGCAGTCCGGTCTGCTGTTCCACGCCAGGCTCGCCGCCGATTCGGTGGACGTCTACACCGCGCAGGCGGTGCTGACGCTGACCGGCCGCGTCGACGCCGACCGCTTGCGCGCTGCCGCGCAGGCGCTGGTGGACCGCTACGAGAACCTGCGCACCGCGTTCGTCTCCGACCACGACGGCAACCCCGTGCAGGTGGTGCTCGACAGCGTCCGGGTGGACTGGTCCGAATACGACCGCACCGTGTCTGATGGCGATGCTTCCGAGGGCCCTGCGTGGTCACGCTCCGCTACCGCCTCCGGGCCCGCCGGGCGCATCGCGGCGACCGGCGATGCCACCGACCTGATCGAGGCCGACCGCATGCGGCGCTTCGATCTGGCCGAACCGCCGCTGATCCGGTTCACCCTGATCCAGGTGGCCGACGCGAGCGCCGAGGGTGGCGCGCGCTGGCAGTTCGTGGTGTCCAACCACCACATCCTGCTCGACGGCTGGTCGATGCCGCTGCTCATGCAGGACCTGCTGGTGCTGTACGCGGTGCACGGCGATGTGAACGCGCTGCCGGCGGTGCGTTCCTACAAGCACTTCCTGGAGTGGGTCGCTCAGCAGGATCACGCCGCCTCGCTCGCGACGTGGACCGAGGCGCTGCGCGGCATCAGCGAGCCGACCCTGCTCGCCCGCCCGGACAGCGGCCGCGAGATCACCTCGCTGTCGGGTGAGTACCTGTTCGAGCTGGACGAGGCCACGACCGCGCGGATGACGGCGCTGGCCGCGGAGCTCGGCGTCACTCCGAACACGGTGCTCCAGGTCGCGTGGGCGATCCTGGTGGGCCGGATGACCGGCAACGACGACGTCCTGTTCGGCACCACCGTCTCCGGCCGTCCCGCTCAACTGGCGGGCGTGGAGTCCATGGTAGGTCTGTTCATTAATACCGTCCCGGTTCGGGTTCGATTCGATGCTTCCGAGTCTGTGCTTGATGTGTTGAGCCGGACTCAAGGTGAGCAGGCGGACCTGCTGGACCATCACTATGTGGGCCTCGCCGAGATTCAGTCGGCGGCGGGGATTGGTGGGCTCTTCGACACGCTGGTGGTGTTCGAGTCGTATCCGGTTGATGCCGAGGGGATTCAGGCTCAGGCGGCCGATATCGACGGTATGGCCGTCACCGGGCTGGATGCGGCCGATGCCACGCACTACCCGCTGACGCTGATCGCTCAGCTCGATACGCAGCTGCGGATTCGGGCCGGCTACCTGCGGGATCTGTTCGATGAGCAGACCGTGCGGCGGATCGCCGACCGGCTGGTCCGGGTGCTGGGCACCATCACCGCCGAACCTGCTGTCGCTGTGGGCGAGATCGAGCTGCTCGACGCCGCCGAGCGGGAGCTGGTGGTGTCGGGCTGGAACGACACCGCGCACGAAGTCGACGATGCGGCGACGCTGGTGTCGATGTTCGAGGCGCAGGTCGCGCGCACCCCGGACGCGCCTGCCGTCACGTTCGAGGGGACAACTCTGTCCTATGCGGAGTTCGCCTCTCGGGTGAACCTGCTGGCCCGCTGGCTCATCGAGCGCGGTGTTGGCGCGGAATCGTATGTGGCGCTGGGCATGCGGCGCTCCATCGACCTCGTGGTCGGCATGTACGCCGTTAGTGTGGCCGGTGGCGCCTATGTGCCGCTGGATCCGGATCATCCGGCCGAGCGCACGGAATACATTCTCGCTACCGCTGATCCGGTGTGTGTGCTCACCTCGGGTGACGATCTCGACATCGACACCGCGCAGGTGCGCATCGACCTGCTGGACCTGTCGGGCTACACCGACGGACCGATCAGCGATGCTGAGCGGCGCAGCCCGCTGCGGCCGTCGAACACCGCCTACGTCATCTTCACCTCCGGTTCTACCGGTCGGCCGAAGGGTGTTGCGGTCTCGCACGGCGCGATCGTGAACCGTCTGGTGTGGATGCAGTCGGCCTACCAGCTGGACGCCTCCGATGTGGTGTTGCAGAAGACACCCGCGACCTTCGACGTGTCGGTGTGGGAGTTCTTCTGGCCCTTGCAGATCGGCGCACGCCTGGTGGTCGCCAAGCCGGACGGCCACCGCGACCCCGGCTACCTGGCCGAGATCATCACCGCCGAGGGCGTCACCGTCGCCCACTTCGTGCCGTCCATGCTCGCGGTGTTCGTCGCGGATGCGGCCGCCGCGCAGTGTGCGTCGCTGCGCATGGTGTTCGCCTCCGGTGAGGCGCTCTCGCCCAAGCCCGCGCACCGGTTGCGCGAGCTGACCGGCGCGGCGCTGCACAACCTGTACGGCCCGACCGAAGCCGCGGTCGACGTCACCTTCCACGAGGTCACCGACGCCGACACCGACACCGTGCCGATCGGTGCGCCGGTCTACAACACTCAGGTCTACGTGCTGGACGCGCGGCTGCGGCCGGTGCCGGTGGGTGTCGCGGGTGAGCTGTACCTCGCGGGCACCCAGCTGGCGCGCGGGTACGTGGCCCGCCCCGACCTGACCAGCGACCGATTCGTGGCCAACCCGTTCGGTACCTCCGAGCGCATGTACCGCACCGGCGACCTGGTGGCCTGGACCGCCGACGGCGAACTGGACTACCTGGGCCGCACCGACTTCCAGGTGAAGCTGCGCGGCCTGCGCATCGAACTCGGCGAGATCGAGGCGGCGCTGAACGGGCTGGACGAGGTCGCCCAGTCGGTCGTGGTGGTCCGCGGCGATCAGCACACCGGCGATCAACTGGTGGCGTATGTCGTTGCCGCGCCCGGTGTTCCGGTCGACACCGAGACCTTGCGCGAGGATCTGGGACGGCAGCTGCCTGCCTACATGGTCCCGGCCGTGGTGATGGTGCTCGACGAGTTCCCGCTCAATGCCTCCGGCAAGCTGGACCGCAAGGCGCTGCCCGCGCCGGTGTTCGAGGCCGCGGTGTTCCGCGCCCCAACCACGCCGGTGGAAGAGATCGTGGCCACCACCTTCGCCGATGTGCTCGGCCTGGACCGGGTGGGCCTGGACGACGATTTCTTCGCCCTCGGCGGTAACTCGCTCAGCGCCACCCAGGTGGCGGCGCGGCTCTCGGCCGCGCTGGACACCGACCTCGGCGTGCGCGAGCTGTTCGAGGCGTCCACCGTCGCCGCGCTGGCCGCACGGGCCGAATCCCGCGCGGGTGCCGGTGCGCGCGCCGCGCTGGTGCCGCAGCAGCGTCCCGAACTGGTGCCGCTGTCGCTGGCCCAGCAGCGGATGTGGTTCCTCAACCGCTTCGATCCGGAATCGGCCGTCGACAACATTCCGGCCGCGGTGCGGCTGTCCGGTCTGCTCGACCGGCAGGCCTTGCAGATCGCGGTCGCCGATGTGCTGGCCCGGCACGAATCGCTGCGCACCTTCTACCCGGAGGTCGACGGCACCGCCTACCAGCAGGTCGTGCCCACCGCCAAGGTGATCCCGGACCTGAGCCCGGTCGAGGTCACCGAGGCCGAACTGCCCGCGCGCGTCGCCGAACTGGTGCACACCGGCTTCGACGTCACCGGCGAGGTGCCGTTCCGGGCCCGGCTGTTCGAGATCAGCCCGACCGAACATGTGCTCGCCCTTGTCGTGCACCACATTTCGGCCGACGGCTTCTCGATGGGCCCGCTGACCCGTGACGTGATGACCGCCTACGGCGCCCGCGTCGAGGGCGGCGAACCGGCCTGGCGTCCGCTCGAGGTGCAGTACGCCGATTTCGCGCTGTGGCAGCGCGAGGTGCTCGGCTCCGAGGACGATCCGGAATCGGTGATCGCCGAGCAGATCGGCTTTTGGACCGAGACCCTGCGCGCGTTGCCCGAACAACTCGACCTGCCCGCCGACCGGCCCCGCCCGGCCGTCGCGTCGGGTCAGGGCGCGACCGAGGTCTTCGAGATCGACGCGCAGACCCACGCCGCGCTGACCGAGCTGGCCCGCACCCGCGGCGCGACGCTGTTCATGGTCACCCACGCGGCGCTGGCGGTGCTGCTGTCGCGGCTGTCGGGTGAGCCCGATATCGCCATCGGCACGCCGGTCGCCGGCCGTGGTGAACGCGCGCTCGACGACCTGATCGGCATGTTCGTCAACACCCTGGTGCTGCGCACCGAGGTCGACGGCGCCGCCACCTTCACCGACCTGCTGCGTACGGTCCGCTCCACCGATATCGCGGCCTTCGGGCACGCGGATCTGCCGTTCGAGCGGCTGGTGGAGATCCTGAACCCGGCGCGTTCGCAGGCGCGGCATCCGCTGTTCCAGGTGATGCTGTCGTTCCAGAACACCGGCCAGAACAGCCTGGAACTGCCCGGCCTCACCGTCAGCGGCGTCGAGCTGCCGATCGATGTGGCGAAGTTCGACCTGCAACTGGTGCTGTCGGAGAACGGCGAGAACGGCGGCATCACCGCCGAACTGATCTACGCCACCGACCTGTTCGACGCGGCCACCATGGCCCAGTTCGGCCGCCGCTTCAACCGGCTGCTCGCGGCCGTGGCCGCCGAACCGGACCGCGCCATCGGCGATATCGACCTGCTCGACGCCCGCGAGACCGATCGCGCGCTGCGCGCCTGGAACGAGACCGCCCATGATCTCGGCGACGCGTCCACCCTGGTGGCCGAGTTCGCCGCGCAGGTGGCCGCCACCCCGGATGCCGTCGCCCTGGTCGACCCGGCCTCCGGAATCTCCTTGAGCTACGCCGAATTCGGCGAGCGAGTGCATCGGCTGGCCCGCCACCTGATCGGTCTGGGTGTGGGCCCGGAGCGCCTGGTCGCGCTCGGCCTGCGCCGGTCGGTGGACCTGGTCGTGGCCATGTACGCGGTGCACGAGGCCGGCGGTGGTTACGTGCCGCTGGATCTCGATCAGCCCGCCGAGCGCATCGACTATGTGCTCGACACCGCCGCGCCGGTCTGCGTGCTGACGACCGCGCGCGACGGCTTCGACGCCACCGGTCTGTCGACGGTCGTGCTCGACGAGCTGGACCTGTCCGGCTACGACGCCACCCCGGTGACCGACGCCGAACGCCTCGCACCGCTGCGTCCGCAGCATCCGGCCTACGTCATCTTCACCTCCGGTTCCACCGGCCGCCCCAAGGGCGTCGCGGTGCCGCATGCGGCCGTGGTGAACCAGATCCGCTGGATCACCGGCGAATACGGCATCGGCGCCGACGATGTGGTGCTGTTCAAGACCCCCGCCACCTTCGACGTGTCGGTGTGGGAGCTGTTCGGCCCGCTGTCGACCGGCGGTCGGATGGTGATCGCGAGCCCGGACGGGCATCGCGACCCGCAGTACCTCGCCGAGGTGATCGCCGCCGAGCGCGTCACCATGACCTCGTTCGTGCCGTCCATGCTGACGGTGTTCGCCGGCAGCGTCTCGGCCGCCGAACTCACCTCGCTGCGGCTGCTGTTCATCGCCGGTGAGGCGTTCACCAGCGACGCCGTCGAGGCGATCCGCCGGGTGAGCACGGCCGAGCTGCACAACCTGTACGGCCCGACCGAGTTCACCGTGCACGCCACCGCCGCCCCGGTCGCCGCCGAGGTCGACGGCGCCGTGCCGATCGGTGCGCCGGTGTGGAATGCCAAGGCCTACGTGCTGGACGCGCGCCTGCACCCGGTGGTGCCGGGTGCGGCGGGTGAGCTGTACCTGGCCGGCGATCAGCTGGCCCGCGGCTATGTCGGCCGTCCGGATCTGACCGCGGATCGCTTCGTGGCCAACCCGTTCGGTGCCGGCGAGCGCATGTACCGCACCGGTGACCTCGTCACCCGTGACGCCGACGGCACCATCACCTACCTGGGCCGCACCGACTTCCAGGTGAAGCTGCGCGGTCTGCGCATCGAGCTCGGTGAGATCGAGAACGCGCTCACCGCACACGAATCGGTGGCCCAGTCGGTGGCGGTGGTCCGCTCCGATGCCCGCACGGGCGATCTGCTGGTGGCCTATGTGGTGCCCGCGGGCGGCGCGAGCGTCGATCTCGACGCGCTGCGCACGCACCTGTCCGGTCGCTTGCCGTCCTACATGGTCCCGGCCGCGATCGTGGTGCTCGACGCCATGCCGCTCAACCCGAACGGCAAGCTGGATCGGCGCGCGCTGCCGGAGCCGGAGTTCGAGGCGCGCGAGTTCCGGGCGCCGTCGACCCCGGTGGAGGAGATCGTCGCGAACACCTTCGCCGAGGTGCTCGGCCTGCCCGGGGAACGCCAGGTCGGCCTGGACGACGACTTCTTCGATCTCGGCGGCAACTCGCTGATCGCCACCCAGGTGGTGGCCCGGCTCGGCGCCGCCCTCGACACCCGCGTCCCGGTGCGCACCCTGTTCGAGGCGCCGTCGGTGGCCGCGCTGGCCGCCAAGCTGGAATCGCATGCGGGCACCGGCCGCCGCCGCGAGCTCGTCGCCGGGCCGCGCCCGGACGAGGTGCCGCTGTCGCTGGCCCAGCAGCGCATGTGGTTCCTCAACCGCTTCGACAACCAGACCGCGGTCAACAACATCCCGCTCGCGGTCCGGCTCACCGGCGCCCTCGACACCGACGCGCTGGCGCTGGCCGTCGCCGACGTGATCGACCGGCACGAGGTGCTGCGCACGGTCTATCCGCAGACCGCCGACGGTCAGGGCGTGCAGGTGGTGCTGCCCGCCGGACAGCATCGCCTCGACCTCACCCCGGTCGACGTCCGCCAGGCCGAGATCACCGACCGCATCAGCGAATTGGTGCTCACCGGCTTCGAGGTCACCGCCGAGGTCCCGGTGCGCGCCGAGCTGTTCCACGTGGTGGACGGCGAAGGACCCGAGACCCACGTGCTGGTGTTCGTGGTGCACCACATCTCCGGTGACGGCTGGTCGGTGCGCCCGCTGGCCCGCGACGTGATGGTGGCCTACGCGGCCCGCACCCGCGGCGAGGCCCCCGGCTGGGCGCCGCTGCCGGTGCAGTACGCCGACTTCGCGCTGTGGCAGCGCGACACGCTGGGTTCGGAGGACGATCCGTCCTCGCTGATCGCCCAGCAGGTCGCCTACTGGTCCAGCACGCTGGCCGGACTGCCCGAGCAGCTGGACCTGCCCGCCGACCGGTCCCGGCCCGCGGTGGCGTCCAACTGCGGTGAGGTCTACGAGTTCGGCATCGACGCCGAACTGCTGCGCGGACTCAACGCGCTGGCCCGCGAACACGGCGCCAGCCTGTTCATGGTCGTGCACGCGGCCTTCGCGGCGCTGCTGTCGCGGTTGTCCGGCAGCGACGACATCGCCATCGGCACCGCCGTCGCCGGCCGCGGTGAGGCCGCGCTCGACGACGCCATCGGCATGTTCGTCAACACCCTGGTGCTGCGCAGCGAGGTACGGCCCGATGAGCCGTTCACCGAGCTGCTCGCCCGCACCAGGGAAACCGATCTTGCGGCCTTCGGGCACGCGGATCTGCCGTTCGAGCGGCTGGTGGAGATCCTGAACCCGGCACGTTCGCAGGCGCGGCATCCGCTGTTCCAGGTGATGCTGTCGTTCCAGAACACCGGTGAGACCACCTTCGAGCTGCCCGGCCTCGAGGTCGCCGGACTGCCGCTGGATGTGGTGACGGCGAAGTTCGATCTGCATCTGAACCTCACCGATAGCGCCGACGGCATGAGCGCCGAATTCGCTTACGCCACCGACATGTTCGACCGCGACACGGTCGCTTCGCTGGCCGAGCGGCTGCTGCGGATGCTGAGTGCGGCCGTGGCCGAGCCGGCCGCGGCGATCGGCGATGCCGATCTGCTCGACGCCGGCGAGCGCGAGCGGCTGGTGTCGGAGTGGAACGCGACCGAGTTCGACGTGGCCGCCGCGCTGTCGGCGAGCCCGTCCGGGACCGATCCGGCGACGCTGGTGGCGATGTTCGAGGCGCAGGCCGCGCGCACCCCGGACGCCCCGGCGCTCACCTTCGCCGACACCACGCTGACCTACGCCCAGTTCAGCGCCCGTGTGAACCGCCTGGCCCGGCATCTGATCACGCTCGGGGTCGGCCCGGACACCCACGTCGCGCTGGGTATGCGGCGTTCGATCGAACTGGTCGTGGGCATGTACGCGGTGGCCGTCGCCGGCGGCGCCTACGTGCCGCTGGACCCCGATCATCCGGCCGACCGCACCCGCTACGTCCTCGACACCGCCGATCCGGTCTGTGTGCTGACCACCGCCGCCGACGAGTTCGACGCGGGCCAGCGCACCACGCTGGAGATCGAGGCACTGGATCTGTCCGGCTACTCGGCCGCACCGGTGACCGATGCCGAGCGCACCGCGCCGCTGCTGCCGACCCATACCGCCTACGTCATCTTCACCTCCGGCTCGACCGGCCGCCCGAAGGGTGTGGCGGTCGCGCACGCCGCGATCGTGAACCGCCTGGTGTGGATGCAGTCGGCCTACCAGCTGGACGCCTCCGATGTGGTGTTGCAGAAGACGCCGTCCACCTTCGACGTGTCGGTGTGGGAGTTCTTCTGGCCCTTGCAGATCGGCGCACGCCTGGTCGTCGCCAAGCCGGACGGCCACCGTGATCCCGGCTACCTGATCGAACTCATCACCGCCGAGCGGGCGACCACCACGCACTTCGTGCCGTCGATGCTGTCGGTGTTCGTCGCCGAGGAACGTGCCGACGAATGCACCAGCCTGCGCAACGTTTTCGCCTCCGGTGAGGCGCTGCCCGCCGCCACCGCGCAGCGGATGCAGGAACTGACCGGCGCCCGGCTGCACAACCTCTACGGCCCGACCGAAGCCGCGGTCGACGTCACCTTCCACGAGGTGACCGAGGCGGACACCGTGTCGGTGCCGATCGGCGCGCCGGTGTTCAACACACAGGTGTACGTGCTCGATGCCCGCCTGAACCCGGTGCCGACCGGTGTCGCGGGTGAGCTGTATCTGGCCGGCGTGCAGCTGGCGCGCGGGTATGTGGCGCGCCCGGATCTCACCGCGGATCGGTTCGTGGCCAACCCCTTCGGCACCGGCGAGCGCATGTACCGCACCGGTGACCTGGTGGCCTGGAACCGCAACGGTGAGCTGGACTACTTGGGCCGCACCGACTTCCAGGTGAAGCTGCGCGGTCTGCGCATCGAACTCGGTGAGATCGAGGCCGCGCTGACCGGGCTGGACGAGATCGCCCAGGCGGTCGTGCTGGTCCGCTCCGATGACCGCCTCGGCGACCAGCTCGTCGGCTACCTGGTGGCCACCGCGGGTCAGAGCATCGACCTGGAGAGCGTGCGCGCCCGCCTCGGCGCCGAACTGCCCGCGTACATGGTGCCGACGGCATTCGTGGTGCTCGATCAGTTCCCGCTCAACGCCTCCGGCAAGCTCGACCGCAAGGCGCTGCCCGCGCCGGTGTTCGAGGCCAAGGCGTTCCGTGCGCCGTCCACCCCGATCGAGGAGATCGTCGCCGGCACCTTCGCCGACGTGCTCGGTGTGGCCAGGATCGGCCTGGACGACGACTTCTTCGCCCTCGGCGGCAACTCGCTGCTGGCCACCCAGGTCACCGCGCGACTCGGCGCGGCACTGGACACCCAGCTGGCGGTGCGCGACCTGTTCGAGGCGTCCACCGTGGCCGCGCTGGCCAACCGGGTCGAGCGCAACGCCGGTTCCGGCCGGGCCCGCCCCGAACTGACCGCGGGGGAGCGGCCGGAGCGCATTCCGCTCTCGCCCGCTCAGCAGCGGTACTGGTTCCTCAACCAGTTCGACACCGCGACCTCGGCGGTGGACAACATTCCGCTTGCGGTGCGGCTGTCGGGCCGCCTGGATGTGGCCGCGCTGGAACAGGCCATCGGCGACGTCTTCGCCCGGCACGAGGTGCTGCGCACCATCTACCCGCGTTCGGCCGAGGGCCCGCACCAGGTGATCGGCTCGGCGGAGCGGTACGCCCCGCACCTGACGGTGATCGCGGTGCCGGAATCGCAGCTGGTGGCCAAGGTCATCGAATTCGCCATGACCACCTTCGACGTCACCGTCGAGGTGCCGCTCGCGGTGGCGCTGTTCCGCATCGTCGCCGACGACACCGGCGCCGCCACCGACGACCACGTGCTGGCCTTCACCGTGCACCACGTGGCCGCCGACGGCTCCTCGATGGGCCCGCTGGCCCGCGACGTGATGGCCGCCTATGTGGCCCGCGTCAACGGTGACGCCCCGCAGTGGGCGCCGCTGCCGGTGCAGTACGCCGACTACGCGCTGTGGCAGCGCGCGGTGCTCGGCGACGAGGACGATCCGGAATCGCTGGCCGCCAAGCAGGTCGCGTACTGGAAGGCCACGCTGGCCGATCTGCCCGATCAGCTGGAATTGCCCGCCGACCGGCCGCGCCCACCCGCGCAGTCGTTCCACGGCAAGGCCATCCGGTTCGAGATCGATCCCGAGCGGCACGCCCGCCTGCACGAACTGGCGCGGGCCAACAACGCCTCGCTGTTCATGGTGGTGCACGCGGCGCTGGCGGTGCTGCTGTCGCGGCTGTCGGGCACCGATGACATCGCCGTCGGCACCCCGATCGCCGGTCGCGGTGAACGCGAACTCGACGACCTGATCGGCATGTTCGTCAACACCCTGGTGTTCCGCACCGCGGTGACGCCGGGCGCGCCGTTCACCGAGCTGCTCGCCGATGTGAAGGAACGCGACCTGGAGGCGTTCGCCAACGCCGACGTGCCGTTCGAGCGCCTGGTCGAGGTGCTCAACCCGGTGCGTTCGACCGCGCGCAACCCGCTGTTCCAGGTGGGCCTGTCGTTCCAGAACCTGGCCGAGACCACCTTCGAGCTGCCCGGCCTGTCGGTCAGCGCGGTGAACTTCGATTCCCAGCTGGCCAAGACCGACCTGCACGTCACCCTGTACGACCGCTATGCCGACGACGGCACCCCGGCCGAGATCATCACCGAATTCGGTTACGCCATCGACCTGTTCGACGAGGCGACGGTGCAGGGCTTCGCGGATCGCTTCGTGCGGGTGCTCGATGCCGTGGTCGCGGACGCGTCCGTGCCGGTGGGTGAGATCGATCTGCTGGCACCGGCGGAGACCGAGCGCATCGTCGCCGAGTGGAACGACACCGTGCACGAGGTCGACGCGTCGGCCACGCTGGTCTCGCTGCTGGATGCGACCGTCGCGGCGACCCCCGAGGCCGTCGCGCTGGTCGCCGACGAGCCCACGGGAATCCGCGAAATCACCTACGCGGAGCTGGATCAGCAGGTCAACCTTCTGGCCCGCTACCTCATCGGACGTGGTGTCGGACCGGAGGACCGGGTCGCGCTGGCCATCCGGCGCAGCGCCGATCTGGTGACCGCCATGTACGCGGTCGCCAAGGCCGGTGCCGCCTACGTGCCGATCGACCCGGATCAGCCGGCCGAGCGCACCGACTACATCCTCGCCACCGCGGCACCGGTCTGCGTGCTGACCACCGCGCGCGACGATTTCCGCACCGGCGCCGCCGATTCCGTGCGGATCGACGAGCTGGACCTGTCCGGATTCGCCGCCACACCGGTGGCGGCCGCCGAACGACGCGGGGAGCTGACCCCGGCGCACACCGCCTACGTCATCTTCACCTCGGGTTCGACGGGTCAGCCCAAGGGCGTGGCGGTGCCGCACCGCGCGATCGTCAACCAGTTGCTGTGGGAGACGGCCGAATACGCGCTCGGCGCCGACGACGCGATCCTGCTGAAGACGGCCGCCACCTTCGACCTGTCGGTGTGGGAGTTCTGGACCGCCGCCGTCTGCGGTGGGCGTCTGGTGATCGCCACCGCCGACGGGCACCGCGATCCGTCCTACCTCAATGAGCTCATGCGCGGCACCGGCGTCACCACGCTGCATGTGGTGCCGTCGATGCTGGACGCGCTGCTCACCGAGTCCGGCGCAGCTCTGCCCGCGAGCCTGCGCCGGGTGCTGGCCATCGGTGAGGCGCTGCCCGCCGCGACCGCACAGCGCTTCCTCGCGGGTAACAGCACCGAGCTGTTCAACCTCTACGGCCCGACCGAGGCGGCGGTGTCGATCACCAGCCACCGCGTCACCCCGGCCGACGAGCTGTCGGTGCCGATTGGTGCGCCGGAATGGAACAGCCGGGTCTACGTACTCGACGCCAGGCTGCGGCCGGTGCCGGTGGGTGTGTCCGGTGAGCTGTACCTGGCGGGCACCCAGCTCGCGCGCGGCTACTTCGGCCGTGCCGACCTGACCGCCGATCGCTTCGTCGCGGATCCGTTCGGCACGGGCGAGCGCATGTACCGCACCGGTGACCTGGTGGCCTGGAACAACGCCGGCGAGCTGGAGTACCGGGGCCGCACCGACTTCCAGGTGAAGATCCGTGGTTTCCGCATCGAGCTCGGCGAGATCGAGGCCGCGCTGCTACGTCAGCCGAACATCACCGCTGCCGCGGTGCTCGCGCACACCGATCCGAACATCGGTGACCGGCTGGTGGCCTATGTGGTCTCCGGCGGCGGTGCGATCGAGCAGCGGCAGTTGCAGGCGGCGCTGGCGGCCGAATTGCCGTCGTACATGGTGCCGTCGGTGGTGGTCGAACTCGACGCGCTGCCGCTCAATGCCAACGGCAAGCTGGACCGCAAGGCCTTGCCGGAGCCCACCTTCGAGAAGGCGGTGTTCCGCGCGCCGGTCACCCCGATCGAGCAGATCGTGGCGAATGTGTTCGCCGAGGTGCTGCGGATCGCGGACCGCCCGGATTCCGAAGACAAGCGTCTGGGCCTCGACGACGACTTCTTCGCCTGGGGCGGTAACTCCCTGCTGGCCACCCAGGTGGCGGCCCGGCTGGGCGAGGCGCTCGACACCCGGGTGCCGGTTCGGTTGCTGTTCGAGGCGTCCACGGTGGCCGCGCTCGCGGTGCGGGTGGAGCAGCACGCCGAAGCGGGCGGGCGCAAGGCGCTGGTCGCCGGCCCGCGTCCGGCGGAGATTCCGTTGTCGCTGGCGCAGCAGCGGATGTGGTTCCTCAACCGCTTCGACACCGATTCGGCCGCCTACAACGTGCCGATCGCGGTGCGGTTGAGCGGCGATCTGGACATCGCGGCACTGCGCGCCGCCATCGCGGACCTGGTCACCAGGCACGAGATCCTGCGCACGGTCTACCCGCAGTACGACAGCGGTCCGGTGCAGGTGATCCTGCCGCCGAACCGGGCGATCCCGCGCCTGGACGTGCGGGTGATCGCGGCGGAGGAGATCGAAGCCGCCGTGGTGGAGCTGACCTCGACCCTCTTCGATGTCACCACCGAGGTGCCGATGCGGTTGGCGCTGTTCCAGGTCGCGGACGAGAACGGTTCCCCGCGTAGCGAATACGTGCTGGCCATGGTCGTGCACCACATCTCCGGTGACGGTTCCTCGGTCGGCCCGCTGACTCGGGACCTGATGACCGCCTACGCGGCCCGCTCGGGCGGCGAGGCGCCGAACTGGGCGCCGCTGGCGGTGCAGTACGCCGACTACAGCATCTGGCAGCGCGAACTGCTCGGTGACGAGAACGACCCGAAGTCGCTGGCCGCCAAGCAGGTCGCCTACTGGGCCGAGGCGCTTGCCGATCTGCCCGACCAGCTGGATCTGCCGTCGGACCGTCCGCGTCCGGCCGTGCAGTCCTTCGCCGGTGGCAAGGTGGAGTTGCACGTCGACGCCGGCACCCATCGCGCGCTGATCGAACTGGCCCGCGCCGAGGGCGCGACGCTGTTCATGGTCGTGCACACCGCGCTGGCGGTGCTGCTGTCGCGGCTGTCGGGCACCGACGACATCGCCATCGGCACCCCGATGGCGGGTCGCGGTGAGGCCGTGCTCGACGACCTGATCGGTATGTTCGTCAACACGCTGGTGTTCCGCACCCGCGTGGACGCCGGCGAGCCGTTCACCGAGCTGCTCAACCGGCAGCGCGATATCGACATCCAGGCCTTCGCCAATGCCGACGTGCCGTTCGAGCGCCTGGTCGAGGTGCTCAACCCGGTGCGCTCGACCGCACGGCACCCGCTGTTCCAGGTGGGTCTGTCGTTCCAGAACCTGGCCCAGGCCAGCCTGGAACTGCCCGGGCTCGCGGTGTCGGGGCTGGATATCGACACCCAGCTCTCGCAGTTCGATCTGCACCTGATCGCCACCGACCGTTACGGCGACGCGGGTGAACCCGCCGGCATCACCGGCTTCTTCACCTACGCCACCGATCTGTTCGATCACGGCACGGTGCAGGGCTTCGTCGACCGGTTCGCCCGCCTGCTCGGTGAGATCGTCGCCGCGCCGCGCACCCCGGTCGGCGATATCGAACTGCTCGACAGTGCCGAGCGCAGCCATCTGGTGGCGGGCCGCAATGCCACCGAGCATCGGGTCGACACCGAGGCCACACTGGTCTCGCTGCTCGACGCGACCGTGGCGGCGGCGCCGAAGTCGGTCGCGCTGGTCACCGACGACGGCACCCAGCTCACCTACGGTGAACTCGACGCGAAGGTGAATCGCCTTGCGCGGCACCTGATCTCGCTCGGCGTCGGTCCCGAGTCTCGGGTGGCGCTGGCGCTGCGGCGTTCGGTGGATCTGGTGGTCGCCATGTACGCGGTGACCAAGTCCGGTGGCGCGTATGTGCCGCTGGATCCGGATCAGCCGGCCGAGCGCACCGGCTACATCCTGGAGACGGCCGCGCCGGTGTGCGTGCTGACCAACGCCGACGCCGAGTTCGATTCGGATGCGGCGCCGGTCATCTCGCTCGACGAGCTGGACCTGTCCGCACTCAGCGATGCGCCGGTCACCGACGCCGAGCGGGTGGCGCCGCTGCTGCCGCAGCACACCGCCTACGTGATCTTCACCTCCGGTTCGACCGGCCGCCCCAAGGGTGTCGCGGTACCGCATGCGGCCATCGCGAACCAATTGCAGTACAAGGTGGCCGAATTCGGGCTCGACGCCGCGGACGCGGTGCTGCTGAAGACGGCGGCGACCTTCGACCTGTCGGTGTGGGAGTTCTGGTCGGCGGCGGTCTGCGGTGGCCGGTTGGTCATCGCCGCGCCCGACGGCCACCGCGACCCGGCGTACCTGAACGAGCTGATGGCCCGCGAATGGGTGACCACCCTGCACGTGGTGCCGTCCATGCTGGACGCGCTGCTGACCGGTGAGCTGCCGGATTCGCTGTGGCGGGTGCTGGCCATCGGTGAAGCACTGCCCGGTTCGCTGGCCCAGCGGTTGCGCGAGTCGCATCCGCGCACCGAGCTGTTCAACCTCTACGGCCCGACCGAGGCCGCGGTCTCGATCACCACCCACCGGGTCGGCGCGGCCGATATCGCCTCGGTGCCGATCGGTGTGCCGCAGTGGAACAGCCAGGTCTACGTGCTGGACGCCCGCCTGAACCCGGTGCCCGACGGTGTGGCCGGTGAGCTGTACCTGGCCGGCGCGCAGCTGGCCCGCGGCTACTTCGGCCGCGCGGACCTGTCCGCGGAACGGTTCGTGGCCAACCCCTTCGGCACCGGCGAACGCATGTACCGCACCGGTGACCTGGTGGCCTGGAACCGCCACGGCGAGCTGGAGTACCGGGGCCGCACCGACTTCCAGGTGAAGATCCGTGGTTTCCGCATCGAGCTCGGCGAGATCGAAGCGGCGCTGCTGGCGTTGCCCGAGGTCGCGCAGACCGCGGTGGTGGCCAAGTCCGATCCGCGCACCGGCGATCGCCTGGTGGCCTACCTGGTGCCGTCGGCGGGCGCGGCCACACAGGTGGACGAGGTCGGGCTGGAACGGCAGCACGGCGGTCTCGAGGTGGCGCAGGTGAAGTCGGCGCTGACGGCGGCCCTGCCGTCGTACATGGTGCCCTCTGCGTTCGTGGTGCTGGACGCGCTGCCGTTGAACGTCAACGGCAAGCTCGACCGCAAGGCGCTGCCGGAGCCGGAGTTCGAGGTCCAGGAATTCCGTGCGCCGTCGACCCCGATCGAAGAGATCGCGGCCGGTGTGTTCGCCGAGGTCCTCGGGTTGCAGCGGGTCGGTGCCGACGACGACTTCTTCGCCCTCGGCGGTAACTCGCTGCTGGCCACGCAGGTCGCGGCCCGGTTGGGTGCGGCGCTGGACGCTCGGGTTCCGGTGCGGACGCTGTTCGAGGCGTCCACCGTGTCCGGGCTCGCGGTCAAGGTCGAGCAGCATGCCGGCGCCGGTGGCCGCCGGGCGCTGGTCGCGGGTCCGCGCCCGGAGCAGGTGCCGCTGTCGCTGGCACAGCAGCGGATGTGGTTCCTCAACCAGTTCGACACCGCCTCGGCCGTCAACAACATCCCGGTCGCGGTGCGGCTGAGCGGCGACCTCGATGTGGATGCGTTGCAGCTGGCCGTCGCCGATGTCGTCGGCAGGCACGAGACCCTGCGCACCGTCTACCCCGAACAGGGCGGCGCCGCGCATCAGGTGATCCTGCCCGCCGATCAGGCGGTGCCGGACCTGACGCCGGTCGCGGTTGGTGCGGCGGAACTGCGTGAGCGGATCGTCGAGGTGATCTCGGCGGGCTTCGACGTGACGGTGGAAGTGCCGTTGCGCGCCAAGCTGTTCCAGGTGGACAACGCCGATTACGTGCTCGTGTTCGTCGCCCATCACATCAGCGCCGACGGCTGGTCCATGGGTCCGCTCACCCGCGACGTGATGGTGGCATACGCCGCCCGCGCGAACGGTGTAGAACCGGGCTGGGCGCCGCTGCCGGTGCAGTACGCCGACTTCAGCATCTGGCAGCGCGAGGTGCTCGGCTCGGAATCGGATCCGGAGAGCCTGATCAGCCAGCAGGCCGACTACTGGCGCGCCGCGCTGGCCGGACTGCCCGACGAGCTGAACCTGCCCGCCGACCGCACCCGGCCAACGGCCCAGTCGTTCGCCGGTGGCCGCGTGGTGTTCCCGATCGAGGCCGAGCTGCATCGCAAGCTGGCCGAGGTGGCCAGGGAGCAGAACGCGACCATGTTCATGGTCGTGCACGCCGCGCTCGCGGTGTTCCTTGCCCGCATGTCCGGCACCGACGACATCGCCATCGGCACCCCGGTCGCCGGTCGCGGTGAGGCCGAACTCGACGACGTCATCGGCATGTTCGTCAACACGCTGGTGCTGCGCTCGCATGTGCGCGGCGAGCTCACCTTCGGGGAGCTGCTCGCCGCCACCAAGGACGCCGACCTGCAAGCCTTCGCGCACGCGGATCTGCCGTTCGAGCGGCTGGTGGAACTGCTCAACCCGGAGCGTTCGACCGCGCGCCATCCGCTGTTCCAGGTGGCGCTGTCGTTCGAGAACCTGCCGGACACCAGCTTCGAGCTGCCCGGCCTGCACGTCGAGGCCGTCGATTTCGACGTCGACACCGCCAAGTTCGATCTGTCGCTGACCATCCGCGAGGCCGCGGGTGACGACGGCGCCGGCATGTACGCCGAATTCTCCTTCGCGCGTGACCTGTTCGACGACGCCACTGTCGAGGTGTTCGCGCAGCGCTTCACCAGGCTGCTCGAATCCATCACCGCCGCACCGCAGCAGCCGGTGGGCGATCTGCCGATCCTGGCCGACGCCGAATACGAGCTGCTCACCCACGTGCACGGCGAAGACGTGATGGCCACCGGCCTGCTGCCGGATCTGCTCACCCACGGCGCCCGGATCAACCCGGACCAGATCGCGGTGCGCTACGAGGGCCGCTCCATCACCTACCGCGAACTCGACGAGTACTCCTCGCGCCTGGCGCGGGTGCTGATCGACCGCGGGGTCGGGCCGGAGCGCATCGTCGCGCTGTCGTTCCCGCGCTCCTACGAGATGGTGGCCGCGTTCTGGGCGGTGGCCAAGGCCGGCGGCGCGCACGTGCCGGTCGACCCGTCGTATCCGGAAGACCGGATGCGGCACATGGTCAACGATTCCGGTGCCGTGCTCGGCCTGACCGCGCACCAGTACCTGGACCGGCTGCCGCGCGAGGTCGAGTGGCTGTGCCTGGACGATCCGGTCACCGACGAGCTGATCGACGCGCAGTCCAGCGCGCCGGTCACCGATGACGACCGGATCAGCTCGCTGGCCATGCGTCATCCGGCCTACGTCATCTACACCTCCGGCTCGACCGGTCTGCCCAAGGGCGTCATGGTCACCCACGCCGGTATCGGTGGCCTGGCCGATGTGGCGGCGGATCTGTATCACCTGGAATCGCATCACCGGTTCCTGCACATCTGCTCGCCGAGCTTCGACCCGTCGGTGCTGGAGTGGGTGGTCACCCACTACACCGGCGCCACGCTGGTCATCGTGCCGTCGCACATCATCGGCGGGCCGGACCTGGCCGAACTGCTGCGTGCCGAACGGGTGACGCACACCGTCATCACGCCCGCGGTGCTCGGCACGGTCGATCCCGAGGGCCTGGACGAACTCGAGGTCGTCTCCGTCGGTGGTGACGTCACCACCCAGGAACTGCTGGCCAAGTGGGAGCCGGGCCGTAAGTACTTCAACGCCTACGGTCCCACCGAGACGACGATCATCTCCTCCTACGCGCGGCTGACCGCGGGCAGCCATGTCACCATCGGTTTCCCGGTGCACGGCATGACCGCGCTGGTGCTCGACGCCCGCCTGAACCCGGTGCCGCCGGGTGTGGCCGGTGAGCTGTACCTGGCCGGTGGCGCGCTGGCACGCGGGTACCACAACCGCCCCGACCTCACCGCGGACCGGTTCGTGGCCAACCCGTGGAGCAGCGAGGGTGCGCGCATGTACCGCACCGGTGACGTGGTGCGCTGGTACGCCGAGCCGGAACTGCGCGCGGGTAATGCGGCTGTGGAGTCGGTGAAGTGGGAACTCGACTACGTCGGCCGCTCGGACTTCCAGGTGAAGATCCGCGGCTTCCGCGTCGAGCTCGGGGAGATCGACACCGCGCTCGGCAGGCATCCGGACGTGGAGTTCGCGATCACGCTCGGCCGCGAAACCGAGGCGGGCGCGACGATCCTGGTGTCGTACGTGCTCGCGACCCCGGGCCACGAGATCGACACCGAGCGGCTCACCGAGTTCGTCGCGCGTTCGCTGCCGCCGCATATGGTGCCGTCGGCGATCGTGGTGCTCGACGAGATCCCGCTGACCCCGGTCGGCAAGCTGGACCGCAAGGCGCTGCCGGAACCGCAGCTCGCGCCGCGTGAATTCCGGGCGCCGGTCACCGAGGTCGAGGCGATCATCGCCGAGGTGTTCGCCGAGGTGCTCGGCGTGGACCAGATCGGTGTGGACGATTCGTTCTTCGCCCTCGGCGGTGACTCGATCCTGTCCATCCAGCTGGTGTCGCGGGCCAAGGCTCGTGGCGTGGTGTTCACCCCGCGCGATGTCTTCGAGCGGCGCAGTGTGGCCTCGCTGGCCGAGGTCGCCACGCTCGGCGCGGCGCCCGGTCAGATCAGCCTCGAGGAACTGCCCGGCGGCGGAGTCGGCGAGATCCCGCTGACGCCGATCATGGCGCAGATCCTGTCGGGCGGCTCCTCGTTCGACCGGTTCTCGCAGTCCATGGCGCTGCGCCTGCCCGACGGCATCGACCGGCCGACCCTCGTCGCCACCATCGCGGCGGTGTTCGACCACCACGATGTGCTGCGTTCGCGGTTGCGCCGCAACGATTCCGGCTGGACGTTCGAGGCGCTGGAACGCGGTGCCGTCGACGTCGACGCGCTGGTGCACCGGGTCGACGCGCCCGCCGACATCAGCGAGGCCGGACTCACCGAGCTGGCCACCGCCGAATTCGATGCCGCCCTGGGCCGATTGGATCCGGCCGGTGCCGCGATGGCGCAGTTCGTCTGGTTCGCCTTCGACGGCGAGCGGCGCGATGTGCTGCTGATCGTCGCCCACCACTTCGTGGTCGACGGTGTGTCCTGGCGCATCCTGATCCCGGACTTCGCGGTGGCGTGGTCGCAGCTGGCCGCCGGTCAGCCGGTGAGCCTGCCTGCCAACGGCACCTCGATGCGGCGCTGGGCGCACAGCCTGGTCGACGCGGCCGCCGACGCCGAGCGGGTGGCGGAACTGCCGTTCTGGCAGGAAGTCACCGCCACGCCCGATCCGCAGCTGGGTGCGCGGGCCTTCGATCCGGAGGTCGACACCTTCGCCACCGTGGAGCGGGTCGAGGTGTCGCTGTCGGCCGAGGTCACCGACGCCGTGCTCACCGCGGTGCCGAGCCTGTACCGCGGCGGTGTCAACGACGGTCTGCTGTCGGCGCTGGCCATGGCGGTCGCGCGCTGGCGCGGTGGCGATGCGGCGCTGATCAAGCTCGAGGGGCACGGTCGTGAGGAAGAGGTCGTGCCGGGCGCGGATCTGTCGCGCACGGTCGGCTGGTTCACCGCGGCCTACCCGGTGCGGCTGGCGCTCGGCGAGGCCGATCTCGACGACGCCTTCGCCGGCGGCGCCGCGCTCGGCGCGATCGTCAAGTCGGTGAAGGAGCAGCTGCTCGCGGTGCCGGACAAGGGCCTCGGCTACGGCATGCTGCGCTACCTCAACGACGAGACCGGCGCGCAGCTCGCCGGCGGCTCCACCGGCCAGATCAGCTTCAACTACCTGGGCCGGATGTCGGCCGGGGAGATCCCCGAGGAACTCACCGAGGTCGGCTGGGTGCCGGTGGACGATCTCGGCCGCCTCGATGTCGAGATGGACCGGGATATGCCCGCCAACGCGGTGCTCGACATCAACGCCATCGTCACCGACGGCGCGGACGGACCGGAGCTGGGCGCGTCGCTGGCGTTCCCGTCCGGGCTGCTGACCCGCGAACAGGTGCGCGAGTTCGCCGACCTGTGGGTGGCCGCGCTCGAGGCGCTCGCCGCCCATGCCCGTCGTCCGGACGCCGGTGGTTTCACGCCGTCGGATATGGCGCTGGTGCACGTCGGCCAGAGCGATCTGGAGCAGTGGGAGCGCGAGTTCCCGGCGCTGACCGAGGTGTGGCCGCTGTCGCCGCTGCAGTCCGGTCTGCTGTTCCACGCGCTGATGACCCAAGCCACCGTCGACGTCTACACCATGCAAGCGGTGGTGGATCTCGGTGGCAGCCTGGATGTTTCGCGGCTGCGGGCCGCGGCGCAGGGCATCATCGACCGGTACCCGAACCTGCGCACGGCCTTCGTCACCGATTCGTCAGGGCAGGCGGTCCAGGTGGTGCTGGACAAGGTCGAGGCGCCGTGGACCGAGGTGGATCTGCGCGAGCTGCCCGAGGCCGAACGCCTCGGCGAGTTGCAGCGCCGCATCGCCGCCGATCAGGCCACGCACTTCGATATGGCGGTGCCGCCGCTGATGCGGTTCACCCTGTTCCGCACCGGCGAGACCCAGTGGCATCTGGCGATCACCACCCACCACATCCTGCTCGACGGCTGGTCCATGCCGCTGCTCATGCGGGATCTGCTGGTGCTGTACGCGGTGCGCGGCGATCAGACCGCGCTGCCGCGGGTGGCCTCCTACCGCAACTTCCTCGGCTGGCTGGCCGGACGCGACCGCGAGGAATCGCTGCGGGCCTGGGCCCGGGCGCTCGACGGTCTCGGCGAGCCGACCCAGCTGGCGCCGCAGCCGCGCGGCACCGAGGACTACGCCATCGGCAAGCTGATCACCGAGATCGACGCCGACCGCACCCGCAAGCTCACCAAGCACGCCGCCGAACTCGGCGTCACGGTGAACACGCTGGTGCAGGCCGCGTGGGGCATCCTGCTCGGCAGGCTCACCGGCCGCGCCGACGTGGTGTTCGGCGCGACGGTGTCGGGTCGTCCCGCGGAGCTGCCGGGCGTGGAGTCGATGGTGGGCCTGTTCATCAATACGCTGCCCGTGCGGGTGCGCATCGATGATCGGCAGAACGTCGGCGAACTGCTGGAAGGTTTGCAGCACGAGCAGGCCGACCTGCTCGACCACCACTACGTCGGGCTGACCGATATCCAGCGGGTGGCCGGCCCGGCCTCGCAGTTCGACACGCTGCTGGTGTTCGAGTCGTATCCGATGGACAAGGAAGCCATTTCGGCGGCCAGCTCCATCGACGGCATGTCGGTGACCGGTGTCGGCGTCAACGACGCCACGCACTACCCGCTGACGCTGCTGGTGACGGCCGAGTCGACCATCGAGCTGACGCTGAAGTACCTGCGCAGCCGGTTCACCGCCGAAGAGGTCGAGGTGCTGTCCACCAGGTTGCAGCGGGTGCTCGACGCACTCGTCGGCGACCCGGCCGGACTCGTCGGCGATATCGACATCCTCGATGCCGGGGAGCGGGCCCGCCTGCTCGCCGACTCCGGGATCGCCGCCGCGACGGCCGCACCGGAACCGGTCGGCCGGGTCGGCGCCCGCACCGTCGCCAAGGTGCTGGCCGAGGTGGTCGAAGAGGATCCGCAGGCGCCCGCGCTGCTCGCCGGCGACGAGGAGATCGCCTTCCAGGTGCTGGACCGCCGGTCCTCGCAGCTGGCGCGACTGCTCATCGCCCGCGAGGTCGGCCCCGGTGACGTGGTCGCGGTGACGCTGCCGCGTTCGGTGGATTCCGTGGTGGCGGCCTGGGCGGTCCAGAAGGCAGGCGCCGCCCTGCTCTTCGCCACCGGCTTGACCACTGACGAGATCCGTTCCGCCGGAGCGGCTTTCGTCATCGGTACGACCGACGGCCTGCCGGGTCTCGACCCGACAGATCCCGAGATCGCGGCCGAACTCACCGCCGCCCCGGGCCACCCCGTCTCCTACACCGACCGAGCCCGCCCCCTCGGCGAAGACCACCCGGCCTTCGTCCTGCTCACCGACGGCACCCCGACGGTCCTGACCCAAACCCAGGCCCTCGACCGCGCCGAACACCTGCGCGAGGTGAACGAAATCGACTACGAGTCGGCCACCTTCACCACCGCCGGTGCCGGCCGCCCCGCCGTCGACGAGTTCCTCACCGCCACCACCGCCGGCGCCCTCTCGGTCCTCCCGACCGGCGCCGACCCCGCCGACGACATCGCGGACGGCGAAGTGACGCACTGGTTCGTCGCGTCGGGCGAGGGGACTGATGGGGTTGGGGACGTGCGGATCGTGGGCGAAGGGTAGTCGCGGGTCCGAGCCGGTGTGAGGCGATTATCGTGGCCTCACACCGGTTCTGCCCGGCACGGTCACAGTGGTCCTAGTGGGACCCGAGCGCCGAGTCCGGTGACTGCTCACCGGGTTAGCTTGTGGCCGAAGCGGCGCTATGGTGTCGAAGGCTCGACCGGCCGACGGCCGATCACGGACAGCTGCATTCGCGGTGGGTAGGAGGTGCGTCCCATGCTCAAACCTGCTGCGGGTGCCGGCCGTTGGACTGCTGCCGATCTCGACGGCCTTCCGGAGAACGGGTTGCGCTACGAGGTACTCAACGGCCTGCTCGTCGTCAATGCTGTACCCAAGCCCCGGCATCAAATGCTGATACAACGGCTGGTGCGTGTTCTGGACGACGCGGCGCCGTCAAAGTTTGTGGTACTCGAAGGAGTCGGGGTGCTGATCATGGCCGACGAGCCCATCCCCGATGTCATCATCGCAACCGGGCCGATCCCGTGGGACGCGCGTGGAATTCCAGTCGAACAGATTCAGTTGGCCGTGGAAGTTGTCTCAGACTCGACCACGCTCCAAGATCGCATGGTGAAGCCGGTCTTGTACGCGGAAGCTCGGATCCCGGCATACTGGCGATTCGAGATCAACTCATTCAAGGGCCGGTTGCCAGGGGAGGAATTGCCGGTCCTCTTCGCCCACGTCCTCGGCAGCGATAACACCTACGAACAAACGCATCGGGTGCCGGCAGGGGAGAAGGTCACCTTGCGGAGCCCGTTCGACGTCACGATCGACCCGGCCGCCCTCTTGCCTTGAAGGAGGCGGATGAGCACGCATCGGTGGCACGAGGCGATCGCGTGGATCGCCGACTCCGCGCCGTTCCTGGTCTCTGCGGCGGAGCGGAGTCGGTGATCAGCTGCCAAGCCGGCACGCTTATGTGAGGGTGTGTTCCTCGGCGAAGACCTTGCGGCAGACCGGGGCACAGAAGACCCGGGTCTCGCCGTTGTGGGTGAGGGTGAATTCGGCGGTGGCGATTTCCAGGGTCATGCCGCAGACGGGGTCGACGCCGTAGCCGTCGGGGATGTCGCGGGTGTCGGCGTCGCTGTCGTAGTCGGCGGTCATCATTTTGGTGAGTTCGGTGGCGGTGGTGGTGCGGCCGGTGGTGCCGAGGTTGTGTTCGCGCACGCCGAGGATCTGCACCACGCAATGCGGGTCGGTGCGCAGCCGCTGCTGGTCGCCTTCGAATTCGGCGATGGCGTCGGTGATCAGGGGGAAGATGCCGTCGCCGAATCCTGGACCCGCCCATGATCCGGGGACGGTGACGCGGGCCAGGTAGCGCGGTGCGCCGGACAGGCTCGGCCCACCGGTGGCCCAGGCGGCGGGGTGGTGCACGAGGACGTGGGTGAATTCGCGGGCACGCGCCATCACCGCGTCCGGTGCGGCATCGGCGGCGGTGATCGTGTGCAGCACGTGCGCGGCGAGGGCTTGGCCGCGCTCGCCGGTCAGGGTGGGGTCGGATACGTACAGGTCGATGGTCATCATGAGTGAATCTCCTTCGGGGACAGCAGGTGTGAAGCCGCATGCGCCAGCAGTTCGTCGACCGACCACTGATCGTCGGCATGCCGGCCGAGTTTGCTCGCCACCACGCGGCCGTCGGGAGCGATGAGGAAATCTGCAGGCAGGCCGAGGCGCCCGCCTTCAGGAAGGACCGGCGGTGCCACGTGCCCGGGCCGGCGCAACGCCCGTAGCTCGCTGACGACCCCGCGCACGATGGTGGGCCAGGCACGCGGATCGAGCAGGGCGCGCGGTGCCGACTCGACGCCGAACTCGCGGTAGAGGCGGCGATCGGGGTCGGCGATCACGGCCATCGGCAGGTCGGCGGTGTATTTCCGCAGCTCGTCGGCACTGGAATGGAAGACGACGACCTCGCGGACATTCGCCGCGGAGATCTCGTCCAGCCGATTCGCGATCGACCGCAGATGCAGACTGCACACCGGGCAGCCCGCGAACCTGCGGAATTGCAGATGGATCAGGCAATCGGGATCGGGAATCGGCACCGGCGCGCCGCCGATGGTGACGAGCCGCCGGCCGGCGACGGTGGAGGGGAACGGCATCGGAACTCCTTAAGTGTACAAAGTACGCCTACGTCCAGTATGCGCGTATCACGTACGCTGTCAATCCGTGCCCCGCCCCCGTTCCCTGACCACCGACGATCTGTCCGGCGCCGCCCTCGCCGTGATCGACCGCGATGGCATCGACGCCCTCACCATGCGCGCGGTCGCCAAGGAACTCGGCATGGCGACCATGGCCCTCTACCGCTACGTCGCCGACCGCACCGCCCTCGAGGTCCTCGTGGTCGAACGCGTCTTCACCGCCGTCGACCTCACCCTCCCGCCCCAGCTGACCTGGCGCGACCGCATCCGCCTACTGCTCGACCGCACCCGCCTCGCCGCCGCCGAACACCCCGACACCGTCCCGCTGATCCTGCGCCACCGCCACGCCGCCCGCGCCGCCCTCGGCCTGATCGAGGCCATGCTCTCGGCCCTCACCGCCGGCGGCCTCACCGGCCTCGACCGCGTCGTCGCCCAACGCACCCTCATCGCCTACCTACTCGGCTTCCTGCAAAACGAGCACTACGCCGCCCTCTCCGGCCCAGGCACCGCCGCCATGGCCACCCTCCCGTCCGACGAGTTCCCCTTTTTGGCGCAGACGGCCACCGACGCCCGATCCGTCCCGCCCGAAGACGAATTCAACGCCGGCCTCGAGGTAATCCTCGACGGTCTTTCGGACCGCGCTGCGCCAGAGCATGATTCGTGACTGCCCGCCCTCGGTTCGGTCGATGCGCAGCGTGTACCGATCGGGACGAGTTGCTGGCCAAGCAGCGCTTCGTGTTAGCTCCGGGTGGGCCGTTGCATGGGGTCAGCGTCAGGTATCGGCATGAGGGGACGGTTCGGCTCGCGGCGACCGTCGTGCAGATCGTGGCGCGGCAGCGGACCTGCGATCATGGTGGACCGGCAGACGATCCGATGCATGGTGTCATCATCCTGACCGTCGAGTGCCGGAATGACGAGTGGCGGATTCGCACCGGTCAGAACACGCCGGTGACCACGGCCTGATCCAGTTCGTACCACGGGAGCACCTCGCACAGGTTGGAAGACACGAAAGGTGCGGCGACGGCCTTGGCGAGGAACGGTCCTCACTCGATAGCCGCGCGCAACCGTGCGGTGAGTTCGCGGACGCGGGCGATCAGTTCGGGTGGTTCGTGGATGCGGATTGGGAGGTCGAACAGGGCCAGGTAGATCGCCAGTTCGTCGAGGGAGTTGGAACCGGTGCGCAGGGTGCAGGATTCGGAGTCGATCGGTTCGAGGACGCCGATGGTGGGTGGGATGCGGTCGGCTGCGGTCTCGGCGGGGACGCCGATGGTCACCCGGGCGGAATGGCGGTAGGGCGCAACGGAAACCTGGTCGGAGACGTAGCCGGCCAGGTCGGGGTCGGGGGCCTCGCGGGGAGTGAAACGGGGGCCGGTGGGAGTGCGAGGGTGCAGGCGGTCGACGCGGAAGGTGCGCCAGTCAGCACGGTCGACATCCCACGCGATGAGGTACCAGCGGCGGCCCGTGTGGGCGAGACGGTGGGGTTCGGTGTCGCGCAGAGTTGTTGCGCCATCGTGGCTTTGGTAGTCGAAGCGGAGGCGAAGTTTGTCGCGGATGGCGCCGGCGATGGTGGTGAGGATGTCGGGATCGACCGTGGGGCCGCCCGCACCGACACTCACCGTCGCGGCGAGCAGGGTGCGCACCCGATGACGCAATCTGGAGGGCAGCATCTGCTCCAGCTTGGTCAGTGCTCGCAGGGAGCTGTCTTCGATGCCGGAGATGGTGCCGCCGGCGGCGGTGCGCAGGCCGATCGCGACCGCGACGGCCTCGTCGTCATCGAGCAACAGCGGCGGAAGATGGGTGCCGGCGCCGAGCCGGTAGCCGGCGACACCGCGGGCCGCTTCGACCGGATATCCGAGATTGCGCAGCTTGTCTATATCGCGGCGTACGGTGCGGATATCGATGCCGAGTTCGGCGGCCAGGTCGGCGCCGGTCCATTCGCGATGCGCCTGCAACAGCGACAGCAGCCGCAGCAGTCGCGCCGAGGTTTCCCACATATTTTCAGTCTGCCGCACGGTTAGGGCCGAAGTTGCCCTAACTGGTTTCTACGGTAGTTCTCATGACCATCACCCCCTTCCGCATCGACATCCCGCAGAGCGACCTGGACGACCTGCATCGCAGGCTCGACGTAACCCGCTGGCCCGCGCCCCTGCCCGGCGACGACTGGGACACCGGCGTCCCCACGGGCTGGCTGCGCGAACTGGTCGCCTACTGGCGGAACGACTACGACTGGCGTGCCGCCGAACGCGGGCTCAACGAGTTCCCGCAGTTCACCACCGAGATCGATGGGCAGCTGATCCATTTCCTGCACGTCCGCTCACCCGAACCGGACGCGTTGCCGCTGATCCTCACCCACGGCTGGCCGGGTTCCATCGTCGAATTCCTCGACCTCATCGGCCCGCTCACCGACCCCCGCGCCCACGGCGGCGACCCGGCCGACGCGTTCCATGTGGTCATCCCGTCGCTGCCCGGATTCGGGTTCTCCGGCCCGGTCACCGAGGCCGGCTGGACGGTCGAGCGGATCGCGACGGCCTGGGCGGAATTGATGTCGCGGCTCGGGTATGAGCGCTTCGGCGTGCAGGGTGGCGATATCGGCGCAGCGGTGAGCCCGGAGGTGGGTCGCGTGGCACCGCAGCGCGTGGCAGGCGTGCACGTCAACGGCGGTGTGGGCGACTTCCTGCCGCTGCCACTGGCGGAGGAAGAACTGGCGACGCTGACCGACCTGGAACGCGACCGAGTACGCCGAACCGAGGCATTCATGCAGGAAGAATTCGGCTACATCTCGATCCAGTCCACCCGCCCGCAGACCCTCGCCTACGGCCTGGTCGACTCACCGGTCGGCCAATTGGCTTGGATCATGGACAAATTCCGCGAATGGACCCATCCCCGCACGGTGGACCCGGACCAGATCATCGACCAGGACCGGCTGCTGACCAACGTGATGCTGTACTGGCTCACCGGCACGGCGGGTTCGGCGGCCTACGTCGGATACGCGCAGGACGCGCCGTGGGGCGTCGAGAAGCAGAACTCGGGCGTGCCCACCGGGGTGATCGTATTCGCCCATGATGTGGCGATCCGCAAGTACGCGGGCACGGCCGACACGATCACCCGCTGGATCGACGTCGACCGCGGCGGTCATTTCGCGGCCCTCGAGGAGCCGGTGCTGCTCACCGCCGATATCCGTGAGTTCTTCCGAGACCTCCGCTGATCTCCGCAGACCTGCGAGTTGACCACCACGCGCTGAACCCGCTCAGGCTTTCCCCTTGGCCGGAACCCACTCCAACCCCCATCCGTAGGCCTGGTCGACCGCCTTGTTCACCCAGCGGGGCGGCTCGGCGGGCGGCGGGATGAACCGGCCCTCGCGGCGGACCACCAGTTCGCCGCCGACGTTCTCGATCAGGGCCAGCACGATGGCGCGGGAATTGTCGGTGCACCCGTCGACTTCCATTTCGATGGGCGGCGAGCCGACGGGGTAGAGGGTCGCGGTGGCGCGGACGCCGCGCAGGTCGGGCGCGCCTTCGTAGATGTTCGCGTAGACCAGCAGGCGGCGGAACTCGCTGACGTGGTCGAGGTTGATATCGAGGTTCTCGCCGGTCGCTTCGTCACCGGTGCGATCGTCCTTGTCGAGCCGGACGTACGGCGGGCTGTCGAGCGAGCCGAAGCTGCCGACCGCGTGCACGAGACCCTTGCTCCCGTTGGTCAGCTCCCACAGACAGCACAGATCGAGGTCGACGGTCGGGCCACGTTTGCCGAGGAAGCCGCGACCCGCGCTGGACCAGTTCAGGTTCACCCGCATGGTGCCGCCGGTGGCGCCGCGTTTGGTGAGCGAGACCGAGGGCTCCTCTTTGGTCAGCGACATCTTGGTCATGTTGATCGCGGCGGGCTGCTGTGCGGGCGCAGGTGCCGGTTCGTCGTCGACCGAGATACCGAAATCGGTGGCGAGACCGGACAGCCCGGTGTCGTAGCCCTGCCCGACCGCGCGGAACTTCCACCCGCCCTGTCTGCGGTACAACTCGCCGAGCACGTAAGCGGTTTCGGTAGTGGCGCCGGTGCTGTCGAAGCGCGCGATCTCGGTGCCGTTCGCGGGGTCGAGCAGGCGCACGTACAAGCCGTGGAATTGGGCGAAGGTGCCGCCGTCGGCGGAGGCGGCGATGACGATGGTGTCGATCTGGGGTTCGACGCGATCCAACTGCACAGCAAGCAAATCGATGACCTGCGCTCCCTGCTGTTTCCCCTCGTGCCGCACCGCACCCGACGGGTGCGCGGGCTGGTTGTAGAACACGAAATCGTTGTCGGAGCGGACCTTACCGCCGGCCAGCAGCAGCGCTGACGCGTCGGCGTCGGGAACGCCGGGCCCGGATCGCCATCCCAATTCGACGCGAACCGCGGCCAGTGGAACAGCGACGTTGGCGCCCTTCATCATCGACACGACTGCCAACGTATCCGAGGACGGTGCACCCGGCCACCCAGCGACTCGGCCACCCAGCGACTCGGCCACCCGGCGGCTCGGCTGCACGGTGATCGAATGCCTCGGCCACCGGCGCACCGCACACGGCCGCAACCCTTCCCTCAGTGCGTAGGCGGCGCGATATTCCAATGCTCGTGCAACGCCCCCGCGATCTCCGGCAACACCATTACCGGGATCTTCTTGCGGCGCAGCATGTTCCGGATCTGATCGACCTGTTCCCGTTTGCGCATGTCGTAGGCGCTCGACACCGGTCCGCTCACCGGCGGGATCGACAGCAGCACGAGTTCGCCGTGCTCTTCGTCCCCGCCGGTCAGGTCCAGTGCCAGGGACCAGCGGGCGCGCTCGTCGAGGGTGAACCGGCCCGCGACCACGCGATCCCAGTCGATGCTGGTCTCGGCCCACGGCGTGCGGCGGTAGATGGCGCCTTCGGTGAGCACGACGGCGTCGCGGGTGAACAGCGCGACGAGCACCGCCACGCCCGCGATCGCACCGGCGAGCAACCCGGTGAACACGCGATTCATTCCGAACGCGGCGATGGTGCCCAGGCACAGCGCGACGGTGACGGCGATACCGAGCACGCCGTAGATCATCGCGCGCTTGGTGGGCACCACGCCCGCGTGCACCAACGTCATCTCGTCTCCATCCGCTACCGCGACAGGCTGGTCAGGACCATACTGCCGCGGCGCGGACGTCGCCACCAGTAGACGGCTCAGGCTTGCAGCGCGACGGCCGCCTCGGCGGTGTAGACCAGGAAGGTCAGGCTCTGCTGGAAGTACAGTTGCACCGATTCCGCCTCGTGGCTCAGGTAACCGATCGAGAGGTCCTGGCCGATCTGGAGATCGAAGTCGCCGCCGCGGGTGGTGAGCACGAACGCACCGTCGATGGCGGGCGCCCAGATGATCTCGCCCTCGGGGATGAGGCGCTCGATGTGGGTGCGGATGGGGTGGCCGTGGTCGGAGGTCTCGCTGACGGCGGTGTAGAGGTCGGCGCTCAGCAGCACCGAATAGGGGCCGTCCACACCGGCCAGCCGCAGCTCGCTCAGCGCCTGCGCCACCGCCTCCGGCACCAGCCGAGGATCGCTGGGCACCGCGACCGGCGCGTTCGAGGCGCTGGCCCGGATGCCGGTGATGTTCGCGGCCGGATAGCCCTCGAAGATCGCACGATCCTCGGCCCAGGCGATGCGCTTGGCGGCATCCTTGACCGGATCCAGGTCGGCGTCCTGGGCGCCGCGCTCGACGTTGTCGAGTTCCTCGCGCGAGAGCGTGAACGGCACGCGCAGCTCCACCAGCGGCGCGACCAGGCGCTGGCGGGCCTGCACACCGTCGTCGGGGGCGGTGATGGGGGCGGTGCGGCCGAGGCCGACCGCGGAGTAGGCCGTGCCGTGTGGACCGGACAGGTCGACCACGCGGCGGCCCGCGATATGCCGCTTGAAGGTGCGGGTGGCCTCTTCCTCGATCGCCGACCAGGCCTCGGAGGTGATCGGCGCGAGTTCACGATGCAGGTTGTTCATGAGTTAACTGCTCCTTTTCAACGTGCCGATACCGAGAGAGCCGTCTGCGGCAGGTGCGGCGGGGGTGGCGTCGTCTGCCGGTGATGCCCCGGGTGGGTCGGGCAGATCGTCGAGGAAGTCTTGGGCGGGAACGAAGAACAGGCCACCGGTGACGGCGGTGGAGAAGTCCAGGATCCGGTCGTAGGCGGCCTTGTCGGAGCCGAGGAACATCCGGATCAGCATCTGTTCGGTGACGCTCGGCGTAGCCGAATAGCCGACGAAATAGGTGCCCATCTCGTTGTCGCGGATGCTGCCGAAGGGCATGTTGGCCCGCAGGATCTGCCGTTCGGTGCCGTCCGGGTCGACGATGGTGTTCACCGCGACGTGCGAGTCTGCCGGCTTCACTTCGTCGGGCAGTTCGAAATCGTCGAGCTTGGTGCGTCCGATGACGCGTTCCTGCTCCTCGACCGAGGTTGCCGCCCATTCGCTCATCTTGTGCACGTATTTCTGCACGATGACGTAGCTGCCGCAGGTGAAATCGGGGTCCTCGTCGCCAACCAGCGCGACCCGCCCGGCCGGGGAATCGGCGAGGGCGCCCTCGGGGTTCTCGGTGCCGTCGACGAAGCCGAGCAGATCGCGCTGTTCGAAATACCGGAAGCCGGTGGTCTCGTCGACGATGGTGGCCGCGCCCTCGAGCCGCTTGCCGATCGCCATGGCCAGCTCGAAGCAGGCGTCGTGCACTTCGGCGCGGATGTGGAACAGCAGATCACCCGGGGTAGCCGGGGCCTGATGCCGGGGACCGGCGAACCCGGGGAACTCGTGCAGCTCGGCGGGGCGCGGCCCGGAGAACAGCCGGTCCCATGCCGTCGAGCCGATCCCGGCGACGCAGGTGAGGCCCGCGCCGGGCAGCCGGAACCCCACCGAACGGCGCAGGCCCGCCAGATCGGCGAGCAGGTCGCGCACCGCCGCTTCGCCGCCCTCGTCGATGGTGGCGACGAGGAAGATCGCGGACGGTGTGAGCGGTTGGAGGATCGGCTGCGGCTCACCCATGATCGACAAGCCTAGTAGCTGCGAGCGTGCTGACCCCAGGGAATCGGCCAGGGCGTGTCAGTTCTCACCCGGAACATGGGCCGCGCGTTGCTGTTTCGTAAGCCTCACCTACGTCGGCGCGCTATTTCGCGACGGTCAGCAGAAAGGCCACGTCGTCGACCGCTTTGACGCTGTGCCGGGCCTTGGGGACCACGAGCAGATCGCCCGCCGAGCCCTTCCATTCGTTGGCGCCGCTGATCAAGGTCAGGGTGCCGCTCAGCACCAGCAAGGTGGCATCGCCGAAGTTGTCGTGTTCGGCCAGGCTCTGGCCCGCGGTGAGTCCGACGACGGTCTGGCGCAGGGTTTGCGCGTGGCCGCCGTAGATCGTTTGCGAGCTCCGGCCGCTCGTGGCGGTGGCGGCCAGTTTGAGTTGCTGGCGAGCGACCGCGGTCAGCGATTTCTTGTCCATGGACTGCCTTTCGCAGATCACACCCGGAACAGGGCTGGTGTTCGGGGCCGATATCGCTGAGTATGCCCGACCGGTCACCGGCGCTCGGGCGTTTTGCGCCGGTTGCGCGTTCGGGCCGGGGCGGCGGGGCGGTATTCAGCGGCGTCGGATGAATCTGCGGATCCGGTACCGCGGTCCCGCACTGGACTGCTGCCACGGCGTGTCGGCGTCGGTCTGCCAGTGCGAGTCGATGGTGGGGGCGAAGGCGTCACCCGCCACGTCCAGGTCGATTTCGGTGACGAGCAGTTCGGTGGCGTATTCCATTGCGGCGCGATAGATTTCGCCGCCGCCCATGATCCAGACGTCATCGGGCGCGGTCAGCTCGAGCGCCTCCGGTAGCGAGGCGCTGCGTTCGGCGCCCTCGGCGGCCCAGTCCGGTTGCCTGGTCACCACGATATTGCGGCGCCCGGTCAGCGGACGGAAGCGCGGCGGCAGCGAATCCCAGGTGCGCCTGCCCATCACCACCGGATGGCCGAGGGTGACCTGTTTGAAGTTGGCCATGTCCTCGGGCACCCGCCAGGGGATGCGGTTGTCGACGCCGATCACCCCGTCGGGGGTCTGGGCCCAGATCAGGCCGATGACGCGTGCCGAACTCACACGGCCACCGGGGCCTTGATCGCCGGGTGATGCCGGTAGTCGACGATCTCGATGTCGTCGTAGCTGTAGTCGAACAGCGACGCCGCCTTGCGCAGCTTCAGCGTGGGGAACGGGTACGGCTCGCGGGTCAGCTGTTCGGTGACCTGCTCGACGTGATTGTCGTAGATGTGGCAATCTCCGCCGGTCCAGATGAAATCGCCCGGCTCCAGCCCGGTCTGCTGGGCCACCATCTGGGTCAGCAGCGCGTAGCTGGCGATATTGAACGGCACCCCGAGGAACAGATCGGCGCTGCGCTGATACAGCTGGCACGATAGCTTGCCGTCGGCCACGTAGAACTGGAAGAACGCATGGCACGGTGCCAGCGCCATCTTGTCCAGCTCGGCCACATTCCACGCCGACACGATCATCCGCCGCGAATCCGGATCCTCGCGCAGTGTGCGCAGCACCTGGGAGATCTGGTCGATGTGACCGCCGTCCGGGGTGGGCCAGGATCGCCACTGCACGCCGTAGACGGGGCCGAGCTCACCGTCCGGTGCGGCCCATTCGTCCCAGATCGTGACGCCGTGTTCGCGCAGCCAGCCCACATTGGAATCGCCGCGCAGGAACCACAGCAATTCATAGACGATCGACTTCAGATGCACGCGCTTGGTGGTGATCAGCGGGAATCCGGCCGACAGGTCGTAGCGCAGTTGATGGCCGAAGACGCTGCGGGTGCCGGTGCCGGTGCGGTCGGATTTCGGCGTCCCGGAGGTGAGCACCTGACGGAGCAACTGTTCGTACTGGGTGTCTGGGGTGGTCACGCCCTCGACCTTACTTCCAGCCGGGCCGCACGGCGCCGACCCCCGGCGGCGTCGGCGCCCGCGCGGCGGCCCCATAGGCTCGCCCTATGCGGAAGCTGTATGTGATCGGCATCGGCGCCGGCGATCCGGACCAGGTGACGGTGCAGGCCATCAAGGCCATGCGCGAAGCCGAGGTGTTCTTCGTGATCGGCAAGGGCGCCGAGAAACAGGAACTGGTCGATGTGCGCACCACCATCCTCGCCGAGCACATGGATCACCCGTACCGGATCGTCGAGATCGCCGATCCGCCGCGCACCCGCACTCCGATGGACGGCGCGGACTACCGCGAGGTGGTCGCCGACTGGCACGAACGCCGCTCGCTGCTGCTGGAGCAGGAATTCGCGCAGGTCGACGGCGTCGGCGCGATCCTGGTCTGGGGCGATCCGTCGCTGTACGACAGCACCCTGCGGATGGTCGAGCGGGTGCTCGCGCGCGAAACGATCAGCTTCGACTACGCGGTGATCCCGGGCGTCACGAGTGTGCAGGCCCTGGCTGCAGGGCACCGGACCGTGCTGCACCGCATCGGCGAACCGGTGCACATCACCACCGGACGCCGGCTGCGGGAGGAGGGGCTCGGCACCGGTTCGACGGTCGTCATGCTCGACGGGGACTGCGCGTTCACCGAACTGCCCGGCGAAACCCGGATCTGGTGGGGCGCCTACCTCGGCATGCCCGACCAGGTGCTCGTCGCGGGGTCGGTGGCCGAGGTCGGCGCCGAGATCGCCGAACGCAGGCAGCGGCTGCGCGCCGAGAAGGGCTGGATCATGGACACCTATCTCTTGCGCGGACCCGAGACAACCGACGGCGAATCCCCCTGATCGGCGCGCCCGGTCCGTACAGTGGGCACTATGACCGAACAGGACATCCTGGGGCGTATCAAGGAATTGGTCGAGCAGGAGCACAAGCTGCGGTCGCAGGCCACGAGCGGTGAGCTGGATCCGAAAGCGGAACGGCAGCGGCTGGCCGAACTCGAGGTGATGCTCGACCAGTGCTGGGATCTGCTGCGGCAGCGCCGGGCCCGCATCGACGCGGGTGAATCACCGGACACTACGCAGGTCAGCTCGCTCAGGCAGGTCGAGGGCTACCTCCAGTAGCGCCCCGTGCAGACCACCGAATACGACGTCATCGTCATCGGCGGCGGACCGGCGGGGGAGAACGCCGCCTCCTATGCCATCGCCGGTAGCGACCGCAGCGCCGCCATCGTCGAGCGCGAACTCGTGGGCGGCGAATGCTCCTATTGGGCGTGTATCCCGAGCAAGGCGCTGCTGCGGCCGGGACATGTGCTCGGCGGCGCCCGTGCCATGCCCGGGGTGCGCGCCGACGGCCTCGATGTCGCCGCGGTGCTGCGCCGCCGCGACGAATTCGTGCACAACCACGACGACTCCTCCCAGGCCGACTGGGCGCACGACAACGGCATCGACGTGGTGCGCGGTGCGGGACGGCTGGCCGGTGAGTGGCTGGTGGAGGTCGACGGCCGGACCTTGCGCGCTCGGCACGCGGTGGTGCTGGCGACGGGCACCAAGGCCAATGTTCCCGATGTGCCCGGTCTGCGGGCGGCGCGGCCGTGGACCTCGCGCGATGTCACCAACCTGGTCGAGGTGCCGCGTCGGACGCTGATCGTCGGCGGCGGGGTCGTCGCTTGCGAGGCCGCCACCTGGCTGGCCGCGCTCGGATCGGTGGTCACCATGGTGGTGCGTGGCGATTCGCTGCTCGGCCGGGTCGAGCCATTCGCCCGTGACCGGATCGCCGAGGCCCTGACCGAACGCGGTGTCCGCATCCGGTTCGGCACCGAGCCGGTGCGGATCGCGCGGCCGCAGGTCGACGAGTCCGGCGAGGGCTGGGTCCACGGCGGCCCGGTGACGGTGACCGTGCGCGACGGCAACGGCGAGACCGACCTCGAAGCCGACGAGATCGTGGTGGCGGCCGGCCGCACACCCGCCACCGAGGACCTCGGGCTGGAATCGGTCGGATTGAAGCCCGGCTACGTCGAGGTGGATGACCATTTGACGGTGCCCGGCCTGCCCTGGCTGTACGCCGTCGGCGATGTGAACCACCGCGCCGCGCTGACCCACATGGGCAAGTACCAGGCCCGCGTCTGCGGTGACGTCATCGCGGCCCGCGCCGAGAACCGCCCGCTGACCGGCCCGCGCTACGCCGCCACCGCCGACCACACGCAGGTCCCGCAGGTCGTCTTCACCGCCCCCGAACTGGCCTCGGTCGGGCTCACCGAAGAGGCCGCCCGCAAGGCCGGTCACGCCGTCGACACGGTCGAACTCGATATCGCCGTCGCCGGATCGGCACTGTCGCGCGACGATTACGCGGGCCGTGCCAAGCTCGTCATCGACACCGGCGCAGGCACCCTGCTCGGCGCCACCTTCGTCGGCCCGGAGGTCGGCGAGCAGTTGCACGCCGCGACCATCGCCGTGGTCGGCCAGGTGCCCTTGGACACGCTGTGGCATGCGGTACCGGCGTTTCCAGCGGTCAGCGAGTTCTGGTTGCGGCTGCTGGAGGCATGGCGGGCCTGAAGCGGGCGGCGCATGCCACTTCTCCCGGATGCCGGGGCCATGAGGTCGGCCGAGCGGTGTGGAGACAGCTCAGGTTTGCGGCCGCCTGGCGACCGGATCAGCGAGACGTCGCGTGCCCCAGGCGGCCGAACTCTCCTGGGAACAGCGGACGGACCGAATGCGATCTCGACCGCCGCGCCACAGCACGCGCACACGGTCAGGCGCCGGCTCGGTTCAGGACAGCGGGAGCGCCGCGATCGGATCGGTGGTCGGGCCGGGGGAGCCGCCGGTGGGTTCGACTGTCATAGCTAGCTGATCCGAGGCGGTGAACTCGGTGACGTACGGGGCCTCGGGTGTGGGCTGTCCGCTCAGCACACCGGCCGATCGGGGTACGCCCTCGGCGCCGATCAACCACAGCTGATGGGCGTAGCCGTCTGGAGGCTGGGGCACCGCATCGAAGGTGATCGCCACGGCTCCCAGCTCGTCGGAGATGTGCGCGATGAGGGTGCCGCCGGTGCTGACCGGGCTGGTCGCGATGCGTGCATCGGGTTGTTGCAACACCTGGTCGGCGGTGACCATGCGGGCCGGTGCCTGCTCCTCGCCGCGCTGGCCGAGCACGGCGGCGCCGATCGCGACGACGACGGCGATCGCGGCGGCCGCCGCGGCCCAGCGCAGGTGCTTGCGCCGGCGGGCACGGGCGGCGGCGAGTTGGTCGGTATCGGGGTCGCCGGCGTCGCTCGCGGGCTGGTCGTCCCCGCGCGCCGCGATACCGTCGCGACCCGAGTCGGCGGGATCGGAGCCGGGCTGATCTGTGCCATTGGTACCGGCTGCGCCGGGCGGCTCGACCGCGGCAGGTCCGGTGTGGCCGGGGCGACCGGGTCGGTCGTGGCGGGCAGCGTCGCGTTCGGCGATCGCCTCGAGGATTCGCGCATCGAGTTCTTGCGGCGGCGCCTTCGCATCGAGCACCGACAGGGCGCCCATCGCTTCGCGGACCTCGCCCACGATCTGGTCGAAGGCGCGCCGGGTTTCCGGGTCGCAGACGCGCAGGCGGTGTTCGATGCTCGCGCGTTCGGCGTCGGAGACCGCGTCGAGGGCGTAGGCGTGGGCGAGATCGAGTAGGTCGTGATCGTCGGGATGGTCGGTCGGCGCGTCGGTCATCAGGGGGTAACTCCGGTCAGGCAGTCCTGGAGGCGCTTCAACCCGTCCCGGATGCGGCTTTTGATGGTCGGCAGCGGGGATGCGAGATGGTCGGCTACCTCCCGGTAGGTTCGGCCACTGTAGTAGGCGAGGGCCAGGGCTTCACGCTGTGTGGCCGTCAGCGTGTCGAGGCAATCGCGCACGGCCTGCTCGTCCATCCGCTGCCCGACCGTCTCGGCGACGATGTCGTGATCGCGGCCCAGATGGGTGTGCCCGTAGACGGCGTCGCGGCCGGCGGCGGAGCTCTCGCTGCGCACTCGGTCCACCGCGCGGCGGTGGGTGATCATCATCAGCCAGCCGATCGGGCTCGACAGCGCCGGATCGTAGCGTTCGGCCGACGACCAGACCTGCAGAAACACCTCCTGGGTGGTCTCTTCGGCCGCCGTCGGACTGCGCAGCACGCGCAGCGCCAGGCCGAATACACGCGGGCTGGTCTCGCGATAGAAATGGGTGAACGCCTCCCGGTCGCCGGCCGCGGTCGACTTCAGCAGGCCGTCGAGCCGGCGCCGGACCTCCCCGTTGCCGTGCCGGGCCGGGCACGCCGGTGCCTCGCTCAGGTCATCGGGGAGGACGGGCCCGACGAACGGGATGAAACCCGGATCTCTGGTCATGATGGCCTCCTCGCCCGCACGACAGGGAGTTCGCCGTGGGCGTGCGGCGGGATGGGCGCGAATTCGGGAATGTGGCCTGAGCCACCTCCGTGGCTTCGTCCGAGCACGGGTTCAGTGTTGCGCACCAGGGCGGATCCGGTGGGCGATTCGAGGCACTCGCCTGCGAATATCGGTTTACTTCTGTTGGCAGACTGCCAGTTGTCGTTACCATCGGTAAATGGTCGCGTCGACAGATGTCACGACCGCGGACGGTGTTGTCCGTGGTCGCCGGGGCCGCCGGGTAGTGCGCTGGCGGTCGATTCCCTATGCGGCAGCGCCGGTGGGTGAGCTGCGTTTCCGGGCCCCGCGCCCGGTGCAGCCGTGGACCGGGGTCCGCCAGGCCACCGAGTTCGCCAATGCCGCCATGCAGCATCGCAGCGGCGCCCAGCTCGGCGCGCGCAGCTATCAGCCCACCAGCGAGGACGCGCTGACGCTCAACGTCACCGCGCCGGTCTCGCGTGGCAGCACGCCGCTGCCGGTCATGGTCTTCATCCACGGCGGCGGCTACCTGTTCGGCACCTCGGCGCTCAGCCTCTACTCCGGCGCGCGGCTGGCCGTGGGCGGTGAGGTGATCGTGGTGTCGCTGAATTACCGGCTCGGCGCGTTCGGTTACGCCGACTTCGGTGAGTTCGCCGGCGACGAGCGGCCCTTCGACTCCAACCTGGGCCTGCGAGATCAGATCGCGGCGCTGGAATGGGTACGAACGAATATCGCGGCCTTCGGCGGCGATCCCGGCAATGTGACGATCTTCGGCGAGTCGGCCGGTGCGCACGCGGTGCTCAGCCTGCTGGCCACGCCGTCGGCGGCGGGGCTGTTCCATCAGGCCATCGCACAGAGCGCGCCCGCCGACTGGGCGCTGACCGCCGATGATGCCCGCCTCATCGCCCGCCGATGTGTGGAGGCGCTCGGCGCGACACCAGAGACCGCGCTGCGGGCGCTCTCGGACGCCGACCCCTACGACATCCATCGCGCCTTCGCGCGGGCGATGCGGGCGTCGTTGCAGGAGCGGCCCGGATTCTTCGCCGCCGCCCCCGTCGTCGACGGGACGCTGCTGCCGCAGGCGCCGATCGACGCCATCGCCGAGGGCAACGCCCACCGCGTGCCGCTGATCATCGGCACCTGCAACAACGAGGGCACCCTGTTTGCCAAGTTCGCCGACTATGCGCTGCCGACCACGCCCCAGCGGTTGCACGCCGCCATCGACAACCCCGAGGCCGAGGCCAGGGTGCGCGCCGCCTATCCCGGTTATCCGGCCCCGAAGTCGGCCATCCGCGCCGGCGGCGATTTCGTGTTCTGGCGGCCGTCGGTCGAGGTGATGGCCGGGCACAGCAAGTACGCCCCGACCTACGCCTACCGCTACGACTACGCGCCCCGCGCGCTGCGGCTGGCCGGGATCGGCGCCACCCACGCCACTGACCTCATCCCGGTGTTCGGCGTCGCCGACAGCCCGTTCGGCCGGGCCCTCACCGCAGCCGGCGGTCGGCGCGGCCTGGTGTCGGTGACCAGGCAGTTCCAGGACAACTGGCTGCGTTTCGCGCATACCGGCGCGCCGCTGCCGTCCTGGCCGGCCTATACCGAGAAGCGCCGCAGCACCTTGATCATCGATGCGCCGAGCCGGGTCGAACACGATCCGGAGCGGGCGCGGCGACTGGCCTGGGAGGGCGTGCGGATGCCGCGATTGGTGCAGCAGCGCGAAGTGGACCTCGGATAAGCGGCTATTTGAGCAACCGCGACATGCGCCGGTCGGCGAGGATCTTGCCGCCGGTCTGACAGGTAGGGCAGTACTGGAAGGAGCGCTCGGCGAACGACACCTCCCGCACCGTGTCGCCGCAGACCGGGCACGGTAGGCCGGTGCGCGCGTGTACCCGCATCCCCGAACGCTTTTCGCCCTTGAGCCGGGCCGCGTCCTGGCCGACGGAGCGTTGCACGGCATCCAGCAGCACGGTGCGCATGGCCTCGTAGAGTTCCGAGACCTTGTCCGCGGACAGCGATTTCGCGGTGGCGAACGGCGAGATGCGGGCAGTGTGCAGGATCTCGTCGGAGTAGGCGTTGCCGATGCCCGCCAGCAGCGACTGCTCCACCAGCGCGGTCTTGATCCGCTGGGTGCTGCCGCCGAGGATTTCGGCGAACTGGTCTTCGGTGACCTCGAGCGCGTCGGGGCCCAGCCGGCTGATGCCGGGGACCTGGTGCGGGTCGTCGACGATGTAGACCGCGAGCCGTTTCTTGGTACCCGCTTCGGTGAGGTCGAAGGCGGGTGTGGCGCCCTCGGGAGTGAAGAAATGCACCCGCAGGGCCAGCGGGCCCTTGCCCGGTTTGGGTGGGGTCGCGCTGGGATTGTCGGACCAGCGCAGCCATCCGCCGCGCGAGATGTGGGTGATCAGCCATAGGCCGCCGCAGTCCATGCCGAGGAACTTGCCCCACCGGCCCGCGCCCGTGACATCGCGACCGGACAGCGCCGTCACCGGCGGGTCGAAGGTCTTGACCGCGCTCAGCGCCGCCACGTCCACGCGCCCGACCACCGCGCCGACCGCGTGTTCCCGCAGAAACTGCGCCAGCGCCTCCACTTCCGGTAGTTCGGGCACGGGTCACAGGCTACCTGCGGGGACCGACAGATTCGGGGTGTCGGCGCTGGCTGGTATCGGGCCGCACTTGTGGAGTCATGTTCCGGTTAGGTGGTGCTGTCGGCGGCGCGTGGGGCTGGTTCACTCGCAACTTCGGTCATGCTCGGCTCGGCACTCCGGCCGCTGGGCCGGGCCTGCAACTAGTTGCGCCGCAGCCCCGCGATGAGCAGCCCCGCCAGCCTGCGTGCGTCGTAGCGTGGATCACCGCCCGCGCCGATGCAGAGATTGCCGACGCCGCGCATCAGTTCGAAGGCCTCGATGTCGCCGGCGATCTCACCGGCTTCGGCGGCGGCATCGAGCAGTTGGGCGCACACCGGGACCAGGCGGTCGAGGAAGTAGGCGTGCAGTGTCTGGAAAGCGGTGTCATCGGACTGCAACGCCTCCGCCAAACCGTGCTTGGTGACCAGGAAATCCACGAACAGATTGATCCAGCGCCCGAGTGCCGCGTGCGGTGAAGCGATGGTGGCCAGCAGGGTCGGTCCGGCCTCGGCGCAGGCCTCGACCTGGTGGCGGTAGACCGCGACGATCAGATCGGCCCGGGTCGGGAAATGCCGGTAGATCGTGCCGACGCCGACCCCGGCCCGTGCCGCGATATCGCGCACGGGCACGTCGACGCCCGAGGCGACGAAAGCCGCCGCGGCGGCGTCGAGCAAGGTCTGCTCATTGCGTCGCGCATCGGCCCGCTTGCGCGGGGTCTGCGATCTGCTGCCGGTTTCGGGCACGGCACCGCTCTCTTTCGTCGCTCCGGTTGGCAAGTGGAACATTGTTCCGTATGTTGGATATCGGAACATCGTTCCGCTTGTTCAGGATGCCAGAGCGGGCGAGTCGAATCCACCCACGCACCCTCGGTGCGCCTTCGAGAGGAATAGCTATGCAGTACCGCAGCTTGGGCCGAACCGGAGTGCAGGTCAGCACGCTGGGGCTCGGCGCGATGAATTTCGGCAGCATCGGCCGCACCGGCCAGGACGAAGCCACCGCGATCGTCGACGCCGCCCTGGAAGCCGGGATCAACCTCATCGACACCGCCGACATGTACGGCCAGGGCGAATCGGAGGAGCTGGTCGGCCGGGCCATCGCCGGTCGCCGTGACGACATCGTGCTGGCCACCAAGGCCGGGATTCCGATGGGCGAGGAGCGCAATCATCGGGGCAGCTCGCGCCGCTGGCTGGTCCAGGCGCTCGACGACAGCCTGCGCCGGCTCGGGGTCGACCACGTCGACCTGTACCAGGTGCACCGCTGGGATCCGAGCACCAGCGACGAGGAGACGCTGTCGGCGCTGACCGACCTCCAGCGCGCCGGCAAGATCCGCTACTTCGGCTCCTCCACCTTCCCCGCCTACCGCATCGTCGAGGCCCAATGGGCGGCCCGCGAGCACCGCCTCGGCCGCTACGTCACCGAACAGCCGCCCTATTCGATCCTGCAACGCGGCGCCGAAGCGCACGTCCTGCCGGTGACCGAACAGTACGGGCTCGGCGCGCTGGTGTGGAGCCCGTTGGCCTCGGGCTGGTTGTCGGGTGCGATCCGCGCTGGCCGCGAGATCACCACCAGCCGTTCGACTTTCATGCAGGACCGCTACGACCTCACGGTGCCCGCCAACCGAGCCAAGATGGAGGCCGTCGAGCAACTGGCCGCCCTCGCCGACGAGGCGGGGCTGACCATGATCCAACTGGCCCTGGGTTTCGTCACCGCACACCCGGCCGTGACTACGGCGCTGATCGGCCCACGCACCATCGACCACCTGCGCTCCCAACTGGCGGCGGCGGACACGGTGTTGGGCGCTGATCTACTGGATGCCATCGATGCGATCGTCGCGCCGGGCGTCGACCTGGCCGCGCACGAGAAGCACGACGCGCCACCGTCGCTGCTGGACGCGGGGTTGCGGAGGCGGTGAGCGTGGTGGGGTGGTGTTGAGCCTGGTGTGGCACGGCGTGGATCGCGCAGTGCGGGGCTGCGGCGCGGCGGCAAGCGCCGGTGTCAGGCGATCATGCGACGGCCTGGGCGAGGCTTTCTGCGGCGATCGGGATTGCGGTGGCGAGTCCGTCGTCGGAGAGGGCCGAATAGCCCAGGGCTACACCGAAGGTGCGGGCCGGGCCGATGTGGTGGCGGGCGAGGGCGTCCAGGGCTACCCCGCGACGAGCGGCCTCGGCGACGGCGTGCTGCTCGGCCTCGGCGCTGGGCAGGGGGATCACCAGGTGGGAGCCGGCGTCGTCGCCGCGGATGCTCAGGCCGCGGCGGGTGAGTTCGCCGACGGCGAATGCTCGTCGCGGTGGCATGACGCGGCGGAGTCGGCGCAGATGCCGGGCCAGGTCGCCGTGTGCGGCCAACTCGGCCAGGACCAGCTGGCCGGCGGGGCTGGGTGTGCTGCCGATCTGTTCCCGGTAGGCGAGCACGGCGTCGGTGATCTCGGGCGCGGCGACCAGCCAGCCCGCGCCGAGGGTGGGGGAGAGGATCTTGCTGGTGGTGCCGAGATGGACGACGACGTCGGGCGCCATGGCGGCCAGTAGCGGCAGCGGCGCGGTGTCGTAACGCAATTCGCCGTCGTAGTCGTCCTCGATGATCAGGGCGTCGTTGGCACGCGCGTAATCGACCAGCTGTACGCGCCGCCGCGCCGTCATCCGCTCGCCGAGCGGAAACTGGTGCGCCGGAGTGCAATACACGGCGCTGACCCCTCGTGGCAGCGCATCGACGAGCAGGCCCTCGCCGTCCACCGGTACCGGCACCACCTGCACGCCGGCGGCTCGGAAAGCTCCGACCGCGCGTTGATAGCCGGGATCCTCCATCGCAACGCTGTCGCCAGGGCGCAATACCGCACAGGCGATTTCGTTCACCGCCGCACTCGTGCCGGAGGTTGCCAGGATCGCGGTTCCACCTGCCGCGCTCAACCCGCGATGACGCAGCAGATGGTCGGTGACCGCCGAGAGATACCGTGGCTCGCCCGCGCGTTCCTTGCGCACCACCGGCTCCCGTTCGGCGGCCGCTCGCCAAGCCCGGCGCCAGGCGGCGCGGTCGAGTGCGCGAACACACGGCGCGCCCGGGCGCAGATCGAGCAGGTCGTCGGTGTCGGCGGGTGCGGGTGCCGCGGCGGTGTCGTGCTGTGCGGAGGCGGGTGCGGCAGTGAGGTAGGTGCCGGATCCGCGCCGGCCGCTGAGCCAGCCTTCGGCATGCAGTTGGTCGTAGGCGGCGGCGACCACGGTCCGGCTGACGGCGAGCTGGGCCGCCAGCGACCGCGACGACGGCAGCCGGTCCCCGCCCCGCAGGGCGCCGGAGGTCGCCGCCCGTCGCAATCCGTCGGCCAGTTGCACCGACAGCGGCGCGCTGCCGGTGCGATCGAGTTCCAGCAACTCGGCGATCACGTCGGACATGGCGGGCAAGTGGCCTTTCGAAGTCGTTGAGAATTGGCTATTCTAGGATGCCACTAGTGCCCGGCATGGTGAAACCATGACCGACAACGCCCTGCTCCTGCCCCCGCTCTCGCCCACCCCGCGCAGCACGCCCACCCGGCTCAAGGATCGGGCCAGGACCGACCGCGCCGAGCTGCACGCGGTGCTCGACGCCGGACTCATCTGCCACCTGGGCGTACTGCTCGGCGGCACTCCGGTCGTGCTGCCCACCGCCTACGGCCGCGATGGAAACCTGCTCTACCTGCACGGATCCACCGGTGCGGGCAATCTGCGGGCGGCACTGGAACATGACGTATCGGTGGCCGTCACGCTCGTGGACGGTGTGGTCTACGCGCGCTCGGCCATGCACTTCTCGATGAACTTCCGGTCGGCGGTGGTGCTCGGCCGGGCCGTCGAGGTCACCGATCCGCAGCAGCGGCTGCACGGGCTGCGGGTGATCGTCGAGCATGCGGCGCCGGGCTCCTGGGATCGGGTTCGGCCGCCGAACAAGAAGGAACTGGCCGCGACCGCCGTGCTCGCGCTCGAACTCACCGAGGCGTCGGTGAAGATGCGTGCGGGCGGACCCAACGACGACGCCGGCGATATCGCGGCGGGCGGGGTGTGGGCCGGTGTGCTGCCGACGCGTCAGGTGTGGGAACCGCCGGTATCTGCGCCGGACCTCGGACCCGGCGTCGCGGTGCCGTCCTCGGTGTCCCAGCGCTGCACCGCCCGCCAATCCGGCTGAGCGAAGGCGAGTCCGGACAAGGCGGCGCTGACGTCCTCGGGCGCGGCGGGCGCGACACCGTGCGCGCTCACCGCCGCGATCTGTTCGTACTCGGCGGAATCCGGCATGGCACCAGGTTAATTCGCGTCTGGGCCGGTGGCATGCCGTGCCTCCAACCGCCGGGTGATGCTCGTGGTCAGCACCGCCACCACGGTCCCGATCACCACGAGGTCGAACAGCATCTGCACGGTGCTCGCGACGCGTGCGACCTGGCCAACGGCATGAATATCGCCGTAACCGACGGTCGCCAGAGTGGACACCGTGTAGTACAGCGCGTCGGTGCGGGTCTCGATGCCGTCGAATTGGCCCGGGTCGCGTTGATCGAGCACGTAGTAGAAGAGCGCGAAGAACACCACGACCACCGACACCAGCAGCAGTAGCCCATCGATGCGCCGGGTGGTGTCCTCCATCGCGGCGATGTACTGCGAGATGCGCCGATAGCCGAGCCAGCCCAACCCGATCACCCCGGCGGCGAAGGCGAGCAGGGTGAGGATTCGTCCCGGCCAGTCGTCGGCGAAGTCGTAGCCGACGGGCACGAAGTAGTACAGCAGGAGCGCGCACACGACCGTGGCGATATTGCGTAGGGCGTGCGCTCGCTTGGAGGGCCGCGCGGTCTCCGTCATCGGTCCATGATCGACCGAGGACGTGTTGTGGGCGGGGATACACGCCAAACATTGGCGAAATGCGGCCGGTGGTGGGCAGCTGGTCCGTCGAGCTGCCGGTCAGCTGAGGTAGTAGCGCGAGTTGCGTTCGTACAGGAGCAGGTCGGCGTGCCGGGCGGTTGGACCCACCAGGTCCGCATTGGCCATATCGCTGTCGTGCACTTTGGCTTGGGCCGCGGAGTGGTCGCGTCCGCCGCGCAGGTGACGGTGCAGTAGCCGCTCGATGCGGGTGTGCCGGTCGGCGGTCAGGTACCAGCACTCGTCCAGTTGCGGCCGGACCTTCGACCACGGGCCGTCGTCGAGCAGCAGGTAGTTGCCTTCGGTGATGACGATCCGCTGGTCGGTGACGACGATGCCGCCCGGCGTGGGTTCGTCGGTGGCGCGGTCGAAGGTCGGCCACGGCACGGGCTCGCCGAGCGGGGTGCGCCGCAATCGGTTCAGGCCGTCGACGAAGCCGGTCGCGTCGAAGGTGTCGGGTTCACCTTTGCCTGCCAGCCGTCCGAGGGCACGCAGCTGCGCATTGGGCAGGTGGTAGCCATCCATGGGCGCTAGCTCGGCGACCCGCGATCCGGCCACGACGTCGACGGCCGCCCGCAATGCCGCCGCCAACGTCGACTTACCGGCGCCGGGCGGGCCGGCGATGCCGAGCAGGTACCGGCCCGTCCGTTGTTCGGCTCGGGCCAGTACCCGCTCGGCCAGCACCTCGACGCTTGTCTCCGAATTCTCGGTCACCGGCGTGACGGTACCGGCACCGGTCAGACGAAGGCGCGCTCGATGATGGAGGCAGTATCGACCCCGGTGGGCAGGGTGCCGAACGCGATGCCCCAGTCGTCGCCCAGCCGGGTGGCGCAGAAGGCGTCCGCGACGGCGGAATGACCGTGCCGCACCAATTGCGCACCCTGCAGGACCAGCGCCATCAGCTCGACCACGCGGCGGGCGCGGTATTCGATATCGCTGAGGTCGGACAGTTCCTTGCCGATGCGGTCGATGGCGTCGTCGAGGCGGGGGTTCTCGCCACGGGCCAGGTTCACCTCGTTGAAGTAGGCCTCGACGGTTTCCGGCTGACGTCCCATGGCGCGCAGGGCATCGAGCGCGGCGACATTGCCCGAGCCTTCCCAGATCGACATCAGCGGCGCCTCCCGGTACAGCCGCGGCATGCCGGACTCCTCGGCATAACCGTTGCCGCCGAAGCATTCCAGCGCCTCCGCCGCATGCGAGGGCGCCCGCTTGCACACCCAGTACTTGGTGACCGCCAGCGCGATCCGCCGTAGCGCGGCCTCGGCCGGATCGCTGCTCGCGCGGTCGGTGGCGCCGGCCAGCCGCATCATCACGGTGGTCGCCGCCTCGGATTCGATCACCAGGTCGGCCAGCACGTTCGCCATGGCAGGCTGGTCGATCAGCTTGGCGCCGAACGCTTCCCGATGACGCGCATGATGCACCGCGTACATCGCGCCGGCCCGCATCCCGGTGGCCGAACCGATCACGCAGTCGAGCCTGGTCATGTTCACCATCTCGATGATGGTTTTGACGCCGGCGCCCTCCGCGCCGACCAGCCAGCCGGTGGCGTTCTCGTATTCGATCTCAGAGGAGGCGTTGGACTTGTTGCCCAGTTTGTCCTTGAGCCGCTGGATGCGGATGGGATTGCGGGTGCCGTCGGGCAGTACGCGCGGCAGCAGGAAACACGACAGCCCGCCGGGTGCCTGCGCCAAGGTGAGGAACATGTCCGACATGGGCGCGGAGGTGAACCACTTGTGCCCGACGATCCGGTAGGAGCCGTCCGGCTGCGGGGTGGCGGTGGTGGTGTTCGCCCGGACGTCGGAGCCGCCTTGCTTCTCCGTCATCGACATGCCCGCGATGAGACCGGCCTTGCTGGACGGCTCGCGCAGGCCGAAATCGTAGGTGCGCGAACCGAGCAGCGGTTCGTACTTCGCGGCGAGTTCGGGATTGTTGCGCAGTGCCGGGACCACGGCGTACGTCATCGAGATCGGGCACATGTGGCCCGCTTCGGCCGAACCCCAGGTGTAGAACTTCGCCGCCCGCGCGGTGTGCGCGCCGGGTCGTTCATCCTGCCATGGTGCGCCGTGCAGGCCGTGCGTGACCGCGACGTTCATCAGCTCGTGCCAGTACGGATGGAACTCGACCTCGTCGATGCGGTGGCCGTAGCGGTCGTGGGTGTGTAGCACCGGCGGGTGCTCATTGGCCAGCCGGCCCCATTCCTGGGCACGGGCCGTACCGGCGAGCTCGCCCAGCTCACGCACCTCCGCCTCGGCCCAGCCCGCGCCTTCCCGGTGCAGGCCCTCGATCAGGGCCGGGTTGCGGGAGAAGTCGAACGGGACGATCGGCGGGACCTGGTTGAAGACTTCATGCGTCTGCATCGTGCGCTCCTGGGTGGGTGATCGCGGGCATCGGCATGGTCGCCATGCCATCGGCGGAAGCTGGATCGGGGACGGGTGGGTGCGTGCCGGGCGCCGCATCGAAGACGACCGGACCGGCGGTGGGTGCGGGGGTGGAGATAGTGGCGGCCGGCCAGCTGGTATCCGGGCGCGCATCCCGGCGGACGCCGAGGGCGCGCAGCGCGAAGGACACCAGCTCGGGGACGACCGATTCGGTCTGCGGTGCGTGCGCGAGCGGCCCGACCAGCACCTCGCCGATGGCGCCGACCATGGCGGCGGCGCTGAGACGGGCGTCCTGGGCCGGGAGTTCGCCCCGCGCGACGCCCTCGGCGACCGCGGATTCGAAGGTCTCGGCGAAGGCGCGGCGGAACCGGAGTCGTTCGGCGTCGACCGCGGCGTCGACGGGTTCGGCCAGCAGGACGTAGGCGAGTTTCGGGTTCTTGAGCGCGCGCACGGCGAAGGTCTCGACGGCGGCGCTGACCCGCTGCGCGGCATCGCCATGGGAGCCCGCGGCTGCGACGGCCTCGACCTCGCGGCTGACGACCTTGCGGAAGACCCCGGTGACGAGATCGGCCTTGCCGTCGAAGTGTTTGTACACCGTGCCGGTGGCCACGCCGGCCTCGGCGGCGACGGCCGCCATGGACAGACCGGCGAAGCCGTCGCGGGACAGCACTCGGGTCGCGGCCTGCACGATCAGTGCGGACTGCGCATCGAGCCGGGCCTGTACGGCCGGGGTTCTGCGGTACACCACGCAAGAAGTGAAGCACGAATTCACTTCTTCACACAAGGGGGTGCCAGGCCGTATGGTCGGTCACATGAGCGTCAGAGTCGAATACGCCGGCCCGCCGGCACGGCGAGTTCCGATGACGCGATGAGTGCGCGCGGGGGCGTTCCGGCACGGCTCACCGTCGTCGACGAGATCTTCCTGCGCACCCACCGTGGACTCGGCACTCCCATTGCCCTGCAAGGGCTCTGGCGGACGCGCGACCGAATCGAGGTGGAGTTACTGGAGGATTTGCACGCCCGGCTGCGCCGTGGTCCGCTCGGCCGTCGGGTGGTGCGTGCGCGGGTGCCGGGCGCACGCCGGTCCTGGCGCCCGACCGTGCGTGCGCATCCGCTCGACCTGCACGGTGAGATCGCCGCAAGCGACGTGCTCGGCTGGGCCGACACCCTCGGTGCCGACCTGGACCCGGAATACGCACCAGGCTGGCGCTTATCCTCCGCCCCGCTCGATGACGGCGGCACCGTCATCGCCCTGACCTGCTCCCACGTCCTGGCCGACGCTCGTGGCCTGATCATCGCCGTCGATACGGCGCTGACCGCAGCCGCAGGTTCCGGCGCCGCCCCCACCCGACCGCCGGCCGTGCATCAGTCGCCCAGCGCCACCTCCACCCTGGCCCCCAACCCGCCGGCCCCGACCGGGCACCCCCACACCTCTGAGCAGCGACACCATGGCCGACGCCGGCCTGCAGCCGCGTTGAATGCCGTGCCCCGGTCCGACTGGGCCGACGCATGGGAACAACTACTGACTGTGCTCGGTGGAACCACCGCCGCATTCGGAACCGGGCTGCGCCGATCGTCGTCGCGAGTGAGAAACGCAACGCGCACTACCGACCCGCTCGCCACCGACCCGCGCACTGGGGACTCGCGCACCACCGATCCGCGCACCCCTCGAATGCCAACCGTCGGTGCCGTGCTGCGCTTCCCCGCCGCCGACTGGGATCGCGCCGCAGCCGCCTCCGCGGGGACAGCCAACAGCCTGTTCGTCTGGTTCGTCGCGAACATGTTGTGGGCCAGCGGGTTTCCCGGGGCGACGATCGAGGCTGCGCTGCCGGTCGACACCAGGGATGAACCGCGGGTCGACAACGATCTCGCGATGACGGCGATCACCGTCACCCGGGCCGATTCACCCGGCGCCATCCGAGCGAAGGCCCGTGCGGCTTATGAGCGTCGGATGACCAGCCCCGCCGGCCTCCCCGAGGAAACGTTGCAGCTGGTCCCGGATCGCCTGGCCTACGCCATGTCCCGGGGTGCGGGCGAACGTGACATCCTCTGCTCCAATATCGGCACCCTGCCCCCGAGCCTGCACACCTTCGGCCCGCACGAGTGCACCGCCATCGCCGCCCGCGCCATCCACCCGGACCTGACCTTCGCCCGCCGCCCACGCACCCGCCTGTCCGGATACCTGTCCCGGGACCGCGACACCTACACGCTGGCACTGGTCAGCCTCACCCCCGAACTCATCCCGAATTCGCCCGCGCTGCACCGGCTCGCCGAAGTCACCGCCGGTCGCCTCGGCCTTTCGCTGCGCACCTGGTAACGAGCGTCCTCCGTCCGGCCGCTCACATCCCGACCCGGAAATCCCATCGCACACCCTCGACCGGCCCTGCTACCGTGTCGCCCGTGATGTCCCCGGAGGCCTCCAGACGCTAGCCATCTGGCCGATCTGCCAGATGGCGTCGTGGTGTACCGACAGGCGGTGACGGCTCGGTCGTCACCGGTTTCGTGTGTGCCCACAGCGCACTGCCGAGATCAGGCCGGCTCCTCCGCAGTCCTTTCCGTCGGTGAGCCTTGCTCGCCGGCGGATCCGGTCATCACACTCACGGAGTCTTCTCGTGCCTCTTGTCGTATTCGTCCTGGCCGCAGCGGTATTCGTCCAGGGCACCTCGGAATTCATGCTGTCCGGCCTACTCGAGCCCATCGCCGGCGATCTCGATGTGCCGATCGGTTCGGCCGGGCTGCTGACCTCACTGTTCGCGGTGGGGATGATCATCGGTGCGCCGGTGATGGCGGTGACCGCCGGTCGCTGGCCGGTCCGGTATTCGCTGGCCGGTTTTCTCGCGCTGTTCCTCACCGTCCATATCGTCGGCGCGCTGACCAGCGATTTCGGTGTGCTGCTCGGCACCAGGCTGGTGGCTGCGGTGGCCAATGCCGGATTCCTGGCTGTCGCGCTGGCTGCATTGCCCGCGCTGGTCGGCGCGGATCGGGTCGGCCGGGCCACCTCGCTCATCCTGTCCGGCGTGACTCTTGCGTGCATCGCGGGTGTTCCCGCGGGCGCGGTTCTCGGATCGACCTTCGGCTGGCAGTCGGCCTTCTGGGCGGTGGTGCTGGCCGGCACACCCATCCTCGCCGCGACCTGGTCACTGGTTCCCGGACAGCAGCAGCGCGCCAACTCGGCCGAGCGCCCGCGGGTGCGCGATGAACTGCGGGCTCTCCGGCAGCCTGCCGTCCGGCTCGTCATGCTGGTGGGTGCCCTGGTGAACGCGGCGACCTTCGCGGGCTTCACCTACCTCGCCGTCGTCGCCACCGACATCGGCGGCGCGGGCCAGGCCTGGGTGCCGGTGGTGCTGGCCTTGTTCGGCATCGGCTCGTTCGTGGGCGTGAGCACCGCCGGCCGCTACGCCGACCGGCATTCGCGCGTCGTGATCGGGGCCGGCACCGCGGTGCTGCCGCTGATCTGGATCGTCACCGCACTCACCGCACGAGTGCTGCCCGTGCTGCTCGTCCTGACGGTGATCGTCGGCGCCGTGTCGTTCGCGGTCGGATCCACGCTGATCGGCCGCATCGTCACCGCCGCGGCGCCGGCCGCGCCCCTACTCAACGGAGCCTTCGCCACCACCGCGTTCAATATCGGGGCCGCGGGTGGACCCGCCGTCGCGGGCGTCGTCATCGCGATCAGCGGTTCGGTCGTGGCGGCCTTGTGGGCGAGCGCGGCGCTGGCGGCAATCGCAGCGATCGTCATCGCACTGAGTTGGCGCCGCGCAGAGGACCGCGTGCCGCTTACCGTGCCCACCCCATGAAGCCGACGCCGTCTCGGGGTCCAATGCCCCGGGGCGGCGTCATTCAAACGGTGGCGGGCCAGTCACCGTGCCGACCTCGTACTGTCTCGGGGGCATGCCCAGGACCCCGATTCGAAGATCACCGGTGATCGCGGTACCACCGAATGAGCTCATCGGTCGACGAATCCCCCTGCGACTGTGGCTCTTCGGCCGAGGTCAGCAGCGGTGCCAGCGCGAGTGCCTGCTGCTTACCGAGCTCCACGCCCCACTGGTCGAAGCTGTCGATGCCCCAGATGGTGCCCTCGACGAACACCTGGTGCTCGTAGAGCGCGATCAGCTGACCCAGCACCGACGGCGTGAGCTGCGGCGCGAGGATGGTGGTGCTCGGCCGGTTGCCGGGCATCACCTTGTGCGGCACCAGCTTCGGGTCGGTGCCGTCGGCGGCGACCTCCTCGGCGGTCTTGCCGAAGGCCAGCACCTTGGTCTGGGCGAACAGGTTGCTCATCAGGATGTCGTGCATACTGCCGGTGCCGTCGCGGGTCGGCAGATCGTCGGTGGGGCGGGCGAATCCGATGAAGTCGGCCGGGATGAGCCGGGTGCCCTGGTGCAGCAGCTGGTAGAAGGCATGCTGGCCGTTGGTGCCCGGCTCACCCCAGAAGATCTCGCCGGTCGAGGTGGTGACCGGGGTGCCGTCGGCACGGACCGACTTGCCGTTGGATTCCATGGTCAGCTGCTGCAGATAGGCCGGGAAGCGCGCGAGATCGTTCGAATACGGCAGCACCGCACGCGATTCCGCGCCGAAGAAGTTCGCGTACCACACCCCGAGCAGGCCGAGCAGCACCGGCGCATTGTGCTGCAGTGGGGCGGCGGCGAAATGCTCGTCGATGCTGTGCATGCCCGCGAGGAACTCCGCGAAGCGCTGCTTGCCGATGGTGATCATCACCGACAACCCGATCGCCGAATCCACCGAGTACCGGCCGCCGACCCAGTCCCAGAAGCCGAACATGTTGGCGGTGTCGATGCCGAACTCGGCCACCCGCTCGGCATTGGTCGACACCGCGACGAAATGCTTGGCCACCGCGTCCTCACCCAGCGCGTCGACCAGCCAGCGCCGGGCCGCGGTCGCATTGGTGAGCGTCTCCAGCGTGGAGAAGGTCTTGGAGGCGACCACGAACAGCGTGGTGGCCGGATCGAGCCCATCGAGGGTCGACACCAGATCGGCAGGATCGACGTTGGAGACGAAACGGGCCCCGATGCTGGTCTCGGGCGTCTCGCCGACGGCGAAGTGGCGCAGCGCCTGATGCACCATCACCGGGCCGAGATCCGAACCGCCGATGCCGATGTTCACCACGGTCGCGATGCGCTCGCCGGTGGCCCCGCGCCACTGCCCGGACCGCACCTGATCGGCGAACGCGCCCATCCGCGTGAGCACCTCGTGCACCTGCGCGCCCGCGTCGGCGCCGTCGAGTTGCAGCGAGCTGCCCGCGGGCAGGCGCAGCGCGATATGGCCGACGGCGCGATCTTCGGAGGTATTGATGTGCTCGCCGCGATACATCCGGTCGCGACGCTCCTCGACGCCCGCCTCGCGCGCCAATTCGACCAGCAGTTGCAGGGTTTCCCGGTTGATGCGGTGCTTGCTGTAGTCGATGTGCAGATCCCCCGCCGTCACCGTCAGCTCGCGGCCGCGGGCGGGATCCTCGGCGAAGAATTCGCGTAGCGTCCGGCCGGAAACAGCGCTGTGGTGGTCGTGCAGTTTCTGCCAGGCCGCCGATGCGGTGATGTCGCTGCTCACGTCCGCCGAGCGTAGTAGCCGCCTCGCGCGCGTGCACGCGAACGGCGCCGAAGCCCGGCGGCGCGGGCCTAACCTTGGCTCATGGCCTCCGAACGCGAAGTACTCGAATCCGTACCCACTCAGCTGTGGATCGGCGCAGGAGCCGACGCCACCGGCGGCGCCACCTTCCCGGTCTACAACCCGGCCGACGGTCAGGTGCTGACCCACGTCGCCGACGCCAGTCCCGAAGACGCGATGCGGGCCCTCGACGCCGCCGTCGCGGCGCAGGCCGACTGGGCCGCCACCCCCGCCCGCGAACGCGGCGAGATCCTGCGGGCGGTCTTCGAACAACTCACCGCGCGGGCCGAGGAGTTCGCGCTGCTGATGACCCTGGAAATGGGCAAGGCGCTGCCCGAGAGCCGCAACGAAGTGCGTTACGGCGCCGAATTCTTCCGCTGGTTCAGCGAGGAGGCGGTGCGGGTGCACGGCCGCTACCTGCACGCGCCGTCGGGCACCGGCCGGATCATGGTGCACAAACAGCCGGTCGGGCCGTGCCTGGCGATCACGCCGTGGAATTTCCCGCTGGCCATGGGCACCCGCAAGATCGGTCCCGCGCTCGCCGCCGGCTGCACCATCATCGTCAAACCGGCCTCCGAGACCCCGCTGACGATGCTGCTGCTGGCCAAGCTGTGCCGCGAGGCCGGCCTGCCCGACGGTGTGCTCTCGGTGATCACCACCAAACGTTCCGGCGCCGTCACCGGACCGCTGTTGCAGGACCCGCGGCTGCGCAAGCTGACCTTCACCGGCTCCACCGAGGTGGGCCGCAAGCTGGTCGAGCAGTCGGCGCACGGCCTGCTGCGCACCTCGATGGAATTGGGCGGCAACGCACCGTTCGTGGTGTTCGACGACGCCGACGTCGATGCCGCCGTGCAGGGCGCGATGCTGGCCAAGCTGCGCAATGGCGGTGAGGCGTGCACCGCGGCCAACCGCTTCCACGTCCAGCGCGGCGTCGCCGAGGAATTCACCACCAAACTGATCGAGGCGATGACCGAGTCGGTCGTCCTCGGACCCGGCACCGATCCGGACACCACCCTGGGCCCGCTGATCAACGAGGACCAGCGCAACACCGTCCGTGAGCTGGTCGACGACGCCGTGCACGCGGGCGCCACCGTGCGCCTCGGTGGTAAGGAGCCGGACGGTCCGGGCTGGTTCTACCCGGCGACCATCCTCACCGACATCCCGGCCGAGGCCAGGATCCTGCGCGAGGAGGTGTTCGGCCCGGTGGCGCCGATCGTCACCTTCGATACCGAGGACGAAGGCTTGGCCGCGGCCAACGACACCGAGTTCGGCCTGGTCAGCTACGTGTACACACGGGATCTGGACCGGGCCCTGCGGGTGGCCGAGGGGCTGGAGAGCGGTATGGTCGGGATCAACCGGGGCGTGATCTCCGATCCCGCGGCCCCGTTCGGCGGGGTGAAGGCGTCCGGCTTCGGGCGCGAGGGCGGCACCGAGGGCATCGAGGAATACCTGTCCACCAAGTACATCGCGCTGGCCTAGCGGAAGGCCCGGGAAACGAGACGACCGCCCCGGGGTGGGAACACCCGGGGCGGCCATGGGGGAAGCGACGATCTCGCGACCGTCGCGAAAGCTTGATACGCCCGCCTACCCTGGCGCAGCAGCGCCGGTGTGCGGGCGGGGAGTCAGTGGCCGAGGCGGCCGCGGCCGAGCCGCAGCAACAGCATCGCGAGGGTGTGGCCTTCCTGGCCCAGCTCGCTGAAGCGCTCCAACACCTTCATCTCACGGCTGTGCACAAGGCGCGGCCCGCCGGACGCCATTCGGGTACGGCCGATGATCCGCGAGATCTCGGTCCGGCGCTTGATCGCCGCGAGGATCTCGGCATCGAGCCGGTCGATCTCCTTGCGGAGTTTTTCGATCTCCGCCTCGGTATGAGGCAGAGCCGATTCGGACCCGGTCGTCGTGGCAGGGGTGCTCATCATTCATCTCCTCGTGTCAGAACGTGGATCGGTCGACGCGGGCAGCGCGTTACCGATCGGTTCTTTCACCGTGAAACAGACCTGGTGGACCTTGCATTGTCCCCCCAGCATTGTCTCCCCAGTGGGGGCGCTCAGGTGCAAAGTCCGCGATACCCGTGTGCGGGGGACATCCGAAAAGGACGTCGCGCGGTAGCCCTGACCATGTGGCCAGTCTGCCACGGGTCGAAAGGTATGCAAAACGGTTACGTTTGTGAATCTGCTGAGAACGTGTTCACAGCTTTCCGGCCACGGCTACCTGGGGCTGTTCACCGGTTGTTGGCCCATTGCTCACCCGGAGCTCGCCCGGCCCGGCAGGAGTTCAACTCTGTCGGTGCGCGCCGGTAGCGTGGACAGACGATGGACAGCACCTTGGCTCCCGAGACGCACGGCGGTCGCCGGCCCGAACCCGAACCGCGTTCCGGCACCTCGCCGCAGGCCCAGACCGCGCCCCAGGCTGCGCACACGCCGCAGGCACCCGAAGGCGCGGCGTCCGCTGCTGCGCCCGCCCAGGGCGGTCTACGGGCCCAGCAACAGCGTCTCACCGCCGAGCAGCAGCAGCGTCGCAGCGAGGCCGCCCAGCGTCGTGCCGACCAAGAGCAGCGGCAGGCCGAGGAGACCGAGCGATTGCTCGAGGGCCTCAATCCGCAGCAGCGCGCCGCCGTGGTGCACACCGGGGCGCCGCTGTTGATCGTCGCGGGCGCCGGCTCCGGCAAAACGGCCGTGCTCACCAGACGCATCGCCTATCTGCTCGCCGCGCGCGGCGCCACGCCGGGCCAGATCCTGGCCATCACCTTCACCAACAAGGCCGCCGCGGAGATGCGCGAGCGGGTCATCGGGCTGGTCGGTCCGCGGGCGAACAATATGTGGGTCTCCACCTTCCACTCCAGCTGTGTGCGCATCCTGCGCATGCAGTCGGCGCTGCTGCCCGGGCTCAATTCGAACTTCTCGATCTACGACGCCGACGATTCCCGTCGCCTGCTCACCATGATCAGCCGCGATCTGGATATCGACACCAAGAAGTACTCCGCGCGCCTGCTCGCCACCGCCATCTCGAACCTGAAGAACGAACTCATCGATCCGGCCAAGGCCAGCGCCGACGCCGAATCCGAGGAGGCCGAGCTGCCGGGCCTGGTGGCCCGGGTCTACACCGAGTACCAGCGCAGGTTGCGCGCGGCGAACGCGCTGGATTTCGACGATCTGATCGGTGAGACGGTCGCGCTGCTGCAAAACCATCCGCAGGTCGCCGAGTACTACCGCAGGCGCTTCCGGCATGTGCTGGTCGACGAGTACCAGGACACCAACCACGCCCAGTACATCCTGGTCCGTGAGCTGGTGGGCCATCACGCGAGCCGTCCGCCCGCCGACGCCGCCGGTGACGCCGATGCCGCCGCCGGTGCGGCCGCGGCCGCCGGGCCGGAGGAGGAGTGGTCCGACGACGACCAGCACCGGGTGCCGCCGAGCGAACTGTGCGTCGTCGGTGACGCCGACCAGTCCATCTATGCCTTCCGCGGCGCCACCATCCGCAATATCGAGGAGTTCGAGCGCGACTTCCCCGATGCCGAGACCATTCTGCTGGAGCAGAACTACCGCTCCACCCAGCACATCCTGTCCGCCGCGAACGCGGTGATCGCCCGCAACGAGGGCAGGCGGGACAAGCGGCTGTGGACCGATTCCGGTGAGGGCGATCTGATCACCGGCTACGTCGCCGACAACGAACACGATGAAGCGTCGTTCGTGGCGCGCGAGATCGATCGGCTGGTCGACGCGGGCGAGGCCGGCTACGGCGATGTGGCGGTGTTCTACCGCACCAACAACAATTCGCGCGCGCTGGAAGAGATCTTCATCCGGATGGGCCTGCCCTACAAGGTGGTCGGCGGGGTGCGGTTCTACGAGCGCAAGGAAGTCCGCGATGTCGTGGCCTACCTGCGGGTCCTGGAGAACCCCGACGACGCGGTGAGCCTGCGCCGCATCCTCAACACCCCCCGGCGCGGCATCGGCGATCGCGCCGAAGCCTGCGTGGCAGTGCACGCCGAGCAGCGCGATATCGGTTTCGCCGCCGCCTTGCGCGATGCCGCCGACGGCAAGGTCGCGCTGCTGAACACCCGCGCCCAGCGCGCCATCGCCGGGTTCCTGGACCTCTTGGAGGAAATCCGCGCTGCCGGTCACCGCCCGGACGCCGACTTCCCGGATGTCGGCAATGTGGTGGAGGCAGTGCTCGACCGCACCGGCTACCGCGCCGAGCTGGAAGCCTCCGACGACCCGCAGGACGGCGCCCGGCTCGACAACCTCAACGAGCTGGTCAGCGTCGCACGGGAATTCAGCTCCGAGGCGCACAACAATGCCGAGGCCGCGCGCGCGGAGGGCCTGCTGCCCGAGGCCGCCGACGGCGAACCCGAACCCGGTTCGCTGGCCGCCTTCCTGGAGCGGGTGTCGCTGGTCGCCGATACCGACCAGATCCCGGACGAGGGTTCGGGCGTGGTCACCATGATGACCCTGCACACCGCCAAGGGCCTGGAGTTTCCCGTCGTCTTCGTCACCGGCTGGGAAGACGGCCAGTTCCCGCATATGCGCGCGCTCGGCGATCCGGCCGAACTGGCCGAGGAGCGGCGCCTCGCCTACGTCGGCATCACCCGGGCCCGGCGCCGGCTGTATCTGAGCCGCGCGGTGGTGCGTTCGGGCTGGGGGCAGCCGGTCTCCAATCCGGAATCACGGTTCCTCCAGGAGATCCCGGGCCACCTGATCGACTGGAAACGACTGGAGCCCAAGAGTTCCGGTGGGATGCGCGGTGGACGTCGGCGCGGCGACGATGACGGGGAACGCGACTGGACCGAAGGCTGGTCGGAGCCACGCCCGGGCATGCGGGATCGGCGGCCCGCGCCGCGCAGCGCGGGCGTCAAACGCAATAACGTCGATCTCGTGCTCGCGGTGGGCGACCGGGTCAGCGATGACAAGTACGGCCTCGGCCGGGTCGTCGCCGCCGACGGTGTCGGTCCACTGGCCACGGTCACCATCGACTTCGGTACCGCAGGCAAGATCCGGCTGATCCCGCAGTTCAGCCGGACTTTGGTCAAGCTCTGACGCCTGGCGTTCGCGCGGGTGTAGGCCGTGGCGGTGAGTACGGCGAGGGCGCAGAGCAAGTGACGCATGGGGGCTGCCTGCTTGTAGCGCCGGGTGACCGCCGCTGCCGGCAGGCGGTTGGCGCGACATTGCACGCCTCGGACCGCGGTGAAGACGTGGCGCTGCGTGCGGGTGGCGCGGCCTTCCGATGGCGCTGCGCGAGCCCGCCTCCCCGCGCTGGTCAGTTCGGCAGCAGGTCGCTGAGAGCGTCGTCGAGGGTCGGGTAGCGGAACCGGAAACCCGTCTCGCGCAACACTGCCGACGTCGCGTGCCGGCCGGTGAGTCCGAGCGCCGGATCGGTGCGCAGCACCACGGCGCCGAGGGCCAGCAGCGTCGTCGGGGTCGGCAGAGCGGGTGGCCGGTGCAGGTGCCTGCGCAGCGTCGTCATGAGGTCGCGGTTGCGTACCGGGAAGTCGGTGGCCGCCACCAGGATTCCGTCCGGCAGCCGCACCTCGGGATCGAGCCCGAGTGCTGCGCGGACGATGGCGAGCCAGTCCTCGATGTGGATCCAGCTGAACCACTGCTTGCCCGCACCGATCCGCCCACCGAGCCCGGCGCGGGTCAGCTGGGTCAGGCGTTTCAGCGCGGGGGCTTGCGAATCCAGCACGATGGAGGTGCGCAGGACGGTGCGGTGGGTGGCCTTCGCGCCGTCGATGGCCTCTTCCCACGCGGCCGCCACGCCGGTCATCTGTGGGAGGGCGGCGGCACCGGTCGGCAGCGGAGTGGTTTCGGTGCATCGGGTTTCGCCCGCATCGGACCAGATGGCGGTGGTACTGGCCTGGATCCAATAGGCGATCGGCGCGTCGAGTCCGGCCGCGGCGGCGACCAGTGCGCGAGTGGGTTCGACTCGGCTGCGCCGGAGTTCGGCGATGTTCTCGGCGGTCGGACGGCAGTCGACCAGCTTGCCCGCCAGATTGATGACGGCGGTCGGCCCGGGATTCACCAGCGCATCGGCCCAGTCGCCGACGGTTCTGCCGTCCCATTCCCGCTGCGGGAAGGGCGATTCCGGGTCGTGGCGGCGGGTGAGGACGACGACGCGCTGTCCGCGGCACACCAGGTCGGCGGCGATGTGGCGGCCCAGCGCGCCGGAGCCGCCCGCGATGACGGCGGTCAGGGCATCGGGTGCCTGGGTGATTCCGGCGAGCATCGCCAGCCGGGCGAAGCACACCCGCGCGTCGTTCTCCACCAGGTTGCCAATGATCGCGCGCACCGCGGACGCGGACGGTCCGGTGAAGGTGAGCCGTTGCGCCAGTTCGGTTCCGCCGGGGACGGGAGTGAGGGTCCAGGTGAGATACATCCGCCCCATCGGCGTGTCCTGCTCGAGGATCAGCTCGCGGTCGGGGATCACCGTGGTGAGGACGAACGGGTCGGCGCTGCGCTGATGCACGGGGCCGAGCAGCCGTCCGCGCGGGACGATGTCACCGGTGGCTCCGGCCTGGACAGGCCCGTGCATGACGACCGAGGTGACGGCGGGGTTCCACTCGGGCAGCCGCTGGGGGTCGCCGAGTACGCGCCAGATGTCTGCGGCGGGTAGCGCGAGGACTTGGGTGTACGTCGTTGTACGAGCCATGGCCCGACGTTATGCGGCGCACCCGTGCTGCGGAAGCGTGCGCTTGATCACCGCGGCGTGCGTCGACCGGAATCGGCCTGCGCCACAGACATCTGTCGCGTGTCGATCCGTTATGGGGGTGCGGTCAGTCGCGCATCTGGCCCAGGCTGATGCCGCGGGTGGCGAGCCAGGGGAGCGGATCGACCTTGTCGGTGCCGTTGAGCCAGACCTCGAAATGCACGTGCGGACCGGTGGAGAAGCCGCGGTTGCCCATGGTGGCGATCTGATCGCCGGCCAGTACCCGATCGCCCTGCGACACGGTGGCGGTGTCGATGTGGCCGTAGATGGTGACGGTGCCGTCGTCGTGCAGCAGCCGCACCCACATACCGAATCCGGCGGCGGGACCCGCTTCGATGACGGTGCCGTCGGCGACGGCGTAGATGGGGGTGCCGATCGGGCCCGCCACATCGATGCCGAGGTGCTGCACACCCCAGCGGGCGCCGAAGCCGGAAGTGAAGTTGCCGGCCGCGAACCGGGCGAACAGCGGCCGCATCTTGGCGGCTTCCTGGGCGGCCAAGTCTTCGGCGTACTTCTGGCCCTTTTCCAGGATGTCGGTGAACTGGCTCAGATCCACCGGCGCGCCGACGGTGAGTACCTGCGGTGAATCCGGCGAGGTAGCCGCGGCGGCAGGGTCGCCCGCGTTCATCGGCGAATGCGAGGCGATCTCGTAGATCTGGTCGGCCTCGTAGTCGGCCGCCATGGTCTGTTCTTCGGGGCTGGCGAAGGCGCACTGGCCGGCGGCGACGAAGGCGCCGGCGGCGACCGCGGCGACCGCGGCGCGGCCCTTGAGCGCCGAGGGCGGGGCGGGTAGTCGGTGCGCGCCGCCGCTGCGGGAGCGGCTCTCGCGGGCGGGGATGACCTTCGGCGCGGCCGGTTCGGCGGATTCCTCGGCGGGCTCGTCGTCCTCGCGCCAGGCCTCGCCGCCACCGCTCCAGGCGCCGCCGTCGGACCAGGTCTCGCCCTCGGTCCAGCTCTGCTCGGACCATTCGGGCGTCCAGCCGTTGTTGTCGCTTTCGGCCCAGGCATCGCCGTCGGACCAGGAGGCGTTGTCCTGCCAGGCGTGATCGGCGGACCAGGAGTTGTCGGCTTCGCTCGCGGTGTGCGCGGCGGGGGCGGTGTGGAAGCCGTAGTGGCCGCCGTTCGCCGGGGCGTTCGCGGGGCCGTCTTCGTGGCGGTATCGGTGACCCGACCGGCTGCGAGTGGGGTCGAGGGTCGTGCGGTGGTTCATCGGCGAGCCCGCATCACGATGCGGATGGATCTCGCGCGCGTGCCCGGCCCGGACGGGGGCGGCATCGACGGGTCGATCGTGGAACGGCTCTCCAACGACGGAGTGCTGTGGTGCGTCAAGCTTGCCGTCCTCCTCATCACCTGGAACAACGGAGTCGTGACCGGGTTGTGATATCGACCGCATCGACGGTAACGAAACGATTGCGCACTGCGCAAGCGGTGTGCACATTCCGGCCACAGTTGTGAGATGGATCACGATAACAGCTCGATTCAACTCACGCGTTTCTGGGCACCGGAGTGAGGTTGCCTGGTCGTGACGGGTCCGTGATCCGCGGGCCGGATACCGTGCGAGCAGGCCTCCGGTGACTCGTCAACAAGCTACTCGCCAGTAGCCTTGGCCAGCGGTTTTGCCCGTCCCGGGGGTTCGGCCGTGACCTGCGCCACTTAGGATGTACGTGGCCGATTGGCCTTCCATGTGACTGGTTAGAGTCCGACCCGACCCGCTTCCGACGTCGGGCCGCCAACAAAGACGTTGTCATAGCAACGCAGACGAGACGGTGAATACATGGATCTCTTCGAATATCAGGCGAAGGAGCTCTTCGTTAAGCACGGAGTGCCTTCGTCGGAGGGCCGCGTGACGGACACGGCCGAGGATGCCCGCGCCATCGCGCAGGAAATCGGCAAGCCGGTGATGATCAAGTCCCAGGTGAAGGTCGGCGGCCGTGGCAAGGCAGGCGGCGTGAAGTACGCCGCCACCCCGGAAGACGCCTTCACGCACGCGTCGAACATTCTCGGCCTCGACATCAAGGGCCACATCACCAAGAAGATCCTTGTCGCCGAAGCCAAGGACATCGCGGAGGAGTACTACATCTCCTTCCTGCTGGATCGCTCCAACCGCACCTACCTGGCCATGTGCTCGGTCGAGGGCGGCATGGAGATCGAAGAGGTCGCGGCCACCAAGCCCGACCGCCTGGCCAAGGTTCCGGTCGACGCCGTCAAGGGTGTCGACCTGGCCTTCGCGCGTTCCATCGCCGAGCAGGGCCACCTGCCCGCCGAGGTGCTCGACGCCGCGGCCGTGACCATCCAGAAGCTGTGGGAGGTCTTCGTCGCCGAAGACGCCACCCTGGTCGAGGTCAACCCGCTGGTGCGCACCCCGCAGGACGAGATCCTCGCCCTCGACGGCAAGGTCACCCTGGACGAGAACGCCGACTTCCGCCAGCCCGGCCACGCGGAGTTCGCGGACAAGGACGCGACCGACCCGCTGGAGCTCAAGGCCAAGGAGAACGACCTCAACTACGTCAAGCTCGACGGTGAGGTCGGCATCATCGGCAACGGCGCCGGTCTGGTCATGTCGACCCTCGACGTGGTCGCCTACGCGGGCGAGAAGCACGACGGGGTCAAGCCGGCCAACTTCCTCGACATCGGTGGCGGCGCCTCGGCCGAGGTGATGGCGGCCGGGCTGGACGTCATCCTGAACGACGCCCAGGTCAAGAGCGTGTTCGTCAACGTCTTCGGTGGTATCACCGCCTGTGACGCGGTGGCCAACGGCATCGTCAAGGCGCTGGAGATCCTGGGCTCGGAGGCGAACAAGCCGCTGGTCGTGCGGCTGGACGGCAACCGCGTGGAGGAGGGTCGCAAGATCCTCGCCGACGCCGCGCACCCGCTGGTGACGCTGGCGCAGACAATGGACGAAGGCGCCGACAAGGCCGCCGAACTGGCTGCCGCCAAATAACGACGGCCGAGTAAGGACAACAACATGTCTATCTTCCTCAACAAGGACTCCAAGGTCATCGTCCAGGGCATCACCGGCGGCGAGGGCACCAAGCACACCGCCCTGATGCTGAAGGCGGGCACCCAGATCGTCGGTGGCGTCAACGCGCGCAAGGCGGGCACCACCGTCTCGCACACCGACAAAGACGGCAACGCCGTAGAGCTGCCGGTCTTCGGTGGCGTGGCCGAGGCCATGAAGGAGACCGGGGCCGACGTCTCGATCGCCTTCGTGCCGCCGAAGTTCGCCAAGGACGCCATCATCGAGGCCATCGACGCGGAGATCCCGCTGCTGGTGGTCATCACCGAGGGCATCCCGGTGCAGGACACCGCCTACGCCTGGGCCTACAACGTGGAGAAGGGCAACAAGACCCGGATCATCGGCCCGAACTGCCCCGGCATCATCACCCCGGGCGAGGCGCTGGTGGGCATCACCCCGGCCAACATCACCGGCAAGGGCCCGATCGGCCTGGTCTCCAAGTCCGGCACGCTGACCTACCAGATGATGTACGAGCTGCGCGATTTCGGCTTCTCGACCTCCATCGGCATCGGCGGCGACCCGGTCATCGGCACCACCCACATCGATGCCATCGAGGCGTTCGAGAAGGACCCGGAGACCGAGCTGATCGTGATGATCGGCGAGATCGGCGGCGACGCCGAGGAGCGGGCCGCGGCCTACATCAAGGAGAACGTGACCAAGCCGGTCGTCGGCTACGTCGCGGGCTTCACCGCCCCCGAGGGCAAGACCATGGGTCACGCGGGCGCCATCGTCTCCGGTTCGTCGGGCACCGCCCAGGCGAAGAAGGACGCGCTCGAGGCCGCGGGTGTGAAGGTCGGCAAGACGCCGTCCGAGACCGCCGCGCTCGCGCGCGAGATCCTGGAGAAGGCAAGCGTCACTGCTTGATCCCCATATGGATCTTCGAAGGCCGCTTCCGGTTCGCCGGTTGCGGCCTTCGTCGTTATCCACAGGCGGCGATTCTCTCCACAGGGGAATCGCTCGGTGATGACCTCCGCGCCCCGGTGCAGTAGCGTCAGGAGGGAATCAGTCGTGAACACACATGTATGACTCGACCTAGGAGACGACGACATGTCATACCCGACCGGGGGCTCCGGGTACAACGCGCCCGCGCCGACGCCCTCCGCTTCCCCCAACCCCGGCCAGTCGCCGGCCGGCGCAGGTACCGAATCCGGTGCCGCCGCCAAGGGGCTGCCGTTCTTCCTGACGATCGGCGTGGCTGCGCTGGGTGTGATCAGCTTCCTCTTCGGTTTCCTGCCGTACCAGGGCGCCAAAGAGGGCGGATCGTTGTTCACCGGTGAGGGTTCGGATGAGACCGAGAACGCCTTCAACTCGATGCTCGGCATCACGCCCCTGCTCACCATCGTCCTGATCGCGGCTCTGCTGGCGGGTCTGTCGCTGCTGCCCAAGCAGAACTGGACCGGCGCGGCTGCCGCAGTATCGGTGGCCGGCTTCTTCGGTCTGCTGTTCCAGTCGTTCAATCAGCTCGAAGGCATCGAGCTCCAGTGGGGCGCCTGGGTCCTGCTGTTCTTCGTGTTCGTCCAGGCCGCCATCGCCGTCGCGGTCGTGCTGTTCGAGGCCGGCATCATCAAGCTGCCCGAACCGCGTCCGGCCGCACAGCAGGCGCAGGCCGGCTACGGCCAGCAGCCGGGTTACGGCCAGCAGCAGTATGGCCAGCAGCAGGGTGGCTACGGCCAGCAGCAGTTCGGTCAGGGCCAGCCGGGCCAGGGCGGTTTCGGTGGCGGTCAGTACCCGTCGCAGCCCTCCTACAGCCAGCCGGGCCAGCAGCAGCAGTACGGCCAGCAGCCGGGTCAGCAGCAGTACGGTCAGCAGCAGCAGTCCTACGGCCAGCAGCCCGGTTATGGTGCGGGCCAGCAGCAGTCGCCGTACGCCGGTGGCCAGCAGCAGTCGCCGTCGGAAGGCGCCACCCAGCAGTTCGGTGGTCAGCAGCAGCAGTACGGCCAGCAGCAGTACGGTCAGCAGCAGCCGCAACAGGGTCAGCCCAGCCAGCCGTTCGGCGGTGAGCAGAACGCCGATCCGGCCGCCGACCCGACTCGCGCGTTCCGTCCCTCGGACGACAACAAGTAATCCGGCGACCACACGGTTGTCATCGTGGCTCTCCCGGCGCCCGGCGCGCCTGACCCGCTCGCGCCGGGAGAGCTGCCAACCTGAATCTTCATGAGCTCCCCGCGGAATTCGCTTGTCCGACGGGCCGCACCGGTCCGATCCGAGCCGGAGCCGCCGGTCGATGAGCCCGGCTTTCTGTCCCTCACCCCCGAACGCGCGCGGGTGTTGATGCTCGTCGCCGCCCGCCCGGCCGCGTTCGGGCTCGCGGCCATCGTCATCGCCATGTTCGCCACGCTGCTGGCTTCCGGCAGCGGCCTTTCCGGTATCTCCGGCGCTATCGCGGGCAGTTGGCTCGCCGTACATCAGGTACCTGTCGTCATCGGCGCCACCACGCTCGGTGTGCTGCCGCTGCTGCCCACCGCACTGCTGATGTGGGCCTGTGGACGCGAATGCGCGCACGCGGTGGAACCCGATCCGTCCCGCGCCGATCTGGCCTGGCTGGTGGCCGCGGCCGTGGGTGGTCCACTACTCGTCACCGCGGTCTGCCTGGCCGTCACCGAGGATGCCTCCGGTGTGCTGCCGATGCAGCCGCCCAATCCGCTCACCGCCTTCGCCTGGGTCGGTGGCCTGCATCTGGTGGCCGCGGGCTGCGGAATCGCCGCCGGGCTCTGGCCCGCCTCGGTCGACCGGCTGCCGTACTGGGTGGTCGCGGCCGGGTACGCCGCCGCGCACACCGTGTTGCGGCTGCTCGGCGCCGCCGCTGTAGTCACCGTCGTCTCGCTGCTCGCGCACTGGTCGCGGATCGGCGACAGCTATTCCGGGGCGGGCAATGCCGGCGGCGTCATCGGGCTGACGGTGCTCTCGCTGCTGTATCTGCCCAATGTGGTGATCGGCGCGGTGGCCGTGCTGGTCGGCGCGGGCGTCGAATTCGGTGACGCGTCGGTGGGCGTGTTCTCGGTGGTCGGCGGCCCGGTGCCGGCGATGCCGGTGCTCGCCGCACTGCCTACCGGACCCGCGGCCGGGTGGTGGCCGGCGCTGCTGCTGATCCCGGTGATCGTCGGCGTGATCGGCGGTCTCGATACTGCGCGCACCTCGCACGACCGCCTGCTCGCCCCGTGGTCCACGCTCACCAGCGCTGCACTGGCGACGGTGGTGCTGGTGCTGCTCGGCGTGGTGGCCGGCGGTGAACTGGGTACCTTCGGCCGGATCGGACCGGATCTGCTCGCCTTCGCCGTAGTCACCGTCGTCCTGCTGGCCGTCACCGGATATGCCGGGCTCGTGTTCGCCCGGCTGTTCATCACGCCCGTCGGCAGCCCGATCCCCGGGTTCGGCTACGACGACCACGGCTACGACGACCACGACGAGTACGACGCAGAGGACTACCTCGACGAGGAGTACGACGACTACGACGATGACGAGTTCGACGACTACGACGACGGCCCGGAACTGACGGTCGAACTCGACGCCGAAGTCATCGACGAGCAGCCCGCACTCGACCGCCGGCCCGCCCGCCCGGCCGACCCGCCCGCCGAGATCGTCGACGCCGAGGTGGTCGAGGCGGACCTGCCGGAAAGTAGCCGAACCCAGGATCGTTAGGCTCTACGACGGTGGCAACGATCCGGCCACCGTCCGACCCGACTTCCAGGAGTAGAGCGCTGACCTCCCCGGCCCCATCCGAAACGGCCCCGGCCACCGTCGTCGTACTCGCCTCGGGCACCGGATCGCTGCTGCGCGCGCTCATCGAGGCCACCCGGGCCCCCGGGTACCCGGCGCGGATCGTCGCCGTCGGAGTGGACCGCACCTGCGCCGCCACCGAGCACGCCGACGCCGCGGGCATCCCGCATTTCCGGGTCGCGCTCGGCGACCACCCCGATCGCAGCGCCTGGGATCACGCCCTGACCGAGGCCGTCGCGGCCTACGAGCCCGATCTGGTGGTCTCCGCCGGTTTCATGAAGATCCTCGGCCCGATGTTCCTGAAGCGGTTCGGCGGACGCATCATCAACACCCATCCCGCGCTGCTGCCCGCCTTCCCCGGCGCCCACGGCGTCCGCGACGCGCTCGCCTACGGCGTTCGGGTCACCGGGTCGACGGTGCACCTGGTGGACGAGGGCATCGACACCGGCCCGATCCTCGCCCAGGAAGCGGTCACGGTGCTGCCCGATGACGACGAGGCCACCCTGCACGAGCGCATCAAGGTTGTCGAGCGACGGTTGCTGGCGGAGGTTGTCGCCGCCGTCGCCACCCGAGGCATTGTCTCCGACGGACGAAAGGCAGTAATCCCAGATGAGCGAGTTTCCCGGTGAGTGAATCCAGCGACCGTAAGCCGATCAGCCGGGCGCTGGTGAGCGTCTACGACAAGACCGGGCTCGTGGAGCTCGCGACCGGCCTGCACGAGGCCGGGGTGGAGCTGGTCTCGACCGGGTCGACCGCCGCCCGCATCGCCGACGCGGGCATCCCGGTGACCAAGGTCGAAGACCTCACCGGATTCCCGGAGACGCTGGACGGCCGGGTCAAGACCCTGCACCCGCGCGTACACGCGGGCATCCTCGCCGACACCCGCAAGAGCGAGCACGTCGATCAGCTGGTCGAGCTGGGCGTCGAGGCGTTCCAGCTGGTGGTGGTGAACCTGTACCCGTTCACCGAGACGGTGGCCAGCGGCGCCGCGCCGGACGAATGCGTCGAGCAGATCGATATCGGCGGTCCGTCGATGGTGCGCGCGGCGGCCAAGAACCATCCCTCGGTGGGTGTGGTCGTCGACAGCGGCGATTACGAGCAGGTGCTCGCCGCCGTGCGCGCCGGCGGTTTCACCCTGGCCGAGCGGACGGCGTTGGCGGCCAAGGCCTTCCAGCACACCGCGAACTACGACGTGGCGGTGGCCAGCTGGATGACCAGCGTGCTCGCGCCCGGTGCCGAGCGTTTCCCGGACTGGATCGGTGGCAGCTGGGAGCGGGCCGCGGTGCTGCGCTACGGCGAGAACCCGCATCAGGAGGCCGCGCTCTACACCGCCAACGACGGCGCCCCCGGATTGGCGCAGGCGCGGCAGTTGCACGGCAAGGAGATGTCGTACAACAACTACGTCGACGCCGACGCCGCCTGGCGGGCCGCGCACGACCACACCGATCCCGCGGTGGCGATCATCAAGCACGCCAACCCGTGTGGCATCGCGTTGGGCGCCGATATCGCCGAGGCGCACCGCAAGGCGCACGCCTGCGATCCGGTGAGCGCCTACGGCGGCGTCATCGCGGCCAACCGTGAGGTGACCGTGGAGATGGCGCAGCAGGTCGCGGAGATCTTCACCGAGGTGATCGTCGCTCCGGCCTACGCCGACGGCGCGGTGGAAGTGTTGCAGCGCAAGAAGAATGTGCGCATCCTGGTCGCCGAGCCGCCGCGCCGGGCCGGGGTGGAGCTGCGGCCGATCAGCGGCGGCGCCCTGCTCCAGCAGCGCGACATCCTCGACGCCGAGGGTGACGATCCCGCCAACTGGACCCTGGTCGCCGGCGAGCCCGCCGACGAGCAGACCCTGGCCGATCTGGCTTTCGCCTGGCGGGCCTGCCGCGCGGTGAAGTCCAACGCCATCCTGCTCGCCCACGACGGCGCTTCCGTCGGCGTGGGCATGGGTCAGGTGAACCGGGTCGACGCGGTCGGACTGGCGGTGCAGCGGGCCGGGGACCGGGTCAAGGGTTCGGTCGCCGCCTCCGACGCCTTCTTCCCGTTCCCGGACGGCCCGGAGGCACTCATCCAGGCCGGTGTGCGGGCGATCGTGCACCCGGGTGGATCGGTGCGCGACCAGGAGACCATCGACGTTGCGCGGGCGGCGGGCGTCACCGTCTACCTGACGGGTTCGCGGCACTTCGCGCACTGAGAATCGACCGACGCCGAGACGCCGCGTCCGGGGCCAACGCCCGGGCCGCGGTGTCCGTCGTTTCGGGCTCCCTCACACAGCGCTGCGTACTTCCCGATCACCCACCGGCGCCTGCAATTGCAACTCCAGCGTCCCGAAGACCGCGATCATCACGCACATCTTGCCCACCGCGTCGGCCCGTGTGCCCGAACGCAATTCGATGGTGACGGCCTCGTCGGTCTCGGTGACGGTGGCGTCCACGCCGTAGCACTCCGGCGATCCGGTCTCGAAGCTGATCGCGATCCGGTTGCCGGGCAAGGCAGTCCACGAGGTGAACGGGATCGGGTGGGCGCCGACGATGGTGGAGTCGGCGGTGAACGGCTCGCCCGTGGCGGCGGACGGGTTCTCGGTCGGGGTGCTCGGCGCGGAAGTGGTTACCGAGCTCGTAACCTCTTGTGCGGCATCGTCATCGGAGCCGCCGCAGGCGACGACGGACAGTCCGGTGACGACGAGGGCGAGCAGGGTGGCACAGCCACGGCGCAGCGACATGGGCACACCTTAACGCAGCCGGTCGCCACGTCTGCTGCGCGTTCGCCCCGGACGCGACAAGGCCCCCGATGACGCATCGGGGGCCTTGTTCGGCGCGGGATCGGTGCCGTGCGTTGTCGCGGTGCCGCGAGCTGGTGGACGCGGCGGCGCGGCTCAGCGGCTGGTGAACGGGAGCAGCGCCATCTCCCTGGCGTTCTTCACCGCCACCGCCACCTGACGCTGCTGTTGCGGGGTGAGGCCGGTGACGCGGCGGCTGCGGATCTTGCCTCGATCGGAGATGAAGGTGCGCAGCAGGTTGACGTCTTTGTAGTCGACGGTCTCGATGCCGGCGGCGATCAGCGGATTCTTCTTGGGTCTGCGGGCCTGCTCGGCGCGGACCTTCTTCGACGGTGCTCGCTTCACTGCCATAAGTCGGGTTCCTTACTCACGAGATCAGTGGTTCTACCAGCTCGATTTGTGCACACCGGGCAACTCTCCCCGATGGGCCAGCTCGCGTACGCGTACCCGAGAGAGCCCGAACTTCCGGAGATGTCCGCGCGGTCGTCCGTCTGCGGCGTCCCGATTGCGCAATCGTACCGGACTGGCGTCGCGGGGCAGGCGCTGTAGGGCGGACTGGGCCGCGGCCCGTTCGGCGTCGCCGGTGGCCGGGTTGCGGATCAGTTCCTTGAGCTCGGCGCGGCGTGCGGCGTAGCGAGCGACGATCTGTTTGCGCTGTTCGTTGCGGGCGATCTTGGACTTCTTGGCCATCAGCGTTCCTCTCGGAAGTCCACGTGCCTGCGCACCACCGGATCGTATTTGCGCAGCACCATGCGGTCGGGGTCGTTGCGCCGGTTCTTGCGGGTGACGTAGGTGTAGCCGGTGCCCGCGGTGGACTTCAGCTTGATCACCGGACGGATGTCGGTCGATTTCGATGCCATCGTGATGCTCCGCTCAGATCTTGTCGCCGCGCGCCCGGATGCGGGCCACCACGGCCTCGATCCCGTCGCGGTCGATGGTCTTGATGCCCTTGGCCGAGACGGTGAGCGTGATGCGGCGGTCTTCGCTGGGCAGGTAGTAGGTCTTGCGCTGGATGTTCGGGTTCCAGCGCCGGTTGGTCCGCTTGTGTGAATGCGAGACGGACTTGCCGAAACCGGGCCGGCGGCCGGTGACCTGGCAGTGGGCCGACATGGCGGGCTCCCTCCAATAGGTGATGACAATCGTTTTCGACAACGACCGTTCCGCACTGTACCGTGTGGCGAGCCGTTAATGAAAACCGTTACCGAAAGGGGTTGCTGTGATTCCCGATCGCAGAACACCGGTCGTGGTGGTCGCCGGGGCCTCGGGCCGCGCCACCGAGGGAGTCGACCAGGTGGCGCGGGCGTTGGGCACTGCCCCCGGCACCGTCGTCGTGCGCCACGATCTGGCCGAACTGCGGGAGGGCATCGTCCGCCGGACGGTGCGCGAGGGCGTCAAGGAGAGCGTCGAAGTCCTGGAGCTGGCGCATGGGTGCGTGTCCTGCACCCTGCGCGCGGATCTGCTCCCGCTGCTGTGCACGCTGGCCGCCCGCGATTCGGTGACGCGCATCGTGCTCGCTCTGGACCCGGCGTTCGAAGCCGAAGCGGTCTGCCAGGCCATCGATGACGTCGTCGTCGCGGGTGTGGTCGGCCGCATCGACGGCCCGGCGCGTCGCGACGTGCGTATCGAAGCCGTGCTGACCTGCGCCGATGCCCGGATTTGGCTGGCCGAGGCCACCGGTGACGACACCCTTGCCGAATGCGGTCTCGCCACCGCCGACGACGACCGCACGGTGGCCCAGGTCGCGGTCGGCCAGGTCGATTTCGCCGACGGGCTCGTCGTCACCGGCGCCCACCAGGTCGACGCGCTGGATCGCGAACGTCTCGGTGCCGTGTTCAGCCGCCTGGTCCCGCAGGCGCCGGTGTACTGGGGCACCGCCGAGCCGATCGCCCCGGCCGAGGTGGACGCGCTGATCGGCCGGATCCCGGCGGACTCGCGCCGCGGCCGGGTGTTCGACGCGCACGCGCCGCTGCTGCGCGGCCAACCGCCGCTGGGTACCGAGCACGGGGTGACGCTGGTGGAATTCGCCGCCGGCCGCCCGTTCCATCCGGGACGGCTGCACGAGGCGCTGGATGTGCTGTTCGAGGGCGTGGTCACCGCGCGCGGCCGGTTGTGGCTGGCCACCCAGCCGGAGGAAGTGGTCTGGCTGGAATCGGCCGGTGGCGGGCTGCGGGTCGGCGGCGCCGGTCGCTGGCTGGCCGCGATGACGCCCGACGAACTCGCCGACGCCGACCCGGATCGCCGGGCCATGGCGGCGCTGCGCTGGGACGACCGTTTCGGCGACCGCGATGTCTCGCTGGTGATCCTGGTGCACGACGCCGATCCCGCCGATATCCGCCACGCCCTGCACTGGGCGCTGGTCGAAGACGACGAGCTGCGGTTGGTGGAGCGGGCGCCCGAGCGAGTGGCGCAGTGGGACGACCCGTTCGGCGAGTGGCATGCCGACCCGTGCGAATCCGGTGAGTCCACCGGACTGCCCATCGCCGGAGACCAGCGCAGCGCTGACTGAACGGCTGCGCCCGGAAAGACTTCACGACAGAAAGGACGACCGATGAAAGCAGGGATACACCCGGACTACCACCCGGTGGTGTTCGAGGATTCGAGCACCGGCAAACGGTTCCTGACCAGGTCCACCGCCACCAGTGACCGGACGGTGGAGTGGACCGACGGGCAGACCTACCCCTTGCTGGTGGTCGACGTCACCGCGGATTCCCACCCGTTCTGGACCGGCGCCCACCGGGTGCTCGATACCCAGGGCCGGGTGGAGAAGTTCGAGCGCAGATATGGCAGGCGGGCGCGCGGTGCGCAGCCCCAGCCCGGACGAGGGGAGGGCTGACATGGCGGTTCCCAAGCGCAAGATGTCGCGGTCCAATACCCGCAGCCGGCGCTCGAACTGGAAAGCGACACCGCCGGATCTGGTGCCGGTTACGGTCGGCGGTGTCGTGCATCGGGTTCCGCGCCGCCTTGTCCAAGCGGTGCGTCGCGGGCTGATCGACCCGGAACGGATCTGAGGCATTCCGTTCGCCCGCAATGCGCAGGGCGGCATCGCGTCATCGCGGCGCCGCCCTGTTCAGTTCGCCTGTGTACTCAGCCTTCTTGCTCTTTGAGCGCAACCAGCGCCGCGGCGAGCTGGAAGAACTTGTTGTTGCCCAGATCTGCAATGGACTTGATCTTCAGAGCGTCCAGCAGCTGTTTGTCGTGAGCCTCGGTGAGGCCGGCGAGCGCCGACGGGGGCGCGGCGAGGATCTCCGCGAGGGACTTGTTCTCGTACTCCTTGTCGAGCACCTTGTCGAGCACAACGTTGACGGCCATACGAAACTCCTTCGGACGAACCTGCATGTGCGATGCGACGATAGCGCGCAGAATCGTGTCAGGGGGCCTGAACTCGAACAGAAGTCGGCTACCGGCGCGCCACTATTTCCCGGCGGTTCACCCGGCATACGCTTACGGCGATCACGAACCGATGGCAATCGGCTGGTTATCCTTGGCGCCGAACCGACTTGGCGATACAGTCGAAGTACTGATTGCGAGTGGATTGCCGACTCTCGAATTTCGTACCGAGAGTTGGTTTTTGGCCTGAGTAAAAGTCCGGCCGCACTGATGATTTCGGGATCGCCCGCCGGTACCCTCGTTCGGGAGGGCGGGTTCTCCTGAAAAGGAGAACCCGCTCATCGCCAAGAATTCTCCGGCCCTCGCCGAAACCACCGCACCTGCCGCGATTCTCGACTCGCGCGCTCCGCGACCTCAGCCGCGATCGGCCTCAGCGCGCTCGGCCGCGCCGGAATCCGCACCCCCGCAGCACGGCAACCCCGGCAGCACCTGCACCGCCGCCCCGACCCGGCGCAACACCTCCCCGATCACCGCCGCGGGCAGCGACAACAGCCCCCACAGCGACGGCCCGGCCAACTGCTCGACCCGATCCACCAGATCGGCGACGGTCGCCTCCAGGTCACTGACCTCGGTGCGCAATTCTCCGATCTGCGCACGCAACTCACGCAACAGCGCTTCCTGCTCGGCCGTCACCGCGCCCCCGCCCGACCTCAGTGCGCCGGCTCGAGCACCGGACGCGGCGTCGGATCCACCGCGGCCAACTCCCGGCGATCCGGCGCCACCAGCACCGCGGTGATCGGCAACGCCAGCGCCAGCGAACCGAGCACGAACATCGGGAACACGAAGTCGAACAACTGCATCCCGGCCGGGGACTCGGCAGCATCGTCGATACTGAACCCGAGCGCGGCCACCCCGGTGTAGTACACCGCGGCCACACCGACGGCGAACACCACGATCGTCGCGATCCGCGCGGCGAGCACCTGCCGCGACTGGAACACCCACAGGCCGGCGATCGCCAGCAGCACCGCGATCAGCGTCGCCACCACCAGCAGCCACACCGTCAGCTCGACCGAGCCCTGCACGTCCACCGAAGACAGCTGCAGGTACTGCATCAGCCCCCCGCCGAGTCCGATCACCAGCCCGCCGGTCAGCAGTCGCGGCCACCGCAGCTCGCGTCCGGCGATCACCAGCCCGGCGAACACCGCGATGACGATCACCGCCAGCGAAACACCCAGTGTGGCCGCGTCATAACGCAGCACCGCCCCCGGCACCGCCACCCCGAGCAGCGGGACCGCCGTCGCCAGCCAGATCCCGACACCGCCCATCGACACCGCCGCCGCGGCCAGCCAGACCGGACGGAACCGGGCCGAACGCCGGCCGTGCACCACACAGGCCAGTCCGACCAGCGCGCCGAGCGCGGACATTCCCAGCGACAGCCCGATGAGCCAATAACCCATCGCGAACCACTCCATCTCGGCGTTCGCGTCGGCCGCGAGCAGACCGGTCGCCGAAGCCAGCGTGTCAGCCATGCCGGGCGGCCCCTTCCAGTTCCATGGCCTGCAATTCCGAGATCGCGTACTCGGTGACCGCGGCCAGCGCCTGGCGCACCTCGACCGCGTTGCGCGCGTCGATGTCCACGATCGGCACACCGGGACGCACCGACAGCGCCTCACGCAACTCCGCGATCGGGAACCGCGGGGCATCCGGGAAACGGTTGACCGCGATCAGGAACGGCAGCTTGCGCGCCTCGAAGAAGTCGACGGCCGCGAAGCTGTCCTCCAGCCTGCGGGTATCGATGAGCACCACGGCGCCGATGGCACCGCGGATCAGGTCGTCCCACATGAACCAGAACCGGCGCTGGCCGGGCGTGCCGAACAGGTAGAGCACCAGATTGCCCGGCAGGATGATCCGGCCGAAATCCATGGCGACGGTGGTCGTCTCCTTCTCCGGGGTATCGGCGAGATCGTCGATACCGTCGGAGAACCGGGTGACCATCGCCTCGGTGCGCAGCGGAACGATCTCCGAGACCGCACCGACGAAAGTGGTCTTGCCCGCACCGAAACCACCGGCGACGACGATCTTGGTCGACGCGGTGCGGTTGTCGGTGTCCTCGGGCGCGGAGCCCCGATCCGGTCTCCTATAGGGCACGGAGTCCACGCAATGTCCTCTCCATCAGGGAACGGCGTTCGTCATAGCTCGCCTGTTCGGTCAGAGTCGAATGCACTCGCAGGTTCCCGTCCACGACGAGATCGCCGATAACGACCCGGACCATACCGAGCGGACGATCCAGGTGTGCGGCGATTTCGGCAACTGAGAGCAGGTGCGCACCGAGACGCAGGATTTCGATGCGGATATCACCGGAGGGCCACTCACCGCGCGGGGTATAGGAGATGGTCTCGATGACCGCCTCCAGCGGCAGGTCGACCGCCGGCTCGGTGCGCCCCGACGTCAGGGCATAGGGTCTGACGCGAGTGGTTGGCCGGTTGTACGGCCCGGAGCCGAATGAGGACATGGATCACTCAGACGGCAGTGCGGGCGGTGGCGGAAACCACCGAGCCCACTCGATCGACCAGCAACGCCATCTCGTAGCCGATGCGGCCGATATCGTGCGACTTGTTCGCCAGCACCGCCAGATGCGAGCCGTTGCCGACGCTCATCACCAGCAGGTAGCCGCGTTGCATCTCCACGATCGACTGCATCACCTTGCCGCCGTCGAAAAGCTGTGCGGCACCGGTGGACAGACTCGCCAGGCCGGCGGTCACCGCGGCCAGCTGTTCGGCGCGGTCGGCGGGCAGATGCGGGCTGGTGGCCTGCAACAGGCCGTCCGCCGACACCAGGACCGCGTGGGAGACACCGGGTACGTCCCGGGTGAACCGGGCGACCAGCCAATTCAGGTTCTCGTCCGTGGTGCTGTTCGGGTTCGGGTTGGTCATGCAAGCCCTCCGTCGTTGTGCTGCGCTTCGGCCCGCCCGCTGCGGACCCCACTGAGATGCCTGGTCAGGTTGTTCCGGATCTCCTCCGGATCACGCGCGCCCGCCTCTTCGACCGGGGCCAGGCCACCCGGCACCAGTTGCGCACCCGGCCTGCGGATCGGCAGGCCGCCGACCGTCCGGGCGCTGGTGGTCGGCTTGGCGGCATCCTCGGCCGCCATCCAGCCGGCATCCGCGGGGGAGGACCAGGTGCCGCTCGACGGCTGCGCGGTGGCGGGCTCGACCAGCCACTCCGAGACCATGCGCTGATAGATCGGGGTCGGCGAATCGCCGCCGACCGGGTGCAGGCGGGTCGAGGTCGAGGTCGCCGCCGCGGATTCGGCGGTGACGGTGACGGTCTCGGGCTCCTGCGGCCGCGGCGGCTCCGGGGCCTGCTGCTGCGGCTCGTCGCGCACCGGCGCCGGACGCCGGATCGGCAGCCCGGAACCGGCGGTGGTGGCGCGCGGTTCGGGTTCGGGCTGCGGCGCCACGATCGGGTGTTCCTTGGTTTCGGCCCACAGGCCCGTCGGCTCTTCCTCGGGTTCGGCGCTGACGATCCGGTTCGGCCCGGTCTCGGCGTCGCCGGGATGCGGCTCCGGGGTCGGCGGGCCGAACGGGGTGTTGGTGGAACGATCCTCGGCGCCGGAATCCGGTCGCGCACTCGCGGGCACCGACACCGTCGGCTGCTCGGGCGGCTCGGCCACCCGGATGGACGGACGACGCTGCGGCAGCCCGGAACTGGTGGTGCCCCACGACGACAGCGGTACCGGCTCGGATTCGGGTGCGGGGGCGGGCGCCTCCGGCAGGCTCGGCACCGGCACCAGGGTCCGCTGCGGCGGCGCGCCGGGCGGCAGCGCGGCGAAAGGATCGGTCTGCGGCTTGCCGTCGGCGTCGTCCATCGCGGGCGCCACCAGTGCGCCGGGCAGATGCACGCTCGCGGTGATACCGGGCTGCTGCGCCATGGTCGAGGTGCGGCGCAGGCTGACGGTGATGTTGTGCCGCTTGGCCAGCCGGCCGACCACGAACAGGCCCATCCGGCGGGCGGTTTCGACGGTGACCTCACCACCGGAGGCGAGGCGTTCGTTGGTGGCCTGCAGGTCCTCGGCCGACATGCCGAGGCCGCGGTCGGTGATCTCGATCAGGTAGCCGCCGTCGACCGCGCGCGAGACCGTCACCGCGACCGGGGTGGTCGGCGGCGAGTAGCGCAGCGCGTTGTCGATCAGCTCGGCGAGCAGATGCTCGATGTCGACGGCGGGCTCACCGGCGACGACACCGTCGGGCACAGTGCCGATCTCGACCCGCTGATAGTCCTCGACCTGGGAGACCGCACTCCACAGCATGTCCGACAGCGGCACCGGCTGAAGCTGGCCGCGGCGCAACGCGGTACCGGCCAGCACCAGCAGGTTGTCGCCGTTGCGGCGCATGCGGGTGGCGAGGTGGTCGAGGCGGAACAGGCTCTGCAACCGCTCGCTGTTGTCCTCGTCGTGTTCGAGGTCCTCGATCAGCGCCAGCTGCTGTTCCACCAGCGACTGGCTGCGCCGCGACAGGGTCTCGAACATGTTGCCGATCTGCACCCGCAGACGGGCCTGCTCGGCGGCGAGATTGAGCGCCTGTTCGTGCATTTCGTCGACGGCTCGGGCCAGCTGGCCGATCTCGTCGGTGGTGTGCACGGCGACCGGGGTGATGGCGGGGGTGGTGCCACCGGCACGCACCACCGACAGCTCGTCGGGCAGCTTGACGTGCGCGACCTCGAGCGCGTCGCGCCGCAGCCTGCGCACCGGGACGACCAGGGTCCGCGCGACCGCCAGCGCCAGCGCCAGACCGGCCAGCAGCACCGCGATCACGATGGTGGTCTCACGCAGCGCGCTGTTCTGCGCGGTGGTGGTGCGTTCGAGCAGTGCGGCATCGATGATGTCGGTCAGCTGCGCGGTGGTCGCGTCGTAGGTGTCGGCACTGACCTGCAACGAGTCCAGCACCGCCGGATTGCTCGCCGGGTCGGCGGTGTTCTGGCTGAAGGTCGCCAACCGGGTCTGCACCGCGTCCAGCAGCGGACGCATATTGCCCGCCAGCTCCGGCAGAATCTGGCCGTACTGGTAGATCATGGTCAGCTCGGCACCGGCGGAGGTGAGTACGCGGGCCCGCATGCTCGGATTGCGCGCGGCGTCGGGCGAGCTGATCAGCATGCGCTGCTCGGTGAGCACCCGGCGCGCGGTCTGAATCGTGGTCAGCTGGAGAAAGTATCGCTGGATGACGAGGTCTTCCACCGAGGGCGACAGCGCCAGCGCGTTACCGATGCGCATGCCGATCTCGTCGGCCTGATCGCCGACCATCGCAGGCGATCCGCTGCGCAGGCTGTTGCGCATGGTGGTGCCGATGGCCACCGCGGAGGACAGCTCGGCGGTCACCTTGCCGCTCACGCCGGTGTCCTGGAGCGCGGTTTCCATATCGGCCAGGGCCTGATCGAACCGGGTCAGCGCGGCGTCGGTGCGCGGGTCGGCGGGGTTGCCCCAGCTCGAGGTCGCGGTCACGGCCAGATGTTCGGTGGCGGTACCGAACTTGACGATGGGCCGGATGATGATGGCCTGTTCGGTGGCCGCATCCAGCTGGTCCATGGTCTGGAGTTCGTTGTTGATTCGCAGTACCGCGAACACGGTGGCCAGGACCACCGGCAGCACCAGCACGATGCCGACCTTGCGGGTAACCGACCAGTTGGGCAGGCTGAATTGCCAGGGTCGCGGTGCAGCTTCCATCCGCTTGTGTCGCCTCCGCATCACGAGTGACCCCGGCCGTGCGTGGGGAGTTCTGGATTCGATGCGAACCGCGCCAGAACCAACCTGAGGTCTTCTTTTTACCGCAGGGAACATACCCCGCAGCGGGAGCATCGGCAATCTGGACGTTCCCCGTGTTAAACCTCGAATATGGCCGTGGAGAACAAGTTTCGCGTATGAATGATTTCCTGCACCCGTGTTCGCCCCGCTATCGGATGAATCCCCAGGTCAAGATCATTTATCGGCGTACCGGCAAACATTTCGATGCCCGTTCGCGCCGGTGGCGGCGTGTCGGGACGGCCCTCTCAGTCGGCTCTCAGTCGATGCGGTCAAACTGGGGACATGCGCATTCTGGTAGTCGACGACGATCGCGCCGTCCGGGAATCGCTGCGGCGGTCGCTGACCTTCAACGGCTACACCGTCGACCTCGCGGTCGATGGTGTCGACGCACTGGACAAAGTCACCGCGCAACGACCGGACGCGCTCGTGCTCGATGTGATGATGCCGCGCCTGGACGGCCTGGAGGTTTGCCGCCGTTTGCGCAGCACCGGCGACGATCTGCCGATTCTGGTTTTGACCGCCCGGGATTCGGTTTCCGAACGGGTGGCCGGGCTCGACGCGGGCGCCGACGACTATTTGCCGAAACCATTCGCGCTCGAAGAATTGCTCGCCCGGTTGCGCGCGTTGCTGCGCCGTCGCGCCAGCGACCCGGGTGAGACATCGGAAACGATGCGGTTCGCCGATCTGTCGCTGGATCCGGTCACCCGTGAGGTGTTGCGTGGATCTCGGTCGATCAGCCTCACCCGCACCGAGTTCTCACTGCTGGAAATGTTGATGGCCAATCCGCGCCGGGTGCTGACCCGCGGCCGGATTCTGGAAGAGGTCTGGGGCTACGACTTCCCGACCTCCGGCAATGCGCTCGAGGTCTACATCGGCTATCTGCGGCGCAAGACCGAGGCCGAGGGCGAGCCGCGGTTGATCCACACGGTGCGCGGGGTCGGCTACGTACTGCGGGAGACACCGCCGTAGGCGGGCGCGGACATGGCACGTTCAGCTTCCAAACGGCCGGGAAAATCCGGCACCGCCGCGGGTGTGGCACCACTGGGCCCGGCCCGTCGCGGGCTCGACGAGCCCGCGCCCATGCGCCCGCCCACCCCACTGACCCGCACGGTCTCACTGCGCTGGCGGGTGACGCTGCTGGCCGCCTCGGTGGTGGCCATCGCCGTCGCGGTCACCTCCATCGCCGCCTACGCGATGGTGGCGCGCGCGCTCTACGGCGACGTGGACGCCCAGCTGCGCGCCCGGGCCGCGACCATGATCAGCGGCGATATCGACAGCATGGCGTTCCAGTCGCTCGGGGTGGCGACACTGTTCTCCAACAACATCGGCGTCGGCCTGATCTACCCGTTCTCGGTGTCCTCGCCGACCGCGCCGGAGGGGGAACGCCCGCCCGACAGCCTGCCGGTCTACATCCCGCCGCAGCCCACCAAACCGCCCATCGGCACCGAGGAGATCGCGGTCGCCAAGGGCGAGCACACCTCGTCGCTGCGCACCTACAACAACCAGCGGGTGCTGGCCCGGCGCATGGATTCGGGTGTCACGCTGGTGATCTCCCAGCGCCTGGAACCCACCCGTGAGGTGCTCGACCGGCTGGCCTGGCTGCTGTTCGTGGTCGGCGGATGCGGCGTGCTGCTGGCCGCCGCGGCCGGTACCGCGGTCGGGCGCACCGGATTGCGGCCCATCGCCCGGCTCACCGCGGCCACCGAACGCGTGGCCCGCACCGACGACTTGACCCCGATCCCGGTCACCGGTGACGACGAGCTGGCCCGGCTCACCGAGAGTTTCAACACCATGCTGCGCGCGCTGGCCGAATCCCGCGACCGGCAGCGGCGGCTGGTCGCCGACGCCGGCCACGAGCTGCGCACCCCGCTGACCTCGCTGCGCACCAACATGGAACTGCTGATCGCCGCGGGCCGGCCGGGCGCGCCGCGGATTCCGGACGAGGACATGGCCGAACTGCGCGCCGATGTGGTGGCCCAGATCGAGGAGCTGTCCACCCTCGTCGGCGACCTGGTCGACCTGGCCAGGGAGGACGCGCCGGAAACCGTTTACGAGCGCGTCGATCTCGGCGAGGTGGCCGAGCGGGCACTCGAACGCGCCCGGCGCCGTCGCGGCTCCATCGAGTTCGTCGCGGCACTGCGGCCGTGGTTCGTCTACGGCCATGAGGCCGGCTTGGAGCGGGCGATCCTGAACGTCCTCGACAACGCCGCGAAGTGGAGCCCGGCCGGTGCCCAGGTGCGGGTGAGCATGGCCGAGGTGGGGCGCGGGCTGCTGGAGCTGTCGGTCGACGACGCCGGCCCCGGCATCCCGCCGGCCGAACGCGAGCTGGTCTTCGAGCGGTTCTACCGCACCACCGCCTCGCGCTCGATGCCCGGTTCCGGCCTCGGGCTGGCGATTGTGAAACAGGTCGTGACAAAACACGGCGGCACCATCACGATCGATACGTCCGAACGCGGCGGCGCGCTGATCCGCATCGTGCTGCCGGGTGAGGCGGGCGCGCCGACGGCGGCCGTCGAGGACGAGGCGGAGTAGCCAGGTCGGGCCGCCTCGATCCGCAGCGAACTTCAAGCACGGTCTCAGTCCGCTCTCAGCAGTCGGCGTCACGCTGGATGGCACGACGTGAGAAAGAAACGAGTAACCATGACCGAGGATTTCACCGATCGACCGCACGGGCCGGAACCCGGTTCCGTGCCGCCGCCGGGTTACCACTCGGCGCCCTCCCCCCAGGGCCACCCGTACGGCCAAGTCCCCGTCCCCGGACCGCAGCCCGCCCCGAAGCGCCCGGTCCGCACCGGCCTGATCGCGGGCGCGCTCGCGCTGGCACTGGTCAGCGGCGGCGTCGGCGGCGCGGTCGGAGCGCTCGTCGCGGGCAACGACGGCGGCGGCACCACCGTCACCAACGCCCTCGACGCCCCGAAACCCAACATCGACAACGCCTCCACCGCACCGGCCGGCTCGATCCAGGCCGTGGCGCAGGAAGTGCTGCCCAGCGTGGTGATGATCAAGGTCGCCAGCAATCGCGCGCAGGGCGAGGGATCGGGTGTCGTGCTCTCCTCCGACGGACTGATCCTGACCAACAACCACGTCGCCGCGGGCGGCGGCCCCGGCGCCCGGATGGAGGTCTCCTTCGCCGACGGCAGCACCGCGCCCGCCACCATGGTCGGCGCCGACCCGGTCTCCGACCTCGCCGTCATCAAGGTCGAGGGCAAGACCGGCCTGACCCCGATCGAACTCGGCAGCTCGGCCGGGCTCCAGGTCGGCCAGCCGGTCATCGCCATCGGCTCGCCGCTCGGGCTCGCCGGCACTGTCACCACCGGCATCGTCTCGGCCCTTAACCGCCCGGTCTCCACTTCCGGCCAGCCCAGTGCCGACCCGTCGACGCCCAACCCCGTCATCGACGCCATCCAGACCGACGCCGCGATCAACCCGGGCAATTCCGGTGGCGCGCTGGTCGACGCCAACGGCAAGCTGATCGGCATCAATACCGCGATCGCCACGCTCGGCGGCTCCGAACTCGGCGGCCAGCAGAGCGGTTCGATCGGACTCGGCTTCGCCATCCCGGTCGACCAGGCCCGCCGGGTCGCCGAAGAGCTGATCAAGACCGGTCACGCCACCTACGCCCAGATCGGCATCAAGGTGCCCCGCAACGACACCGTGCGCGGCGCGCGGGTGCTCGAGGTGACCCCCGACGGGCCCGCCGCCAAGGCCGGGATCCCGGCCGGTGTGGTGATCACCCGGATGGACGACCGCACCATCGACTCCGGCGACGCCTTGGTCGCCGCCGTCCGTTCCAGCCGACCAGGAGACAAGGTGAGCGTGGCATATACCGATGAACAGGGCGGAAACGCCAAGACGGTCGAGGTGACCCTCGACGCGGTGTCGACCGAGGGAGGCCGGTGATGCAGGTGCTGAACGGGGGATGGGAGCCGATGCTCGCCGGTGGCGCTACGGTGAGCACCATGGACATCGATGCTTCCGTGGCAGGACGCGCACTGGTCGTGGTCGTCGACGACCGCACGGCGCACGGCGGTGAGGATTCGCTGGGCCCGCTGGTCACCGAATTGCTCACCGAAGCGGGCTTTCTCGTCGACGCGTCGGTGACGGTGCAGGCCGACGAGGTGGAGATCCGCAACGCGCTCAACACCGCGGTGATCGGCGGCGTCGACCTGGTCATCTCGGTGGGCGGCACGGGTATGTCACCGCGCGATGTCACCCCCGAGGCCACCTCCCAGGTGCTCGACCGGGAGCTGCCCGGCATCAGCGAGGCCCTGCGTTCCTCCGGCCGGGTCGCCGGTTCGCTCGACGCCGGCCTCTCCCGCGGTCTGGCCGGCATCTCCGGCAGCACCCTGGTGGTCAACCTGCCCGGCACCCGATCGGCCATCCGCGACGGCATGGCCACCCTCGGCCCGCTGGCCAGCCGGGTGATCGGCGAACTGTCCGGATTGGATGAATGAGTTCTTCCGAGGATCGACCCGATGTCCCCCGTCCGGCTCGCCGGCCGGGGGACGCGGCGCGCTTGGCGCGCATCTTCGGCGATGTACTGCCCGAGACCACCAGCGACGAACGCGGCGACGAGCGCGACACGCCGTCGAGCGCCGACGACTGGTTGCGGTCGCAGGTTCCGCCGCATCACGGCTGAGTTCTTCCGCGCTCCCAGCTACCTCCGCTGGTGACCCACCCGCGCGCTATCTACTGCCCGGCTACGTATTTACTGACGCGTAGCTTTCTGGGGCATTCAACCTTCAAGCCAATAGCCGTTCCGGGGCCATTCGGAATACGTTCCGGTCCCGTATTCGCCGACGGCGTGGCTGCGCCGTCTCGGACAATTCGGCTACTTCACCGGAACTCCTCTCCTGCATTTATGCACGTCAAGCGATATAAGCATTTTGGCTATGTGATACAGATCACTCGTGTCTTGACGAATACTTTCGTTGTCCGTTCCGTTACCGCCGGTTAATCTCGCCTCGGGCTATCGCAACCGCCTCCGCAGTCCAGTGGCCTGCACGAATGTGCAGACCTCGCGGAGTCGGGTGTGGCCTGGCGGTAGTCGAGCTTTGCGTTGAAATAACGGCGAGTTACACAACGGCAACAAATAGGCGACACACTGAGCTGGGCCCTGTGAGGACCGATGTCCAGCCTCGACGGTCGAGGCTGGTCTGTTCGAGAAAAATTGATGAGGGGAAGTATGAGCGAGAACCGCACCAACGGTTTGCGCCGCGGAGCCCGTGCCGCGGGCGTCGGCGCCGCAGCCGCCGTGGCCCTGGGTCTGCTTTCGACCGGTGCCGCGAACGCGGATACCTTCGTGCCGTTGCCGGACGGCGAGAAGGTGGGTCCGGGTGTGACCATCAAGCGCACCCATGAGCATGCGTTGATTTCGCCGTCGATGGCGGCCAATGGCGCAGGTCGCGTCGTCTGGGTTTCGGGCAACGCGAGCGCGGACGTCACCGTCACCCCCGAGGGCGAGGTGGGTCCGAACAACGGCCCCGCCGGCGCGCCGGGTACCAACAACTCCTCCACGCACGGCGCGTCCCAGCTGAACACGGGCTACATCGTGGGCTGCCAGGTCAGCATCGGTGACGAGGCCATCTCCGCCGGCGTGTCCGGCAGCGTCGATCTCGAGGGTGCCTCGGTCGGCGGCGCGGTCGGCCTGGAGCTGGGTCCGGGCGAGGTGAAGTTCGTGCAGATCGAATACAAGGACATTCTGAAGCCGGGCCACTACTCGGTCGAGTACCAGGACGTCGAGATGGAGATCCAGGGCTGCGCGGGTTACGCGCAGGCGCGGGCGTACACGGTCGTCGAGATCATCGGTGACCACTACTCGAAGACCACCCTCTACGGGCAGCCGTTCAGCATCGGCTGAGTCGTCGAATTCGACCGTACAAACCTCTCGCCTCGAGCGAACTCGACCCTCGAAGGGTACAAACATGATCAACCGTAAGATCGTGGCGCGGGCGGCCGGACTCGGCGCTGCCGCCACCGTTGCCATGGGCCTGTTCTCCACCGGTGCGGCCAACGCCGACACCTTCGTGCCGCTGCCCGGCGGCGAAATCGTCAAGACGCTCTCCGACGGCACCGTGGTCACGGTCCGCCTGGTCGGCGAGTCGGCCAACATCAACCCCTCGCTCGGCTCCACTCCGGTGCACCGCAACGCGTGGGTCTCCGCCAGCGCGCAGGTCGAGCTGTCCGGCTCGGGTGCCAAGGGCGGCAAGATCTACCCGGGTTACGTGGTGGGCTGCCAGGTCAACATCGGCGGCGGTGGTGTCGAAGGTGGCGCCTCGGCCGGCGGCACCTGGGAAGGTGATCCCACGGGCAGCGTCGAGAGCGGCGGCGAGCTGTCGCTCGGCCCGGGCCAGGCCGCGTCGTTCTACGTCCTCGACCTCGAGGAGACCGACGACTTCGGCAACGAGTCGCATGAGGTCCGCAACAACTTCAGCGGCACCAGCGGCTCGGTGACCTGGGCCGACGAGACCATCGGCCTGACCGGTTGCGCCGGCTACGCGCAGGCGCGGGCCTTCGTCAAGGTCAAGGTCGAAACCGACAATGTCATGTCGGTGGTGACGCTGTGGGGTCAGCCGTTCAGCCTGGGCTGACCGGCTCCCGTTCGGGCCCCGTACCGGCCTGAGCAAACGCGACCAGCGAAATGAACGCGGGTCTGTCACAATCGTGACAGGCCCGCGTTCTGCTCTTTTCGGCCCGCGACCGGCGAAATCGCCGGAGTCGCGGCGGTTTCGGCCGAGCTGCGTAACCTCTCGGCTACCTTCACCACATCTGGTTGCCATGCCGCGGACGAAATGCCGTCCCCGACTGTTCATTCCCTGTGCTCATTCGGGTTCATCTGACGGTCAGGGCTTTCGATGACGCTCATCTGAGCCTGCTGTAGGCCATCCCCGTGCGAACGGGGTTGTCGCTGAAAACCTGATGAGGGGAAGTATGAGCAAGAACCGCACCAACGTCACGCGCGCGATGGGCGTCGGCGCCGTCGCCGCCGTGGCCATGGGACTGTTCTCGGCCGGCGCCGCCAACGCGGACGCCTTCGTGCCACTGCCGGACGGTGAGAAGATCGGCCCCGGCGTCACCATCAAGCGCACCCACGAGAGCGCGCTGGTCTCGCCGTCGCTGGCGGCCAACGGTGCCGGTCGCACCGTGTGGGTCTCCGGTGTGGCGAGCGCCGACGTCACCGTCACCCCCGAGGGTGAAGTGGGTCCGAACAACGGTCCGACCGGTGCTCCGGGCACCAACAACTCCTCCACCCACGGCACGTCGCAGCTGAACACCGGCTACATCGTGGGCTGCCAGGTCAGCATCGGCGACGAGGCCATCTCGGCTGGCGTCTCCGGCAGCGTCGACCTCGACGGCGCCTCCGTCGGTGGCTCGGTGGGCCTCGAGCTCGGCCCGGGCGAGGTCAAGTTCGTCCAGATCGAGTACAAGGACATCACCAAGCCGGGTGTCTACTCCGTCGAGTACCAGGACGTCGAGATGGAGATCCAGGGCTGCGCCGGTTACGCGCAGGCCCGCGCCTACACCGTGGTCGAGATCATCGGCGACCACTACTCGAAGACCACCCTCTACGGCCAGCCGTTCAGCATCGGCTGATTCCGGTTCCGCCCGGCCGGGTCGTCCCGGCCGGACCGAGCCGATGTGCCTCGAATCCGCCAATCAATCTCTCGCTGAAGCGAATCAACCCCAGAGGGGCATTACACAATGATCAACCGTAAGAGCATCGTGCGTGCGGCCGGTGCGGGTGCCGCCGCGGCCGTCGCGATGGGCCTGTTCTCCACCGGTGCGGCCAACGCCGACACCTTCGTGCCGCTGCCCGGCGGCGAAATCGTCCGCACCCTGTCCGACGGCACCGTGGTGACGGTCCGCCTGGTCGGCGAGTCGGCCAACATCAACCCGTCCATGGGTTCCACCCCGGTGCACCGCAACGCGTGGGTCTCGGCCAGCGCGCAGGTCGAGCTGTCCGGCTCGGGCGCCAAGGGCGGCAAGATCTACCCCGGCTACGTCGTGGGCTGCCAGGTCAACATCGGTGGCGGCGGCGTCGAGGGCGGCGTCTCCGGTGAGGGCACCTGGGACGGCGAGTCCTTCGGTGTCGGCGCCGAGAGCGGCGGCGAGCTGTCGCTGGGCCCCGGCCAGGCCAAGTCCTTCTACGTGCTCGACATCGAAGAGGCCGATGACTTCGGCAACGAGTCGCACGAGAAGCGCAACAAGTTCAAGGGCAAGAGCGGCTCGGTCACCTGGGCCGACCAGACCATCGGCCTGACCGGTTGCGCGGGCTACGCGCAGGCGCGGGCGTTCGTGAAGGTCAAGGTCGAGACCGAGAACGTGATGTCGGTGGTGACCCTGTGGGGTCAGCCGTTCAGCATCGGCTGATCTTTCCCGGCACGAACGAAGGGGCCTGTCGCCATGTGCGACAGGCCCCTTCGGTGTGAATCGGCTCGGTACGTGAATCGGCTCAGTACTCGTGGCGTCCGCCGCCGGTCTTCTGGCCCTCGGCCAGCAGGTCGCGGATCTGGATCAGCAGGTCGTTGTCGCTGAGCACTTCTTCCTTCTCTTCCTTGGCGAAGCGCTTCTTCACATGGGTGGACGGCAGCACCAAGACGAAGTAGAGGACCGCCGCGATCATCAGGAAGTTGATGCAGGCGGTGATGATCGGGCCGACCTCGATGAAGGTCGACGGATTGTCGGCTACCAACCGGAAACCGAGTCCGAGCTCATTGGGACTGCCGAAAACCGCGAGCAGCGGATTGATGATCCCGTTGGTGAACGCGGTGACGATAGCGACGAATGCCGTACCCATGACGACGGCAACAGCCAGGTCGACGACGTTTCCGCGGAGCACGAAATCCTTGAATCCCTTGAGCAATGCCCTATCCCTTCGGTGTGCGAACCCGACTGCCCGCAGCCGGCTGCGGACGTTCCGGATGCTAGTGGACGGCAGTGGCAAACGCTCGGCGAACGATGATCGCGGCGGTCATACGTGATCGATGTCAATGGAAGACGACCGTGAGGGCGGTGCTCAACGAGGCCGCCGCCACCGCGGCCGCGTTCTCGGCTCCCATCGCCACCAGGACGACGCGGTCGGCCGATTTGGTGGGCCCGGAACCCGGTGATCCGGAGATCAGCACCACGGCCGCGTCGGTGGCCAGCGTGCGGGCGGGTCTGGTGGCACGGTCGGACTCGTCGGCCGCGATGACGTCGACCCGGTCGCCCGCGCGCAGGATGTCGGCCACCGCGGTATCGGCCAGCCGGATGGGCACGATCCTGGCGTCCGGCGCACCACCGGCGACGGCGGCCAGCCGCGGGCCGATCACCCGCAGATCGGTCAGGATCTCTCCGGTGCGCATGGCTCCGGTGAGGGTGGCGCCTATCAGCGGGGCCGGATCATGCGCCGCGCCGCCGGGTAACGCGCCGGATTCCCGGTCGACGACGCGCAGATCCGCGGTGGTGAGTAGATGGCCGGGCGGCAGATCGCGGGAAGCCACGACGACGCTCGCACGGTGCGTATCGGGATCACCGCGCAGTAGGAGGACGACGGCCAAGACGGTGAGAACGGCGGCGAGCACCCGCCGGGCGAGTAACCCGTCGGCCCAGGGCGGGCGATTCCAGAGCGCTTCCCGCAGGGTCTCGCCACGGCCGAGCGGCCGGTCGCCGACGCGCTGCGGGCTGAGTCGGCGACCGCTGGCCAACATTCGGATCATGCGCCGAGCGTATGGCGCGGATCAGCGGCCGAGGCCTGGTGAACGACGGGTTGTGGACAACTCGCGGGTTGTGGAAAACCCGCGTGGCGTCAGCTCGCGGCTGCGGTGCTCGCGGCGGCGGGAGCGGCCGAGGAGCTCGAATCGGAGCCGGAGGAGGAGCCGCTGTCGGACTTGGCGGGCTCGCTGGCGGTGGACGCGCCGCCACGGCTGTCGGTGCGGTAGAACCCGCTGCCCTTGAACACGATGCCGACGGAGTTGAACAGCTTGCGCAGCTTGCCCGAGCACTCCGAGCAGACGCTCAGCGCCTCATCGGTGAAGGACTGAACAATGTCGAAGCGGTTATCACACTGGGTGCACGCGTACGAATAAGTTGGCACAGGATCCTCCGCAGGGTTCGTCGATCTAGCACTCTACAGCCGACAGTGCCAACATCGCCACTCCGGATTTCATTCCTCACCCGGCCTGCGATCACTCCCCGGACAGCTCGTGTAGCCCGCCGCGCGGGGTCAACACCCAGCCCATCCGCAGATCGTGCGGCTCCTCTGGCAGGCGTTCCACCAGCTCAGCGTCCCGAACGACCGCCACCAACCGGGCATCCGGGTCGGCCGCCGCCAGCGTCCGGTCGTAATAGCCGGCCCCGCGCCCGAGCCGCACACCCCGCAGGTCCACCGCCAGCGCAGGGACGAGAATCACACTCGCGCGGGCCACCGCGGCGACGCCAAGCGCGGGTCCGCCCGGTTCGAGCAGGCCGTAGCGGGCCCGGCGCAGACTGTCGGCGCCGGTGTACTCGGCCCAGTCCAGCGGCCCGGGCGGGCCCGTCACCGGCAGCAACACCCGCGCACCCGCCGACCGCAGCGCATCCAGCATCGTCAGCGCACCCGGCTCCCCGCGCACCGGGACATACGCGCAGGCCCATTCGCCGACCTCGATTTGCCCGGCCGTCGCTGCCAGCGCCGACGCCTCCCGCGCCCGGTCGGCGTCCGGCAGCGCGGCCCGCTGCGCGAGAATCTCCAACCGCCAGGCATGTTTGTCGCGCTCACCGGGCATCTTCACGGTGATCACCATAGGCTCATGCGGGTGCCAGGCCGCCGTGAAGCAGGCCTGGGCGACGTATTACACGGATAAGGTGTGCATATGACAGCGAAGGCAGGCGAGCCCGGCACGACGACGGGCGCGGCGATGGAGTCGTGCTTCCGTACCGCGGTCGTGCCCGCGGCGGGGCTCGGGACCCGATTCCTGCCCGCGACCAAGACGGTGCCCAAGGAGTTGCTGCCGGTCGTCGATACCCCCGGCATCGAACTGGTGGCCGCCGAAGCCGCCGACTCCGGCGCCGACCGGCTGGTCATCGTCACCTCGCCGGGCAAAGACGGCGTGGTCGCGCATTTCGTCGAGGACCTGGTGCTGGAGAGCACCCTCGCCGAACGCGGCAAATTCCATCTGCTGGAGAAGGTGCGCAAGGCGCCGGGCCTGCTCGATGTCACCTCGGTGGTGCAGGAGGAGCCGCTCGGCCTCGGGCACGCGATCGCGCAGGTCGAATCCGCGCTCGACGCCGACGAGGACGCCATCGCGGTGCTGCTGCCCGACGATCTGGTGCTGCCGTGCGGTGTGCTCGACGCGATGAGCCGGGTGCGGCGCGAGCGCGGCGGTTCGGTGCTGTGCGCCATCGACGTGCCCAAGGACCAGGTGAGCGCCTACGGCGTCTTCGACGTGGAGCCGGTGCCCGGCGTCGCCGATCCGGATGTGTTGCGCGTCAATGGGATGGTGGAGAAGCCGGCGCTGGCCGACGCGCCGTCCACCTACGCCGCGGCCGGGCGGTACCTGCTCGACCGGCAGATCTTCGACGCGCTGCGCCGGATCGAGCCGGGCACGGGCGGGGAACTCCAGGTGACCGACGCGATCGCGCTGCTGATCGCCGAGGGGCATCCGGTGCATGTGGTGGTTCACCGTGGGTCGCGCCACGATCTGGGCAACCCGGGCGGCTATCTTCGTGCTGCGGTGGATTTCGCGTTGGAGCGGGAGGAATACGGCCCGGCACTGCGCGAATGGTTGCAGCATCGGCTGGGCCCCGACTGGGATCCGCAGGTGAGCACGTAGGAACAGAGCGCCCGAGCGGGCGAGGGAGATCGGGAAGGGCTGGATGCGCTCGGTTGAGGATCAGCAGATCAAGGTGACCGCGGCGGCGGTCGCGCCCCGGCCGGTCCGGGTCGCGATTTCCGAGGCCCAGGGCCTGCTGTGCGCCGAGGACGTCGTCACCGAACGACCGCTGCCCGGTTTCGACCAGGCCGCCATCGACGGGTACGCGGTGCGCAGCGTCGACGTCGCGTCGGCCGGGGCCGAAATCCGTGACGAGGAAGGCGAACTCGTCGATCTGACGCTGCCGGTGGTCGGTGAGGTGGTCGCCGGATCCCGTCAGCCGATCCGGCTGCAGCCGCGCCAGACCGTGCGCGTCGACACCGGCGCCCCACTGCCCACGCTGGCCGACGCGGTGCTGCCGATCGACTTCACCGACGGCGGCCGCGCCCGGATCAAGGTCTACGAGCCGGTGCGTTCCGGTGATTACGTGCGCCGCATCGGCGATGACGTGCAGCCCGGCGATGTCGCCGTGCGGGCGGGCACCATCATCGGCGCGGCCCAGGTCGGCCTGCTCGCCGCCGTCGGCCAGGACAAGGTGCTGGTGCATCCGCGGCCGCGGCTGTCGGTCATCTCGGTGGGTGCCGAGCTGATCGATATCGACCGCACTCCCGGGCCCGGCCAGGTCTACGACGTGAATTCCTATGCGCTGGCGGCAGCGGCGCGCGATGCGGGCGCCGACGTCAATCGGGTGGGCATCGTCGACGCCGACCCGCGCCGGCTGCGCGATGTGGTCGAAGGCCAGCTGGTGCGCTCGGAGGTCGTGGTGATCGCGGGCGCCGTCGGCGGCTGGGCGTCGGAGCAGGTGCGCGAGGCGCTGGAGGGGCTCGGCGAACTCGAGATCGCCAGGGTCGCCATGCATCCCGGCTCGGTGCAGGGTTTCGGGCGGCTCGGCCGCGACGAGGTGCCGACGTTCCTACTGCCGTCCAACCCGGTCGGCGCGCTGGTGGTGTTCGAGGTGATGGTGCGGCCGTTGATCCGGATCGCGCTCGGGCGACGTCAGCCGATGCGGCGAATCGTGCACGCGCGCACGATCACTCCGATTCAATCGATGGCGGGCCGCAAGGGATACCTGCGCGCCCAGCTGATGCGGGACGAGGCCACCGGCGAATACCTGGTGCAACCACTGGGGTCGGGGGCGGGTGCGTCCTCGCATCTGCTGGCCACCCTGGCCGAGGCCAACAGCCTCATCGTCGTCGACCCGGACGACACCGAGATCCGGACCGGCGACGAGGTCCAGGTCGCCTTCCTCGCACAGCGCGGCTGAATCGTGGAGACCATGAACGTTTTCCGGGCCACCCAGCACCCTGGGTGGCCCGCACATCTGGGCCCGGTCCGGGTCGCGGCGGGGCAGGTGGCGCTGCGGCCGGTGCGGTTGCGCGATGCGGCCGCCTGGAGCCGGATCCGGTTGCGCGATCAGCAGCATCTGGAGCCGTGGGAGCCGACCGGGCGCGGCGCGTGGGAGGCGCGCAATCACGCGTCGAACTGGCCGTCGCTGTGGTCGAGCCTGAAGGCCGAGGCGCGGCGGGGTGCGATGATCCCGCTGGTCATCGAGGTCGACGGGGCCTTCAGCGGTCAGCTGACCGTCGGCAATATCGTGCGCGGGGCCTTGCGGTCGGCGTGGATCGGCTACTGGGTGGCCAAGGATCTCGGCGGCCAGGGCGTGGCCACCGCGGCGTTGGCGCTCGGGCTCGACCACTGCTTCGGGCCGGTCGGGCTGCATCGGGTCGAGGCGACGGTGCGGCCGGAGAACATGGCCAGCCAGGCGGTGCTACGCAACGTCGGGTTCCGCGAGGAGGGCCTGCTACGCCGCTATCTGGATGTCGATGGGGCTTGGCGTGATCATCTACTCGTCGGCCTGACCGTCGAAGAGGTGGCCGGGACAGTGGTGGACCGGCTCGCTCGGGAAGGCCGGTTGACGCTGCTGTGAGCGCGGGCCCGACGACGGGCCGCAAATGGTGGAAATGTGACGGGTGTGGCGGATGTGCACGGCGCGCCTGCCGGACCATACCCCTACCCGGAATTAACCTACGGACGTCGGTGGTGCGCCCTGCGCCATCGGCAGGGAGCCTGCGACCCGCCCGGCGACCATGCCGCAGCGCCTGTGCGGCAGCCGGAACAGTCACCGCGACAGGGCCGCGGGAAGTGGGTCGGAACTGGATCAGGCGGGGACGGAGGTGCTGACGGCGATGCCGAATTCGATCTTGTGGATCGGCCTGGTCGTACTCTGGGTCTTCGTCCTGTTCCCGATACTGGCCGACCGGCATCCCCGGATCCGGCAGACCACCGACACGGCACTCGCCACCCGGGTGCTGCATCGCGGAGGTTCCAAGCGGCGCACCAGGTCCGGGCCCGCCGCTGGGCACGACAGCGACCCCGATTGGCGGCCGAGACGAGTGCAGAGAAAGCGTCCCCACAGCGATGATGCGGAGGATCGGATGACGACTTCGGCCGACGAGCCCGTCACCGAGGCTGACGACGAACAGAACACGCCGGGAGACGTCACCGAAACCGGCGCCGCCCGTGCCGCGACCGCCGAGGCGACCCGCCGGGCGGTGGCTGAGACGGAACTGGATGAGATGGACGCGGCCGAGACCGCGGACACCGACGACGAGACCGAGCCCCACGACGCCGAAGCGGAAGCCGACGACCACGAGGACCGCGACGAAGACGACGACGCCGAGGACTCCTCGCGCGACGCCGTCTCCGCCCGCATCCCGCCCGCGCGTCCCGCGCTGCCCGCCGTGGCCGAACCCATGTCGGACGAACCCACCGACTTCATCCCCACCCGGCGCGGACGCGGCGGCTTCGACCCGGAAGCCGACGCCATCGCCCGCGCCGCCCGCTACACCTTCCGCCAGCGCGCCGTCCTCGGCCTGGTCCTGGGCACCCTGCTGTGCGGTGCGCTCGCGGTGGCGATCGCACCCGTGTTCTGGTGGGGTTGCGGCCTGGCCGCCACCGTCCTCGTCACCTATCTGGCCTACCTGCGCAAGCAGGTCAGGATGGAAGAGGAGATCCGCCGCCGCCGCAGCGCCCGCCTCGCCCGCACCCAGCGCGCCGAACCGGAACCCGACCAGCAGGCCACCCGCCCCGCCCGCCGCGGCATGGACCGCGACACCGCCCGCGCCCTGCGCCGCCGCTCCGAACTCCTCGAAACCGACGACGAAGACCCCGCCTTCGAACACCTCGAAGCCTTCGACGCCACCGCCGCCCGCGCCGTCCGCAACCGCGCCGCCGGCGGCGACATGCGCCGCGCCGCCGGCGCATAACCGCAGGTAGCACCCCCGATTCGGAATCGCCGCCCGCCTCCTGCTACAGTGTCACAGCGCGGTTCCCCCGGGAACCGCACGGGGCTATAGCGCAGTTGGTAGCGCGTCTCGTTCGCATCGAGAAGGTCAGGGGTTCGATTCCCCTTAGCTCCACCAAACACGGCGCATGCTTATGGAAAGCATGCGCCGTTTTTTTGGTTCCGCGTGTTTTTTGGGGGCGAAGCCCCAAACCCCACCCGGAGGGCTTCGCCCCCGGACCCCCTCCCGGGTTTGCCCGTCTCGGGTGGTGCGCCGTTCGCTGGCCTCGGGCCTTTGGCTCCCCACGGTTTTGCCCGTCCCGATCGGGTGCCGTTCGTTGGCTTCGCCCCGGGCCCCTTCGGGATTTCCTGTTTCCCGTCGGTGGACCGTTGGTGTGGGCCCACCCTGGTTACGTGCCATCCCGCGGGATCAAATAACACGTCAGGTCGGATCGCCTACTTCCTGCCGTGTTGGTGTCGGCGGGGTTCGCCTCGGGTCGGGCAGGCGCTCGTCATGAGCTTTGAATCGAGTCTGCACCGCCGTCGGCAAAGAAGCCGGCGACGCGAACCCTGGCAGACGGCCCGGACACCCAGTGGCTGCCCGCTATCTCGGCGGCCGCTCGCTACGTGACTGAAATCGCCGTCGATGCCATGCATGCGCTGAAAGGATAAGCGTGTGATGTCCTGGCAACTCGCCGAAGCCGCGCCAGATCGTGGCTCATTGTTTGTGGACTACATCGGCCTGTTCGTACCGCTCGGCGTGATTGCGGGCGCAGTGGTCGCCGGAGTCTTCGCGCTCCTGGGTGATCGGAAACTGCACGACAGACTGGAGTCGCTGGTAAATGCCCGAAATGCCTGGCCCGAGGATGTGGATGGGCGCGATTCGGTCGACCGCGCTATCCAGCGCTATGCGGCCATCCTGGACCGACGCGCGGAACGTAGGCGTCCGGCGGCCTCGCCTCGCCGGGTCTTGTCCGTCCTCCTGATTTGCCTCGCAGGCCTCGTCGCGGGGACGTACGGCGCCAACCAGCTACTCACCCAATTGCCGGGCAACGCAATCGCGCAGGCCGGCGCCATCCTGATGGGGATCGTGTTGATCCCGACAGCATTGACTTGTGTCCTGATGCTGACGGAACTGTTCTACTTGGCGAGATACTGGATCTCGCGCGCACGCTTGCCGTAGACAACACCGTCGGCGTGACCGGCGAAATACTTCCTGCCAGAACGCTTTGATAGCGACGGCTGTCCACGCCGACTGCGCGCTTGGCCTGCAGCCGGGGGGCGAATCTCGTTGCAGTCCAGTGTTTCCCAAATCAGGCTGGCGTGACCGGAAAGCAACTCTTGGCTCGACCATGTCGGCGCGTGTGGAATACAGTCGCTGAACACCGGGAGATGTTGCTAGTCGCACGCGCTTGCCGGCGCACTCGACCTGCCGAACAGCTCCGGCGCTCGGCGGAATAACGCAGCGTTCCGGTGAGAGTTCGGGGCTGCTATGAGACGATCTGCTGGTCGAGCATCGTCTAATCAGGGTGGCGCGGTGGCGGATTCGGGGTTGGGTCGGCGAGTCAAGGTACTTCGCAGGGCCCGGGGCTGGACCCAGGAAGGTCTCGCGCTGCGATTGCACCGTTCGTCGTCTTGGGTGACGAAGGTCGAGCGCGGCGTGATCGCCATCGATTCGGTGTCCACGATTCGGGAGCTCGCCGCAGTATTGGGTGTTTCGGAATCGCAGCTGACGGGCGAGAGTGAAGACAGGCCTGTTGCACAGCAGCGCCCGGTGAGCGACCTTGCTCGGATGCTGGACCGCCCTGCGTCTATGTTGACCGGTGTTACCTCCGAGACCTCCGTGTCGCATGCCGATTTGGTGCGCGCGGCTACTGCCTTGCGGCGCACGTACAACCGGTCGAGCACGCGATATCTATCAGCCGCGGAAATGCTGCCACAGCTGATCAGCCATGCCGTCGAGCTGGCGGAAAGGAGCACGACCGCGCGGTTGCGGGCATCCGCCTACACGGTGCTGGCCAACCTGTACCGCCTCGGTTCGCTCGAGTTGCGGCACCGTGGCGATCATGTGCACGCGAGGTTGGCGCTGGACCGCGCGGCAGCGGCGGCACAGAATGCAGACGACAAGGTGCTGGTCGCCGCCGTCACGGCGACGCTCTGCAATGAACTGATGATCGGTGGGCGACCGGACGATGCCGCATCACTCGCTGTCGATAGCGCCGATATCCTGGCACAGCAGCCGCCGACCGTAGATGCTCAGCATGTTCTCGGGGTGCTGCGACTGTATGGGGCTCAGGCGGCGGCACGCGCTGGGGCGCAGTCCGAGGCGATGGCTTTGCTCGATGCGGCCAACCAGCTCGCGTTCACCGATGCCGACCGGCACTTCCTGATCTTCGGGCCGGCCAATACTGCCGTACAGCGCGCGGGCATATTCGTTGATCTGGGCAAGCCGAAGCAGGCGCTCGATGCCTGCGCCGGGTTGAACGGGAAAGAACTGGGTAGCGTCAATCGGGCCTGCTACTTCCATCTGCACCGCGCACGCGCGCACACAATGGCGGGAGACCTCGACGATGCACTGGCAGCGCTGACCGTTGCTTGGCGGACGACGCCGCACATCGTCATGGCCGACCAGCTCGGACGCCAGCAGGTTGCTGATCTGCTGGACCGCAAGCGGACCTTCAGCAGCGAACTCCGCCAGATCGCCCGCGGAATGGGGTTGCTATGACTCGAGCTTGCGGGCTCTCAGCGAGAAGAACATCGGAAGTTCGACCCCGTCCGGAAGGGTGAAAGTACGGTCGCTTTCCTGGCTCAGGCATGGCCAGGGCCGGTCGAGCCACGGGAACTCGTGGAAGAACTCCACACACATTCCAGCCCGTGCTATCGAGGTGATCACTTCGCCGGTGCTATGCGTCCAGAGGTACTTACTCGAGGATTCGACCTGCGCCGATGGGTCGGCGTACGTGCCGCGCACGTCGTAACGGATCGGCTCCGGTCGTGGCCAATAGGGGCGTGCGATTCGTACCTCATTACTCGAGTCGTCCAGGACCTTGGCGACGGGGTGAATATCGGTGAGGTAGAGGAATCCGCCGGGTTTCAGGAAGTGCGCAACGATCCGTGACCACTCCGCGAAATCCGGGATCCACCCGAGAATTCCACGTGAGGCGTAGACGATGTCGAACTCGCCTTCGAGGGTTTTGTCGAGCTCCATGACATCGGAGCAGACGAAGCTCGCCTCCACGCCGATATCCGAAGCCAGAGATGTGGCCTTTTCCACGGCGACCGGCGAGAAATCCACACCGGTGACCGCCGCTCCGCGACGTGCCCACGCAATCGAGTCGGTGCCGATCTGGCATTGCAAGTGCAGCATCGACATGCCGCTGACGTCGCCTATCTCGCCGACCTCATAGTCCCGGAGCTTATCGGCGCCCCGGCGGACCGCTTCGAGGTCGTACCAGCTGCCCTCCGCGTGAATGGCCGCCCACTCGTCCCACAGAGCACGGTTTGCGCCGATGGCCGATGAAGTCGAGGTCATGTCCGGCAGGATACCTCCGCCTCGCCGGCTCGCAGGGTCGTGAACTGACAACACCACTGCCAGTTGTCCCGCTCCTGTGCGCCGACGATCAGGTCAGTGCCCCAGCCGGGTGCCTCCTCCTCGGCTGGGGCGCGATCCAACATCGCACCCCATCGAGGTAACCATGACTTGTACCGAGGCTCGAATACTCGCCGCCTTACAACCGGGCGGGGTACTCACTGTCACCACCATCGCCCGATCCATTGGTTTCTCCACGGTCCGCTGCCGTGTCGCTCTGCTGACACTGAGCCGCCGTGGCCTGGTGTGGCAGACACCGCGCGGGTGGGTTCTCACCGCCAACGGTCTCCGCTACGCCGCTATCCAGCGCGGATCAGCGGCGCTCGACTTGCCGATCGGGGCCGCTGCGTCATGAGCACTCCGCGGGCTGTCGGATATCTGCGGCGCGACATCTCCGGCGAACACCAGCCATGGCATGAGACCGGGATTCGATCGGTCGCGAGCCGGACCGGCTACACGCTGTGCAAGACGGTTGCTTTGACTGGCACCGCTGACGACCCGATTTCGAAACTGATCGAGACCGTGCGCCGATCCGGCGCCGAGGCGGTTATCGTGCCCACCATCGAACACGTCGGCGGTGAGGTCCCACAGCGATTGCTTCGTGAGGTAACCGAGGTGATCCCGGTCGACAACCCGCACCAGTCGATTGCCAGATGGCCACTGGCCGCACTGCTCGCACCGCCCGAGCGTGACGATCTACCCGATTCGGACACCGTGAACCCGAAACCGCGCCGGTAGGTTGCCGGCCGCACCATCCGCCGATCGGCCATCAGCCAAACCCGAACTCTCCGAACGAGATTCGATCAACACCCGACTTGACCCCGCCTTCGGCGCCATGTCGGGCCGCCGCTGATTCGACGCGGCGATGCATGCCCGCCAGCCTTTCGTAATCACTAGGAGTAGTCATGCACCCTCAATTGCCGCAGAGAACCCCTCGCGTATCGCGGGTCGCCGTGACGCCAGTTGCGTCGCCGCCGATCACAGAGCTCGCCCGAATAGCCGCGGCGCTCCGGTCATGGGCACAGGAGCCGAAACGCTCTATCGGTACCGAGAACGAGGGGTGTGCAGCATGACCAGCGCCGATCGCCCTCTGCCGACCGTGCCGCTGTTGACACCCGCTCAGGTCGATGCTTTGCCGGTGCGAGCACGCGAGGTCGTGGAGTACAGGAAGTCCGGCCTGTCGCTCAATCACATCCAGGGTTGCCCGTTGGATTGCGCGTATTGCATACGACACACCTACGGAGTGTGGGATATGCGGCAGCCGCGGGCGCTGATGAGTGACTCCGAGGCTGTCCAAGCGCTGGTCGATCATCCGTACTTCCAGCCGCATATCACCCCGGTCCAGGTGTTCAATCGCGCGACCGACCCGATGCTTCCACGCGTCAAGACGCACACGTTCGCCGTGCTGGAGGATCTCGACGCTCGGGGCCTGACCAACCATGTCCTGGTGATCACGCGCTATCGGATCGACTCAGAGGACTGTCAGCGGCTGAACCAGTTGCGCAACGTAAAGGTTACTGTGCTGGTCACCTACTCCGGAATCGACGATCGACGGATCGAACCGGTCGACAGCGGCATCGCCGCGCGCTCGCTGCGCACGGCGTTTGCGAATGCCGACCGATACCGAGTGGTGCTGTACTGGCGGCCACTGGTGCCGGGCCTCAACGACACCGCCGCGCATTTGGCTCGCGCGGTGGAGTTGAGTCGGCATGCCCACGCAACCGTGTTCACGGGGTTGTTCTACCGCGACGAGATCGCCGACTATTACCGCGCCAACGGGCTGCCAGAGCCCTACGATGAAACCGCGCGTCGCAAGATCGTGCCGGAAACGCTGGAACAGAGGGTCCTTGCTGCGTTCGGTGGTGGCGGGCCGTTGTTCCGTAAGACCAGCTGCGCGGTGTCTTTCGCGCATGGTGTTCCGGATTACAACGGCCACTATGGGATTCGTGAGTTGTGCGATATCTGTCCGATCAAACAGCTCGAGCTGTGTGCGAGTGCACACAGGCCACCGACCGAGTCACAGTTGAGGCAGCTCGCCGCAGGTTTGACGAGTTCGGAGGAGTTCGAGATTGTGGCGATCACTGATCGCTGCGCAGTCGTGACCGGCTTGGACGAGCAACCCCGGTACTTCCTGCAACACGGGCTGCGCTTTCAGGTCCACGATGAGCGTCACCCGCATCGCGATCGCAGGCATGGTCGCGCCGATATCGGCTGGAAAGGGGAGACTGCATGAGCGCGGCCGGGCACTGGTCGGAGGTCGACTACGTCGTTGTTGATGTAGAGGGTAACGGTGCTCGGCCGCCCGAATTGGTTGAGCTTGCTGCCGTCTTGGTCGAAGGAGGGCGGATCGGTCGGCCCCGCACATGGCTGATCCGTCCACCCACGCCGATTAGCTGGCAGGCCAGAAAGATCCACGGCATCCGCAACGATGATGTCGCCGAGTGTCCACCGGTCGACGATGTCGCCGAAGAAATCTGCGAGGTCCTCGGAGACGCCGTGCCGGTTGGGCACAACGTTCGCATCGACCTCGACGTACTCACCCGTAGCCTGCCGGGCTGGAAACCGGCGCGAGCCATCGACACATTGCGGCTTGCCCGCAAGGCGTGGACCCTGCCGTCCCACAAACTCGGCGCGCTGGTCGCCCACCGCGACTTGGCCGACGGGCTGCCCGGCGGACTGACACCGCACCGTGCGGAGTACGACGCGCTCGTGACTGCTCGACTGTTCGTTGATCTGGCGACCAACGGCCCTGAACCCCGGACTGCTGCCGCCCTGTTCGAGGCCGGTGGTATCACTCTCGCCGGGGAGGTACCCGAGCCCGAACTGAAGCTGTTCGACGGCATCGGAGAACTCGGATGACCAGCACCGATACCGCTGGCGTGCTCGGCGGAGTATTCCGCGTCTGCGGCGACATGCCCGTACACCGAATCGGCTACGGCAGCATGCAACTCACTGGCCCCGGCCACTGGTACCACCCGGCCGACACCGACCACGCCAAACGCATCCTGCGCCGGGCTGTCGAACTCGGCGTAGACCACATCGACACTGCAGACGCCTATGGCCCTGCCACGGTCGAACACCTCATTCGCAAAGCCCTGCACCCCTATCCGGACGGTTTGGTCATCGCGACCAAAGGCGGCCTCACCCGGCAGGGACCGAATAGGTGGGCGCCGGTGGGCCGACCAGAGTATCTGCGCCAATGCGTAGAGATGAGCCTCCGCCGACTCGCGCTCGACCGGATCGACCTGTACTACCTGCACCGGGTCGACCCCAATGTGCCGCTGGCAGATCAGGTCGGCGAACTCGCAGCCCTGCGCGACGAGGGCAAGATCCGCCACATCGGATTGTCGAAAGTGACCATCGACCAGATCCTCGAAGCCGAGAGAACCGTGCAGGTGGCGGCCGTGCAGAACCGATTCAACCTGCACGACCAGAGCCAACGTGCGGTGCTGGACTTCTGCACTGCACACGGCATCGCATTCGTGCCCTTCGCGCCGCTGGCGTGCGGTGATGTCCTCGAAGACGGCACGGCGGCGTCGGCGATTCGATGGCTGCTCGATCAGTCGCCGGCCGTCCTTCCCATTCCGGGCACGGGCTCACTCGAGCATCTGGAATCGAACCTTGCTGCATTGTCGATGACGTGGGGTCACTGACAACACACCTACGGTTCGTCGCACAACGGGAAGCGCTGCGGCGCGGCTGGCTACATGTCGAGACCGATGTCGGGAAGCTGGACGTCGTCGGGCGGGTAGTCGCTGAACTCATCGATGCTGTCGAGCTCTGCTGTGGGGTCGATGTCCAGTAAAGCGCTGAGTGCCTGCTGGATTGCGGCTTGCGCGGGTTCCATTCGTTCCGGAGGTGCGTCGTCCGATGGCGCGGTGGTGGTGTCCCGATACTGGCTGGTGGGATGACCGGGGGATGCAATCGGATCAGCCGCCGACCGGGCGTCGGTTACGACTGCCGGTAGGCGCGACCAGAGTGCGGCGGCGGGGTAGTCGTCGGGGAGTGGACGTTGTCGGGCGGCTGTGGTGAGGATGTCGGCGATATCGATGCCAGCGTGGTGCGTGCTGTCGATGCAGGTAGCGATGGCGGGCCAGGTGGGGTCGCTGGTCAAGCGGGGATCAATGTGTTCGGCCAGTGGCGCCCAGGTTCGAGAGGGGTGTTCGGCGCGGTCGAGTGCTGTCTGGATTCGCTGGTCGAGTGCTGCCTGGTGCTCGCGTTCGATGGCGGGGAAGCGGGGTTGTCCCGTGAATCCCCCCGGCATGTCCGGAGGCTTCGTCTCTTGAGAGAGGATGAAGTCTGTGAGTTCGAAGAGGTATCCGCCGGAGTTGCGTGAGCGGGCGGTGCGGATGGTCGCCGAGATCCGCGACCAGCACAGCACCGAGTGGGCGGCGATGGCTGCGGTCGCCGAGCTGCTGGGGATCGGCTCGACCGAAACGGTCCGCAAATGGATGCGGCAAGCTCAGGTCGATGCCGGTAGCCGTGCCGGGGTCACGAGCGAGGAATCGGCAGAGCTGAAGCGGTTGCGGCGGGAGAACGCAGAACTCAAGCGCGCCAACGCGATTCTGAAGACGGCGTCGGCTTTCTTCGCGGCCGAGATAGACCGGCCAAGCCGCTGATCTGCAGGTTCGTCACCGAACACGCAGGCCGCCGCGACAGCGGCGGCCTGCAGTGGGGTGTGGAGTCTATCTGCGCCGCGCTCGGCGAGCTCGGCGTGAACCTCGCCCCCTCGACCTACTACGAACACCGCAACCGGGTCCCGTCGGCCCGCCGGCGCCGCGATGAGGCGCTGACCGCCCAGATCCGGCGGGTGCACCGGGAGAACTTCGGTGTCTACGGGGCCCGCAAGGTATGGCTGCAGCTCAACCGTGAAGGCTATCCGGTGGCCCGTTGCACGGTGGAACGGTTGATGCGCGAGGCCGGGCTGCGCGGGATCTCGCGTGGCCGGGCCAAGCGCACCACGATCGCCGATCCGGTCGCACCCACGGCTGCGGATCTGGTGCAACGCCGGTTCGCGCCGGCAGCGCCGAACCGGTTGTGGGTCTCAGACATCACGTATGTGTCGACGTGGTCGGGGTGGGTGTATGTGGCTTTCGTGATCGACGCTTATGCCCGCCGGATCCTGGGCTGGCGGCTGTCGACGTCGATGACCACGACGCTGGTGCTGGACGCGATCGAACACGCGATCTGGACCCGTGAACGCGAAGGATGGAACGTGAAAGATGTTGTGCACCACACGGATAGGGGATCTCAATATACGGCTATCGCGTTCACCGAGCGGCTCGCGGAGGCCGGGATCCAGCCCAGTGTCGGTGCGGTCGGATCGAGCTACGACAACGCGCTGGCCGAAACGATCAACGGCCTCTACAAAACCGAGCTGATCAAACCACGAGGCCCGTGGCGCAGCGTCGACCAGGTCGAGTTCGCCACCGCCGAATGGGTCGACTGGTTCAACCACCGCCGTCTCTACCAGTACTGCGGCGACCTACCACCGGCCGAGATGGAAGCAGCCCACTACGCTCAACACCCAGCCCAGCAACCCGCCGGGCTGTCACACCAATAGGTCTCCGGACTCACCGGGGCGATTCACCCCGCCGCGCGAATGCGGCGTTCGGAGCGGCGCCGTGCCCGGTCGTCGCATTCGGCCAGCAGCAAGTCCGCCAGGAACGCCCGGTAGGTCATCTGGTCACGAGTCGCAGCTTCGGCGATCTCGTTGAACTGGGACCGGACTGTCGGAAGCCGCAGCATCCGGCAGGCCTGGTCGACCGCGGCGTCTGCCGCCTGCTCGGTCATTCCATGCCGTCGACGCGTGGTCGTCATCCTGCGGAACTGCCTTTCGTTGTGGGGGTGCGGCGGAGCAACTGGTCGTATGCGCCGCTGATGGCAGTGGGCGCCGATCCGGTGGCAGCAACGCGAGCCGGCGCTGTGTCAGCGAGGAGACGGCGCCCGGTGCCTCGAGCTCGACCAGCGGTGTTTCGGTCGGCCCGGACTCTCCGATCTTGCGGGCTTCCAACGCGACCGCGTCCGCGGTCAGAGCTCCGGCCTACTAGGCGGCAGCCAGGCCCGCCACGACGTGCACCCCGCCGACCTTCGCGACCCCGATTCAACCCGGTACGCCGGTCAACGTTCGGATGGTGAGCAGCCCAATAGTGCTGATGTGTTTGAGGACGAGTTCGGTTCCCGCTCAGCGACCCCGGCGAAGTGCACATGATCCAGCTATGTCACAACAAATTCCGTTGATGCGCATAGTTGTCGAACATTTCTTCGAGTTGTCGCGAGTTGTTGTTCGGCCATGTTTACGCAGCAAGAAGGTTGTTTTGGGCTTATCGACGGTTGCCCTGAGTTGCGTCGGGTAGTGATGCCTCCTCGCATCGAGAAGGTCAGGGGTTCGATTCCCCTTAGCTCCACCCACGGAGGCGAGTGCTCGCGCAGAGCGCTCGCCTTTTTGGTGGGTTCCGCGTGTTTTTTGGGGGCGAAGCCCCCAAACCCCACCCGGAGGGCTTCGCCCCCGGACCCCCTACCAGGTCTGCCCGTCTCGGGTCGTGCGTCGTTCGTTGGCTTCGTCCCCCGGATCCCCCCCCGGGTTTGCCCGTCTCGGGTCGTGCGTCGTTCGTTGGCTTCGCCCCTGGTCCCCCTCCCGGGTTTGCCCGTCTCGGGTGGCGGGCCGTCTGGCGGGCTTCGTTCCCGGGCCCCTCCCGGGTCTGCCCGTCTTGGGTCGTGCGCTGTTCGTTGGCTTCGCCCCCCACGCACTCCCTCGCGGTTTTGCCCGTCGCGGGATGCGGGTTGTCCGAGGTTCTGTAGCAGTTGCCGGACTGTGATTTTGCGGCCGTCCTTCCCCGGCCAACTGCAGAACGACCGTGGCAACGAGGGGTTTGCTGGCGGTCACACCGAGCGTCGTTATCGCGTCCACATCATGTGGCAAAGTCGGCTCGTCGTACCCGGACGATTGGGCCCCGGCGCAGCCGGAGACGGCCCCTAGCGCGATGACAACCGCTGCGGTACCCAAATCGGAAACGGTGTCCGGCTGCACGCGAGGGAACCCCGGACCGCCGCGGTTCACTGGTCGGCAGGCAAGGATGAATCCTTGGGCGTCGGTGAGAGCTTGGCCCGCCAGGAGTTGCGGCGGTCGACCGAATCGCACCACCGCACCGAATGGGGATAGTCGCGGCGACGTGCGGCCGTAGCCTGAACCGGTGGGATTAGCGGACTTCGGCTGCACGCCTGGTGTGGGCTGGGATATTGCGGGGCCGTCCGCCGCGGGGCCAGGGGCGGCGATGATCGGATTCCGCGACGTTGGTGGGGTGGGGTTGGATTTGCGGGCTGCGGCGACGACGGCGGTCGCAGTGGTGGTCGAGTTCGCGGGGCACGATGTGGTTGTCGACGATGTCGATGGGCGGCAAAGGCTGGGTGGTTTCGTGGTGGGGCCTTCGATGGCGGCCATGCGGGTTCGTAGCGGGCAGGCGGCGTGCGTGGAGGTGCGGTTGTCGCCGATTCGGGCGTATTCGGTGCTGGGGGTGGCGGCAAAGGATCTGGGGCATGGGGCTGTCCCGTCGGACGAGTTATGGGGGACGGAGGTCCGACGGCTGCGGGAGCGGCTTGCGGTGGCGGGGAGCTGGGAGGAGCGGTCCGCGTTGACGAGATCGTTTCTGGCTCGGCGCGAAAGAGCCGGCCGGGCACCGGATCCGGAGGTGATCGACGCCTGGCATCGCATACTGGCCTCCGGTGGTCAGGTGAAGGTCGGTGAGCTGGCCGAGTCGATCGGGTGGAGCCGGAAAAGGCTCTGGGGGAGGTTCGAATCGCAGATCGGTGTGACGCCGAAGCGGGCGGCGATGCTGGTGCGGTTCCGGCGGGCGGTCGGCGGTTTGCTGGCGGGGCGGCCGGCGGCCGAGGTCGCGGCGGTGTGTGGGTATACCGATCAGGCCCATCTCTGCCGGGGTGTGTCGATCTTCGCCGAGCGCACGCCCGGGGCACTGCATGTAGGCAATCTGCCGTTCATCGCGCGGGAGCGGTACCAGGCTTGGGGAACATTTTTCCAATCCCCGGGGTGACCGGTCGGTCGATAGTGGTGCGACTCGAGTGCGGTCGGCGATCCGGCCGCGACTCGATCACCCTGATCGACAATGAGAGGACACCTGCCGTGACGGACACCCTCGGCCAGGCGAAGCCGCACACGCAAGGCACCGGCGGACAGTCGACCGCGACGAGACTGCTGCTGGCGTGCGGTGTGATCGCCCCACTGCTCAATATTTTCGCCGTGCTCATCCTCGGCGCACTGCGTCCCGACTACAACGCCCTGGTGGTCCCCGACAGCAATCTCGAACTGGGGCCCGGCGGGTGGATGCAGATAACCAACTACATCGTCACCGGAACGCTTCTCATCGCCTTTGCCGTCGGAACCAGGCAGGTTATCCGGACCGGACGCGGCACCACCTGGGCCCCGATTCTGCTCGGCATCTATGGTTTCACCTTCTTCGCCATCGGGCCCATCCTTCCCGACCCCTCTCTGGGTTACCCGCCTGGCGAGCCGGAAGTACTCACCGTCCACGGCGCCATTCACACCCTGCTGGGCCTGGTTCAGTTCACTTCGCTGCCGGCGGCTTGCTTCGTGCTGGCTCGGCGGAAAGAGCTCGCAGGCCGCGGCTGGTATCGGTATTCGGTTGCCACCGGCCTGCTGGTGCCGATCTCTTACGTCGTTTTCGCCCTCATCGCCAAATTGGCCGAGGGCGGACCGGCAGGTCTTATCGAAAGGCTCGGGATCTTTGCCGGTGGAATGTGGGTTGTGCTGTTGGCGCTCCGCTTGATTCGGAAGCCGGCACCACGCATACACATCGCATAGCTTGTCCATCCAGTGTCCATCGGACACCCATAGGGACCGAATCGGCGTACTGCCCAGCGATATCGAACTCGATGAGTGGCGTGCTGAGTAGTGACCTCGAGTAGTTCCCCACTGTCGTCGACCCGTCGCGCACGCGACGATCGAAACGTCGAGCGAGAAGCGAGGTGGGAATGGGCGAACATACGGGGCGGCCGAAGGGGCTGGGTAAGCGGGCGTGGGTGGTGACGCAGGTGGTGCGCCGGATTCTCCGGATGCTGGCCTGGTCGAACCTCGTCCGGGTCACGGTGCTCGGGCGGGAACGGGTGCCGAGCAACGGCCCGGCGATCATTGCCGGCAACCACATTTCGATGTTGGACGCGCTGTTCTTGTGGGGTGCGTTGCGGCGGCGGGCGGTGGCGATCGCGATGGCGGAGCTGTGGTCGTGGCCGGTGGCCGGGTGGTTGGTGCGGCGGCTCGGGCAGATTCCGGTGGTGCGGCGCGATGGGGCGTCGGGGCAGGCGGCGATCTCGCAGGCCGAGCAGATCCTGCGGCACGGGGGAGTGCTGATCATCTATCCGGAGGGGCGCCTGGTCGGGCCAGGGGAGGACGTACCGTACAAGCCGGGCGTAGCGAAACTGGCGTTGGCTAGCGGTGTTCCGGTGGTTCCGGTCGGGACCACCGGCACAGATCGGGTGATGCCGATGCGGCGGTTTCGCGGTGACGGTCCCACCTTCGATCGCAGGCAGCAGGTGACGATTCACTTCGGCGAGCCCATCGACCCGGCCGAATTCGACGATCCGGAGAAGTTTCTCGATCACCTGCGCCGGCGAGTCGAGGACCTGCGGATTTGAGCAGGATTACCGCACCAGCGGCCGGTGCCGATCGGTGAACCGCTGCTCGAAGCCCGCGATGTAGGTGCCCGGCGCGACCGAGGAGGACGACTGCTCCAGCACGCCGTCATCGGCGACGTAGAAGATGGCGCGGCCGATGGAGATCTGCCCTTCAGGCACCGGCACGTACACCATCCAGCCCATGCTGAGGCGGTGAGCGGTCAGCTCCGACAGCGGATATCCGGTGGTGTCGAGGCCATTGGTGAGGATGTGGTCGCGGACGCGGGCGATCGCGGCAGCTTCCGGCAGTTCATCGGGCAGGGTCGACACCACACCGGCGAGGCCGAGTTGGTAGAGCGCGCCGTCGATATCGAAGCGGGTCTCGTCGAAGACTGCGGTGAGGGTTTCGCGGGTGACGACGCCGGCTTCCGCCGCGGCCACCAGGGTCGCGGCAAGCTCGGCGCCCTGCGCCGGCTCAGCGAGACCACCGACGATCTCCGCGACGATCTCGGCGGTCCAGACCCCGGGCACGGCGGTGGCGCACTCGTCGGCCGACGGTGATTCGCCGCGATACCAGCGCCCGCCCTCCCACCAGTAGCAGAACGACAGCAGTCCCGACGACGCCCGCGCGTTCAACACCGGATTCGCCACCCACTCCGGGGCGCCGGCGTACACACGGGGCAGCGGGGCGTCACCGTTGTAGGCCGCGTCCAATGCCGGCGCGTTCCACACCCCACCCGACAACACCGCCCGCCCACCTGGCAACACGTGCAGCGTCGACCCGCCGCGCGCCGCACCCTCGAACACGCCGGTCCACGGCAGCACCCGCGGCCCCCACGGCGACCTGGCCGCCACGAACGCCGCGCTCAACGTCGCCCAGCGCGCCCACATCACCGGAAACGGCGGAAACTCATTGTCCGCGAGCACGGCCCACACCTGGTCGGCGCGATCGTCGCGCGCCTGCTCGGCGGCCTGCTGCGGAGTCCGCTGCTGACGGTCGGCGTGCAGCATGTACGCAGCCAACCACACCGGGACGTGTGCGCGCGGATATGCGACCAGATCAGCGCGATAGGCGTCCGTTTCGAACATCTGCTCCGGAGGAAATGGGTCGGCGCCGTAGTCGTATTCGACAGTCACCGCCCCGGATTCGGTGAGCGTCAGCAGTAATCGCCACCACGGACCATCGGTCGAATCAGCTGCCGCCGCCCGCAACTGCCGGACAAGCGCGAGTACCTGCTCCGGCGCAAGCACTGCCACCCGCTGCTCGCCGACGGAATACACGAGGTTGGCGATCTCACCGCGCACGGTCACGGCGAATTCGGCATCCAGTCGGTGCCAGCCCGCGGGGCCGAGTGTTGTCAACGCACGCGGGAGGGGGTGCTCGATGGTGAGGCCGCTGTCGGTCATTCGGTGTTCCTCATGCTGGGTATCGGTTGTGCGCATTATCGGTCGGGCCGGTACTCGTACGCCCATGGCGAACCCCACCAGGAATCGAACAATGGCAGGTGAGCGCCGTTGCGGGTGATCATGGCTTCTACTGCCAAAATGGCGGTATCGCCTTTGGAGTGGAAAGCGAGCACCGATTTGGCGAGGTGGATATTCCGGTCCATCTCGGCCTCGTTGATCAGGTACTCGGCGGTGAATTGAGCGGTCGAGCTACCGTTCTGCGCGGGACTACACGATCCGATGATGAGCGGCCGGTATTCGTCCTGGGCGAGCAAGTTCATGAACTGAGCATTATTGGTGAGCAGACGGGCGTACTCCACACCGCCGACGAACACGTCCTGCCACCCATCACCGACGCGAACCTGCAGCGAATAGTGATTCCCGTTGGCATGCGTGATCACGATGAACGGCGCTTTGCCGGTCGCGCGTACTTCCCGTTGCCACACCGCGGGCTCGGGCGATGCGATGGTGTATCTGACCGGCGGTCCGCCGGGTCGCTGGTACGCCGTGTAGATGTGGTCGAGGTCTCGGTAGCGCCGGCCGGCCCAGTGCGCGAACGCGTCATCCCGGTCGTAGCTCGACGGCAGGAATACGACATCGTCGTGCCCGTGCTCGTTGCCCAATGTCAGCGTGCGCACATCGTTCGGGTCGATCTCGATATCACGCCCGGTCGAGAGATCGGTGCCGAGGATCGGAACAAGCGAACCACGCCGTGGCGGGGGCTCGGTCGGCTCAACGGGTACTTCCGGCCGCGCGGTCGTCACCACTCGAGGAACGGCATCGGAGGTCGATCTCGTGTCAGCAGGAGCGAACGACGGCGGCCGGGTGACCGTGACGGGCTGAGCATCGACCAATTCCGAGCCGATGACTCCTCGGTCCAATGCCGCCAGAACCGCCGGAATCCGCCCGTGCACACCGAGCTTGTCGAATACCCGAGCCAACCGGTCCTGGACGGTGCTGCGGGAGACGTGCTGGTGCTCGGCGACCTGGGCGTTCGACAGGCCGCGAGCCAGCAGGGCCAGCGTCTCCACCTCGTCGCGAGTGAAGGACCCGGCCGACGCGGGCATGAGGTCACGCTCGCCGAGACGCAGCAAGCCCCGCTGCCACGCCCGGACGGCAGAGCCGATCGTGCTGTCGGTCCCGAGTTTCGCCGCGATGGCGTCGAGGCGGTTCCGCAGCGTACTTCGCGACAGGTAGTGCTGGGCGCTGATCTCGGCCAAGGAATATCCGTCGGCCAGGAGCGCGAGGATATCGATGTCCTCGGCGTCGAGGTCGCGCTCGGTGTGGGCGAGCTCGGTGGAGTCCGCGCGAGATGACGGCGGGTGGTCACCTGCTCGGGAGCCGGACGTCGAGGACGTGCGCTGTGCTTGATGTGCGTATTCACGCAGTGTTTGCTGCCGTGCCGTAGCGGCCTCGACCGTGGCCCGGGAGTGGTCGATGTCCATGGCGAGCACGTCGTCCGGGAACGACTGGATCATCGCTGCCTGTTCGTCGGCGCTGAGCCGGGTGTTCCACCAGGAGGCCAGGTCGGTGTCGGGTGGGCGGGCTGTGGGGGTGGTCAGCCATTCAGGGGTCGCGCCCTGGCCGAGCTTGGCGAGGGCACGGGTCCACAGGAGACGCTGGTCGGCGAGGAACATGTCGACGGCGGAGTTGGTGCCGACGAGACTGCGCTTGGCTTGGGCGAGATTGTTCTCCTCCGGTCCGAACACCAGCTTCCGGAACACATTTCCGACTTCCGGACCGAGCCCGTGCTCGGCGAGGACCGGGGCGATATGGAGGTAGAAGGCGATCGGGGCGAAGACATCGCTGAGCAGATACGACGAGTACTGGCCGAGGTAGACGCCGAATCCGCCCATTTCGCCGTACAGGTGGCGAAACCACTGCGACGGGTACAGGTTGCCGATCTCGGGGAAATAGATACCTGCCCTGATGAGGGCCGCGATGTCGAACTCCTTGACGAGTGCGACGACATCGGAACCCTGCGGAATCTGATCCGGCGTCAGCGAACTCCAGGCCAGGTCGATGTAGGCACCGGACAGCCGGAAAATGGTGGCTGTGCCACGGTAGGCGGTCCGCCACTCCTCGAACCGGGCCAGCTCCTCCGCCGGCATCGGACGGCCGGTCTCGTGATGCACCGCGAATCGCGACAGTACGTCCGGGTGCTGCCAGAACCGCTGGAACATCTTGGCCACGAACTCGAGCCACCCGAATACGAGGTGCCTATTGGCCGCCTCGAACGTGCCTTCGCCCAAGCTGAAGTGTAGTTCGTGACCGAACTCGTGGAACAGTGCGCTGACTTCGTGTGGCGTCAGCAGCGTCGGGGTGCCGGGTGGCGGCTTCGTGATGTTGAGGTGTACACCGATCACGGGATTCTGCCCGGTGAAATTCAGCCGGATCGGATCGGACCATTCGCCGCTGTTCTTCCCGTCCCGGGCGTAGGGGTCGAAATACACCGTCGAGACGCGTCGTCCGTCGGCATCGGTGACAGCGAATACGCGAACGTCGTCGTCCCATACGGATGGCTTGCTGTCGCCGGACAGCTCGGTGAACGTCAGCCCGAAAAGCAGATTCGCCAGGTGGAACACTCCATCGCTGAGCACCCGATCGAGCACAAAGAATTCCCGCATCCGCTGCTCATCGATGCCGACCATCGTGCCGAGCGCGGCTTCGATGGCCCGGAATCTGGTCCACGGATGGATTTCGTCGGCACCGATGGCTTGGGCAAGCCGTGGCAGCTCGATCCTGGCCGCATCGGCTGCCGCGGAGGCGATCTGGCCCAGAATGGCCTCGATCTCCTCGACCGAATCGAAGATGCCGCCGGCGGTGACGTAGTCGGCGTGGTTGGCGTACCCGGTCAGTTGCGCGCGCCGCGCCGCCTTTTCCGCTTGCGCCAGCACATTCGCCGAATTGTCGAACGCGCCGCCGACGGCGAGATTCGCCACGGAGTCATACAGCCGGCGGCTCAGCTCGGGATCTTTCAGATGGGAGAGGTAGGGATACCAGAATCCACTGGGCGCGGAGGGCTTGGGCAGCACGTAACCCGGGGATTCGCCGGCTCGCTCGCGGGCAGCCGCGATCTGGTCGTCGTTCAGTCCGTCGAGCAGCTCGACGGTATCGACGCGGAATTGGAACGCGTCGATCGCCTTCTGCTGGTTGGCCTTGTATTCGGTGCGCAGCTCCGGGAGCGCCGCATTGATCTCGGCCAGCTCGCGCCGACCCTGTTCGGAGGCCAGGTATGCGCCGGCGCGCACGAAGTCCTGATACTTCCACTCGACATACCCGCGTTCGCGTTCGGTCAGCCCGAGTTCGCCGCGGTGCTCGTACAGATGCTTGAAGATCGCGGCCAACGCAGGATCGGTCAGCACACGATTCTGGTGTGCCTGCTGCATTTCCGCGATTATCGGCTCGACTTGCGCGGTTGCGGCATCCCGATCCACCGCCGCCTTCTCACTGAACAGCTGTTTCACCGCACCGAGCGCACGCCCCGATTCAGCGAACGAGTGCAAGGTATTCCCGGCTGTCCACAGTTCGTGGTTCGCGATAATCGTTTCGAGTGCGTTCCACTGCTCCTGTATCGCGTATTCGAACACCGGTGGGAAGTGCTCGGCCTTCATGCTGTCGAAAGCGGGGTCGGCGTGGGGATCCACGACGGAGGCGAACACCGGGTTCGACTCGGCAGTGAGCGGTTGTGGGGCCGGCGTGGCCTCGTTCGCCGACGCGTCATCGATTGATTCGGCTGCGGTTTGCGGGCTCTGGGTGGACGCTGGAGGCAGGGCATCGGTTGTCGCGAGCCGGTCGTCTGCCCCGTCCGAATAATGCGCCTGCGACGAAGCCAGCCAGGGCGCGACCGCGATGACGTGGAACTTTTCTACGGCGAGGTCGACGGGCCGTGGTTTATCGCCCGGCCGGATATCGCGGGTGTAGGCGGCGGTGTCGGCATCGTCGCCGTGAGTGAGAACCAGTGTGACGTTCTCGGATTCGCCGAGCACCATGTTCACCGAGAAGGTGATCGATAGCCGGTTCGGTGCCGCAACGATATCGACGATGTCGACCCAGAAATCCTCGACACCGCCGAGGAACATCTCTTCAGCGCTGAACCCGCCCGCGCCGCTGGAAGAGCCCGCGGCCTCGATCAGCTCGATGACGGTCGGCAGGCCTGCGGGTTTGTGCTTGCGCCACAGGGCGCCTTCGGACTCGTCGGAGATTCGAATGATGGATGAATCGCCGTGCTGGGCCATCAGGTAACGGCCGTAGGCGCTGTTCTTCACCAACGCTGACTCGGTATGTAACAGGCTGCTGCCAAAGGTCACCGACACCTCCCTGCCGCCCGACATAGACCAGTGGCCGAGCACGATGGGAAAGTGGCCGGGCTTGCGGTAGGAGCTGTAGATCATTGCGTGTGTCGAGGGGACCGGCGACGTGCGGATTTCTTCCGGTGTGACGAAGAAATTGTCGCCTGCGGGACCAGTGGTGTACGGGCCGGAATCCCGGTCCCGGACCCGGCCTTTCCAGTCGAAGTACACCGTCTCGACATCGAGTACCTCCGCGATGCCGGGTATATACATCATCGGGTCCACCGGTATCACATCGAATTCCGCTGCGCGCGGGTGTACCTCGATCTTCCCGAGTCGAATGCCCTGCTCCTCTGCCACAGGTGTTCTGGCTTGGTGGCCGGGCTCGGGCGCCGGAGCGCGCGATTCGTCCGGGCCGGTGTCGCCCGGACCGAAACGATTCAGCACCCAAGGGTTTCGGCGATATCCGTGGACCGTCGGGTCCGTGTATGCGCGGGCGCGTCGATCATCGATTCCCAAGGCGGCGCCAATGTCGGCTTCGTCCGGAGGCATGGCGCCCTTCGCGCCGAATGCGGGTGCCGCAGCAGCATCATTTCGCATTTCGTTCGCTGTTCGCTGCCAGGGCGACGGCACCGCGGCGGGTTGTTGCGGACTCCACGGAGTCGGCGGCGAGCTGAGGTTTTCCGCGGTCGATGAGGCCCGCCGCGGTGCGGTAGTGGGCGCCGGATCCGTGGTCACGCGGTGGCCGGTGGATGGGTTCGCACTACTGTCATGGCCGGCGGGGAAGTCGTGGCCGCCTGTTCCTGGCCGCAAATCCATTACTGCCCACGTGATCTTGCCGCTGTCCCGCGGCTCGACTCCAGCCCGGATTGCACGATCCGCTGCGACGAGATCCGCCACCCGCCACCCGTCGTCCGTCACGGCGTCGACGGGTCGGCGGTCGGCCACCGTCACATGGAATTCCAGCCCATGCTTGCCGAGCGCGACCTGGCCGGTCAGCAGTGTCTCGCCACCCGTGGTGACCACGAGATTGTGTACCAGCTCCGCGGCGAGCAGGGCAGCGGCTGGGCGAGCGTCGGCACGCATGGCCTCGGGGGAGATGCCGGTGAACGCCCGGTCGATCAGTTCGAGCACGCGCCCGTAGGCCTGATCCGCATCCGTCCCGGCAGGAAACCGGTGGACCGCACGCACATGGGCATCGGGTCCGTCGTAGAGACCGGACTTCACGGGAGCGGAATCGTCGGTCTGCCGGTGGGCTCCGGCCGGTTCGACCGAAGCCGGGGAAACGACGCTCACCTCGGTGCTCGGCCGGGTAGCAGGGCGGAAGACGATTTCGTACTCGGTACCAGGCACGTAACCGACGCCCTGGTCATACATGACCGTCAGTGACAGCACACCGGACCGGGAGATCTGCACCGAGAACGTTCGGTCCGAATGCCAGGCATCGACGGTCATCCGCACGATCGACTCGGCCAATGCCGCGAGATCCCGGATTTCGCGTTCGGTGCCCTGGGCGTGCTCCTGCATGAAGTCCCGCACGAGTCGGCCGGCCGCACTCACCGGGTCGGCGCTCTGATCGATGTCGAACTGCCGGTAGTGAATATCTTCATCGGGCGTATAGAAATACGGCGCGAAACGTGCCTCCCAGGCCGCGCGCTCCCGCGTTCGCGGATACACCTCGTCGGTGCGCTGGAACTCCGCGACGATGCGACGACGCCCACGCGGCATCTCCGCCCGCCACACACCGGCGCGTTCGTCGAGAGCCCGCGCCACCTCCGGCGCCAGCTTGTTGTCGCCGGTGTGCTCGACCACCATGTGGAGGCCTTCGTCCGGCAGCGGCTGCGCGAATGCCCTGATCCCGGCCTCGGTGGAGACCATCAACGCATCCGCGGCCACCACCGCCATCGTGGCTGCCACTGCGTCGCGACGGTCCTCGGTCCAGCAGGGCGCAGCTGTGTCGAGGGCCGATCGGATCGTCGCGAACACATCGTCGCCGGAGAACAGCCACAACGATCTGGGCTGTGGATCCGGACGGCCCTGACCGCCGGTCCTGGCGAAGGGCGGCGATGTCCGGGGCTCACCGGGCATGGCAGGCGGCTTGGCGCGCGGGGGCACGCCGACGTCTTCCGCGTCCTGCCTGCGCGCACGTTCCGCTTTGGCGCGCCTTGCGAGGAAGTCGGCGACGATCCGCTGCCCCTCGGTGGCCGTGTGCCACCTGTGCGCGGTCAGCGCTTCGGCGAAGGCCTCCGAGGGATTGATGTAGTCGATCGACCGTTCAGGCGCATTCTCGACGTAGCTGTACCCGGTGAAACCGGCCATTGTGGTGGTCAGATAGGCCACGAACCCGTCCAGGTGGCCGGGCAGCTGACGCTCGAAGAACCCCTCGACGAACTCGGGGAGGAATTCATGCCAGTTCGGATGACTGCCGGGATGATTCTGCAGAGCTTCGGTTTCGCGCGCCGCGAGCATGGCGATCTGGTCCTGGAAATCCGCCAGCTCTTGCGGCGCGTTCTCGCGCAGGTAATGCTCGGCGAACTCGACGAAAACCCAGGCCAAGTCGTTCTCCGCCAGCAGACTGTACCGCTCCAGTAAATTGGTGTACCCCGCACCCGCGTCATCACGATGCGGATAGTTCGCGATGGCATGACCGAGCTCGTGGCTGATCGTATTCCCGATGGGCTCGTCACGCGGTCCGGCGTGATACCCGGAGTCGACATTCTCCTCGGTGACGTATCGGAAGAGAGCGCGGTTGATCGCATATCTCTCATTCCAGAGCAGGACCATGCCGTCATCGGTGAAGTCGATCATGGCGAATGTCTCGTCGTTGGCGAACGGCGCGATGACGATCTTGGTGACGTCGGTACCGCCGAACTCGTCGTAGTGACGGCGGTACTCGTCGGCGAAGTCGCGAACCGTCTGCGGCCGGACATCGCTGGTATCGAATCCGACCAGCTCGAGCCCGAACTCGGCTTCCAGCTCCCGGATCAGCGGCGCCTTGACCTCGCGCAGGCGCTCCTCGAACGCGGTCAGCGGCCGCCGCAGGGCTGACTCGTTGCGCCCGTCCCATTCTCTGGCGAAATCCACCAGCAGCCGGTGGAGCACCCGCTCACCGGACGTGACACCAGGAGCGTTGCTTTCGACCTTCTCGAATGATTCGCGGAGCGCGGTTCGCATATCCAGCGAGCCGTCGTCGAGGAAATGGGCTCCGTCGAATTGGCTGAAGGACCACTCCAAGAAGGTGAGGTCGGCTTCCGAAATGCCGAGTTCTTCTTCCTTGTGCCAGCGCAATCTACTGATCGCGTACGCTTCGGCCCGCCATCGGCCGGCGTAGATCATCGCGCCGGCGAACGCACGCAGGACGGTGCCGCGGAGGTCTTCGTCCGATACCGTGTCGACGTCGTCGCGCCCGATTTCCAGCACCAGCGACCGTGCCGAAACCTCGTTATCGTCGTCGACTTCCGGCACTACGTAGGCGAACAGATCGGTCTGGTGCGGCTCGACGTTCACCCGGACCACCGGCAGTCGAATCGGATACTGCACCAGCACTTGATGCAGAGTCTGGACAAGTACGTGGGCGGTGCTGTCTCTGAGCCTGTTCACCCCATGGATGTCGGTGTACGGGTGCCGCGTTTCGAACGCGTCGATCACGTCTGTGGCAGTCGGATAGAGCTCGGCGTGGAGCGCGGCGCGGCTGTCTATTTCGAGAAATCTCGCGAGGGCGCTGATGAGTGGGCCCAGCCCGGACTCGCCGGGCGCATGGTCGTGCAGCCGGCGCAACTCCGTCAACGGGGAACCACCCAGGATGCTCCCGTTCCACGCGCCGCCGTCCGGTAGGCCGAGCAGTTCCGGAAGCGAGTTTTCCAGTGTGTCCAGTGCTTCCATCCAACGGCCGCGCTCCCGCGGGCCCGTCGCGGCACGCGTCGCGGCCTCGGCGGTGATCTTCTGGCCGATCCAGGTAGCGATCTGATCCGGCTGGTGCGCGTGCCCGACCACGTGCCAGCCCTGCTCATCCAATCCGCTCAACGCATTCCGGATCGGTTTCAGGGCACGCAGAACCGCCCGGTGGTCGGGCAGTAGGGCGGTGTCGATCTGCAAGAGGCCGGCAAGTTCCGCGCGCGCTCGATCGAACTCCGCTGCGCTCGCGATGGTCTTGCCCCACGCCGGCTTCGCGTCCGCCCGCGACGTCGACGCAGGCTGATCCGGCTCGCCGGGCGACGGCATCGCCTCGGTCGATCGGCTCCACGGAGTCGGCGAACCGGTTGTGCGGCGGTGGTCAGGCGATGCGGCTGCCTGGCGTGCCTGCGGCGGGTTGCCCGCGCCGGCAGCGGGCGGGGTTCCCGGCTCGGGCGCCGGAGCGACCTCGTCGATGCCTGCGAGGACGTCGGCGACGCTGCGTGAGGGGGATGGCGTCGCTGGGGAGTGGTCCCCGGGGTCAGGGGCGATCTCATCGATGTCGGCGAGCACGTCGGCGACGGGTCGAGCAGCGGATGTCGGTGTCTGCGTATCGGTCTGCCGATTCGGCGAGTCTTCGCCGAGGACTCGGGCGATGGCGTCGACGACGTCTGCCGTGCCTGTTCCGGGCGGTGTGGACGCGGGATCGGTGCCGGGGTCCGCGTTCGGGAGGACATCGCCGGCAACCTCCGGACGCAGATCCAAGCTCGCCCAGGTGATCGTCCCGCCACCCCAGGATTCGCTTCCCGAACGTGCCGCCAGCCGGTCGTACACCTGGTCACCGCTGCCGTCGGGGCGGCGGTCGGCCACGGCCACCCGGAATTCCAGGCCGTGCAGGCCCATCGTCACCAGGCCGGTGAGCAGGGCCTCACCACCGGGGTCGGCGACCAGGCGTTCGGTCAGGCCGAGGGCCAGCGACGTCGCCGCCATGCGCGCATCGGCACGAATGAGTTCGCTCGGGATGACGTCGAGGACCTGGTCGACGAGCGCGGCAGGGCGCGCGAGCACTTCCACTGGATCGTCGTCCGCGGCGAACCGGTGCTCGGCTCGCGCGAGCATATCGCTGCCGTCGAACAGGTCGCTGGCGTTCGCCATCGGCTCACTGCCGACGGACCAGTGAGCGTCGGCGAGCCAGCCGTTGCGGTAGAAAACCAGCGCCGCAGGCGAATCCGGTGCCCAGTTCGCCGTGCGCTGGAACAGTTCCAGCACCGGGATCGCCTCGCGTTCGCGCGGGTGCTTCGCTGTCACGGCCAGGACCTTGCTGCCCGCCTGCCCCGACACCGTCACCGTCAGTCGCCACGGTCCGCCGCCGGCTCTGTCCGCGAAGGCCGAAAGGCGCCGTGACAGCATCGTCGGTACGGCCGCGAGCTGATCGGCGTCGGTCCAGCCGTGCCGTGCCATGGCAGCGTGCGCCTGTCCGACGACGGTGGCCAGCATCGATTCGTCGATCTCCCGGCCAGCGATGCTCATATCGGGTTCCGCGGTGTCCGACGGCCGGAAGATCACCTGGCGGGGCCGCACTGTGCCGCCGCCGGGAGTGTCGCGGACGATTTCCATGGTCAGCAATCCGGAACGGGCGAGGCTCGCGGTGAAGCGGGTGCCTTCGCGCCAATCGTTGGTCACCTCTCGGACCAACTGCTCGGCGTGATTCATCGCCTCGGCGACGTCGCGATGTCCGGCGCTGCCGGTCAGCACGTCGCGGACCAGACTGCGGGCCTCGGTGGCCGGCCGCCCGCGCAGCACGATGTCCATGGCCCCGGACTGGATCGGGTCGGTGATTGTTGTTTCCGCCGCCGTGTCGCGGGGTGCGATGACCAGGGCATCGTCGATGCGCCGGAAGTGGAGGGCGACCAGACGGGCATCCGGTGTCACCTCGGCCGTCCACCCGGTGGTTTCGCGATCCAGGAGCTGGAGGAGTTCGGGCGGCATGCCCCTTCGGGTGCTGTGAGCGACGGTTACTCGCAGGGTCGTGCTGTCGCGCGCTTCGGCCCGGACCCGGACGAGGATGTCCGATCCTGCGTGTGCCGCGACCTCGGTGGTCGCATGAGCCAGCGCCGACCTGATCGGTTCCGGCCAGTCCAGTGCGGCGCCGTCGATCGTTTCCCGCACAGCCGTGGGGAACTGCGGATCGTCGGCGGACAGTCGCACCGATGTGACCGGCGGCTGCGACGGCGCTTCGTCCGCTGCCCACTCGTGGCCATCCTGCGGAACCGACGCCGGCTCTTCCCCTGGCACCGCCGCTCGGACTATGAGGTGAGTGGGGCTGGAGTCGATCATCGACAGGGTGAAGCCGTCGGGCAGTGTGCCCAGGGCCGCCGACAGCCGAGCTGCGGCGGTGTGCACGGTATTCGTGATCTCGGGATGCGCCTCGGCGAGCGGGACGATGGCCGGCTCCATGCTCGGCTGCTCCGGTGGGGCGGACCGATCGGACCGATCGGACAGGGCGGCGATGAGCTCGCCGGAGCGGTCGGAGCCGTTGCCGTACACGACCCATGCGGTGTATCCGTCCGGTTCGTACGCGACGCCGTAGTCGTCGGCATATGTCGAGGCGAGGGGCAACTGGGTGCCGCCGGCACCGCGCACCCGGGCCTCGAGCCGGACCGCCTCGACCTCGTCGGCCGTCCACAACAAGGTCGCCACCACGACGCCCTCGGCGTGCGGGTGGGCGGCGATATTGCTCGCCAGCTCGCCGGCCAGCAGCAGTAGGGTCTCACTGCGGTCGTCGAACCAGAGATTCGAGTCTCTGAACATGGCTTCGACCAGCGCGAATGCTTGCTCGCCTGCGTCGCCGGCGTCGGCATCGCGCCCGATGTCGATGACGCTGATCGTGGCCTTGCCCAGTGTCCGCTGCTCGGCTGGAGGCTCGGCAACGGACTGCTGGGCGGGTATCTCTGGCGCCGCGTTCTCCGCCGCGGCCGGGTGCGCCGGTTCGCCCGGGGCCAGTGGTGGGCCGGAGTCGGCGGTTGCCGGGGCGGTCCATCCCTTGTGCGGGTTGTCTTGCGGGTGATGGAAGCCCAGCCAGGGTTGCTGGCGGTCGAAGGTCGTGGTGGTCGCGGCGGGCGGAGCCTCGGGGAGAACGCTGTCGCGCACACCGGCGGGTATGAGATCGCTACCCGAACCCTGGCGAGTCAATTGCGGACGATCGTGCGGAAGTTCGTGCGGCGGAGCTACTTCCAGCAGTTCGATGTGTAATTTCCCGTTTCGCCACGAACGGTCCAGCACCTGGAAGTGTTTGCCCGGGGCGAAAAGAACCTCGTTCTCGTTGAGGTCGGGATGGCCCGGCTTGTAGCTTTCGGAGATGGTCGAGATATCCCTCCCGGTGGAGGAGTGGATCGTGAACCGCACATTGCCGGGGTAGTAGCTGTTGGTAATGCTGGTGCTGACGAACGCCGGCTCCTCGACGATGGCGTCTTTCCGGTATTTCGCCAGCAGCCGCATGCGCTCACCCATCGATACGGTGATCTCGCGTTCCACCACACCGAGGTACGGGGGCAACGTCTCGAGCGCGGCGGCGATTGCTCCGGTCAGATGGTGGAATTCGGCTGCGCGTGCGGGATCGCCCGAGCGCAGTGCCGCATTCAGCTCATCGAAATAGTGGTTCGTGGTGTAGGTGCGGATGGCGACGTATCCGGGAATCAGCCGCTCGTCCAAGCCGGGGTGGTGCTCTCGGATGCGAGCCGCGTGCTGGTCGTAATCGCTGCGAATTCGGCTGTACACCACGCGGAAAGCGGCCAGCGGGCTCCACGCTTGCGCTGTGCCCGGGTCGGCGGCGAGCTGGAACGGATGCTCCAGGTCGTAGGCGGTGTTGAGCCAATCCAGCAGGTCGCTCGACACCGGGGCGCCACTGTCGTCGAGGAACAGTGCTCGCGCCGGCGGGTCGTCGTCGTCGGCCTGGAACCGCTCGACATTGCCGTCCGGGCCGATCCGGACCACGCGACCGTCATAGCGTTGCAGGATGTACGGCCACGGGTCGTCGCTGTCGACGATGACCGTGGTGTCGTCGCCGAGTTGGGCGAGTATCGCCTCGATGCGGTGCACCGGAACCGGTTCGCTGAACTTCCCACCGGACAGTTTTTCCACATCGAGCCAGGTGAAGGCCGTCGAACCGTCGGCCACCGGCACCGGTATCACATCCGCCCGGTATAGATCGTTGACGATGCGGGCCACGGATGCTCTGCCGTTATAGGGGAGGACCGCAGCGAAATCGCCGAGCGTCCCCTCGCTGATCTTCGCCACGATGTCACCGACCCTGGCTGCTTGTGCCTCGGTGTCGCCGCCGTAATAGCCGGCGAATACCTCGGCGTGCAGCAGATCGGTGGCGGCCCCGTCGAGCCGGCGCACCAGATCCTCGGCGATCCGGTGCCGCTCGATATCGCGGACCAGTTCCTTTCCGGCGGAACTGTTGCGGAACGCGAACGTGACGTCGAACGGATGTGTCGAGGAAACTTCGTGCAGCAGTGTGCCGTCGTTGGCTGTGGGATCCAATCGCAGCAACGTGACGGCGAGGTCGCGCTTGTTTCGCAGGCGAACGAGCTCCGCTTCGGCGAGGCGCCGGAAATGGATCAGATCGTAGTGGTGCCCCGTACCGCGAACGGTGACCGAGTTCTTCGGACCGGGCTGTGGATCCGCCTGCGGCGGATGATAGTCGAGCAGCGGGCCGCCCCAGAGCTGGCCGTCGGGGGCATCGGTTGTGGGTACCGCGTTCGTGGACGGCCGGGCATCGGTTGCCGGCATGTTCTGAGCCGCGGGGCGGGGTTGTGCGTGCGCGTGGTCGGTTCCGTCGCTCGCGGGATTGAAGGCGGTGACCTGACCGGGGTCGAAGCCGCCAGGCGGTTTCATGACGCCCGGGTGGTTCGGTGTGTTCCATGGGTGACGAGCGCGCTTCGGATCGCGGGGTGTGCTTGTCTTGTCGCCCACATTTGCCGGCGCAGCGGGCCGCCCAGCCGGGAACAGCTCGTTCAATCGGTGCAGGACTCTACCCAGCTGGTCGGGGTCGGGCTCGACCTGTGGGTCTGCGGCCTGATGTTCTTCCCTGGCCAGCCGCTGCCCACGCTGGAATGCGGTTTCCCGCTTCCGGTCCGGCGGGGCCGTGCTGGGCGCGGGCTCGTGTGGTGCTTGCCCGGGGGCCGGCTGGCCGGGAGCGATCACCGTCTCCGCGAGGTAGCCGGCCATGCGGCGCACCGCGCCGTGGACCATGAACTCGATTGTCGTTTTGCTCAGCCCGAGCCGCTGCGCCATCACCGCGGGCGCAATCCCGCGTTCGAGAAGACCGACGACGACCTGTTGCTGCTGGGTGCCGAGCCGGGCGAGGGCATCGTGCAGTTGCCGCACGCTCGCCGCCATCACGGCCGCGCGCCGCGGCTCGTTCTGCCGCTCGGCCAGCACACCGGCGAGCCGATCGGCGGCCCGAATTCCTTCGTCGCGAATCGTGTCGCGCCCGGCGGGCGGGATGAACTGTCCTGAGCGCAGAATGCCCAGCGCTCGGCGTTCCCGTGGAGTTAGCGCACCGAGCGCAGCCACCACCTGGTCAGCGGTCGCGACGGCCAGCGCGTGTTCCGGATCGGGTGTGCTCGCCGCGTTCAGAGTGCTGAGCAGCGCAGCCCGGAACTTCTCGACCCGTGACGGGGCGCCCGACGGTGGTGGCTGGTCGTCGAGCCGGCGGTTGTCCGACCGCCGGCCATCGACGTCGCGGTGGGCGGCGTCGGCGGTTCGATCAGCGGCGCTACCTTCAACCACCGTCTCAGCCATGGGATCGGGGTCGAGAGTCGCCGGAATATATCCGGCCTGCATAGCGGCCACGACCAGCCCAGATCGGTGGTGGGTACCTAGTTTCTGATTGATGCCGGCGACGTAGGTCTTGACGGTGTTCGGTGTGACGCCGAGATCACTGCTGATATCGCGGTTCGATCGGCCCGCTGCGATGAGCTCGGTCACCTCACGTTCGCGATCGGTCAGTGCGGGCCGCTCCACGGCGCGAGCGGGCCCATGCAGGGGCTGGGGCAGCCGCTCCGGGATCAACCCGGTCGCAAGACCGACCGCCACCGCTCCGGCACGGGTTCCGACGTTCAGCTTGCGGTTGGTGCGCGACGCGTACGAGTCGACCGACCGTGTCGAGAGACCAAGTTCCGCCGCGATTTCCTTGTTGGACATGCCTTCGGCTGTCCAGATGAGAACATCGACTTCCCGCGCGGTCAGCGGAGCCGTCGGTTCGGACGAGTCCACCATCGCAAGATCGGCGGGGGCTAGTCGACCCGTGCGGATCGCGACGGCAACCGATCCCGGCCGGGTTGCCGATCCCAGTTTTTCGCCGATGCGTTCGAGATGGGCATTGACGGTGTCTTCGGCCATACCGAGGGCGGTGGCTGCTTCCGCGCTGGTCTTGCCCTGGGCGATCGCCACGAGCACATCGTGCTCACGCGCGGTGAGCGTCTGCTCGGCCGAGGCAGGGCTGCGGTGGAGATCGTCGAGGGACAGGATTCCCCGGCGGACCGCGGCCACCACGGCCGACGCTGTGTCCTCGGCAGCGAGTACATACTGGATGCGCGCCAAGTGAGCGCGCACCGTCCTTTCGCTGATCCCGAGTTCGTCGGCGATCTGCCGACTGGGCACGTCCTCTGCCGCCAGCCGGAGTTCGGTGAACTGTAAGTCGGTCAGGGTGCCGCTGCGGTCGAGCGGCTGCGGCTGAAGTTCGTCCACGAGGGCGTCGATGGCCTTCTCGTGGAATATGGTGAGCGACAGCTTCTTACGGACGTTGCTGACGGCTTCGTCAAGATGTCCACGGGCTTTCTTATCCAACTGCTCGTAAGCAGCACGGAAGTCGGTCGAACTCATCCGCGCCAGTGCCTGAGCTGTTGGGTGGGCCGCGCCTACGTTGTGAGTCCGCGTGTACGCGGTGGTCAATGCCGCCTTGATCGGATCGAAGGAGGGCCAGTGAGTAGTGCCGAGCCGTATCGCCGGAGGTAGCGCTTCCCGCACGACTTCCTTGCCGGCCGTAGACCGTCCCCGTCCGCCGTCGGTGTGTTCGGGCCGGCCGGTGACTTCGGCGTTCTTGCGTGGTGCGGGCCGGCCGGGTTGGTCGGGGTGGGCGTTGGTGAGGTCGAGGTTGTCGTCGGTGATGAGTTCGCCGACGAAGAGCTCTTCGATGGCGTCGGGGAAGGGAAGATCGTATTCCTGGTGGGTGTCGTCGTCGGAGCGGGTTTCGCCCGCGGTGCGGATACGGACGCGGGGGATGCGGTCGGGGTCGTCGGGGTCCGTCTTTTCCGGGTCTGTGATGTTGGTGTCGGCGATGACGAGGGTGCCGTTGCCGACGTGGGTGACGAACAGGGCGTGCATGTTCTTGCTGGGGCCGTAGCCGAGCAGGAGTACTCCGGAGTCGATGTTGTTGGTGGGGTCGGCGATGCGGTCGAGGTGGGGAGCGAGGGGGTTTTTGGGGTCGGGGCCGAGCGGTTTCTCGACAAGTTGGGTGCCGAAGGCGTCGGCGAGGTGTCGGGGCTTATTGTGTCCTCGTTTGAGTTCGGTACCGGTGGCGAGGCCGACTGCGTGCGCGAATTCGACGGTTTGGTTCATGCAGTCGAGCAGTTTCCGGGCCTTGTCGGTGCCGAACCGTCGTTTCAGGATCGACCAGGTCGCGACCGCCCCCGTTCCCGCGGCGATAACCGTCGCCGCCGGTCCTTGTCCCAACAGCTCGAGGGCTCCGCCCGCGGCCAGGCTGCCGAGGCCCACCGATGCACTCATCGTCATGGTGCGGACGGCTTGTGCCGTTCCGAAAACTCGGTCCGGTGTTTTCTGTCGTGTGTATGTGTTGACGCGCAACCCGGCGGCTCCGGCGGTTGCCCAGCCGACGCTGAAAGCCGTTGAGACGATCCAAGGGTCGGAGGTACTCGCGACCGCAATGGCTGATCCTGCCATGGCAGTTGTTCTGGCGGCGATCAGCGACTTGATTCGGACCTTATCGAGCCACCGCGCCGGTACGAACGATCCGACAACTGATCCGACAGGGACAAGCGTGCCGACTAGTCCCTGCTGCTCTGGTGACATGCCGGAGTTGGTCAGCATCGAGGTGAATTGGAGGCCCTGTGTGCCGAGCAACAGCCAATAGAGCCCGTGTGCGTTATTGATACTTCGCATCAGCGAGTGGTCGTAAATCGTGTGAAAGGCGTCGACCATGGACTCACGCAGGTCAGTCATGAAGGAAGCCTTCTGGCCGGCGATGCCCTGGCCTTCTCCGGCGTGCTCCTCGTCCTTTCGGCTGGGGATGTCCGGAATTCCCGACATTGTCGCCAGATTGACAATGTTCGTCCCCAAACCGAACAGTGGCCCCAACCATGGGCCGGTCGCCACGGCCGCGGGCGCGACCAATCGAGAGAAAATCGCAGGCGCCTGCCCGCTGACGCTATAGAAGCGAGTGAGTCCGGTTTGCGCGTCACCGGCCATGATCTTGAGAACCTTTGCCGAGCTGCTCGCGTAGAGGTTGGAGGCGGCCACTTCGATGAATGTCGTTCCGATGAGGATGGGTACGGCATATGGCGTGCCACTGGCAAGGACAATCGTCGCCGCAGCTGCTGTGCCGCCTCCGGCGAGGGCACTGCCCCACATGACCTTCTTCGGGTCGATATCGGCCAGATGCCCCGCGATCGGTGACAGCAAGAACCTCGGGACACCGGTGATCGCACTGACGGCACCGGCAACGCCGGGTCCCGCCTCCTCCATCAACCACAGGCCCAGCGTCGTTCCCGCCACCGCGGCACCGGTCGTATTGAGAAACTCCGAGCCGAGGCGAATAGCGACATTTCGGTCGGCGCGAATCAGCTTCGTCAGGGAAGTGATCGGCTCATTGAGCTGCGCCTGCGGCTTGGATCGGTTGTCCGGGCGGGCTTCTGATGCGGTATCCGAGACCGTGCTCGGCTCCGGTTCAGCGGCCGGTTCGGCGGGGCGAGGTTCGGGTTGGCGCGCATGGTCGCGACCATTGCTGTCGGGGTTGAAGGCGGTGACCATACCGGGGTCGAAGCCGCCTGGCGGCCGCATGACTCCCGGATGTGGTGATTCTTTGTGCGGGGCTGTGCCGGTGCGGCGGTCGTGCCCGGCGGTGTTCGGATCGGCCGGGGCGGGCTGCTCTGTCCGCTGAGCGACCGTGGCTCTGAGCCGGTTGTTTGCCTCGATGGCGCGCCGCGCCAGATACGTGGCCAGAATGCGTTCTGTCTCGTTCGCCATGCCCCAGCGCGACGAGGAGTGCGCCTCGGCGAAGGCCTCGGAGGGTATCGGTCTACCGTCCTCATCGATGCTGTAGCCGCTGAGTTCTCGCTGCAGGAAGGTGAGGAATTCGCCGAGATCCTCTGGCAGGTTCGTGCCGACGTAATGTTTGACGAGTTCGGGTACGACTGCTTCCCAATCATTGGCGAACGGATCGAGAATCTCCCGCGACTCGAGCACATTCGCCGCGAAGAACTGGAGCACATGGGCCATTTCATGGTTGATCGTTTCGGCGGTGGCATCGATCCCAGGACTCGAGAAACGGCCACTTGCTACGCCGTCTGCGTTCGTTTGCCGATGGAGCTCGGCATTGATCGCGAAGCGTTCGGAAATTGCGAGAGTTATCTCCTCGCCCCGGCGGGACACGCTTGCCATGATCGATTCGTCTGCCATGGGGACCACGGCGAGTCCGGCCAGGTGAAGCCTGTCGAATATGACGAAGTACGGAGCGAGTTGGCGCACCATCGTCTGCAACACCTGCGGGTCGATGTCATCGTGATCCAGCCCGGACGTTCTGTCGACCGCGTGCAGTGCTTCGATCGCGGCCAGCGCATCGTTGCGGAGCGGCCGGATCATCGGTGCTGCCACTGCCCGGATGAAAGCGGATGGGCCGCGTTGGTAGTCACCCGTGGCCAGGTCGACCAACGTGCGGTAGAGAATCCGATGTCCATCGGTAGCATCGGAGTCTTTGGTGAAGACCTTCTGGAAGGAGCGGGTCAGTGCCAGTCGCTGGAGGAACCCGCCGTCGTCCCGGAACGTTTCCTCATCGAACTGCTCGCGCAACCAGACAGCGAATTCGCCGTCGTCGACTGTGCCGCCACCCTTGACGTATTCGATCCGTAGTTCATCGAGCGCATAGCTTTCCGCCCGCCACCTGCCCTGGTGAATCAGTGCGTGGGCGAAAATCCAGATGGAGTGGGAAACGATGTCCGACGTGGATAGTTCTTTCAGACGCTCGCTCCCGATGCTGAATCGCACGGTCCCGGCCGAGACCTCATCACCCGAAACGGCCGGTTTCGCGATAGCGCTCCAGACCTTCCCGTCGACGATCGACACACCGATCACGTCGAGTGGGATCGGGAACTGGGTGAGCAGCAGATGGAAAGTGTTGGCGAAGGCGCGCGCCTGTTCCGAACTCAGTGCGCCGACCAGGTTCATCGAGGTGCCGCGATGTTTCCGCTCGAACGCGTCGGCGATCTCGTAGGGGGTCAGTTGCTCATGCGGAGGTGGGGGTGGCGCCGGTGGATCGGCCGGTACGGAGGGGCCGGGTGCCTGTTCGTCAGGTCCGACTGCCCGCGCCGGGCCAAGGGATGGCGTGGCCGCGTCGGTGCGCATGAGAACCTGCCGAGGATCGGCGGGCGGTGTGGGCTCGGCGGCGTCCACCCAGATGACCAGGTCGGTGATGTTGTCGGTGGTGCCGGTGGTGTGGGCGTGTTCGTTGACCGCCGTGGCGACGCCGAGGTGGTTGCCAGGGGACCGGTCGTGCGCCTGCTTGGTGATGGCGGCCAGCGCTACGGGCTGGTAGGCGCCGTGCCAGGCGCCGTCGGTGGCGAGGAACAGGTAGCCCCGGCCGTGCAGGGTGATCTTCGTTGCGTGGGAGGTCGCGTCCTCGGGCAGTTTGCGGCCCAGCGACCGCGAGGTTTGTCCGGCGAACGAATGCTCGATCGCTTCGCCCTCGGGCAGGCCGTCGGCGATCAGTTTCGGTACGATCGTGTCGTCGGTGGTGAGCTTCGCCGGCGTTCCGCCGTCCATCGGCAGCCAGTACAGACGGGTGTCCCCGGCCCAGTCGAAGGCGAGCTCACCGCCTTGTAGCACGGTCAGCACGATGGTGGAGTCCGGCGAGTTGGCCTGGCCTGGAGTTTCGGCCAGATCGGCCACCGCGCTGCGAGCCGCCGACATTCCCCGGCGCACCACGCGAACCGGATCGAATTCTCCGGTCGAAGTCAGCTCGGCGGAGGCCTTCGACATGCTCGCGATGGCGGCCCGCACCGCCGCCAGCGCCGCCTCCCCGCCCAATGCGGAACCGCCGACCCCGTCGGCGACAGCGGCGAGGTGCACCGGTTCGTGGCCGTCCAGGTGCACGGTGCGGAACTCGAATGCGTCTTCGTTGGTGGAGCGACCGCCCTCCACCTCGGGTCCCGCACCGATATCGCTGACGGCGGCCATCGGGCCCTCCGCCTTTTCGGAGTGGTTGGCAGGGGCGGGCGGAGTTTCGGGGGAGCCCGCGCCGGCCGGAGCACGGTCCGGCTCGGTGCCGCCGATCGACTGCGTGCGTTGCCGGTCGGCGGCAATCTGCTCGAGCAGTTCGGGGAACCGTTCGTTCTGCACGAGATGGGTGAAGACGAAATTCCGCATGGCCAGCGGATAGGTGAATTTCTCCGCCTCGTTGCTTCGCCCGGCGATCGATCGGTGCAGCATGTGGACCATCTGCGCGGCATCGTTCAACGAGGTCGAGTGCGGGGCTCGGGCCGCGGCGGCAGTGAACGCTTCGTCCACACGTTGCGAAAGGTCGAACGCGACGTCGTGTTGCAGAGTCCGGGTCAGGTAATAGTTCGCGATAGTGAGGACGTCCGGAAGTGCGGAACTCACAACCTCATCCCCGCCACGCACAGGTACGGAGCCGAATGCCCTGATGGCTCGGCCGACCTCCGCGTCGAAACCGAGCGCCGACTTGGTGACGAGATACCGGTCGAGGTAGATCGACCAGTCGTGGCCACCGGCGGCACGCATCTCGAAATGCCTGTCCAGGTGGTGAATCTGGTCGAGGGCATCGACGAGCGACATACTGTGTGCCGGAGTCGGGGCCGTATTCGGTGGGTGCGCAGACTTGCTGAGCCGGGAGGTGTTGTGCGCGGCCTTCACCATGCGCTGCACCGTGCGCGCGAGGTGCATCGGGATGGAATCGAGGAAGTTCAACTCGCTGAACGGTGTCGGAAACAGTCCGGGTGCAAGCGATGTGCCGATGGGGAACGCACCTGCGAGGTTGAACAGTGTATTAGCCGCAGCATGCAAGGATTCGGCTTCCGGAATGCGGTTGGCGAGATCCTGGGCGACTCGGAAGAGCGTCGGATAATCGGTGATTTCCCCGGAAAATGTCGTCGCCTTGAAATGGTGAGTCTGTTCCCACAGCAGTGCATTCAACAATCGCGCTGTGCCGACCGTTGGAAGGACCGGCGGCTGCTCGCCGCGCTGGAAGGCCTCGACCTGCGCGGCGATCTCGGATGTCAGGTCGCCGATGAGCTGTTGCCGGTCCGCGCTGGAAAGATATCCAGCCCAATCCAGCAGCTCTTCATGGGTCGCATGGAGAGCATGTGGCAGTGCTCGGGACAGTACGGTCGGCGGCTCGCCAGCGTGATCTACAGCGGACGGTTCCGCAGAATCGACCGGCGTGCGGAAATGCCGGTGGCCCCCGTCGACAAGGGCTCGCCCGGCCGGCACCGTTGCGGCGGCGCCGCCCGGTTGCCGATTCGCGGGGTGCAGGTTCTCGTACAGCTGGGCGATCCGGTCGTCGACAACCTGCCGGTCCGGACCCGACGCGGCATTGCGTGCCTCGACCGCGTGATACAGATGCGTCAAGAGCCGGAACCGGTCCGGGTCGACGCCGGCCGGGTGCTCGATGTGGACGAGGAGCTCGTCGAGCAGCCCGCGAATTTCGATGAGCCGCTGATGGTTCGCGTCGGCGCCGTTCGGGACCGCGGCGTTCCGCGCGAACTCGAGCGAGATTCCGTCGCGTGCATCGCGGATTCGCTGCTCGTCCACGACTTCCCGCAGTTCCGCAACCAGCGGATGGACGGGCTTGCTGTGGGCGTGATCGCTGCCGTCGCTGTGCGGGTTGTAGGCGGTGACCTGGTCGGGGGATGAGGAGGGCGGTTCCATGACACCGGGATGTTTCGGACCGGAGTCGGTGCGGCGCTGAGGAATGTCGAGGACGTCCGAAGGCGCCTGCGGCACGGACGACGGGTCGACGACACCGGGCGTGGAGGTCTGCGGTTGCGTGAACGAGATGACCGCGTGGGTGTGGTTCGCGTGTGGGCCCGCCAGCGACAGCACCTCGACCTCGGTGAATCCGCGGCGCGTCGCCATCTTCCCGGTCCACGTGGCGGTTCGTGCGGCATCCTCTGGGGTGAGGCCGGCGGCGATGCCCGCGTTGAATGAGACGAGGTTGGAATCCTGGCCACCGTCGTTCTTCCACACGGCGCGGATGCTGCGCACATCCTGGCCGATGGCGCGCCACAGGTCGTCGAACATCTCGGCGCCGCTCGGTGTGCGGTCGGAGCTCAGCACCCGCAGGACGAGCGTGCCCGTGCTGTCGACCTCGCCGGAGATTCCTTCGAGAAGCCGGGTGAGGTCGGCGGGGCCGCTCGCGCCATATCTGTTGACGTAGCGGGTGATCGGCGCTTCGTCGGCCTTCGCCCATAGGAAATCCAGGACCTGTTGGTGCCAGTCGCCGCCGCCGATGCTGTCGAAGGTGGGGCGCAGTGCGGCGAACTGCTCGGCGAACGCTTCGACCTCGGCGCGCAGCATGCCGTAGTCGAGGAAGTCGAAGCTGCGTGCGCCGGGGGCGAACGCGAATCGCGTGGCGAGGGGGCCGAGGAGTTGCCGCATCGCGGCGACCGCGGGATCGTCGGGATTCGGCTCGGACGGTGCCGGCTCCGGATTGTGGGCGTGATCGCTGCCGGCGCTGTGCGGGTTGTAGGCGGTGACCTGGCCGGGGGATGAGGAGGGCGGATCCATGACACCGGGATGTTTCGGACCGGAGTCGGTGCGGCGCTGAGGAATGTCGAGGGCGTCCGCCGGCGAGGTCGGGGCGGCCGGTTGGGTGGCGGCGGGGGTGGTGGGGGATCGGTCGTCGGCCGGGGTGTGTGTCTGATCCGGTGGGATCATCCGGAATGTCAGGACGATCGACTTGCCCGGCTCGCCGAAGGGGGCGAGTTCGTAGCCGATCGAGATGGCGCCCTGCATCGAGATGCCGCCGCCGAGGCCATGGGTACCGGCGACCTGGGCGGTGGTCAGGTCGTAGGGGTTCTCGTCGCGGGCGATCAACGCGTCCAGGTCGATTCCGGCGAGCAGTCGATCGACCTCGGCTTCGTCGACCTGGTCGAGCGGGGGCTCATCGACGACCTGGTCTGGCTCGTCGACTTCGGGGATGGCCCAGTCGGGCACCCGCCTGGAGGTATCCGAGATGTGGACGGTCAACTCGTTGTTGCCCGCGCCCCGCAACCACGCACGAACCTCGGCGCCACCGCCGGAGGCGTAGCGGGCGACGTTGCCGAAGAATTCCGACACCGTCAACTCGACCTTGTCGATTTCCTGATCGGGCCACTGCTTGTCTTCGAGCAGGCGAATGAAGCTTCGGCGGACCTTACTGGTCCCGGGCGCCACCTCCTCGGGCGTAAAAGCGAGATCGAGGACCAACTCGCCCAGATCATGGAGGGGACCATCCGCTACGGCCGGTGTGGCAAGCGTGAACCGCACAGTGCGCTCGCCGGACCGGTAGAGGGTCATGCCCCAGGTCCGTGCCTGCTCATCCAGGAGTTCGAGTACCGGGCCGTCGGCGTCTCGGGTCGGAGCCGACCGGCTGTGATCGGTCATTTCGACGATCACCCACTGCGCATCGCCCTGCCCGCCCCAGCTCGCGCGCACCACGGCCGGACCCTCGGCGAGGGTCAGCAGCGCCTCCACCATCCGCTCGGCCGCGGGCGTCTGGTCTGCCAGGGGCGAGTCCGCGAGCAAGCCACGTACCGATTCACGGGCTCGGGCGACATCGGTGGAAGGAGAGTCGCCGGGCGTCACGGTGACCTCGAGCGCCACCGGGGACCCGGAAGGATCACTGCCGGGACCGGCAGGAGCCGGGCCGGCGTCGGGAGCGGACGGGGCGGTGCCGGGCCCGCCGGGTGCTCGCCCGAAACCAGGGTTCTCGATGAAGTCGGCCTCATCCGGTGATTCCGGGTCGAACAGGTAGTAGCCCTTGATGAACTCCGGCCGGATGCCGCCGGGGAAGATGACCTCCTGGCGTTCGGTGCCGGCCAGCCGGTAGCCGCCGGGGGCGTCGATGACGTACACGCGGCCACCGCCGAAACCTTTGGCAACCTCGAGGTCTTCGCTGGCGTAGACGAGTCCGCCGCTGTCGGCGTTCGGCTGGAAACCGTCTCGGAACAGCAGGCCGGATTCGGGATGTGGTTGTCCCTCAGCCACATCCGGCGGGCGGTGATCACCGCGGAAGACGAGGGGTTGCTCGGAACCACGCCATCGAACCGGACGGGTTTCGGCGCTCTCGGACCAGATTTCGAAGAGATAGGCCATATCGGCGCTGTTGCGATCCACGGCGGCGGGCATGGGGTCGGTGCCCGCAGGCAGCCCGGTCGCGGCTTCGCCGGGATCTGTCGGCGACTGGGTGTTCGCGTCCTGCGGGGTCTGCTGAGACGGCTCGCCGAGTTCGGCAACCGGCGACTGGGACGTGACGTCGACTGCGGCCCACGGATCATCGGGCGGGGCAGGCGAATGACTTGCCGAGGTGAAGCCGTGCGAGCCGACCGGTGTTGCGTCGGAGGATTGAGAGCTGTCCGCCCGGTCCTTACCGGCACCGGGCTCCCCACCGGGTGGGGTGTGGAAGGCCATGGGGCCATCCACGGGAACGCCCTTCGTGAAGGGGGTGTGGGGGCGGGCGCCCAGGTCGCTGTCGGGTGTGCGAGTGGTGTCCAGGCCGTGTGCGGTTGCGGGGTAGACGGGTCGGCTGCGCGATGGTGGGGTGGATTCGGTGGGTGTTTCGCCGGGCGGCAGGGCGGGCGCCTGGCGCGATTTGTGGTCGGTGGGCAGGAGTAGGAGGGTCAGGAGGGCGAAGCGGTGTTCGGGAGTGAGGGGGGCGTAGGCGGGTGTGTGGTGAGGGTCGTGGGTTTCGCCTGCGAGGGCGGCTCGGGTCTTCAGCAGCTCGAGCAGTTCGGGGACGATGGCCGTATTGCTGTACTCGCCGCCTGCAGCGAGACGCGTTACGACCTGGTCCAGCAGTTGTCTCGACGCGTCGTCCAGGGCGAAGGACCAGGCGGGTTGCTGACCGGCGCTCGGCCGGGTCGGCAGCTGCATGATGTAGTCGATGAGCTCGGACGCCAGGTCGGTGGCGCGAGTCGCTTGCCGCGGATCCAGGCCCGCCAATCCAGTGCGAGCCGCATCGGCGATGGCCTGCACGATATTGTTCTGGTATTCGTCGACGAGGACGGCGAGCTTCGCGTCGACAGCGGCCAGCTCGGAGCGTTGATCGAACGGCAGGCGGGCGCCGGCGTGGCGGAAATCCTGGTAGAGACGCTGGAGATAATCCTTTGTGTGGGACGGAATGTCCAGGTCGTCGCGCTGGAAGTAGAGCTTTTCGACACGTTCGAACAATTTCTTGTTCGTCAGGACTTCGTGGTCGTGCCGTGATTTCATCCCGGTGATGAAGTCGTCCAACTCTTCGGCGGCGGGATTCCGGGTTCCTCTGGGGCGCTTCAGGATTTGCTGCTCAGCGAGCCGCCGATACTCCTGACCGGACTCGGCGAAGCGGTCCAGGGTGTTGTCGACGGTCGGTTCATCGGGGTTGTCCGCGATCGCATCCAATTCCGCATCGTGCGCGGCGATGGCCGCCGCCAGATCTTTCACGTGCTCGACGCGGTCGACCTCGTCCCACCACGGTTCTTCCCACGGTGTCGTGAACGGAAACGGGTTGGTGCCGCGGATATTGTGCCGCGTGCCCGGGGTCGAGAGGACGGGCCTACGGGTTTCGATGCGCGGCGGTGGAGGCGGGGCGAGGGCCGCACCGGGGAGCCCGCCCTGCGTGGTCGGGACGCCGCCGTCGTCCAGGTATTCGAGACTGTCCGGGTTGAGACCCGGGCGGCCACCGGGACGCGTCGGTGCGCCGGGGGCCGACTCGTCCGCGTCGGTGGGGTACTTCCGGCCCAGGTCCGCGGACAGCGGAACGGACGCCGGACTGGCATCGAGTGAGGTCGACTGCCCGGCCGACGAACGCGGCAGCGGCGTGATCTCCGGGCCGACCGGCGCCTCGGGCATGAGTGGACTGGTCGGATCGTGTTCGTCGTGGTCGTCGTCGGGGGCGAAACGGGGCCGGTTGGACCAGGAATCGAGGAAGCCGCTCGACGGGACCCTAGGGACGATGGGCGTCCTGTTGGCCGTGTCCTCCTCTGGGGGAAGGGGGATCGCCGGATTGGTGTAGATGGCCGGCGGGGGCAGCGTGAACTCGTCGGGCGGATCGCCGAGGGGATAGCCGGGCAGGCGCGGCGTGGTGAGGTCTGTGCCGGTGGGGAATTCGACGGTGCTCGGAAGCGTAGGGGTGAATTCGTCGGGCTCGGCCGGGAGGTCGTCGGGGGAGCCGGCCGAGCCGGGGAGGAGGTGTGCGGACGGGATTGCCGTCGGCGCCGGAGACGCTGGAGTAGGCAGGGGCGACGCCGCCGCGGCTGCGGACGACGGGTGTGAAGCCGATGCCGGTGCGACCGACGTAGCCGCAGCAGGGGGCACGGCCGACGCGGGAGCCGCCGGACCGGTCGGCGCCGTGGGGGGTGTTGACGGAGTGACTGCGGTTCCGGTTACCGCTGACGGTTGGGCAGCGACCACGGATTCCGGAGTGAGACCGGAGCTGTTGTCCGGCACGAGGTTTCGAGAGTCGGCGGCGTGCTCGGTAGGCGCGGCCGGCTCCGGCGCAGCATCGGCCGTCCCCACATCGGCCGCCTGTGCCGGCGGCCGGGAGAGGTCATCGCCGGACTTCGTCCCGTCGTCACGCGCCAAGGGTGCGTTGATCTCGCGGGTCGACGATGCGACGTCGCCGGCCGGGCCGTCACCGGCATCGCGAGCCACCGGAGTGGCGGTGTCACCAACACCGGCGTCGGCGTCCAGCGTCGTCGAGGGCCCGGACTCCTCCACAGTTACCCCGAGCCGTTCCAGGTCGCGCAGGAACGCGGCCTCGAATTGTTTGCGGTTCACCGGTGCGGGTTCGGGGATGACGTCCGGCGTCGGTGCCCCGCGTTCGAGCAGGTCGGCGCCGCCGGGGGAGCGATAGCCGAGCAGATCCATCGAGGGGTGGGCCTGGGGTGTTTCGCCGGGTGCCAGTTCGAGCGCCGGACGCCAGGTGCCGTCGGGGCCGGTCTGTTCGAAAACGACGCCGACGGTTTCCTCGACCTGCGGGCCGACTTCGCGCAGCCAGTTCCCGACCGCGTCGTCCTGGATACGGACGCGGTCGGGGCCGAGCTGTTTACCTTGCGCGTCCACGGTCCACTCGACCACCAGGTCGCCGGAGGTCCGGCGGCGGATATTGCCGACCTGTTCGTGAATTTCCATGCGGCCGAGGCTGTTTCGGCTGAAAGCAGCAGCGTGCGCGCCCGCTCCGTCCTTGAATTGCACGGCGCCGGCGACTTTTACATTATTGTCGGCGACGAAATCGACCAGGGCCTGCGGTGATTCGAAGCTCCGCCAATGGCCGTTGTGAGCTTGGGCGTAAGCCTCGAGGGTGACGCCTTGCATGGCTGCCTGCTGATTGTCGATCAGCAGGGTGTCGATGCCGTCGTATCCCGTCGCCTGCTTCATATAGGAGGCGACTTCCGGTGCGCAGTTGCGCAGGCCCGCGCTCATCTCGTGAGCCGGTACGAAGGTCGAGTCACCCGGGTTCGACGGTGGCGTGGGTGCGCTGTCGGTGCCGTGGGCAGCGTCCCGAGTACCCGAATCGCCGTGTGCTGCCGAGACATCCGGTGCCGGATTCGACTCGGGTGTGGCGCCGTCGGGTGCCGGGCTGGTCTCGGGTGCGGTGACGCTGGGTGCGGGGCTCGGCTCGGGTGCGGCAACACCCGGCACCGGACTCGGCTCCGGCGCCGCCGGGCCATCGGCAGTGGTCCGCCCGGCCTCTCCGGCTCCCGCGTCCGGTACCGCACGGACTTGGCCGGGGTCGCCGGCGAGGCGGGAAGCGGACGGCGCGGTGACGTCGGCCGGTCCGGAAGCGCGCCCGGTCGCTTCCGCCCCACCCGCACCGCGAACCGGTTGCGATGACTCGGCACCGGTGCCCCCCGCGTGCGCCGTCGGACCGTTCCGCGCACCGGTGTTCGGCCCACCCGCGTCCCCGGACACCGTCGACGTCGTGCGCACCGGCGGCACCGCTTCACGTACACCGGCCGACGGCCCAGATCCCGGCCCGGAACCACCGTGCGGCACCGGAGCCGGACGCCCGGAGCCCTGCCCGCCCGTGCCTCCGGAGTCAGGCGAGCGGACCTGTCCTCCGGGCGAGTCCGGCCCGGACCGTCCCTGCCCGCCTGCGCCGGGCGAATCCGGTGCGGCGTGCGGCCCGGGCGCCGCGTCGCCGGTTCGCGGCCCGGGCGCCTCTCCGATCCCCATCTCCGCGAGCTGCTGCCGGAAATACGCATCCGCTCGCTGCTGGAACTCGCCGATCCCCACTTCGCGGAAGGAGCGAGGCGCGGCGTCCTGGCTGTTGATGAACTCGGATACGAGGTCGCGGTGCTGACCCGCGGGCACGTCCTCCGATCGCATCCGTCCCGCGAGATCACCCCCGAGTTCTCGGATCTGACCTGCGGGGGAGAGGTCGCGTGGTCGTGGGGCCTGCCCATCGGAGCCGGTGACCGAAGACCGCAGCCGCGGTGGCGGTTCGGTGAAGCGGGGTGTGCTAGGTGCCGGCCGGTCAGGTGGCGGGGCGGTGCCGACGGAGGACCCTTGCGGGGGTGTCCGGGCGGCGCGGATGGCGGCGCCGACGGAGCCCGCGATGCCGGAACCCATACCGGTCCACATCATGGAGGCCAGATCCTTGTTGGTGAGTTCGCGCCCCGACAGTTCCGAGGCCACCCACGCTCCGGCCGCGCCACCGGCCAGGCCGCCGATCGCGCCCGCCGAGACGATGCCGAGCACCTGACCACCGACCCGCGCCGCCTTCGACGCCGAATTCGCGCCGATGCGCGACACCGCCGGGGCGATGACGCTGCCGAGTCCCGCACCGACCACACCACCCGCGCCGCCCGCCGCGGCGGCGATCCCGACCTCCTTCCACAGCATCGATTCCCGGTTGCCCTGGGCGATCTGTACGCCCATCGCGCCCGCATGGGACCCGCCACCGGCCAGCGCGCCGATCGCGGCACCCTTGGTGATCATCGACAGGCGCGGATAGGCCACGGCGAAGCGCGCGTTCAACAGCCGCAGCATCGACACCAGGTTGCGCAGCGACAGCACCATGGCTTCGCGGGCCGCGAGCCGCCGCTGCATCATCACCAACACGGTGGCCGGATGCGGCCGGGTGAGGTCGAAGATGATCTGCGCCAGCAGGATGGCGGCGATGGCGATGATCACGTACTGCTGGAACTCGATCTGAGTCGCGCCCTCCTCCAACTGCTTGGCGCGATCGGCATGGTCCTGGCACAGCTCGCGGGTGTCGTCGGCGCATTGGCGATACCATTTGCGCACGTCGTCGCCGTAATCGCCCCAGATGCCGATCTCGGAGCCGAGCCGCCCGATCTCGTCGAAGTCGATGGCCAGGGCGGTCGCCGATTCCGACGATGCCCACCACAGATCGGCGGCCGCGCGCATGTCGGCGGGGTTTCCCTCGGGCAGGTGACCGAGTACCAGCTCGATCAGCCAGTCGGGAAACAATGACGGAATATCCACCATCAGCCCGGACGACCTCGGGCGACCTCGACGACCAGGCGGTGCAGCGCTTTCGCGGGTCCGCAGGCGTCGGCGCCACGCAACTCGACCTCGGTGAAGGCGGTCTCCAGGGCGGTCTGCGGATGGAACCGGTTGCGCAGCACGCTGCTGGGGCTCAGCTGGGCTCGCCAGCTGCGATAACCGGCGACCACGCCGGCCGGCGTCACGCCGTCCCACGGGCCGCTGATCCGCCGGTATTCGGTGATCAGCGACCGCTGCGCCAACTGCTGTGCGCGCGGCCCGGCCGTGGCGACGAGTACTCGGCCGATGGCGTGCACCATGGTCGCGTAGATCGGCCGCTGCTCGGAACCTCGCGGGATACGGCCCGCTCGCAATGCGGTCTTGACGGCGTCGTCGAACTTGTCCGGATTCACGGCGAGCTCGCGGTCGATCGAGATCCACGGACCGTCGTCGGCCCTATCCCAGCGCACGGCGGCGATCGCGCCACCGGCGAGCGGGGTGACCTCGATGCCGCCGAGACTCAGGAACGGGTACTTGGCGAGGATGTCATCGACGGCGGCCGCGAGTTCGAGCACGGTGTGCTCGGCGATCCCGGAGGTGTCGAATCCGGTGAGCCGCAGGTCGTGGCGGGCGGCGAGGGCCTGGGCGGCAGCCAGCGCGGCGGCGTCGGTAGTCGTGGCCGGGCCGGAAACCGGCTGTTCCGGACGCTGTTTCGGCGAGCGCTTCTTGCCAGGCTTGCCCCGTCCGGGCGCGGCGGGAACGTTCTCGCGGCCCGGGTGGCGCGGCGGGATGGCCTGGCCGGGCATGACCGGCCCGGCGCCCGGCGGACGCGAGCGGGGTGCGCCGGGACCCCACGGTGTTGCGGGCTGCGGACGGGTCCACGGTGTTTCGGCCGGACGCCCGCCGGCAGGCCGTGCTCCGGAATCGGTTGGTGTGGTGGCGCCGCTCGCCCCGGCAGCGGACGCGGCCGGACCGGTGGGAGTGCTGCGGCTCGGGGCCGACGCGGGTGCCACAGGCATCTCGCTCTGCCCGGGACCGACGGGCTGCGAGGGTGTCGACCCCTGGGCGCCCTCGGGCCGAGCCGAGGACCCCGGCCCATCGGCCGGCACGCCAGGGCGTCCCGGATAGGAGGAACCGCCAGATCCCGGAAATCCCAGCGGATTCGACGACGGATCGACGGCATGGAGGGAGTATTCGTGCCCATCGGATGGGTAATCGACCGGCTGGTCAGCGGAGACGTCGCCCGGTGCAGTCGCATCGGCCGTCCCGTTCACATCGGTACCGCCACCGGTCCCGGCATCGGCCGTGCCGTCGGGCGAAACGCCCGGCATCCCGGCAGGCCCAGGAACCCCGGGAATGTCCTGCCCCGAGCCGGGCACCTGAGGCCCACCCGCACCGGGCCCCTGCGGAAACCCGCTCCAGTCGAGAAGTCCCGGATCGGCCCCCCGAATCTCCAGCGCGTTCGAAAGATCGGTGTCATACAGCCGAGTGGTGGCGTCCCTGATCTGACGGCTCGCTTCGGCGAGTCGAGCGGCAAGGTTCTCCAGCGCCTCGAGGCTCTTCTCGGCACGCGGCTCGTAGCCTTCGGCGAAGGTTTTCCCGGCCTCGTCGGAGCCCCATGGCCTGCCCTGCCCGGCCAGACCGGTCTTCAGGGTGGTGAACTGCTCACGGGCGGTGCGGGCCAGCGTGTTCAGTCGCGGGATCAGCCTGTCGACCCCGGCCGGGTCTATCCGGAGCGGCTGGCTCATACGCGATGAACCCCCTCATGAACGTGCACTGGATCCGCGAAGAGGATTGTGCCCGAACAGGAGGGGATCAGCGGCGAGTGTTCTTACCGGTCCTGGGAAGAGTCAGCGGACGACGTCGACGCGGTCGCCGACGTTCAGATACTCGAAGAACCGGTGCGCGCCCTCTTCGGTCATCCGCACACAACCGTGCGAGGTGTGCTCGACCGGGCCGACGTGGAAGGCGATGTCGTTGTTGAAGAACACCGCCCAGCGCATCGGGGCGTGATGCATGGTGCTCCAGTGGAAGGGGCGTTTGAAGTCGACGTCGAACACGCCCGGCGGGGTTTCGTAGCCCGGCATGCCGTGTGAGATCGGGGTGGGACCGAAGACGACGCGCCCGTTGTCGATCAGCCAGGCTTCATTGGTGCTCAACCGCATGCAGGCGCGGGCTTCGGGGGCGCAGGGGGCGGAGGTCGGGATGATCGCCGGGACGCCGGGAATGTCGGGTCCGCCGGGGAACAGCGGTTCGGCCGGTGCGGGAGCGGCCAACAGCACGCCCGCCGAGGCGATGCCGAGCAGGGCTCCGAAACGGGCCGGCCAGCTGCGGAAACGGTTATTGCGAATCACGTGTCGAACCTCTCTAACCCTGCCGGCCGGCCTGCGCGAGTCAGGACGTCCGGGCCATCTCGTCTGCACAAGCCTGGGACCACCGAGGTAGTGGTGATCATGGCCGACCGCCCGGACCGGGTCAACGATGGCGCGCGACTGGGATGAGTCCGTTACCTGCGCTCGGGTGCGTCGCGGTCGGCGTCCTCGCTGCTGTCGCGGCCGGCGACATAGCGCAGCAGCGCCGGGTCCGAGGAGGTGAGCCGGTCGAGTTCTTCGCCGCCGGTGCAGGGATAGAAGGTGATGGTGACCGAATCGGAACGGCGGGCGGTGACGCGCCAGATGGCGCCGCTGTCGTGCCAGCGCCGCAGGACTGCGACGGGATCGTCCGGCATGGTCTTCGTGTCCCTTCGGCCGTACTCGGGTTCCCCCGAAACTACCGGCCCGCGGATAACCCGGCGGCGGTCGCGGCGCGGACGAGCATGTCCTCGATCATGGCGGGGGTCAGGCGACCGGTGAAGGTGTTCTGCTGGCTGACGTGGTAGCAGCCGAACAGGTGCAGCGGATCCCGGCCAGGCTCGGCGGGGGCCAGCTCGACATGGACGCCGTGCCCGAACTTTGGCCGCGGCCGCGGGATCTGCCAGCCGGCATCGGCCAGCACCGGCAGCAGGGCCTGCCAGCCGAACGCGCCCAGCACCATGATCGAGCGCAGGGTCGGTGCCAGCAGCCGTAATTCGGTATCGAGCCAGTGCCGGCAGTTGTCGCGTTCCTCCGGTGTGGGCTTGTTGGCCGGGGGAGCGCAGCGCACCGGCGAGGCGATCCGCACCCCGTGCAGCTGCAGGCCGTCGTCGCGGCTGACGGCGGTGGGCTGATTGGCCAGACCCACCCCGTACATCGCCGCGTACAGCACTTCACCGCTGCGGTCGCCGGTGAACATGCGCCCGGTGCGGTTGGCGCCGTGCGCGGCGGGTGCGAGACCGACGATCAGCATGCGCGCGTCGGCCGGGCCGAATCCGGGTACCGGGCGGCCCCAATAGGTCCAGTCCCGGAACGCGGCCCGCTTCTCCCGCGCCACCAGTTCCCGCCACGCCACCAGACGGGGACAGGCCCGGCAGTGCGTCAGCGTTTCGTCGAGCTCGGCGATGCTGCGGCACACGCACCAATTCGATCACACGCCACGGGGTTTCCTGTGCAAATGTCCAGTTGAACACTGAGTGCACGAAACGATCTTGTGACCGGCGGACACGGCAACGGTTGATAGCATGACGGTTCTGGCCGACCGGATGCGGACTTTTGCCCCCGGATTCATCTCGAAAGAGTCTTTCCATGCAGTTTGAAATCGTCGAGCGGGACGAGACGTGGGTTGCCGGGCTTCCGGTGCGCAGCCCCAAGCGTGCGCTGCGGGAACTGCGGGACCAGGACCTGGAAGCCGCGTGGGCGGCGGTTCTGCACCACGATCTGGGTGGGCCGCTGGCCAGCGCCTACACCGATTACTCCGCCGAACTGGGCACCTACAACACCCAGATCGTCGGCTATCAGTGCTCATCGTTCGACCAGGTCACCCGCGGCCATCTGGTGGCCCGGCTGCCGCGCGGCACCTACGCGCGCTTCTCCTCGGTGGGTGAGTTCCCGCAGATCATGACCGGCCTGTGGACCCAGATCGCCTACGCCGAGGAACACAAGCAGATCAAACGCACCTTCACCGGCGACTTCGAGTGTTATCCGCACGCGTACAAGATCGATCTCTACCTGGCGGTCGATCCGCGATGAGCTACTCCATCGTCGTGCGCAACGAGGCGATCTACGGCGGCCTGGTGGTGCCGCGGGTCCGGCCGAGTTTCAAGGTGAGCAACAGCGAGCTGATCGAATTCCTCAAGGACCGCCTGCGCGATCGGGCGGCGGGCAGTGGGGCGGCCGAGGGGCCGATGTTCACCGTGTACGTGCCCGATCCCACCGAGACCTACAACGCCCTGGTCGGTTTCGAGTATCCGGTGCCGGAGGCCGCGCAGATCGGTGATGTGCTGGTGCGTGTGCCCAAGGGGGTCTACGCGCGGTTCGTGCCCAATGGCGATTACCACGATCCGGTCGAGGATGTGTGGGCCCAGGTCGACGACGCGACGGCATCGGCCGAGATCACCCGCGCTTACCGTGAAGAGATCGAGATCTGGCACGGCCCGCACTCGGTGGAGTTGTTCATATCCATTCTGGTGTAGCTTGCCACTCGTTTGCTGGACACGTACCAACCGGTCTCGTTTCTCTCCCAGTATCCGGACGTGAGCGGCCTGACCTGCGGGTTTTTCCGGACGCAAAATTGGTTTTCGGAAGATTAACCAGATATCTAGTCAATTCTGGCCCCGATGACCCATACTGCCCATGACGTACTCACTCCGCGTTCGGGGCGACGGGTGAGTCTGTCTGATGGGTTCGATCACTGTGTGCGCGCACGCAGCAACAGAGTAGGAACGTCATGGCTGTCGAAACGATCGCCGTCGACCTGGTTGAAACTTGCAGCACCTCGTCGCTGCGATTTCACGACATCGTCTCCGGATGCGACTTCACCGCGACCACCCCGGCCGCCGATCCGCAGTTGTGGGATCGATATCTGCACGGTGCGCTGGATGTTTACCGGCACTTCCGGGTCGAGTCCGCCCTCGAATACGACGCGGTCGCCGATGGCCGCTCCACCACGATGTTCTTCGCCGCCACCGACAGCACCGGTGCGGTCGTGGCCGGCGTCCGCGCGCAGGGTCCGTATCTGGGCACCGAGGACGTCGGCTCGCTCGCGCCCTGGTCCGGGCGCCCCGGCGAGCAAGAACTGCGCGACATGGTTGCTCGCCGGATACCACGCGGCGTGGTGGAGTCCCGGGGCGCCTGGGTGGGCCGGGATGTCCCCAACCGCCGGGCGCTCGGCGCGGCGATCTCGCGCTGCATCGCGCACACCCCGCGCATCCTCGGCGTCCGCTACGGATTCGCCACCGTGGCCTCCTTCACCACCGGACGCCATCGTGGCAGCGGCGGTGTCACCGCCGATCTGATCCCCGCCGTGCCCTACCCCGACGAGCGGTATCAGACCGTGCCGATCTGGTGGGACAGCCGGATGTACCGGATGTTCGCCGATCGGTTGCAGTATCTGCTGATGTGCGATGAACTGCGAGATATGGGTGTGGCCGACGGCGCGCTCGAGCGGGTGCGCCGCGGCCGGGAACGCAGATCGGAGAGTCGGTTCGGCTATGGCCGGTGAGGGTGACCCGGGGGTGGAATATCGGCCGTTGATACTGGATCCGCAGCACCCGGGAGATGCCCGCGTGCTGGCGGAACTGCGGGCCCGCGGCGATATCGAATTCCGCGATCTGCGCGATTTGCTGGACCGTGAGTTCGCCGAACTCAGCGATCCGCTGGAACGGGAGGAAGGCCCGGAATCGGATCGCTGGATCTACTATCCGTGGCGGCGCCGAGTGCTCGGTTTGCCCGGCCCGCAGACGCTGCGCGCCATTCGCCTGGACCGCAATCGCAATAAGCTCACCCGCTCCGAACAGCGCAGGCTGAGCGAGCTATCGATCGGCGTCGTCGGCCAGAGCGTGGGCCATGCGGTGGCGTACACGATTGCGCTGGAAGGTATCTGCGGATCGCTGCGGCTGGCCGATTTCGATGTGCTCGAGTTGTCCAATCTCAATCGGGTACCGGCGAGCCTGTTCGATATCGGCGCCAACAAAGCCGTGGTCACCGCGCGCCGGATTGCCGAACTCGATCCGTATCTGCCGGTCGAGGTCTACCGCGACGGCGTCGACGAGGATTCGGTGGAGCAGTTCGTTTCCGGACTGTCGGTCGTGGTGGAGGAGTGTGATTCGCTCGATATCAAACTCGTCGTCCGCGAAGCCGCCCGCCGCCATCGCATTCCGGTGGTCATGGAAACCAGCGATCGCGGCCTGCTCGACGTCGAACGCTACGACCTGGAACCGCAACGCCTGCCCTTCCACGGGCTGCTCGGCGGTGTGGCCGCGGGCGATCTGCGCGGGCTGTCCACTCGCGACAAGGCGCCCTACGTGGTCGCGCTGATGGGGCCGGCCGAGCTGTCGTCGCGGATGGCGGCCAGCATGGTCGAGGTCGGGGAAACCCTGAGCAGCTGGCCGCAGCTGGCCGGCGATGTGATGCTCGGCGGCGCCAGCGTCACGACAGCCATCCGCCGGATCGGGCTCGGTCAAAAGCTGCCCTCCGGGCGCACCCGGGTGGATCTGGAATGCGATCTGGACGCGCTCGCCGAACCGTCACCGCCCGACGAGCTGGACTGGAACCTCGACGCCGACCGCACCGAACCCGACCCCGCCGATCCGGTGCAGCGCATCCTGGCGTGTGCCCAGCGCGCGCCCTCGGGCGGCAATGTGCAGCCGTGGATGTTGTCCGCCGAGGGTGACGAGATCCGGCTCGCGCTCGATCCCTCGGCCACCACCGCCATGGACGTCGGCTATCGCGGCAGCGCGGTGGCACTCGGTGCCGCGTTGTACAACGCGCGGGTCGCCGCGGCCGCCCACGACCGGCTCGGTGCCTGCGACATCGTCGAATCCGATGACCCGGACGCGCCGGTCACCGCGATCCTGCGCCGCACCGGGCAGCCCGCCCATGCCCCGGCCGCCGACTATCCGCTGACGCTGACCCGCGAGACCAACCGCAGGCTCGGCAACCGCGCCCCCATCCCCGCCGACGTACTCACCGGCCTGTCGGCCGCGGCGGCCGCCGAGGGCGCAACCCTGCGCATGGTCACCGACCGCGACGGCCTCGACCGCGCGGCCGAGCTGCTGGCCGAATCCGACCGCATCCGCTACCTCACCCCGCTGCTGCACGAGCAGATGTTCGCCGAGCTGCGCTGGTCCACCGAGGACCTCGATACCGGCATCGATGTCCGCACCCTGGAGCTCGCACCGGACGAGCAGGCGGCCATGCAGATCGGCCGACGCGCCGATGTGATGGCGCAACTGCACAGCTGGTCGGCCGGGTCCGCGCTGGGTGATTACGCCCGCGATCGGGTGCGCTCGAGTTCGGCGATCGTCGCGGTGACGTTCGCCGATCCGCCCGGCACAGATGAAAGGTCATTGGCCGGATATGTGCGCGCGGGCGGGGCCGTGGAGCGGGTCTGGATCCAGGCTCAGCGCAGCGGTCTGGCGGTGCAACCGATGTCGCCGGTGTTCCTCTATTCGCGACGTGAGCGCGACTCGAACGCGATTTCTCCCGCGTACGCGGATACACTAGCGTCACTTCAAGGCTGTTTCCTGGACCTACTGGGAGTGCCGGAACATGAGACCATGGCGTTGGTTCTTCGCCTGAGCTACGCGGCCGCGGCCGGTGTGCGCAGCAGGCGGCGACCGGTGCCTGGCGCGGACACCCGCAGTTAGCGCGATCGGAGACAAAGTGCCTCGGCGGACGCTCGACTCGTTGGTGACGGAGGTCGCCGCGGAGCTCATGGGTGTCGACGCCACGACGATGGTGTCGGCGACCGAGAAGGTCCTTGCCACGCTGGTCGAATACTTCGATGTGGATTTCAGCTACGTCCGGCATACCGATACCGAACGCCGGGCGACGGTGCTGGTGGCGGAATGGCCGCACCGGGCCAACGTCCCCGATCCGGACCCGCTGCGGGTGGTCTATTTCGAACACGCCGACTCGGTGTTCCGCGCCCTCGAGCACGCCACCGAGCCGTTCCTGGTCACCGGCTCCGACGCCGACTACCAGGAGACCATTCAGCGCGCCTCCGGGCTGCCGAATGTCACCTCGGCGGCGGTGCCGCTGGTCTCGCGCGGACAGTCCACCGGCCTGCTCGGCTTCATCAAGGTCGGCGACCGGGAGTGGAGCACCCGCGAACTCAATGTGCTCAAGGCGATCGCGGCGCTGTTCGCCCAGCTCCAGGCCCGGGTGGTGGCCGAGGAGCGGCTGCGCTACATCGCGCTGCACGACGATCTGACCGGCCTGGCCAACCGCCGCGCTCTGCTCGAGCACATGGAACACCGGCTCAGCGAGGGCAGCCCGGGCCCGGTCGCGGCGTTCTTCCTCGATCTGGACCGGCTCAAGGCGCTCAACGACTTCCTCGGCCACACCGCGGGCGACAACTTCATCCGCAGCCTGTCCACCCGGCTGCGGGAGAACCTCGACCCGAACGACATGATCGCCCGCCTCGGCGGCGACGAGTTCGTCATCGTGCCCGCCAAACCGATGGACGCGGTGGCCGCCGAACACGAGGCGGGCCGGATCCAGCAGCTCATCGGGCGCCGGGTGACCGTCGGCGGTGAGTCGGTGAGCCGGGCCGCCAGCATCGGCGTCGCGGTCGGTATCCCGGGTGAGACCACGGTGGCCGACGTGCTGCGCCGCGCCGACCACGCGCTGCTGTCGGCGAAATCCGGCGGCGGCAACGGCGTCGCCATCTTCACCGACGCCATGCGCGCGCAATTCGAACTCCAGGACGATGTGGAGCTGAACCTGCGCGGCGCGGTGTCGGACGGCTCGCTGATCCTGCACTACCAGCCCGAGGTGGATCTGCGCACCGGCCGGATCGTGGCCATGGAAGCGCTGGTGCGCTGGCTGCATCCGACCAGGGGATTGCTACCGCCGGGCGCGTTCGTCACCGTCGCCGAGGCCACCAATCTGGCCGGTGAGCTGGGCCGCTGGGTGATCCGCTCGGCGTGCGCGCAGTTCGCCGAATGGCGCAGACAGGGTTTGGCCGCGAATGTGGTGATGCGCATCAATGTCTCGCCGGTGCAGCTGGTGAGCCTGGATTTCGTGGAACGCATCGAAGACATCCTGCGCATGTTCGGCATCGACGGTAGTTCGGTCTGCCTGGAGATCACCGAGCACGTGGTGGTCCAGGACCTGGCCCGCACCCAGGTCACGTTGCGCGGGCTCAAGCGGATGGGCGTGCAGATCGCCATCGACGATTTCGGCACCGGCTACAGCTCGCTGTCGCATCTGAAGGCACTGCCGGTGGACGCGGTGAAAATCGATCGCGGCTTCGTGCAGCGGCTGGGCGCCAGCACCGACGATCTGGCGATCGTGAAGTCGATCATCGGGCTGGCGGGTTCGTTTGGACTCGGTGTGGTCGGCGAGGGCGTCGAGACGCCGGTCGCGGCGCGCACCCTGGTGGGGCTGGGTTGCTACCGGGCCCAGGGCTTCCTGATCGCGCGGCCCATGCCCGCCGAGGAGGTCGAACAGCATCTGGCCGCCGGGCGGATCCCGCTGGATCTGGACCTGCCGCGCGTCGACCGGAATCTGACCGCGCGCTGAGCGGCCTGCCGCCGGGTTGGCGGGTTCTTTCACCCCTGTTCACGTGCCGTTCGTCGGGACGGTTCCGGCGGTAACCCGGTGCGCGTCACCATCGGCGGCGTGCGCATCGTGCAGCTGGCGAACTTCTACGGCCCGCGGTCGGGTGGTTTGCGCACCGCACTGCATCATCTCGGCGAAGGCTATGTGGCGGCCGGGCACGAGGTGGTGCTGATCGTGCCCGGTCCGCGCCGAGGCGAGGAACTGCTGCCGACCGGCGTCATGCGAATCACCCTGCCCGCCCTGGCGATTCCGGGGACCGGCGGCTATCGGGCGGCAGATCCCCGGCGGGTGGCCGACGTGCTGGGCGGGCTGCGACCGGACGTACTCGAGGTGTCCGACCGGCTGACGCTGCGCGGTTTCGGCCGCTGGTCCCGGCGCCGCGATGTCGCGAGCGTGATGATCTCCCATGAGCGCCTGGACCGGCTGCTCGGCCAGATCATGCCGCGTGCGCTGGCCCGCCGGTGCGCGGACGTGGCCAACCGGCGCACCGCCGACCAATACGACCGGGTGGTGTGCACAACGGATTTCGCGCGCGCGGAGTTCGAGCGGATCGGTGCGCCGAACGTCGAACTGGTGCCGCTCGGGGTCGATCTGGAACTGTTCAGCCCGCGCCGCGCCGACCGCGGCCTGCGCGCCGACCTCGGGGTGCCCGGCCATCCGCTGCTGGTGCACTGCGGCAGGCTTTCGGTGGAAAAGCGCGTCGATCGCAGCATCGAGGCGGTCGCCGAGCTGCGCCAGTCCGGGGTCGAGGCCCGGCTGGTGGTGGCCGGCGACGGACCGCGTCGCGACGCCCTGCACCGGCGCGCGCGGGCGCTGCCGCCGCTGCCGGGTGGACTGCCGGCCGTGCATTTCACCGGCTTCATCGCCGACCGCTCCATGGTGGCGAAACTGCTGGCGACCGCCGATGTTTCGCTCGCGCCCGGCCCGCACGAGACATTCGGGCTGGCGGCGCTCGAGGCGCTCGCCGCGGGCACGCCGGTGGTGGCCAGCCGGTCCTCGGCGCTGGCCGATATCGTCACGGCCGACTGCGGCGCCGTCGCCGATGACGATCCCTCGGCCTTCGCCGACGCCGTCACCGAGGTCCTGGCCCTGCCGCCGGCCGGTCGGCGCGCCGCCGCCCGTCGCCGCGCCGAGCAGTTCACCTGGCCGGCGGCGGTGGCGGGCATGCTCGCTGTGCTCGGTGGATGAGCGAATCGTTCCCCAACCCCGTGCGGATCGGTAGTGTCCGGCTGACATCCGCTGTTGGACGAACGAATCGGAAGTGGGATCGATGGGCCGGGTACGGGCACGCCGCAGGACGACGGTGCAGGGCGCCAAGACCGTGATCACGGGCGCGGCGAGCGGGATCGGCCGGGCCACCGCGCTGGCCGCCGCGGCGCAGGGCGCCGAACTGGTGCTCACCGATATCGACGCGGCCGGGCTGGCGGCCACGGTCGCCGATATCGAACGCGACGGCGGCAAGGTGCTGGTCGCGACGCCGCTCGATATCACCGATCACGAGGCCGTGGCCGCCTTCGGTGCCGACGTGCACGACCGGTTCGGCAGCGTGGACGTGGTGATGAACGTGGCGGGCACGTCGGTGTGGGGCACCGTCGACCACCTCGAGCATCGGCATTGGCAGCGGATGGTCGACGTCAACCTGATGGGGCCGATCCATGTGATCGAGACGTTCGTCCCGGAGATGGTGCGGGCCGGACGCGGCGGCGCGCTGGTCAACGTGTCGTCGGCGGCGGGGCTGCTCGCATTGCCCTGGCACGCCGCCTACAGCGCGAGCAAATACGGCCTGCGCGGGCTGTCGGAGGTGCTGCGCTTCGAGCTGGCCCAGCACGGTATCTCGGTGCATCTGGTCGCGCCCGGCGCGGTGAACACGCCACTGGTGCAGAGCTTCGAGCTGGTCGGGGTGGACAAGGAGGATCCGCGGGTCCGCAAGCTCGTCAAGCGATTCACCAGCCACGCCGTCGCCCCCGAACGGGTGGCCACCGCGATCCTGCGCGGTATCGAGCGCAACCGGTTCATCGTCTACACCTCGTTCGACATCCGGTTCGGCTACTGGTGGAAGCGCAAGTTCGCCTTCCCGTACGAGCTGCTGATGCGGGCGGGCAATGTGCAGTTCAGCAGGCTGCGGAATTCTCTGCGCACGCCGGATTCCCGCTGACGTCCACGCCGTCCGGGCAGTTGAGGTGCACATCGAGCACCCGCGCGCCCGGACCCTCGTCGCCGAGGTGATCGAACTCGTTGACGATCTTGCAGCTGCCCAGTGACAGGCAGCCGCAGCCGATGCAGCCGGTGAGGTTGTCGCGCAACCGCACCAGCTGGGTGATGCGTTCGTCGAGATCCGCGCGCCAGGTGGTGGACAGCGTCTCCCAGTCGCGCCGGGTCGGGGTGCGGCCCTCCGGCAGCCGGTCGAGGGCGTCGCGGATCTCGCTCAGCGGTATCCCGACGCGCTGCGAGATGCGGATGAAAGCGACCCGGCGCAGCGTTTCCCTGGTGTACCTGCGCTGGTTGCCACTGGTGCGGCGGCTCGAGATGAGCCCCTCGCGTTCGTAGAAGTGCAACGCGGAGACCGCTACTCCGCTACGCTCGGACAGCTGACCGGGGGTCAGCTCCTTGGCTCGCCAATCTGCTGTCGTCATTCGGCACTCCTCCTTTACCTCAACCCTACTTCAGGTTCTCCGGTGCGCGGGTGCGAATCGCCACACGCCGGCCGCAAACACCACCGGGCAATTCCGTGCTCTCCGGGCCGCAGCCAACTACGGTCGGAACATGGGAACAGATGCGGTACCGGCCGGCCCCGGCAGCGGCCCGATTCCCGGTGACGGATGGGACACCGACCCCGGCACCGAACCCACGCCCGCGCCGCGCCTGGCGGTGACCTCCGAGGTCGGCACCCTGCGCACGGTGCTGCTGCACCGCCCGGGCAACGAGCTGCGCAGGCTCACCCCGCGCAACAACGACCAACTGCTCTTCGACGGCATCCCGTGGGTCGAGCGGGCCCAGCAGGAACACGACACCTTCGCCGGGGTGCTGCGCGAGCGCGGAGTGGAGGTGCTGCTGCTGGCCGATCTGCTGGCCGAGACCCTCGCCGTCAGCGGGGCCGCGCGCATCCAGGGCATCTCCGCCGCCGTCGACGCCCGCAGGCTCGGCCACAGCCTGGCCGACGAACTCGCCGCCCATCTGCGTGGCGTGCCGGCCCGGGAGCTGGCCGAGATCCTCATGGCGGGCATGACCTTCGACGAACTGCCGTTTGGGCCCGATCACACCTCGCTGGTGCGCCGGATGCATCACGGCGGCGATTTCGTCATCGATCCGCTGCCGAATCTGCTGTTCACCCGCGACTCCTCGTTCTGGGTCGGCCCGCGGGTGGCGATCACCGCGCTGGCCCTGCCCGCCCGGATGCGCGAGACCTCGCTGACCGACCTCGTCTACGCCTTCCACCCGCGGTTCCTCGGCGTGCGCCGGGCCTATGAATCGCATACCGCGCCCATCGAAGGCGGCGATGTGCTGCTGCTCGCGCCCGGTGTGCTGGCCGTGGGCGTGGGCGAGCGCACCTCACCGGCCGGGGCGGAAGCCTTGGCGCGCAGCCTCTTCGACGACAACCTCGCCCACACCGTGCTGGTGGTGCCCATCGCGCAGAACCGCGCCACCATGCACCTGGACACCGTGTGCACCATGGTCGACACCGACGCGGTGGTCATGTACTCCGCGGTGCGGGAAACGCTGGCCGCGTTCACCATTCAGCGCGGCGACGACTACGACCACGGCGGCACCGTCACCATGCGCGGACCCGACCCGTTCCTGCCCGCGGCCGCCGACGCCATGGGCATCGGGAAACTGCGGGTGATCGACACCGGACTGGACGGCGTCACCGCCGAACGGGAACAGTGGGATGACGGCAACAACACCCTCGCCTTGCGGCCGGGTGTCGTGATCGCCTACGAACGCAATGAAATGACCAATGCCCGGCTGCTGGACGCCGGCATCGAGGTACTGCCCATCCCGGGATCCGAATTGGGTTCCGGCCGTGGCGGTCCGCGCTGCCTGTCGTGCCCGCTGTCCCGGGATGATCTGTGAGCTGGGGGCCATGCTCGAAATCACCGTGTCGCACGAATCCGCCGTGCCGCCCTACGAACAGTTGCGGCTCGGCATCGTCGCCCAGGTGCGCGCGGGCACGCTGACGGCGGGCACCAAGATCCCCACCGTGCGCGCGCTGGCCGCCCAGCTCGGGCTCGCGCCGAACACCGTCGCCCGCGCCTACCGCGAACTGGAAGCCGACGGCGTGCTCGAAACCCGGGGCAGGCTCGGCTCGTTCATCGCCTCCTCCGGCGATCCCACCCGCGATCAGGCCGGCCGGGCCGCCACCGAATACGTGGCCGCGGTGCGCAGGCTCGGCCTCGACGACGACGCGGCGCTGCGCTACGTCAAGGCGGCGCTGGAGAGCTGACCGTCAGCGCCAACTGGGCAACCACAGGTGGTCCTGCCAGTTGCCGGGCGTGATGGGCATGGCCGTCAGGATCGGCCACAACCAGATGAAGTTCGCGATCACCAGGCCCAGATACAGGCTCACGATGAGCAGTCCGAGCCGGTAGCGCTCGGTCGGCGGCGCGGCCACGAAGGTGCCGGTGGGCCCGCGCGGCACCGGAACCCGGCGGGCGGGTCCGAGGATATCGCCGAGTACCAGCGCCACCGCCATCACCAGGAACGGCGCCAGCACCACGGCGTAGAAGAAATACATCTGCCGGTCCAGGGTGATGAACCAGGGCAGCAGACCGGCGGCGTAGCCGGTGAGCACCGCGGCGTAGCGCCAGTCGCGGCGCACGATGGTGCGCCACAACGCCCACGCCAGCACCGGGAACGCGATCCACCAGATGGCCGGCGTACCGACCAGCATCACGGCCTTCACGCACTGGTTCTGGCCGCAGCCGGTGACGCCGGAGTCGGCGTAGTAATAGAGCATCGGCCGCAGCCCCATCGGCCAGGTCCACGGCTTGGACTCCCAGGGGTGATGGTTACCGGCCGAATTGGTCAGTTCCTCATGGAATTCCAGCACCTTGGCGCCGTAATACCAGAGCGAGCGCAGGGCGTCGGGGACGAACGAGAAGGTCCCGCCCCGGCCCACCTCGTTGCCGACGGCCCACCGGCTGAATCCGGTCTCGCTGGCGAACCAAGCCCAGTAAGTGGCCAGATAGACCCCGATCGGGACCAGCACCAGCGCGTAGAGCGCGGGTCCGACATCACGCAGCGCGGTGCCTACCCACGGCCTGCGCACCCGGTAGGCGCGCCGCGCGGCGAGGTCGAAGAACACACTCAGTAGCCCGAACGCGGCGATGAAGTACAGACCCGACCATTTGGTGCCGCAGGCCAGGCCGAGCAGCACGCCCGCGCCGAACCGCCACCAGCGCACCCCGAGCCGCGGGCCGAACGGGCTGTCGCCGATGCGGCCCTCGGCGTCGGCGCGGGCGATGCGTTCGCGCACCTGATCCCGGTCGACGATCAGGCAACCGAACGCGGCCGTCGCGAACAACGCCAGGAAGATGTCGAGCATGCCGATGCGCGAGGAGACGAAGGTGACGCCGTCGGCGATCAACAGCAGGCCCGCGATCGCGCCGATCATGGTCGAGCGCGTCATCCGGCGCACGATCCGGATCACCAGCAGCACCAGCACGGTGCCGGCCAAGGCGGCCGAAAAACGCCAACCCCACCCGTTGTATCCGAACAGTGCCTCACCGAAAGCGATCAGCTGCTTACCGACCGGCGGATGCACCACCAGGCCGTAGGCGGGATTGTCCTCGACCCCGCCGCCTTTCAAGATCTGATAGGCCTGCGGCGCGTAGTGCTTCTCGTCGAAGACCGGGGTGCCGCCATCGGTGGGGTAGTTGAGCATGGTGAACCGGGTCACCGCCGCGAGCGCGGTCAGGAACGCCGTCACCAGCCAGCCACGGGCGGTGTCCAGCGGCCCGAAATCGGGGGAGGGGCGCAGCGGCGCGGGGCTCGACCAGGAACGTATCGGCCGAGAGGGCGCGACGGAGCGCTGGTCGGTCACCTGGGTCACGACCCGATCGTATGCTGTGCGCCCTCGTACGCTGTATTTGCCGGGCGCGCGTGCTGCACGTCCCGGAGGTGGTATCGGGGCGGTCCCTTCGTCCGCCGCATTCGGGCGCATGCCACCCGGGCCCGTACGCTGCCAGGGTGCGGGTAGTGACGAGTGGGGCAGTCCGGGCGGGCCGACGGTGAGCGGCCGGCTGGTGCTGGCGGCGACACCGATGGGCGATATCGGTGACGCGTCCCAGCGGCTGCGCGACGCCCTGGCCACCGCCGACGTCGTCGCGGCCGAAGACACCCGCCGCACTCGATCGCTGGCCAAGGCGCTCGGCGTCGAGATCAGTGGGCGCGTGGTCAGCTTCTACGACCATGTGGAGACCGCGCGCATCCCCGCGCTGCTGGAGGAGATCGAGTCCGGCAAGACCGTCCTGCTGGTCACCGACGCCGGTATGCCATCGGTGAGCGATCCCGGATACCGCATGGTCGCCGCCTGCGTCGAGGCCGAGCTGCCGGTCACCTGCCTGCCCGGCCCGTCGGCGGTCACCACCGCGCTGGCACTGTCGGGGCTTCCGGTGGAGCGGTTCTGCTTCGACGGATTCCCGCCGCGCAAATCCGGGCAGCGCCGCGAATGGTTGCGCACCCTGGTCGCCGAATCCCGCGCCTGCGTGTTCTTCGAGGCCCCGCATCGGCTGGCCGACTGCATGGCCGACGCCGTCGAGATCCTCGGACCGGATCGCCGCGCCGCCGTCTGCCGGGAGCTGACCAAGACCTACGAGGAGGTCGTGCGCGGCAGCCTCGCGGAGCTGGCCGCCTGGGCCGTCGACGGTGCGCGCGGCGAGATCACCGTCGTCATCGAGGGCGCCCGGCCCAGCACCGCCGAACCCGCCGATCTGGTCGCCGAGGTCGAAGCGCGCGTGCAGGAAGGCGTTCGCCTGAAAGAGGCGTGCGCCGAGATCGCCTCCACCACCGGCGTTTCCCGCAAGGAGCTCTACGACGCGGTTCTGGCCGCGCGCCGGGAGATCGACGCCTGAGCGCTGGTCCCGCGCCAACGGTTCCCGCCGACCCGGCACGCGAGGCGACCTGGGCCGGACCGCGTGCGCGTGCGCAATGCCGGTGATCCCACGATGATCGACCCATGACCTCTCTCGAGCACAAGGCCAAGGAACTACTCGCACTGCATCGCCCCGGTGATCCGGTGGTGCTGCCGACGGTATGGGACGCCTGGTCGGCGAATCTCGCGGTCGAGGCCGGGTTCGCGGCGTTGACGATGGGCAGCCATCCGGTCGCGGATTCGGTGGGGCGCGCCGATGGCGAAGGGATGAGTTTCGACGAGCTGCTGGCGCGGGTGCGGCAGGTGACCGGCGCGGTCGACGTGCCGGTATCGGTGGACATCGAATCGGGCTACGGGCTGGAACCGGCGCAGCTGATCGAAGGGCTGCTGGGTGCGGGCGCGGTCGGGCTCAATATCGAAGACACCGTGCACGGCGAGGGCGGACGGCTGCGCGGCGCGGAGGAACACGCCGATTTCGTGCGCGGGTTGCGTCAGTTCGCCGACGCGGCCGGGGTGCACGTGGTCGTCAACGCGCGCACCGACCTGTTCCTGCGCAAGGTCGGCGAGGAGGCCGACCGGATGGACCGCGCCATCGAACGCCTGCGCCTGGCCGCCGACGCGGGCGCGGACGTGCTGTACCCGGTCGGCCGCCACTCCGATGCCGATATGCGCCGCTTGACCAGCGAACTTCCGCTGCCGGTCAACGCCATCGGGCTGCCCGCCGAGGCGGACAAGGTGCTGTTCGCCGATCAGGGTGTGGCCCGGATCAGCTTCGGCCCCTACCTGCAATACGCGCTCGCCGCCGAAGCGAAGCGGCTGCTCGCGCGCTGGGTCTGAGCGCTCAGTCCTTCGGCTCGACGTAACGCGGGTACACCGGCTCCGGCGCGGGCAGCGCCACCCCGGGCACCAGCGGCGTCGCGATATCGGCGAAGGTCCGGTCCTGCACCGCCAGCAGATCGAGGATCTTGGCCGCCGAACCGGGCATCACCGGCTGGACCAGGATGGCGACGATGCGCACGACCTCGAGGGTCACGTACAGCACCGTCGCCATCCGGGCCAGATCTTCCTCGGTGCCGGACTTGCGCAACGCCCACGGCGCCTGCGCGGAGAAGTAGCGGTTGGTCTCACCGAGGGTCAGCCAGATCGCCTCCAGCGCCAGATGCAGCTGCTGGGCGTCGAATTCGGCCCGGCAGCGCTCCAGCAGGCCGTTGGCCCGGTCGAGCAGGGCGCGGTCTTCGTCGGTGAACTCGCCCGGCGTGGGCACCATGGCATCGCAGTTCTTGGCGACCATGGTCAGGCTGCGCTGCACCAGATTGCCGAACTCGTTGGCCAGGTCGGCATTGATCCGGCCGACGATCGCCTCGTGGCTGTAGCTGCCGTCCTGGCCGTAGGAGATCTCGCGCAGCAGGAAGAAGCGCAGTGCGTCCAGGCCGTAGGTGTCGATCAGCGCCAGCGGGTCGATCACATTGCCGACCGACTTCGACATCTTCTCGCCCTTGTTGTACAGGAACCCGTGCACGAACACGCGTTTGGGCAACTGCACACCCGCCGACATCAAGAACGCCGGCCAGTACACGGTGTGGAAGCGGGTGATGTCCTTGCCGATGATGTGCACGTCGGCGGGCCAGAAGCGCTGGAACGCCGCCGATTCGGTGTCGGGGAAGCCGACGCCGGTGAGGTAGTTGGTGAGCGCGTCCACCCACACGTACATCACGTGATCGGGATGGCCGGGCACCGGAATACCCCAGTCGAAGGTGGTGCGCGAGATCGACAGATCCTTCAGCCCCGCCTTGACATAGCTGACGATCTCGTTGCGGCGGGTGGCCGGCGCGATGAACTCCGGATGCGTCTCGTACAGCTCGAGCAGCTTGTCCTGGTACTTCGACAGCCGGAAGAAGAAGTTGGACTCCTCGGTCCACTCCACCGGCGTCTGGGTTTCGGTGGAGACGCGACTGCCGTCGTCGAGCAGCGTGGTCTCCTCCTCGGTGTAGAACGCCTCGTCGCGCACCGAGTACCAGCCGGAGTAGTTGTCGAGGTAGATATCGCCGGCCTCGAGCATCCGCTCCCAGATCGCGACGCTGGCCACCTCGTGGTCGGCATCGGTGGTGCGGATGAACCGGTCGAAGGAGATGTCGAGGGCCTTGTGCAGCTGCTCGAACACATCCGAGTTGCGCGCCGCGAGCTCCTCCACCGGGATGCCCTCGGTGGCCGCGGCCTGCTGCATCTTCTGGCCGTGCTCGTCGGTGCCGGTCATGAAGAACACGTCGTAGCCGTCGAGGCGCTTGAACCGGGCGATGGCGTCCGACGAGATGTACTCGTAGGCGTGCCCGATATGCGGCGCACCGTTCGGATACGCGATGGCCGTGGTGATGTAGAAGTTTCGCTCGCTGCGCTCGCTCATCATGGTGCATCTACTGTAATGCGCGTGCCATCCGACCTCCGCGTGAATATCCCCTCAGCGCACCGCCGGTTCGCCGCGACGGGCGGTGGGCTTCGATGAGCGCCAAGCGACCCGCCCCCGACGCGCCCGAACCGCTGGCGCCGCTGGTCGACGCGCACACCCATTTGGATGCCTGCGGTGCGAGTGATGCCGCGTCGGTGAAGGTGGTGGTGGACCGGGCGGCCGCGGTCGGCGTCGGGCAGGTGGTGACCGTCGCCGACGATCTCGCCGCCGCGCAGTGGGCGGTGCGGGCCGCACACTGGGACGAGCGGGTCTACGCCGCGGTCGCGCTGCACCCGACCCGCGCCAACGCCCTCGACGACGCCGCCAAGGCCGAGCTCGAGCGGCTGGCCGCCGACCCGCGCGTGGTCGCCATCGGTGAGACCGGTCTGGACTACTACTGGCCCGGCAAGCTGGACGGCTGCGCCGATATCGAAACCCAGGTCGAGGGCTTCCGCTGGCATATCGACCTGGCCAAACGCACCGGCAAACCGCTGATGATCCACAACCGGGAAGCCGACCACGACCTGCTCACCGTGCTGCTGGACGAGGGCGCGCCGGAGACGGTGATCTTCCACTGCTTCTCCTCCGACACGAACATGGCGCTGGCCTGCGTGGCCGAGGGCTACCTGCTCAGCTTCTCCGGGACGGTCAGCTTCAAGAACGCCCATGAGCTGCGCGAGGCCGCCAAGGTGGTGCCCGACGAGCTGGTGCTGGTGGAGACCGACGCGCCGTACCTGACGCCGCATCCGTTCCGCGGCGCGCCCAACGAGCCGTACTGCCTGCCGTACACGATGCGGGCCCTGGCCGAAGTGCGTGGTCAGGATCCCGCCGAATTGGCCGAAATCAGCACCGCGAATGCGCGCCGGGTTTACCGATTCTGACCGTTTTTCCCGGTTCGAATAAAAATGTGTTCCAGATCACTTATCGGTAGAGGTTTGTGATCTACCAGCGCCGTCTATATCTGATCGTAATGTGAAAAATTGCTGCTCCACGGCGCGTGGTTGTTCGCGGGGGATGTGTTCGTTATCGTCCTGTGACCATGTCCCCATTCGCGAGGATCAACTCGTCTCGGTCGCCGTTGTTGTACACGGCGATCGCGGCGCTGCTGATGATTTTGATCGTCGGCGCCGCCATGGCGATCGTGAACCGCAAAACCGTCACCGTCGTGGTCGACGGCGCGAAATCCACGCAGACCTCCATGTCGCGTGATGTGCGCGGAGTGCTGAAGGACGCCGGCTACCAGGTGAGTGAGCGCGACAAGGTCACCCCCGCGCCCGACGCCGCGGTCAGCGACGGCGCCACCATCACCCTCGACCGGGGCCGGGAGATCGAACTGACCCTCGACGGTCACACCGAACGGGTCTGGACCACCGCCCGCACCGCGGGCGCGGCGCTGGAGGAATGGGGCATCGTCGCCGACGCCTACGTCCATCGCGGCCGCAGCCAGGAGCTGGCCCTCGACGGTGGCGCGCTCACCGTCGCCACACCGCGCACGGTCTCGCTGGTCGACGGCACCGCCGCCCCGCAGCAGCTGCGACTGGCCGCGCCGACGGTCGGCGAACTGCTCGCCCTCGCCGGTGCCCCGCTGCGCGAGCACGACGTCGTCGAACCGTCCGCCGACACCCGCTTGGCCGACGGCATGCGCATCGCGGTGACCCGCAAGCAGCTCGAAACCCGCACCGAGACGCTGCCGCTGGCGCCGCCGGAGAACGTCATCGAAGACCCCACCATGAACATGAGCCGCACCGTGGTGGAGAACCCGGGTGTGCCCGGCGTGCACGACGTCACCTTCGAGGTCACCCTGGTCAACGGCACCGAGGTGGCGCGCCGGGAGATCTCCTCCGAGGTCACGGTGCCCGCCCAGCCGCGCACCGTCCGCAAGGGCGCCAAGCCCGGCACCGAGGTGCCGCCGGTGCAGAACGGCGACATCTGGGACGCGCTGGCCAAATGCGAGGCCGGCGGCAACTGGAAGATCAACACCGGCAACGGGTACTACGGCGGCATCCAGTTCGACCAGAGCACCTGGGAGCGCCAGGGCGGGCTCAAGTACGCGCCCCGCGCCGACCTCGCCACCCGCGAAGAGCAGATCGCCATCGCCGAGGTGACCCGCGCCAAGCAGGGCTGGGGCGCCTGGCCGTCCTGCACCAGTCGTCTGGGCCTGAGCTAGACAGGCCCGGATATCGCGAGCGCCACTTCCGACGACATAGTGGCGCTCGCGGCATATCCGGGGCCGGTCGCTGCTCGTCGTCCATCGAGAACTCCCGCGCTGTCGTACACTCGTCCAGATTTGTGACATGTGGGTCGGGGCAGAGGAGTAGTTCGATGAATCTGCTGCACGCCGCCGCGCGGACGACGCTCGCCGTCGCCGTGTCGGCCGCCGCCGTGCTCGCCACCGCGCAGGCCCCGGCCACGGCCGCCCCGGCCGGATCGGTGATCTCGGTGACCGCCCAGCCCGACGGCTGGCACGGCGTCAGCGGCGGCTCGGTCGTCGAATACTGGATGAGCGGCTCGGACGGCACCCCGCGCCCGGCCAGCGGCGCGCTGCTGCTCCCGGAGGGCACCCCGCCGCCCGGCGGCTGGCCGATCATCGCCTACGACCACGGCACCAGCGGCCTCGGCATGGGCTGCGGTGGCATGTCCACCCCGAAGACCGCGCCGTTCCCCCGGCTGCAAGACCGTCAGGATCAGCTGCTGCGGCGGCTCGTGGCGCAGGGCTTCGCCGTGGTCGCGCCGGACTACCTCGGCCTCGGCACCTTCGACACCGGCCCGCACCCCTACCTGGAACTGCGCACCGAGGCCACCGCGACCATCGACATGATCCGCGCGGTCCGCGCCACCCACCCCGAACTGTCGTCCACGTGGGCCGCTTTCGGCATTTCGCAGGGCGGACAGGCGGCGCTGGGCACCGGCCACCTTCAGTCCACGTATGCGCCGGAGCTGGATTTCCGCGGCACCATCGCCGTCGACCCGGAATCGGATGTGGAGAAGCTGCTGCCGCTGGCCGGGCCGAACATCCCGGAGCTGCCGGTGGTGGACGACGCGCTGAGCTTCGTCGTCAGCATCCTCGCCGGCCTGCGCGAGGCCCGGCCCGATATCGCCGTCGACCAGTACCTCACCCCGCTGGGCCGCACGGTGCTGGATGAAGTCGGCGATATGTGCCTGGACCGGATCATCGAACGGGTCGACGGTCTGAGCATCGGTGAGCTGCTGGCCCGCCCGCTGTCGGAGGAACCCATGCGTACCGCGTTGACCGACTACATGGCGGTCCCGGTGCGCGGCTACGACGCGCCGATCCTGATGCTGGCCAACGCGACCGACACCGTGGTGCCCTCGCCCCTGCACGCCGCCCTGATCGCGCAGCTGGCCGCGAACGGGGTCGACTTCCGGACGGTGATCGGGACCGGTGAGCACGGTCAGGTCGATGAGCAGATGTGGGCGGCGATCGATGCGTTCCTCGCGGGGATGAAGGGCTGACGATCGTCCCGCAGGGCCCAGGTCACACGTAGGCTCCCGCCTGGGCGGCCGGGAACCTGCGGGTTGGTAGGTTCATCGGGTGTCCGATGCCGAAATCTCCGCCCGCGGAAGTGCCGCGCTGCTGGGTCCCGCCGAAGTGCGGGCGCTGGCCGAACGGCTCGGTGTGCGGCCGACCAAACAGCTCGGGCAGAACTTCGTGCACGACGCGAATACCGTGCGGCGCATCGTCGCCGCGGCCGGAGTGGGGCGTGACGATACGGTGCTCGAGGTCGGGCCCGGCCTCGGTTCGCTGACGTTGGCGCTGCTCGACGTGGTCGATTCGGTGGTGGCGGTCGAGATCGATCCGGTGCTGGCGAAGCATCTGCCGGTCACCGTCGCCGATCGGGCACCGGAGTTGAGCGCGAACCTCACCGTCGTCGAGGCCGATGCCTTGCGTGTGCGGGCCGGTGATCTGCCCGCCGCGCCGACGGCCCTGGTGGCCAATCTCCCGTACAACGTGGCGGTGCCCGTCCTTCTGCACCTGCTGGCCGAACTGCCGAGCATCACCACCTCGCTGGTGATGGTGCAGGCCGAGGTGGCCGACAGGCTGTCGGCGACTCCCGGCGGACGCATCTACGGCGTGCCGAGCGTGAAGGCCGGCTTCTTCGGCACCGTCCGCCGCGCCGGTGCCGTCGGCCGTCAGGTGTTCTGGCCGGTACCGCAGGTGGAATCGGGCCTGGTGCGCATCGACCGCTTCACCGAACCGCCGTGGCCGATGGACGCCGAGCACCGCGCGAAGGTGTTCGCCGTGGTGGACGCGGCGTTCGCGCAACGCCGGAAGACGTTGCGGGCGGCGCTGTCCGGATGGGCGGGCTCGCCCGCGGAAGCCGAGCGCCGACTGACGGCGGCGGGCATCGATCCGACGGCACGCGGGGAGACGCTCGATACCGCGGCATTCGTCCGGTTGGCAGCTCAGGGCTGATCGCCGAGCGGCGGGTACCTCCGAGACGCCGGAATCGACCGGCTCGCGGGGTGAATCGAGGATGGCCGGCGGCCCGAGATCAACTCTGTGCCGACGACGCAGGGCGCTGCTGCTCGCCTCGCGGATCCGATGCGCCGGATCCAGCGCCGCGCCACCGCGCCCACGGATCAGCGATGACCCCCGCCGTGCTCACCGGACGCCGGTGCCGCACCGGGAACTTCCACCGTGAACTCGGCCGTATGCACCGCTCCACCGTGCGAGAAGTCCAGGTACAGCCGATATGCACCCGCACTCGGAGCCTGCGCGTGGAAGCTCACCTGCGGCCCCGGCGCCGACGTGCCCACCTCGCCCTGCGGATGCACATGCAGATAGGCCAGGTCCTCGCTACGTAATGCGACCAGGTGGGCGTAGGCGCCGAGGTACGGTTCCAGATCGGTGACCGGGACGCCGTCCCGGGTGATGTCGAAGCGCAGTTCGCCGCCCGCGGTGCTCAGCTCCCCTGTGCGCGTCACGGTGTATCCGTCGACGTTCGCGGTGCGCGAGGGCGGCGGAAGTGGTTGCAGCTCTACGGTTCCCGCCACTGGGACAGTCCGGCTCAGTACGAGATTGCCGGGGCCGCCTGCGGGGACGAAGTCGGCGAAGACCCGGTAGGTGCCGGGTGCGTTCCAGGTCCAGTCGATCGACCAGGTGCCGTCGGCCGCCAGTTCCGGATGGGCGTGCCGGTATTCGGTGGTGTCGCTGCGCACCACGATCAGGTGCAGTTTCTTGTCGTGCTGGGTGCTGAAATCGGTGACCGGCGCACCGTCGGGGCCGGTGATGTGGAATCGCAGCGTGCCGGGCTGCCCGGGCGCCGCTGGTGCGCTGATCTCGGACAGCGTGTAGCCGTTCGCCTGGTCGGTGAGGCCGGGCGCCTGGTCGGCGGGCGCGGTGGTCTGCTGGTCCGGCGCCGGCTCGGTCTGGTCACCCACCAGGGCGCCGATTCCGAGCGCGACGCCGAACAGCAGCAGCAGCGCACCGCCGACCGCGGCGAACCTGCGGCGATCCGACATCAGCTCGCGATCGCGTAACCGGCCTCGTCGACCGCGGCGGCGACATCGGCGTCGGCCAGCGGCGCCGTGCTGTCGACCGAGACGCGGCCCGACGCCAGGTCGACGTCGACGCTGGTGACGCCGTCGATCTTGCCGATCTCGGACTTCACCGAGCTGACGCAGTGCCCGCAGGTCATTCCGGTGACGGTGTAAGTGCTGGTGGCCATGTCCCACTCCTTCGCTCGGTGTTCATAATACGGTCTGGGGGTATCCCCGACGCAAACGAACATACCCCCTCGGGGTATCTAGCGCAAGCCGTCGCCGCGCGCACCTGTCGTGATCACCCGTTACGCTTGGGCACCGTGCTGTCCGTTGTGCCGAGCCCTGTCACCGTGCGTGCGCCGTCGAAGGTGAACCTCCATCTCGGAGTCGGTGACCTGCGCCCCGACGGGTACCACGATCTCACCACCGTGTTCCAGGCGCTGTCGCTCAGCGACGATCTCGAGATCGCGCCCGCGGCCTCGCTGACGGTGCGCGTCACCGGTGAGGGCGCCGGCGAGGTGCCCACCGACCGCACCAATCTGGTGTGGAAGGCCGCCGTGCGGCTGGCCCATCTGGCCGGGCGGGCGCCGCTGGTGGAGATCTCGATCAGCAAGGGCATCCCGGTGGCCGGCGGCATGGCCGGTGGCAGCGCCGATGCCGCCGCCACCCTGGTCGGATTGAACGAACTGTGGGATCTGGGTCTTTCCCGCGAGGAACTCACCGCGGTGGCCGCCGAACTCGGCAGCGACGTCCCGTTCTCGCTGCACGGCGGCACCGCGCTCGGCACCGGACGCGGCGAGCGGCTGCTGCCGGTGTTGTCGCGCAACACTTTCCACTGGGTGATCGCGCTGGCCAAGGGCGGACTGTCCACCCCGGCCGTCTACCACGAGCTGGACCGGTTGCGTGAGATCGGCGATCCGCCGCGCCTCGGCGCACCGCAGGAACTCATGCAGGCCTTGGCTTCCGGTGATCCCAAACAACTCGCCCCGCTGCTCGGCAACGACCTCCAGGCGGCGGCGGTGTCGCTCAAGCCCGAACTGCGCCGCACCCTGCGGGCCGGGGTGAGCGCCGGCGCACTGGCCGGCCTGGTCTCCGGCTCAGGGCCGACGTGTGCGTTCCTGTGCGAATCGGAGGAATCCGCCGTCCAGGTGGCGGCGGAACTGGCCGGTGCCGGGGTGAGCCGCAGCGTGCGCACGGCCACCGGCCCGGTCCCCGGCGCCCGCGTGGTCGGCGGCGAGGGGCCGCATCCGCAGCCGTGGCGCGAGGGCGGCAATATCGGCTGAACGTCGCTCACGGCCCACTCGGTACCCTTGCTCAGGGCAGGCGAGTCGACCGGCCTCGACGGGGGCGGACTCCGAGTAACGCCCGGTAAGGCACGGAAAGGTTTCATGTCCAACCTGATCAACCTCGAACAGGTCAGCAAGAGTTTCGGGATCAAACCGCTGCTCGATGACGTCTCCCTGGGCGTGCACGCGGGTGAGCGGATCGGCGTCGTCGGCCTCAACGGTGGCGGCAAGACCACCCTGCTCGAGGTGCTGACCGGCATCGAGGAACCCGACAGCGGCCGCGTCAGCCGGGTCGGCGGGTTGCGCATGGCCGTGGTGACCCAGCGCGGAGTGCTGCCCGAGGGCGCGACCGTCGGGACCGTGGTGCTGGCCGGGCTGGCCGACGACGCCATGACCGACTCGGTCGCCGAACACGAATGGGCCGCCAACCCGCGCATCCGGTCGGTAATGGAGGGCATCGGCATCGCCGATCTCGGCCTGGACACCCCGGTCACCAACCTCTCCGGTGGTGAACGCCGCCGGGTGGCGCTGGCCGCCGCGCTGGTGCGCGAGCTGGACCTGCTGGTGCTCGACGAACCGACCAACCACCTCGATGTGGAGGGTGTGCGCTGGCTGGCCGATCATCTGCTGGCCCGCCGCAGCGCCCTGGTGGTGGTGACCCACGATCGCTGGTTCCTCGACACCGTCGCCACGCAGACCTGGGAGGTCGTCGGCGGCAAGGTGGAAAGCTACGAGGGCGGCTACGGCGACTGGATCTTCGCCCGCGCCGAACGCGCCAGGCAGGCCGACGCCTCCGAGGCGCGCCGCCGCAATCTCGCCCGTAAGGAGCTGGCCTGGTTGCGCCGCGGCCCGCAGGCGCGCACCTCCAAGCCGCGTTACCGGGTGGAGGCGGCCGAGGCGTTGATCGCCGATGTGCCGCCCCCGCGTGACAGCGTCTCGCTCAGCGCCTTCGCGCGTAAACGGCTCGGCCGGGTCGTCATCGAACTCGAGGACACCACCCTCACCACGCCCGACGGACGTGAATTGGTCCGCGATCTGACCTGGCGGCTCGCGCCGGGGGAGCGGGTCGGTCTGGTCGGCGTCAACGGCTCCGGTAAGACCACGCTGTTGCGCGCCCTCGCCGGTGACGCGGAACTGGCCGCGGGCAAGCGGATTCAGGGCCAGACCGTGCAGATCGGCTGGCTGCGCCAGGAACTCGACGACCTGCCCACCGATATGCGGGTGCTCGAGGCCGTGCAGCAGGTCGCCATGCGGATCATGCTCGGCGACAAGGAGATATCGGCCGGTCAGCTGGCCGAGCGGCTCGGCTTCACTCCCGCCCGGCAGCGCACCCCGGTCGGCGATCTGTCCGGTGGTGAGCGCCGCAGGCTGCAGCTGACCCGGATCCTGATGTCGGAACCGAACGTGCTGCTGCTCGACGAGCCGACCAACGACCTCGATATCGACACCCTGCAACAACTGGAGGACCTGCTCGACAACTGGGCAGGCACCCTGGTCGTGATCAGCCACGACCGCTACCTGATCGAACGCATCTGTGATTCCACCTGGGCGCTGTTCGGCGACGGCAAGCTGACCAACCTGCCCGGCGGGATCGAGGAGTACCTGAAGCGCCGCGAAGCCCAGCAGGGCCGCGTGAGCGCAACGAAGCCGGCCACCGGCGAGAGCGCCCCCGTCACCGATTCGGCCGCCTACCGCGCCGCGCGCAAAGAACTGGCCAAGCTGGAACGCACCATCGACAAGCTCGCCGAACGCGAACAGAAGCTGCACGCCGCCCTCGCCGACGCCGCCACCGACCCGGACAAGCTGATCAGCCTCGGTGCCGAGTTGAAACAAGTGCTGGCGGAAAAGGAAGCTGCCGAAGAGCGCTGGCTGGAGCTCGCCGACGACGCCTAGCTCGTCTCCGCCGCCGGCCCCTCGTGCAGCACGATCGGCAGACACGTCTGTACGAACTCCGCACCGAACCCGGTGAGGATGATGCTGCGGTAGGACACCTTGGTGCCGAACCCGGAACGCTTGAGCAGTTCGCGCACCGGCGATTGCGCCTCGAGTAGCTGATAGCGGTTCGGGTTGCCGACCGGCTCCTTGGCCAGCTCGAGCAATCCGAGCCTGCGCAGGTTGGTCAGGTAGTGCTGGATGCGGTTCGGAAATCGCAGCCCGGCGTGCTCGCCGAGCAGGGTCAGGCCTGATTCCTGGCGCAGTCCGAGCCGTTCGGCGCCCAGGCGGCTGAGCCGGCCGCCGTGCACCTCGATAGCGGGCTGCGGACCGTCGGTGCGCAGGTAGCGCAGGATGCGTGCCTCGTCGGGGGTGATCTCGGCGAGGATGTTGGCGAAGGCGGGGTGGCCCTCGTCGCCGGCGTGGGTGCTGGCCGACAGCCGCAGCAGCGCGGCGCCCTGCTCCCGCAGGGTGGGTGCGCTGGTGGGGCGGCGGGACTGTTCTGTCTCGGGAAGTCCGAGGGCGCGGCGCAGCGCGGCCCGCACCTCCGCCTCGGCTTCGGCCCGGATTTCGGCGGGCGGCACACCGGCGGCACTGCGCCGCACCACCGTCCCGGTCACGTCGAGGACGGTGCCGACTCCCCAGCCCGCGGCGCCGGTGACCGTCGACCAGGCCACCCGCACCACACCGCTGGCGGTGCGCACGGTGGTGATGGGACGGCGCAGTGGATGGGGCCGGACCGCGGGCAGCTTCGCCTCGGTGCCGTATTCGAACAGGCGCGCGACCTCGGCGGACGCCGCTGCCGGATCGACCACCGGCTCATCGGCACCGCCGGGATCCGAGGACGCCGCCGATGCCGCTGAGCCGGTCAGATCCATGTAGTCGCCACTCCTGTCCCGAAGACCAGAATGTGAGCGTATCCGGCGAAGAGCCCGAGCACACCGCCATGGACGAAAAGCAACCATTCGTCCTGTTTGATCGCCGATCGCAGCATTTCCACGAAGTCGGTCGGGGACAGCGCCGACATTTGTTTGGCGATGTAGTCGTTGATCTGCCTGCCCTGGCGGACGTTGAAGTCCGGATCGGCGAAGGCGATCGGGGCGATGGCCATGGCCTCGCTGGTGAGCGTCGATTGCAGCGCGTCGTACTCGCGGCTGCCGAGCACGAACTTGACCGCGCTGCGGGCCGGGCCCAGCGCGCGGTCGGCCGCCGGGCGCAGGGTGTCCTCGAGCATCTGCATGGTGCGGTCCGAGCGCGGGCCGTTCAACAGCTCGTCACCGATATTGGCCACCGTCACCACCTGCCCGGACACCAATTCGGCGTAACCGGCGGTGATTTCGGGCTGCCGCTTGATCAACAAACCTTGACGCCACGGGCACCACCATTTCGGCTCGGCGGGGGCGAAGATCATGTTGATGCCGACCCAGTTGACCACCCAGCCGATGATCACGCCGCCGATCGGCAGCACGGCCAGCGTCGGCCAGCCGGTCAGATGCAGCACCGCCACCAGCACCGCACCCATCGGCGCGCCGAAGTAGAAGCCGAAGTTCTGCATGAACCGCAGTTCCTTGGCACCGAGTACCTGGAACAGCTGATTGAGCAATTGTGGACGCGCCTGGAAATAGCGGATGACCATTTGCTTGACATCGAGCAACTGATCGATATTGGCGCCGAGTTCTTCGGTGAGTTCGCGCAGGATATCCGGCAGCTGGGCGCGGACCCGGTCGTGCACCATCTCGCGCACCTGGCTCGGCAAGTTGTACCAGAGCTGCGGATGTTCGCGGCGCAGGATTTCCTCGACGATGTCGCGGATCTGATCGTTGGCGATGCTGGCCAGGTGTTCGGCCAGTGCGTCCGGCTCGAGTTCGCGATAGAAATCGGCGACGCTGCCCAGTTTCGACAAACCCTTGTCCACGGCGATGCTCGCCATTTTGTCCGCCCGCGAGGGCACGATTCCCTGCCAGCCCATGCGCCCGTCGTAGCTGAGCAGCGGCAGGACCTGAATTCGCTTGGGCAGGAATGGATACAGTGCGCGCAGGCCGGGAACGTGGATGCCGTGGAATGCGATCGGCCGGAACAGCATCAGCACACCGGTCCAGTTGGTGATGTAGCCGATGACGCCAGTGAAAAGCGGAATGGTCAAAAGCTCGAGGAGGATCGTCGGGTGGACCCCGAAAACGCTCTCTAACACGACACCCTCCTGCCGATACCCGGTGATCGCCGCCTCACCGGCACCTCAAATTAGCACCCCGTCGGCAGCAGGACCTTATGTGACGTGCGGCGCCGACTCCAAGCGCGAGTGCCTCGCACCACAGGTAGTGTCTGAGACGTTTACCACAGTGCCCTCCTGTGATGTCGTGGTTCTACGCGAGGGTGGGGACAATGGCCACCACCACATCTGATCGTGACTGGTGGGCAATAATCTGTGAGCGGATTCGTTCACCTGGCGATACATCGGAGTAGGACGTGGCAGACGACAGGACCGGACAGGACGTGGCCCGGGCCGGTTCCCGTGCTGTGGAACGCAGCTCGGATGTCGAACAGCGGCAGATCAGCAATGAGGCGCGGTTGATTCGCGGCGTGTTCCGGGCCGCCGGACTGGCCGCGGGCACGGTGGTGCGCGGCGGGCAGTGGGCGGTGGAGACCTCCTATGAGATGACCCGCGAGATCACTCAGGCCGCCCTCGACGGCGAGTCCTCGGCGGAGATCGCCGAGCGCACCGGTAACGCACTGCGCTCGATCGCGCGCAGTGCGCTCGGGGTCACCGAGGGGTCGGTGCGCGAGATCGTCAGTTATGTGCCCAATCCGCAGAGCGCCGGTCAGCAGGCTCTGCAGATGGGGTCCTACCTGCGCTCGGCCAGCGTCGAGGAGCTGCGCAGGCGCGGTGACGCGCTGCTGGCCCGCTCGGCCGATGTGTACTTCACCGAGGAAGTGCATCCCGCCTACGACCGCATCCTCGACGAACTGGCTCCCGACGAGGCCCGCATCCTGCGCTTCATGGCGCTCAACGGCCCGCAGCCCTCGGTCGACGTGCGCACCAACCGTCCGCTCGGCATCGGCTCGGAGCTGGTCTCCGGCGATCTGACCTCGGTGCCCGAACAGGCCGGCGTGCGCTACCCGGACCGGGCCCGGTCCTACCTGATCAACCTCAACCGCCTCGGCCTGACGCTGACCTCCGACGATCCGGTGGTGCTCAGCCGCTACATGGTGCTCGAGGTGCAACCGGTGGTGGAGGCGGCGCTGAAGAAGGCCGGTCGCGCGCCCAAGATCGTGCGCAAGAGCCTGCGCCTGACCGAATTCGGCGAGGATTTCTGCCGCACCTGCTTCACCATCGGCGGCTGATCCGGCGCCGTCGCGGGTTCGCCCGGTGATAGCGATCTGATACAGATCTCGCCAATAGTTCGGTATGCCCGGTTACTGGTGGGATCGTTGAGGTATGGACCAGGACGAGGAGCGTAGGGACTCCGAGTCGGGCGCAGAGCGGGAACCGGTCGGCCGGGTTCTGTTCGGACGGATGCCGGGGTCGATACCGGTACCCGAGAACGGTGCGCGCGACGACGTGTCCGAGATTTGCCGTTTGAAGTACCGATACCTGCGCACGCTGGACACCAAGCAGTGGGACGAATTCGCCGACACCATGGTCGCGGAGGCGACGGCCACCTACAGCGAGTACCTGCAATTCGAATCCCGCGAGGCGTTCATCGCGTTCATGCGCAATACGCTGGGCCCGCACGTCATCACCGAACACCGCTGCGACCACCCCGAGATCGATATCGACGGCGACACCGCCACCGGCACCTGGTACCTGGCCGATACCGTGCTCATCCCGGAGCACAACATGCTGCTGCGCGGTGCGGCGTTCTATTCCGACCGCTATATCCGCTGCGATGACGGGCACTGGCGGATCTCGCACACCGGCTACGAACGCACCTATGAAGTGGTGCTCTCACTCAGCGACCTGCCGAGCCTGCGGCTGACCTCCAGCCGGTGGGGTTTGATCGCCAGGGATTCCGGGCTCGAATCGGTGGAACGCGAGCCGGAGGCGGGCTGAACGCCGGGCTCACCGGTCGAACCGGCCCCGACGTGAACCGCGCGTTCACGGGTGGCGTGCCCCGGTCACGGATGGACCGTCCGGCTCGGGGCCGAGTCGACTCCGCTCAGTCGGCGGTGGCGACGAGCGGTTCGAGGGTCAGCCCCGGATGCTCCTTCTCGATGTACTGCAACCGCCACTTGTCGCTGAACAGCGCCAGCAGCGCGCCGTCGCTGCGGGTGAACACCTCCACCCCGCGCTGGCGGCCCAGCTCCTCGGCCGAGGCGGCGTCGGTGCGGCGGGCCAGTGTGTAGGGCAGATGATCCATCTGCGTCTCGACGTTGTACTCGGCCTGCATCCGGGCGGTGACCACCTCGAACTGCATCGGGCCGACCGCGGCGAGCACCGGGGAGGCGTCGCCGCGCGCGTCGTTGCGCAGCACCTGCACCACGCCCTCGGAGTCGAGCTGGTCGATGGCCTTGCGGAACTGCTTGTACTTGCCCGCGCTCTGCGCCCGCAGCACCGCGAAATGCTCCGGCGCGAACGACGGGATCGGCGGGAACTCCACCTTTTTGTCCACGTACAGGGTGTGCCCCGGCGCCAGCGCGGTCGCGTTCACCAGGCCTACCACGTCGCCGGGGTAGGCGGTATCGACGGTGGCGCGTTCGCGGCCGAACACCGTCAGCGCGTACTTCGTGGCGAACGGGCGCCCGGTCTGCGCGTGCGTGACGACCATGCCGCGCTCGAACTCACCCGACACGATCCGCATGAACGCCAGCCGGTCGCGGTGCGCGGTATCCATCCCGGCCTGCACCTTGAACACCACCGCGCTGAACGGATCGGAGGTCTCGCGCATACCGCCGTCGATATCGCGCCGCCCGGCCGGCGCCGGGGCCAGCGCCACCAGCGTCTCCAGCAGCTGGCGCACACCGAAGTTCAGCATCGCCGAGGCGTAGATGACCGGCGAGGTCTGCCCGGCGAGGAACAGTTCCTGATCGTGGTCCTGGCCGGTGGCCGAAAGCAGTTCGCTCTCCTCGGCCGCGGTGGTCCACGCCTCGCCCTCGCGGGCCTCGGCCTGCTCCGGGGTCAGCGATTCCTCCGGCGCGATGGTCGCGCCGCCCGCGGTGCGGGTGAAGTGGATGTATTCGACCGCCTCGCCGTCGGCGCCGCGACGCAGCAGGCCGCGGAAATCGCCGGCGATGCCGACCGGCAGGAACAGCGGGGTCGGGGTCAGCCCGATCCGCTCGTCGATTTCGTCGAGCAGCTCCAGCGGTGCCCGGCCGGGACGGTCCCATTTGTTGATGACGGTGATGACCGGGATGCCGCGGTGGCGGCAGACCTGGAACAGCTTCAGCGTCTGCGGCTCCAGGCCCTTGGCCGCGTCGATCAGCATGACCGCCGCGTCGACGGCGGTGAGCACGCGATAGGTGTCCTCGGAGAAGTCCGAGTGACCGGGGGTGTCGACCAGATTGATCACATTGTCGATATCGGAGCCCGCGGCCCGGTAGTTGAACTGCAACGCGGTCGAGCTGACCGAGATGCCGCGCGCCTTCTCCATCTCCATCCAGTCCGACACCGTGGACTTGCGTCCCGCCTTGCCGTGGATGGCGCCCGCCTCGGAGATCATCTTGGCGTGCAGCGCCAGCGCCTCGGTGAGCGTGGACTTACCGGCGTCCGGATGGGAGATGACGGCGAAGGTCCGCCGCCTCGACACCTCGGCGGGCAGCCCGCGTGAACCGGACGAGACAGCGCCGTCAGTGGAGGCGGTCAACAGCGGCAACCTTTCGGGGGAATGCGAGAATATGGCAACCGGTCCAGCGTACTGGACCGAAACGACGCCGAGTCATCGCGGCGCTGACCACCCGATTCCAGGTCGGCGGCGGCCTTGCGCTATGGTGTTCAGGTTGTCTCGGCGAGGGTGACCGCAGACTTTGCGACACCGTGATCGACGCGGCTCGGCTTCCGGCCGTCCTCGTTGTTGTCTTCGCCCGACGAGTAGACCAACCGAGCCAGGGCTCCCACGTTCCTGGCGCCACCGTTGACCAGCCCGGAAGAGCCGTAGGAGTAGATCAGGTCATGTCCGACGCCAACCTTCTCGAAGCCGCAGTCCGCACCGAGTTCGGCAAGGGCGCGGCCCGCCGCACCCGTCGCGACGGCAACGTCCCCGCCGTGCTGTACGGCCACCAGTCCGATCCCCAGCACCTGGCGCTCAACGCCCAGGCGTTCGCGGCGATCCTGCGTGAGCACGGCACCAACGCGGTGCTCAACCTCGTGATCGACGGCAAGAAGCAGCTGGCGCTGACCAAGTCGGTCGTCGTGCACCCGATCCGTCGCTACATCGAGCACGCCGACCTGCTGATCATCAAGAAGGGTGAGAAGGTCACCGCCGACGTCACCGTCACCGTCGTCGGCGACGCGGCTCCCGGCACCCTGGTCACCCAGGACGCCACCACCGTCTCCATCGAGGCCGACGCGCTGAACATTCCCGAGACCATCGAGGTCTCGGTCGAGGATGTCGAGGCCGGCACCCAGATCACCGCCGCCGACCTGCAGCTGCCCGCGGGCGTCAGCCTGGCGGTCGACGCCGAGACCCTGATCGTCAACGTCATCGCCGCGCCGGCCGCCGCCGCCGAGACCGAGGGTGAGGGCGAAGCCGAGGCCGAGGGCGAGAGCGCCGAATAAGCCTCGCGCATCGGTTGTCTCGATGACCGACTCCACGCCCGCGCTCGTCGTCGGGCTCGGTAACCCCGGGCCCGAGTACGAGCGCACCAGGCACAATGTGGGCTTTCTGGTCGCCGACGTGCTCGCCGAGCGCGTCGGCGGCCGTTTCAGCGTGCACAAGAAGTCCGGCGCCGATCTGCTCACGGCCCGGCTCGACGGCCGTCAGGTGCTGATCGCCAAGCCACGCTCCTATATGAACCTGTCCGGCCGTCCGGTGGCGGCGCTGGCCCGGTTCTTCTCGGTCCCGGCGACCGAGGTGATCGTCGTGCACGACGAACTCGATCTGCCGTTCGGCGCGATCCGGCTCAAGCGCGGCGGTGGCGAAGGCGGGCACAACGGCCTGCGCTCGGTGTCCCAGGCGCTGACCACCAAGGACTATCTGCGCACCCGCATCGGCATCGGCCGCCCGCCCGGCAGGCAGGATCCGGCGGATTACGTGCTCAAGCCGTTCTCCGCGCCGGAGCGCAAAGAGGTGCCGGTGCTCGTCGAGCAGGCCGCCGATGCCGTGGAGCTACTGCTGCGGGTTGGGCTGGAGACCGCGCAGAACCAGCTGCATTAGTGCAGGTGCACGGCGGTGGCGGCGCGGCGCAGCTTGCCCGATGACGTCTTCGGCAGAGCGCCGGGGCCGAGTACCGCGACCGTGCGCGGGCGCACGCCCACCTCGGAGAACACCGCGTGCACGATCTCGCGTTCGATGCGTTTGACCTCGTCGGGGTTGTGGTGATCGTTGCTTTCCACCACCACCGCGAAACTCTCCCGCTTCTGCCCGGCGTCCAACCGCACCGCGACCGCGTTGCCGGGACGCACGCCCTTGACGCGCATCGCGGCCCGTTCGATATCGGTGGGGAAGATGTTGCGGCCGGCCATGATGATCACGTCCTTGATCCGGCCGCACACCACGATCAGCCCTTCTTCGGTGAAGTAACCGATATCGCCGGTGTCGAGCCAGCCGTCGGCGTCCTGGGCCGAGCGGAAACCTTCGACGGTCACATATCCGGAAGTGACGGCGGGGCCACGCAATTCGATCACGCCCACCGACCGGGTCGGCAGCGGCTGACGTTCGGCGTCGACGATGCGGCCCTCCAGGTCGTCGACCAGATAGCCCAGCGTCGGCAGCCTGCGGATATTGCCGTGGTGGGAGTGCTGATCATGCACCGGAACGGCCTTGCCGAGGGCTTCGAGCAGATCGGCGTCGACCACGTCGAGCACCTGGCCGTGCCCGGGATCGGGAATCGACACCGCGAGGGTGGTTTCGGCCATCCCGTAGACCGGGGTGAGCGCCATCGGATTGAGCCCGAAGCGTTGCCCGGCGGCGGCGAGCTTTTCCATGGTGTCCGGATCGACCGGTTCGGCGCCGTTCCACATATAGCGCACGCAGCTCAGGTCCAGCGTCGACCCTTCGGCCTGATCGAGTCGGCGCGCCAGCAGCGAGTACGCGAAATTCGGTGCGGCGGTGACGGTGCCGCGATATTTGTCGATCAGCTCGGCCCACAGGATCGGCCGCTGCAGGAAATCCATCGGCGTCACGCAGACCACCTCGGCGCCGAATTGCATCGGCACGCTGAGGAATCCGACCATGCCCATATCGTGGAACAGCGGCAGCCAGCTGACCATCACGTCATTGTCGAGCTGGAACTTCACCCGGTTGAACATGGCGTAGGCGTTGACGAAGAAGTTCTCATGGGTGATCCGCACGGCCTTGGGCGAACCGGTGGAGCCCGAAGTCAGTTGTTGCAACGCGATATCGGCCTCGTCGGTGGGCAGCGGCTCGGTGTCCTCGCCGTCGCGTAACTGGTCGACCCGAACCACGGCGATGCCGCGCTCACGCAGCAGCGGCTCAGCCGCCTCGAACGGTGCACCGAGGATCACCGCCCGCGCCTCGATCATGCTCAGCACGGTTTCGGTATCACGGGCCCAGACCGCCAGATCGGTGCGCGGGGTCGGCTGATGCAGCATGGTGATCGAGGCGCCGCGCATCCACACGCCCTGACAGGCGGGTGCGATATCGACCGGCATGCCGGCCAGCACCCCGACCGCGTCGCCGTGGCCGATTCCGGCGGCGGCCAGACCGCCCGCCATGCGCCGCGCGATCCGATGGATCTCGCCCCACGTCTGCCGCAGCGGTGCATCCGGTTCCCCGGTCACCAGCCCGCGCGTGGTCTCGCGCGCCGTCGCGTACATCTCCTCGGTGAACCTGCTCAACGCACCCGCTCCTCACCGGCCACACGGGGCCGCCAACCGACCTGCCTCAACTATCCCGCTGTTCGAGCCTCGCGTTAACCCCCTCCGTGTGTGCGCTGGTCAGCGCCACATTCACGCATGAAATGGCGGGTGCGTCGCGGGTTGTCCGATCGGCCGCCCCTGAACCGCGCGCCTGAACCCCGCCGCACCGCCTGCGCCGGTTGGGCGGCGTCGCCGCCGACCGGCTCAGGGATAGTAGCCCGGTCTGCCGCGAGCCCGGCGCGCGCCGCCTCGGCGTGGCGCGCACCGAACACGCCGACGGTGCGCGATGTCCGATTCCGCTGCGCGAATTCCCTTGGGGCGAGCGGTATGCGGCTAGCGGCGCGGTGGCAGCGGGATCCGGGCCAGGTCTTCGGCGATGACGATGGTTCCGTCGAATTCCTTTGCCGCCTCGGTGAAGTGTTCGTCGAGGGTGCGGTAGCGCTGCGAGAAATGGGTCAGTACCAGGGTGCGCACGCCCGCCTCGGCTGCCACCCGGGCCGCCTGGCCGGCGGTGAGGTGGCCGTACTCCTCTGCGAGCCCGGCGTCGGCGTCGAGGAAGGTGGCCTCGATGACGAGCATGTCCACCCCGGCGGCGAGTTCGTACACGGCCGGGCACAACCGGGTGTCCATGACGAAGGCGACACTCTGTCCGGGACGGCGCATGCTCACCTCGTCCAGGGTGACCGTGCGGCCGTGCCAGTCGATGCGGCCGTCGCGCTGCAACCGGCCCACCGCGGGCCCATGCAGCCCGATGGCCTCGAGCCGCTCCGGTCGGATGCGATGGCCGTCGGGTTCGGTGATGCGGTAGCCGAAGGCCTCCACCGGATGCGAGAGCCGGGCCGCGGTGAGATGGAACGGCGCGCCCGGCGCGTCGAGTGGGCCCGGTTCGGCGATCGGATGCCGGTTCAGTTCGACGGTGCGGTAGTAGACGCCGGCCTCGCACAGCCGCTCGAAGTACTGCTCGCCGGAGGCCGGATAGTAGGCGTTGATCGGATGCGGCACCTTGTCCAGATTGATCCGCTGCACCACTCCCGCCAGTCCGAGACAGTGGTCGCCGTGGAAATGGGTGATGGCGATCCGAGTGAGGTCGGTGACCGACACACCGGCGTGGATCATCTGCCGCTGCGTGCCTTCGCCCGGATCGAACAGGATGCCCTCGGCGCCCCACCGCAGCAGGTAGCCGTTGTGGTTGCGCTGTTTGGTCGGCACCTGGCTCGCGGTGCCGAGGACGATCAGCTCACGCTGCGACATCGCCGGCGCCCGTCAGAGTTCCGCGACGGCGGCGAGGAACCGGTCCAATTCGTCGAAGCCGACGAAACAGTGCGGCGAGGCGCGCACCACGGCGTCGAGCGCGCGGCCGGTCATGTCCAGCAGCGTCGAGCTGCGGTGGCTGACGGTGACGGTGATGTCCTGGGCGGCCAGCCGATCCCGCACCTCGATCGGGGCCACCGCATCGACGGTGAACGACACGATCCCGCTGTGCCGGATCCCGAGATCGCGCACCGTTACGCCGGCGATCTCGGCCAGGCCCTTGCGCAGGTATTCCGCACGGGCGGCGATCGCGGCGTAGACCTGCTCGGGCCCGAGTTCGAGCAGGTAGTCGACGGCGGCGCCGAGGCCGAGCCGGGCAGCCACGTCGTGTTCCCAGAATTCGAAGCGGCTCGCGTCGGGGGCGAGGCGGTAGGCGTCGGGGGCGGTCCACTCCGCACTGTGCAGGTCCAGGCGCTCGGGCTCCATGGACGCGGCCAATTCTGGACGCACGTACAGGAATCCGGTGCCGCGCGGGCCGCGCAACCACTTGCGTCCGGTGGCCGACAGCGCGTCCACACCGAGTTCGGCGACGTCGAGCGGGATCTGCCCGGCGGACTGGCAGGCGTCCAGCAGCACCAGCGCACCGGCGTCGTGCGCGATCCGGGTGGCCTCGGCGGCCGGATTGACCAGGCCGCCGTTGGTCGGCGCGTGCAGCAGTGACACCAGCTTCACCCGGTCGTCGACCTGGGCGGCGAAGGCGTCGAGGTCGAGTTGGCCGGTGGGATCGCTGGGGATGTGCTCGACGGTGGCGCCGGTGGCGCGGGCCCGTTGGAGGGCGGCGATGGCGTTGCTGGCGTAGTCGGAACCCGAGATCAGGATGCGGTCGCCCGGACCGAGCGGGACCGAGTAGAAGAAATCGGCCCAGGACCGGGTGGCGCTGTCGCTGAGCGCGATGCTCGCCGGTGTGGCGTTGATGAGCGTGGCGATCGACCGCTTGACCGCGGCCAGATCGTCGAGCCGTTCGTTGGCCGCGCGATAGCCGCCGACCTCGGCCTCCCGGCGCAGATGGGCGATGACGGTATCGGTGACCACCCGCGGCGGCAGCGACGATCCCGCGCTGTCGAGGAAGACCAGACCGTCTCCGACGCCGGGGGTGTCCGCCCGTATCCGCTGCTCATTCAGCATGCCGACGACGATATCGGTTCGATCGGCCGCTCGCTTCGCGATTACTTGTCGGTACCCCTGGCTACCCTGGAATCCACCGGCAGCGACGCCGCGACACCCACACGCCAGATCCCACGCCCTACCGCAGCACCGAACAACCCGACGATCCACGCGCCGCAGATCCACCGCGCACCGCAATCACCTGGAGGTCGAGCATGGCGGTCACCCTCGAGCGCAGGCAGGCGGGGCCGATCGCCGCCGACCGGGAGCTGTCCTCCCGCGCGGCGGCGGAGGCCTACATCGGTGGCGTCTGCTTCAAACTCGGCCCGCCCGGGCTGATCGGCGCCGAACTCGAATGGCTCACCACACACGGTGAGTGTCCGGCGTCAGGCCCGACGGCCGCTCCGCGTCCGCCGCTCGACCTGCTGGCGGATGCCCTCGGACCGTACGCGCCACGGTCCATCGCCCCCGATTCGCCCGCGCTCGCGCTGCCGGGTGGCAGCCGGGTCACCATCGAACCCGGCGGTCAGATCGAACTGTCCAGCGCACCGTATCCCTCCGCCGAAGAGCTTGCCGCGCAGCTGCGTGCCGACACCGAGATGCTGCGCAAACTCCTCGAAACCCAGTGTGTGGGCATGGTTTCCGCCGCCGCCGATGCCGGCCGCCGCGCCCGCCGCGTGCTGCGGCTGCCCCGCTATCAGGCCATGGAGCGCTATCTGGCCAGTCTCGGTCCGTTCGGCAAACTCATGATGTGCAATACCGCCGCGACGCAGATCAGCGTCGACGCGGGCGCCGATCCTGCCGAGGTCGGCGCGCGCTGGACCGCCCTGTACGCCATCGGCCCCGCCTTATTGGCCGCCTTCGCGTGTTCACCCGAACTGCGCGGCGCACCGGCGGGGGAGTGGGCTTCGCAGCGCATGCGCACCTGGTTGCGGCTCGACCATTCCCGGACCCGCCCTCCGGTCGAGGACTGGGCCGATCCGATCGCCGGTTATGCCCGCTGGGCGTTGGACGCGCCGCTGTTGTGTGTGCGGTCCCGTGAGCCGGAGGCCGGGTCGGCCCCGGCCGACTGCTCCTGGGCCGCCCCGCCCGGCGCCACCTTCGCCGACTGGCTCTCCGGCGCCCTGGACGACGAGATCGGCCGCCGTCCCGACCGCAGCGATCTCGACTACCACCTGACCACCATGTTCCCGCCGGTCCGGCCGTCCGGGCATCTCGAGGTCCGCTACCTCGACGCGCAGCCGGAACAGAGCTGGACGGTCCCGATCGACGTCATCGATGCGTTGATGTCGACCCAGGCCGTGGTCGCCGAAGCCACGACCATCGCCGCCCCGACGGCAGGACGCTGGCTCGACGCCGCCCGCTGCGGCCTGGCCGACCCCGAGATCCGATCCGCCGCCACCGACTTACTCGACGCCGCGGCCACCCATGCCGCGACCCCCACTGCCGCCGAAGCCATCCACGCCGCCGCACAGCGCTGTCGCAGTGCCCGGCAGCCGGGCCCGCCCGAATCCGGGAGCGCCCCATGAGCGGGCGGCCTCGCGAGCTCGACAGCGTCGGCGCCCATGTCGTGAGTCCCGCATCCACGCCCATTCCGCATGCCGACGGCCTGGTAGAGCCGCTGCCACGCGCATCGCGTGCCCTGACAATCATCGACCGACCAGCACACGGAGTTCCATCGTGACCATCCACTTGCCCGCCGAGGACACAGCCGAGACCGAACAGCTCCGTTCCCGCATCGCGGAGACGCTGAACCGGGCCCGAGCGCGCAGCGCCGCGCTTACCGACTGCCTGGACGAAGCCGAACTCGTCGCGCAACATTCGCGGCTGATGAGCCCGCTGGTATGGGATCTGGCCCATATCGGCAATCAGGAAGAACTGTGGCTGGTGCGTGACGTCGGCGGCCGCGAGCCGGTGCGCGCCGATATCGATGAGCTCTACGACGCGTTCAAACACGCGCGCGCCAACCGTCCGTCGCTGCCGTTGCTGAATCCGAGCCAGGCCCGCGCGTACGTCGGCACGGTGCGCGAGAAGGTGTGGGATGTGCTGGAGCGCAGCAGCTTGCGCGGCACACCGCTGGTCGAGGGTGGGTTCGCTTTCGGCATGATCGCCCAGCACGAGCAGCAGCACGACGAAACGATGCTGGCCACCCACCAGTTGCGGGCCGGCGCACCGGTGCTGTCGGCTCCTGCCGCGCCCACCGGCACCGCCGCGGTGACCGGCGAGGTGATCATCCCGGCCGGGCAGTTCACCATGGGCACCTCCACCGACCCGTGGGCGCTCGACAACGAGCGGCCCGCGCATCTGGCGCATGTGCCGGGCTTCGCCATCGACGCCGCGCCCGTCACCAACGAGCAGTACCTGGCCTTCATCGCCGACGGCGGCTACGAGCGTCCCGAGCTGTGGTCCGACCGCGGCTGGTCGCATCGCCTCGAGGCGGATCTGGTGGCGCCGCAGTTCTGGGAGCGCGATACGGACGGCACATGGTGGCGGCGGGTATTCGGCGTGCTGACGCCGTTGCGTCCGCATCAGCCGGTGGTGCACGTGTGCTGGTTCGAGGCCGAGGCCTACGCCCGCTGGGCGGGTAAACGCCTGCCCACCGAGGCCGAATGGGAGAAGGCCGCCCGCTACGACTCCGGCACCGGCCGCTCGCGCCGCTACCCGTGGGGCGAGACCGAACCCGATGCCGCGCACGCCAATCTGGGCCAGCGCCATCTGGAGCCGGCCGATGTCGGCGCCTACCCCGCGGGCGCGACGCCGGCGGGCGTGCACCAGCTGATCGGTGATGTCTGGGAGTGGACCGCCTCCCGCTTCGACGGCTACCCGGGGTTCCGCGCCTTCCCCTACCGCGAGTACTCCGAGGTCTTCTTCGACGGTGATTACCGCGTCCTGCGCGGCGGTTCCTTCGGCACCGATCCGGTGGCATGCCGCGCCACCTTCCGCAACTGGGACCACCCGATCCGCAGGCAGATCTTCGCCGGTTTCCGCCTGGCCCGCGATCTCCGGCCGGGGGAAGCAGCATGAGCGGCGGATCGGCCCATGTGTAGACATCTTGCGTACGTGGGGCCCGCCGCTCCGGTCGGCGACCTGCTCACCCGCGGCGTGCATGCCCTGCGCACCCAGGCCTGGGCCCCGCGAGACATGCGTGGCGGCGGCACGATCAATGCCGACGGGTTCGGGGTCGCGTGGTGGCGTCGCGACGACTCGGGCCAGGTGCGTGTCAGCCGATACCGCAATCCGGCACCGATCTGGACCGACCCGGCCGTGGAGGAGGTGCTGCCGCAGATCCAGTCCACCGCCGTCCTCGCCGCCGTCCGTTCCGCGACAGTCGGCATGCCGGTCGAGCGCGCGGCCTGCGCGCCCTTCATCGACGACGCCTGGGCCTTCAGCCACAACGGCGTCGTCCCGAATTGGCGCAAGGCGCTCACCGCGACCCTCGCCGATCTGGACAGCGCCGCCACCCGCGCGGGCGCGACCCGGATGTTCCAGACCGCCGATCTGCTCGACGCCGAATCCGCCACCGATTCGGCCGCGCTGTGGGTGCTGCTGCGCGGGTTGCTCACTCCGGGTGCGCCGCCGGATCTGGTGGCGGACCCGGCCGGCGCGCTGCGGCTGCTACTCACCACCGTGCTCGCGCACGCACCGGCCGCCCGGCTGAACTTCCTGCTCGGTGACGGCTCGACGATCTGGGCCACCAGCTGGGAGCACGCGCTCTCGACCCTGGTCACCGACGAGTACGCCATCGTTTCCTCCGAGCCCTACGACGCCGACCCGCGCTGGCGGCCGATCCCCGAGCACAGCCTGGTCATCGCCGCACCCGGCCGGCTGACCGTCGAACCGCTCGATCGTCGCGACGCCGGGAACGCGCGTCCATGAGCGGCGACAGCTACGCGCCCCGAGACGACGCGACATGCCCGCAGGCCCAGCGACAGCAGTCGACGACATGACACCGAGTTCACCGCGACACGACAAGGATTCCGCCATGACCGCACCGACGCTGGAAGTCCATCTCACCGACGCCGACCTCACCGCGGCGCTGCGCGCGGACGCCCGGCGCGGGCTCACCGACGATCCGAAGTGGCTGCCGCCCAAATGGTTCTACGACGCCCGGGGCAGCGAACTGTTCGAACAGATCACCGAATTGCCCGAGTACTACCCGACCCGCACCGAACGCGCGCTGCTCGAACGCGTGGTCGGCGAGATCGCCCGCGCGGCGCAGGCGGAGGTGCTGGTGGAACTCGGCGCGGGCTCCGCGGCGAAGACCCGGTTGCTGCTGACGGCCCTGACCGCCGAGGGGCCGCTGAAAACCTACGTCCCGCAGGACGTCTCCGCGGCGGCCTTGCGAGCCACCGCCGCCGAGGTCGCGCGCGAGTTCCCCGGCCTCGCGGTGCACGGCGTGGTCAGCGATTTCACCGACACCCTGCACAATCTGCCGCGTGGCGGCCGCCGGATGATCGCCTTCCTCGGCGGCACCCTCGGCAATCTGGTGCCCGCCGAACGCGCGGAATTCCTCACCGCCATCCACGACGTCCTCGAACCCGGTGAACATCTGCTGCTGGGAGCCGGCCTCGTGATCGACCCGGCGATCCTGGTCCCGGCCTACGACGACGCCGCCGGGGTGACCGCCGAATTCAACCGCAATGTGCTGCACGTGCTCAACCAACGCCTCGCCGCCGACTTCGTGCCGGACAACTTCCGCCACATCGCCGTCTGGGACGCCGAGAACGAGTGGATCGAGATGCGGCTGGAAGCGACCGAACCCATGCGGGTGACCGTCGCCGACCTCGACCTGGTGCTCGACTTCGCGCGCGGCGAGCAGCTGCGCACCGAGATCTCGGCCAAGTTCCGCCTGGAGCGGCTCGACACCGAACTGTCGGCCGCCGGTTTCACCCTGGACAAGGCCTGGACCGACCCCGACAGCCGCTTCACCCTGGTCCTGGCTACCCGCGGCTGAACGGCCCGGATCAGTTCTGCTCGGGCACGATATCGGCGTTGAAGAAAGCGAAGGTGAGGATCAACCCGATCGCCATCGCCACACCCGCGGCGACCGCGGCCCATTTGCCGAGCGGTTCGCCCTTGTTGTGCCCGATGATGCCGAGGATGATGCCCGCGGGCCCGAACAGGATCGGGCAGAACAGCAGGCAGATGCCCGCGCAGACGAATCCGATGATGGAGAACACCTGCGTGCCCGAGCGCTGCGGCTGGGCGTCGTAGGGCTGGAAGGACTGCTGCGGATACGACGGGAACCCGCCACCCGCCTCACCACCGGGGCCGCCGGACGCCGGCGGATAGGCGCCTCCGGGATATCCGGGGTACCCGGACGTCCCGCCGCCCCACTGCTCGCCCTGCTGTCCCTGCGGGTACTGCTCACCGGGCCGTCCCGGCGGGTACTGCTCACCGTAGGGCTGTGCCCCGCTGGTTCCCCACGGCTGCTCCCCGGACGGCGGCTGCCCGGACGTCGACCCCACCCCACCCGGCTGCGCGCTCCACGCCTGTCCGGGCCCGCTCTCCGTCGGCTGCTCCCGCCACGCCTGCTCGGGCACCTCACCACCGGGCGCCCCGGTTCCGCCGGACGGCTTGTCCAACGATGGTGGTGCGGTCCCCGCACCCTCGCCCGGCGCCGAACCGGTCACCTCGCCCGACTCGCTCGACGGCTCCAGAGTGCCCGGCTCCCGCTCCGGCGGGGTCGCGCGCGGTTCCCCGTCCTGCGGCCGGTCCCCGCTGCCGGGTTCCTGCGGTTGCTGCGGCGTGGTCATAGCGCTCTCCTCATTCGTCCGATCGGGTACGGCGGTGGAGCAGGCGGTCTACGTTCGCCAGTATGCGCCGATCGGCGCGCCGAGCGCGGGAACCCGGACACAAAAAATGACGGGCCCGGACCGTGTGGTCCGGGCCCGTCAGAGCGTCGAGGGTCAGGCGTTGCCGTTGAACAGCCCGGTCACCGAGCCGTTCTCGAACACCTCGCGGATGGTGCGGGCCAGCAGCGGCGCGATCGACAGCACGGTCAGCTGCGGGAACTTCTTGTCCTCGGTGATCGGCAGGGTGTTGGTCACCACGACCTCCTTGGCGCCGCAGGCGGCCAGCCGCTCGGCGGCCGGCGAGCTCAGCACGCCGTGGGTCGCGGCGATGACGACGTCACCGGCGCCGGCCTCCTTCAGCACGTTGACCGCGCCGGCGATGGTGCCACCGGTGTCGATCATGTCGTCGATCAGGATGCAGGTGCGGCCCTCGACCTCACCGACCACGCGGTTGGACTTGACCTGGTTGGGCACCAGCGGGTCGCGGGTCTTGTGGATGAACGCCAGCGGCGAACCACCGAGCGAGTCGGCCCACTTCTCGGCCACCCGGACGCGGCCGGAGTCGGGGGAGACCACGGTGATGTGCTCGAGGCTGTAGTTCGACCGGACGTACTCGGCCAGCTGCAGCTGGGCGTGCATGTGGTCGACCGGGCCGTCGAAGAAGCCCTGGATCTGGTCGGTGTGCAGGTCGACGGTGATGATGCGATCGGCGCCGGCGGTCTTGAGCAGGTCGGCGACCAGGCGCGCGGAGATGGGTTCGCGGCCGCGGTGCTTCTTGTCCTGGCGGGCGTAGGGGTAGAACGGCAGGATCGCGGTGATCCGCTTGGCCGAACCGCGCTTGAGCGCGTCGATCATGATGAGCTGTTCCATCAGCCACTCGTTCAGCGGCGCGGGGAAGCTCTGGAGGACGAAGGCGTCCGAACCTCGAACCGATTCCTCGAAGCGGACGAAGATCTCGCCGTTGGCGAAGTCGCGCGCGGTCTGGGGCGTGACGTGGACGTCGAGTTCCTTGGCGACCTGTTCGGCCAGCTCAGGATGCGAACGTCCGGCGAATAGCATCAGGTTCTTCTGATTGTCGATCCATGACGCGGTCACTGCTGTTTGCCATCCTTTAGCTCGATTGCCTGACTCGACATCTCGTTGGCCGCGATGGCTTCCGCCGCCGCGCGCGCCGCAGCGGTTCCGGGACGATACCGCTGCACCCAGTTCTCAATATTGCGCTGTGGTCCACCCGACACGGCGAGCGCCCCCGGCGGAACGTTTCTGCGCAGTACAGTACCCGCCGCCGAATAGGCGCCGTCACCCACGGTGATCGGCGCGACGAACATCGTGTCGCTGCCCGTGCGCACATGCGAACCGACGGTGGTGTGGTGCTTGTTGACCCCGTCGTAGTTGACGAAGACGCTGGACGCGCCGATGTTGCTGTGCTCGCCGATGGTGGCGTCGCCGACGTAGGTCAGATGCGGCACCTTGGAGTGCGCGCCGACGGTGGCGTTCTTGGTTTCCACGAACGCTCCGAGTTTGCCGGACTCGCCCAGGACGGTGCCCGGCCGCAGGAAACTGAAGGGTCCGACGGTGGCGGCGGGCCCGATCACCGCGCCCTCACCGTGCGTGCGCACCACCTTGGCGCCCTCGCCGACGATCACATCGGTGAGCGTGGAATCCGGCCCGACCTCGGCGTCCTCGCCGATGACGGTGTTGCCGAGCAGCTGCACCCCCGGCCGCAAGGTCACATCGCGCCCGATCCGCACCCCGGCGTCGACCCAGGTGCTGGCCGGATCGATGACAGTCACCCCGGCGCGCATATGCCGTTCCAGGATGTAGCGGTTGAGTGTGCGCGCGGCCGCGGCCAGTTGCACCCGGTCGTTGACGCCGGTGACCTTGGCCGAATCGACCAGGCGTGCGCCCTGCACCGGATGGCCCGCCTCGTGCGCGAGCCGCAGCACGTCGGTCAGGTAGAGCTCGTGCTGGGCGTTGGCCGTGGACAGCCGTCCGAGCATGGTGCGCAGCACCGTCACGTCGAAGGCGTACACACCGGAGTTGACCTCGTTGATCTGGGCCTGTTCCGGGGTGGCGTCGGCGTGCTCGACGATTTCGACGACCTGGCCGTCGGCGTCGCGCACGATCCGGCCGTAGCCGTTGGGGTCCTCGGGGACGAAGGTCAGCACCGTCACCGCGGGCCGGTCGGCGTAGCTGCGGTGCTCATCGAGCAGGGCCGACAGGGTGTGCCCGTCCAGCAGCGGCACATCGGCGGAGGTGACGAGCACATCGCCGGTGAAGTCGTCGGGCAGCGCGGTCAGCCCGCACTGCACGGCGTGACCGGTGCCGAGCTGCTGCTCCTGCACCGCCGGGATGATCTGGCGGGCCTGTTCGTCGGCGACCGCCGCGACCGCGGCACCGACCTGTTCGCGGTCGTGCCCGACCACCGTGATCAGATACGCGGGGTCGATCTCGTTCGCCGCATGCAGCGCGTGCGCGAGCATGCTGCGGCCGGCCAGCGAATGCAACACTTTGGGGGTCTTCGACCGCATTCGTGTCCCGGCACCGGCTGCGAGAACGACGACGGCGGTCTGCTGTGGCATGAATCTCCCTCGGCTGCCTGTCATCGTGCTGGTCCAACGAGTGGTGCTCCGCCGCCAGGACTCGAACCTGAACTATCTGAACCAAAATCAGAGGTGCTGCCATTACACTACGGCGGATTGTCGCATCGACGGGACACACACGCGCCCGCCAGTGCGCCTCGGCACGGCAACGATACTCGCATGCCGACCTCGGATCCGTCGAACCGTGGGCGTGATCGGTGCGCCCGACTGCGCCCGCGCGCGAGCTGTCTGGAACAGTTGTCCCATACCATTCGCCGGCGTAGGTAGGGAGGCCAATGCACGAGACACCCACGACCGGCGAGAATCCGCGCGTCGGCGCACCCGGCGACAAGTCCCGTCGCGGCGGCCAGGCTCCCCGGCCCCGGATGACGGGCACGCAGCGGCGTCAGCAGCTGATCGAGATCGGTCGCGCGTTGTTCGCCGAACGCGGCTACGACGCCACCTCCATCGAGGAGATCGCCCAGCGCGCGCAGGTCTCCAAGCCGGTCGTCTACGAACATTTCGGCGGTAAAGAGGGCCTCTACGCGGTGGTGGTCGACCGCGAGATGTCGATGCTGCTGGACATGATCACCTCCTCGCTCACCCAGAACCGCTCCCGGGTCCGGCTCGAACAGGTGGCGCTGGCGCTGCTCACCTACATCGAGCAGCGCACCGACGGGTTCCGCATCCTGGTCCGCGATCAGCTGCCGCAAACCGGCGACGGCCGCTATTCGAGCCTGCTCAACGAGGCCGTCAACCAGGTCGCGCACATCCTCGCCGGCGATTTCGAACGCCGCGATTTCGACACCAGTCTGGCCACCCTCTACGCGCAGGCGCTCGTCGGCATGGTCTCCACCGCGGCCACCTGGTGGCTGGATGTGCGCACCCCGTCGAAGGAGGTGGTGGCGGCGCATCTGGTGAACCTGTGCTGGAACGGTCTGAGCCACCTCGAGGCCGATCCACAGCTCAGTTCGGAGTGGCCGGCCGGGACCGAGAACTGACCGGGAAAGTTAACCGGTGAATTGCGAACGAGCTTGCACCACATACTCGAATCGTCTGCCGCACGGCCCGCTGGTGGTACGGTTCACCCATCCTTTGGGTGCTGTTCGGGCGGTATGTCGGTCAAATTCGGGATGTCGGTCTACTTCAGGATGGCTGGTTTTTGGGATGACAGGCGGATCTGATGGCTAGGCAAGCGCGCGCGGAGATCACCCGCGACTCCGTCCTCGCGGGCGCGGCCGATGTCTTTCTGCGCTTGGGCTATGCGAACGCGAGCCTGAGCGAGATCATCGCGCAGTCCAACGTGACCAAGGGCGCCTTGTACTTTCACTTCGGCTCCAAGGAGGAGCTGGCCCGCGCGGTCGTCGACCAGGGCAACGAGCGGCTGGTCAGCTCCTGCCAGGGTTTCTTCGATCCCCGGGTGCCCGCGCTGGAGGCCTGCATCGGCATCACCTACGTGGTGGCCGATCTGTCGATGAACGATCCGATGGTCGGCGCGATGCTCAAGCTCACCCACCAGATCGGCGACTACCGCGGCGCCGCCGGCGACAACATCGCCAAGTCCTGGGGTGACACCTACCGCCTGCTGGCCGAGCGCGCCATCGCCCAGGGCGACCTGATGCCCGACCTCGACCCGGAAACCATCGGCCTGCTCCTGCACGGCGTCACCACCGGCGTGCACATCGTCGCCGTCGGCACCGAGGCCATCGACCAGATGGCCACCCGCATGGAACGCGCCTGGTACTTCCTGCTCCCGGCGATCGTCCCCCCCGGAGAAGCTCTCCTACTTCCGCGAGTTCGCCGCCCGTCGCCTGCGCCGCTACGTGCCGTAATTTTGCGCACCGGCGCGCAGCCCGGTGGGCCACAAGGGGGCCGCGAACACGCCGCGACGGAGGAGCGGCAGAATGGCAGAGCCGGTCGATTCGCCCGTTCGCTTCAGGAGTTGAGCATGTCTGCCCCACGTCCACCTCTGGCGGGCCTGGCCGCCGCGGCCGGCGCCGATATCGCGCTGCGGACCGTATCCGACCTGGTCGGCACGTCGCAGGTGGAGTTGGTGGCGCCGGCGGCGGCGCGGGCGTTCGTGGCGGGGACGGTGGCGACGAGCAAGCCCGTGGTGGTGGTGACGGCCACCGGGCGCGAGGCCGACGATCTGACCGTCGAGCTGACCGAGATCCTGGGTGAGGCGGTCGCGCAGTTCCCGTCCTGGGAGACGCTGCCGCATGAGCGGCTCTCGCCCGGCGCGGACACCGTCGGCCGCCGGCTGGCCGTGCTGCGCCGGCTCGCGCATCCGGAGGACCCGGTGTTCCCGGAGCCGCTGCGCGTGGTGGTGACCACCGTCCGCTCGCTGATGCAGCCGATGGCATCGGGGCTCGGCGATATCGAGCCGATCGTGCTGCGCGTGGGCACCGAAACCGATTTCGACGAATTGCTCACCCGCCTGGTCGAATTCGCTTACACCCGGGTCGACATGGTCGGCAAGCGCGGTGAGTTCGCGGTGCGCGGCGGCATCCTCGATGTGTTCCCGCCGACCGCCGATCATCCGGTGCGCGTGGAGATGTGGGGCGACGAGGTGAGCGAGCTGCGCCCGTTCTCGGTCGCCGATCAGCGCTCGCTGCCCGAACTGAGCATCGATGTCGTGGTGGCGCCGCCGTGCCGGGAACTGCTGCTGACCGAGGCGGTCCGGGATCGCGCGGCCGAGGTGGCGGCGGCCAATTCCGCCGACGCGGCCCTGGTGGAGATGCTGGAGAAGCTGGCCCAGGGCATCCCGGTCGACGGCATGGAGGCGCTGCTGCCGGTGCTGCGTCCCGGCGCGCTGAGCCTGCTCACCGAGGAACTGCCCGAGGGCACCCATCTGCTGCTGTGCGATCCAGAGAAGATCCGCACCCGCGCCGCCGACCTGATGCGTACCGGCGCGGAATTCCTGGAGGCCTCCTGGACCGCGGCCTCCTTCGGCGGTGACGCCCCGCTGGGCGCGCACGGTCTCGATCTGGCCGCCTCGGCCTACCGTTCGCTGCCCGAGATCCACGACAGCGCCACCGAACATGATCTGCCCTGGTGGACGCTGAGCCCGCTGACCTCCGGCGATTCGTCCGAAGTGGTGCTCCCGGTGCAGGCCGCGCCGGCCGCGCGGGGCTCCGACGAGCTGGTCGCGACGATCTTCGCCTCACTGCGCGCGCACGTCACCACCGGTGGCCGCGCGGTCGTGGTCGTGGCCGGTCACGGCACCGCCCAGCGTGTGCTCGAACGCCTCGCCGACGCCGATGTGCCCGCCGCCGCCCTCGACCCCGGCGCCGAACCGGAGACCGGTGTGGTCGGGGTGCTGTGCGGTTCGCTGCACGACGGTGTGGTCTTCGAGGACGCGGGCCTGGTGGTCGTCGCCGAATCCGACCTCACCGGCAACCGGGTCACCGCGCCCACCGAGGGCAAGCGGCTGCCCGCCAAAAGGCGTAATCAAGTCGATCCGCTGGCGCTCAATGCCGGCGATATGGTCGTGCACGATCAGCACGGCATCGGCCGCTTCGTGGAGATGATCGAACGCACCGTGGGCGGTGCCCGGCGCGAATACCTGGTGATCGAGTACGCGCCCGGCAAACGCGGCCAGCCCGGCGACCGGCTGTTCGTGCCGATGGAATCGCTGGATCAGCTCTCCCGCTATGTCGGCGGTGAGATGCCGAGCCTGTCCAAGCTGGGCGGCTCCGACTGGGCCAACACCAAACGCAAGGCCCGCAAGGCGGTCCGCGAGATCGCCGGTGAGCTGGTGCAGCTCTACGCCGCCCGCCAGGCCGCGCCCGGCCACGCCTTCGGCCCGGACACCCCGTGGCAGCAGGAGATGGAGGACGCGTTCGCGTTCACCGAGACCGTCGACCAGATGACCGCCATCACCGATGTGAAGGCGGATATGGAGAAGCCGGTCCCGATGGACCGGGTGGTCTGCGGCGACGTCGGCTACGGCAAGACCGAGATCGCGGTGCGCGCGGCGTTCAAGGCGGTGCAGGACGGCAAACAGGTTGTGGTGCTGGTACCGACGACGCTGCTGGCCCAGCAGCATCTGCAAACCTTCACCGAGCGCGTCGCCGGTTTCCCGGTGACGGTCAAGGGCCTGTCGCGGTTCACCGACCCGGCCGAATCGCGCGAGGTGCTCGAGGGCATGGCCTCCGGTGAGGTCGACATCGTGGTCGGCACGCACCGGCTGTTGCAGACCGGCGTGCGCTGGAAGGATCTGGGCCTGGTCATCGTCGACGAGGAACAGCGCTTCGGTGTGGAGCACAAGGAACACATCAAGGCGCTGCGCACCCACGTCGACGTGCTGACCATGTCCGCCACGCCGATTCCGCGCACGCTGGAGATGAGCCTGGCCGGCATCCGGGAGATGTCGACGATTCTCACCCCGCCCGAGGAACGTCATCCGGTGCTCACCTACGTCGGCGCCTACAGCGACAAACAGGTCACCGCCGCCATCCGGCGTGAGCTGCTGCGCGACGGCCAGGTGTTCTACGTGCACAACCGGGTGTCCTCGATCGACAAGGCCGCCAAGAGGATTCGTGATCTGGTACCCGAGGCGCGGGTGGTGGTCGCGCACGGCCAGATGAACGAGGACACCCTGGAGAGCACCGTGCAGGGTTTCTGGCAGCGCGAATTCGATGTGCTGGTGTGCACCACCATCATCGAGACCGGCCTCGACATCTCCAATGCCAACACCTTGATCGTGGAGCGCGCCGACACGCTCGGCCTGTCGCAGCTGCATCAGTTGCGCGGCCGGGTGGGACGCAGCCGGGAACGCGGCTACGCCTACTTCCTGTACCCGCCGGAGAAGCCGCTCACCGAAACCGCCTACGACCGGCTGGCCACCATCGCGCAGAACTCCGATCTGGGCGCCGGTATGGCGGTGGCGATGAAGGACCTCGAGATTCGCGGTGCGGGCAATGTGCTCGGCGCCGAGCAGTCCGGCCACGTCGCGGGCGTCGGGTTCGATCTGTATGTGCGGCTGGTCGGCGAGGCGGTGGAGGCCTATCGCGCCGCGGCCGACGGCAAGCCGATCACCACTGAGGAGACCAAGGAGGTGCGCATCGACCTGCCGGTGGACGCGCACATCCCGCCCGACTACATCACCAGCGACCGCCTGCGCCTGGAGGCCTACCGCAAACTGGCCGCCGCCCACGACGATTCGACGCTGGCCGCGGTGGTCGAGGAGCTGGTCGACCGGTACGGCCCGCTGCCGGTGGAGGTCGGCAGGCTGGTGTCGGTGGCCAAGCTGCGGCTGCTGGCCCGCGAATACGGCGTCACCGAGATCGCGGTCACCGGCACCACGGTGAAGATCTCGCCGCTGAACCTGCCCGATTCCAAGCAACTGCGGCTCAAGCGGATCTACCCCAGCGCCACCTACAAGGCGGCCAGCGGCGTGGTCGGTGTGCCGCTGCCGCGGGTGCAGGACAGTGTGGGCGCGGACCGGTTGCGCGATGTGCCGCTGCTGCAATACCTCGCCGATCTGCTGCTGGCGCTGGACGGCAAGGCGCAGGGCGCGGTCGATCTCACCGTCGCCACCGAGGTCTCGGTCGCCCGATGAGTTCGGCACCAGAATCCGGGCCCGACGCCCTGCGCGTGCAGACCGATACCGCGACGCTCGCGGCCGGTCTCGCCGAGGCCGTCGAGGTGATGGACCGGCTGTGGCATTTCGGCGGCTGGGAATCCACCCAGACCCACGATTCGCTGCGCCCGTATCTGCTCGAGGAGACCTACGAGCTGCTCGACGCTATCCAGCACGAGGACGCCGAGACCATCAAGGAAGAACTCGGCGATCTGCTGTTGCAGGTGCTGTTCCACTCCCGGATCGCGCAGGCGGCGGGGGAGTTCACCGTCGACGATGTGGCCGCCGCGCTGGTCGCCAAACTGGTCAACCGCAGCCCCCATCTGGACGCCACCGAGCTGCCGCCGGACGCCGGCGTCGAGGAGAAGATCGCGGCCCAGGAAAAGGCCTGGGAGGAACGCAAATCCGCGGAGAAGGCGCGCCGCTCCTGCCTGGACGGCATCGCGATGGCCCAGCCCGCGCTGGCGCTGGCGGAGAAGGTGCGCGACCGCAGCAAACGCGCCGGCCTGCCGGAGGATCTGATCCCGCCCGCCCTGCGCATGGTCCGCCTCGGCGGCCGTGACAGCGCCGAGGAACGCCTGCGCAAGGCCACCCTCGCCTTCGCCGACGCCATCCGCGCCGCCGAGGACGCCGCCGAGGCCGATCGCGGCACCAGGGCCCCACTCGACGCGGCTGCCTGGCGCCGGTACTGGCCGGCCACTCGCTGATCGCCCGCGTCCCTCCCGGAGCTGTGAGCTGCGCCGCAGCGGCGCCCGAAACCATCACATCCGCGGGCGCTGTTTCGTCCGAGTCGTGTATCCACCCGCACTGACGCGACTAGGAGGCAGTGATGCCGGCGGGACTGATCGATCTCATCATGCGGCGCAGACGGGCCGTACTGATTCTCTTCGCGGTACTGCTCATGCTGGCCGGAGCAGGCAGTTCGACGCTGTTCGACAAATTGAAGGGCGGCGGATTCAACGATCCGGGCGCCGAATCGGGGGTGGCAGCCGAGGTGCTGCGCGACCAGTTCGGGCAGGGCCAGCCGAACCTGGTGTTGCTGGTCGACGCGCCGGGCTCGGTCGATGACGCGGGCGTGGCCGCGGCGGCGACGGCGCTGGTGCAGCGACTGACCGGGGAGGCCGGCGTCACCGGCGTGACGTCCTACTGGACCTCCGGCCACCCGCCCGCATTACGCAGCGCCGACGGCTCCCAGGGCCTGGCCGTGGCCACCATCCTCGGTGACGACGACGCCGTCGAGGACCGGATCACCGATCTGGAACCGCGCTACTCCGGCATCCGGGACGGCCTGGACGTGCAGGTCGGCGGCTACGCCATGCTCCAGCACGAGATGGTCGAGCAGTCCGAGAAGGACGCGATCACCGGTGAATCCATCGCCTTCCCGATCACCTTGATCGCCCTGGTGCTGGTGTTCGGCTCGGTGATGGCGGCGCTGCTGCCCTTGGCGGTCGCCATGGTGACGGTGCTGCTCACCATGGGCGCGATGTGGTTGCTGGCCGGGGTGACGGACCTGAACGCGCTGGCCATCAATGTCGTCACGCTGCTCGGGCTTGGCCTGGCCATCGACTACAGCCTGCTGATCGTCAGCCGCTACCGCGAGGAACTCGACGCCGGTGTCGAACCCGCGCAGGCGCTGCGCACCACCATGAACTCCGCCGGGCGCACTGTCGCGTTCTCCGCGGTCACGGTGGCGGTGGCGCTGTCGGGCCTGGTGTTCTTCCCGCTGCTGGCCGTCCGCTCGGTGGGGTATGCGGGTATCGCGGTGGCGCTGATCGCCGCGCTGAGTTCGCTGACGGTGCTGCCCGCCCTGCTGGCGATCCTGGGCACTCGAGTCGACAAGTGGCGAATCCGGCGCCGCGACAAGGTCTCCCGGGAACTGCACGAGGGCCGCTGGCATCGGCTGGCCATGTTCGTGATGCGCAGGCCGGGCACGGTGGCGATCACGGTGACGGTGGTGCTGCTGTTCCTCGGCGCGCCGTTCCTCGGGCTGAAGCTCGGCTATCCGGACGAACGGTCGATGCCGGAGGCGTCCTCGTCCCGGCAGGTCGCTGAGGTCGTGCGCGCGGAATTCGACACCAGTGAGCAGAGCGCGTTGAGTGTGGTGCTGCCGCAGGGCGGTTCGGGTGTGCCCGAATACGCGCAACGGTTGTCGGCGTTGCCCGAGGTGCAGCGGGTCGACACCGTCAGCGGCAGCTACGCCGACGGCGTCCTGGTCGCGCCGGCCACCGAACTCAATGCCCGGTTCGCGGCGAACGGCGGGGTGTATCTGTCGGTGGTGCCCGCCACCGACGACTCCGCCGTGCTCGAGGATCTGGTCGGCACCATCCGTGAGGTCGACGCGCCGTCGGATGCGCTGGTGGGAGGCGTGGCGGCGGTGAGCGCCGATGCCACCGACGCCCTGCTGGACCGGCTGCCCATCGCCCTCGGCGTGGTGCTGGCACTGATGCTCATCCTGTTGTTCCTGCTCACCGGCAGTGTCTTCCTGCCGGTGGTAGCGGTGCTGCTGAGCTGCCTGAGCCTCACCGCGACCTTCGGTGCGCTGGTGTGGATCTTCCAGGACGGGCATCTGTCGGAACTGCTGGGCTTCACCGTCACCGGGACGCTGGCCTCGACCGTGCCGATCATGCTGTTCGGTGTGGCGTTCGGCCTGGCCATGGACTACCAGGTGTTCCTGCTGTCGCGGATTCGCGAGGAGTACGAACGCACCGGTGACGGCACCGCCGCCGTCGCCATCGGTTTGGAGCGGATCGGCCGGATCGTCACCGCCGCGGCGGTGCTCATCTCGGTGGTGTTCCTCGGCTTCCTGGTCTCCGATATCACCTTCATGAAGGCGTTCGGTATCGGATTGCCGCTGGCCGTGCTGGCCGACGCCACCCTGATCCGCGGGTTCCTGTTGCCGGCCACGATGCAGCTCGGTGGGCGCTGGACCTGGTGGGCGCCGGGCCCGCTGCGGAAGCTGCACGAGCGCTTCGGCATTCGCGAGGGCGCCGGATCTCCCGACCGGGACAGGGATCTGGTCGAAGCCTGAGCGCGACGAAGCGGCGGGTGCGTGAAACCTTCACGCACCCGCCGCTTCTCGTTGTCGTGAGTCAGACGTTGACGCCGTAGTCGCGGGCGATCCCGGCCAGCCCGGAGGCGTAACCCTGGCCGATGGCCCGGAACTTCCACTCGCCGTTGTGCCGGTAGAGCTCGCCGAAGACCATGGCGGTCTCGGTGGAGGCGTCCTCGCTGAGGTCGTAGCGCGCCAGCTCGGAACCGGTGACGGCGTCGAGCACCCGGATGTAGGCGTTGCGGACCTGGCCGAAGGACTGCCTGCGGGCGTCGGCCTCGTGGATCGAGACCGGGAAGAAGATGTTGGTGATCGTCGGCGGGGTGGCCGCCAGGTCGACGTTGATCACCTCGTCGTCGCCGTCGCCCTCACCGGTGAGGTTGTCGCCGGTGTGCTCGATGGATCCCTCCGGCGAGCGCAGGTTGTTGTAGAAGATGAAATGCTGGTCCGACAGCACTTTCAGATCGGGTCCGGTGGCCAGCGCACTGGCGTCGAGGTCGTAGTCCGCCCCGGTGCTGGTACGCACGTCCCAACCCAGGCCGACGGTGACTTTGGTCAGATTCGGGGCCTGCTTGGACAGCGAGACATTGCCGCCTTTGGCCAGTGTGACGCTCATGTTCCCCTTCCTCGCGGCGCTGACGCTCCGCCCTTGCCGACGATTATTGCCGACCGGCCGTTACCGGTGCCGTGGTTCAGTTCTCGCTGTCCGCCCAGGACCGCAGCGTGGCCACCCGGCCTTCCAGGGCGCGCAGTTCGGTGTCGTCGAGGACGATGCGCTGAATGCCCTTGTCCACCTGGAACGCCGACTGACGGTGGTCGTCGATCACCGCGACGTCGATGCGCACCGCCACATATTCGCCGGCATCGGGCATTTCCTCGGCGATCACCTTGGCGGTGCCGCGGGCGCACAGCGCGACATTGCCGCCGGCCAGGATCAGCAGCGCCACATCGGGGCGTTCGCGCAGCCGGGCCAGCGAACCGCGATCGAACTTCAGGCTCAGCAGGATGGTGCGATTACCGGCGCGGACGGGCCAGGACACCGGAATCGCGTGCGGCGCCGGATCGGTGGTGACCAGCACAGCGATGGTCTCGGTGGGCCATTCCGGCAGCACGTCCAGCTCGGGATGATCGGTCGAGGGGTCCTGATGTTGCGCAGGGCTGACTCCGGCTGCCATGTTCATCACCTCATGAATCGACGCGCGCGACGGGCTGTGCCGCACTCCGCACCCAGTTTAAGGGCTGAGACCGACAACCGGCCGGGGAAGATCGCCTGCGGACCGCCGTCGGGTACCCGATCAGATCGGCTGTGGTGCAGCGCGATCGGGTCTAGTGCAGTGCGATCAGGTCTGGTGCAGCGCGATCGCGCCTGGTGCGACGCGATCGGGCCTGGTGCAGGGCGACGGGCCTGGTGAGCGCGATCAGCCTGGTGCACAGCGTTCAGACCGCCGCCAGCGCCTCGTCGGAAATCGGCAGCCCGCGCGCCCATTCCCGGGCCATCACACCCGGCTTGATCTCGGTGGACGCATCGTGGCGGGCATGCTCGCCCACCTGCACCGCACCGCATTCGGCCAGCTTCTCGGCGATGATCTCGCCGCCGCGGTTGAAGGTGTCGCCGTAGACCGAATCGCCCAGTCCGAACACGGCGAACCGCAGGCCGGTCAGGTCGGGCGTGCGGGCGGACAGGGCGTCGAAGAACGGTTCGGCGCCGGTCGGCAGTTCACCGTCGCCGTAGGTGGAGCAGACGATGATGTGGAAATCGCGTACGTCGAGATCGTCGATATCGAAGTCGGTCATGTCGTAGACCGACACGTCGTGATCGGTGAGTTCGTCGGCCACGTTGTCGGCGGCGGACTCGGCCGTACCCATCTCCGATCCGAACAGAATGACGACGCGCACCGCAGCTCCCTTCTCCGCCTGAGTATGGTGAGGCTAGCCTAATATCCACACCGCGAGGCGGGCAACAGCGTCGCACCGAACGCGGTTCAGCGGCGACGAATCAGTTCGAAGCGCGGATCAGCTCCGCGTGCCCAGCGCCTGCGGCAGCATCCCCGGATGTTCCCGCGCCGCCGTGTCCAGCAGCGTGAAGTAGCGCCGCAGCATCAGCCCCGCCGTGGCCGCGAGCCCGGCGGTGAGCCCCCACCACACGCCCGCCGCGCCGAGCCCGGCCGGGAACGCCAGCAGCAGTGCGGTCGGCAGCCCCACCAGCCAATAACCCACCAGCGACAACCGGAATCCGGCCTTGGTGGCCTTCAGCCCACGCAGCAGCCCGTTGCCGATGTTCTGGGCCGCGTCGAAGAACTGGAGCACGATGCCGATGAGCAGCAGCGTCTTGGCCACCTCGATGGTCGCGGTGTCGCCGGGATCGAGGAACGGTCGCAGCACCAGCTCGGGGATCACGACATAGGCCACGCCGGTGATCGCGGCGATCACGGCGGCGTGGCGCAGCGCCAGCCAGGCCAGCGCCCGCGCGTGATCGAACTCGTCGCGCGCCACCGCGTGGCTGACCAGGATCGAGGCACCGTGCGAGAGGCCGATCGCGACCTGGAACACGATGTAGATGATCTGATAGACCACGTTGTGCGCTGCCAGCGCCGCCGGCCCGATACTGCCCATGACCAGCGCGAGCACCGAGAACATGCCGGCCTCGGAGCCGTAGGTGAGCGAAATCGGTACGCCCAGTTTCAGCTCCGCGCGCACCGTCGTCATCCGCACCGGCCACGGCCGCAGCGACAGGCCCGCCGCCAGTTCGGTGTCGCGGCGCACCATCGCCCAGAACACCGCGAAGGTGATCAGGAAGACCAGCGAGGTCGCCACACCGATGCCGGTGAGCCCGAGCGCGGGCAGCCCCAGCCAGCCGTGCATGAAGGTCAGCGCCAGCACCAGATTCAGCGCCACCGAACCCAGCGTCACCAGCAGCAGGGCCTGCGGTTTCTGCATGCCGACGGTGTACTGGCGCAGCACCTGGAACCACAGGCACGGCAGCAGCCCGGGCGCCAGCGCCACCATCATCGGGCGCGCGTCGGCCAGCACACCGGCGTCCTGGCCCAGCCATTGCAGCGACCAGCCCAGCCCGACCAGCACCACACCGCCGAGGAGGCCGGCGAGCGTGGCGATCAGGAAACTCGACCGCACCACATCGCGTACCTCGCCGTCGGCACTGACGCCGCGTTTGCCCGCCGCACTCACTGCCGAGGCGATCTGGTTGCCGCTGCCGGTGATCAGGCCGACACACATGGTGCGGATCTGGTTGAACAGCACGATGGCCAGGCCACCGGCGGCGACCTGACGCACCCCGAGGCTGCCCATCAGGGCGATATTGGTGGTGGAGACCGCGATCTGCGCCAGCTGCGTCAACGCGATCGGCGTCGCCAGGGCGGTGAGTCGCTTGCCGTCGGCGCGGAAGTCGGACAGATTCACCGGGCCTCCACCAGATGATCTCGGCGCGCGGCGGGGGTGTAGCGCGCGAGCAGGTCGCGGACCTCGGCTTCGGCCTGCGGATCGAGCAGGTCGCGGGCCCGCATCCAGTCGTCGTCGAAGACGGTGTCGAGGTACTTCTCGCCGCCGTCGCAGACGATGGTTACCACGGTGGACCCGGCCGGAAACTGCTCGAGCCGGGTGAGTGCGGCGTGCACCGAACCGCCGGCCGAGCCGCCGAGCATCAAACCGAGTTCGGCCGCGACGGCGCGCGCGGTGGCGAAGGCCGCCACATCGCTGACCTTGACGCCCTCGTCGAGCAGCGAATAATCGACCGCCGTGCCGATGGTCGCGCCGGGCGGCGTGCCGGTGCCGGACTGCCAATACGGACCGCCGGGACCGCCGAAGGCGATCGAGCCGACCGGTTCCACGCCGATCACCTTGGGCACACAGCCGAGCTGACGCAGCCGGGTCGCGGTACCGAACAGTGAACCGCCGGTGCCGACCGCCGACAGCAGGATGTCGACGCGCTCGACGTCTTCCAGCAACTCTTCGGCCACCGCGTAGTATCCGACCGCGTTGGCGTCGTTGTTGTGCTGTTCGGTGAAGTAGGCGTCGTCCTGGGCGGCGGCCATCGCCTCGGCGAGGTCCTCGCGGGCCGAGGTGGCGAGGTTGTCGTCGCCGTCATCGGCGACGAACACCAGTTCCGCACCCATTGCTCGCATCGCGCGCAGCTTGTCCTTACATGCGTGGTGGTCGACCACCGCGGTGAAGCGGTAGCCGCGTTCGGCGGCAACCACCGCCAAACCCAGGCCGGTGTTGCCGGATGTCGATTCGATGATATGCCCGCCACCGCTCAGCAAACCTCTGCGCTCGGCATCGAGCACCATTTCGCGCGCCATCCGGATCTTGGCGGCGCCGGTCGGGTTGAACTGTTCGAGCTTGAGCAGCAGCCTGGTGCCGGTCTCGGTGGCCGCCAGCTCGAACAACGGGGTGCGGCCGATCAGGTCCGTCACACGCGTGACGAGCGGCATGGAAGGTCTCCTCGGTCGGTACAGTCCGGCGTCGCGCCGGGGTCGATGTGTCTGGGCGTGGCGAATCAGTGCGGGTCGAGCGTCCAGCGGTATCTCCCGCCGGGCGCGTCGTGCAGCGCCACCTTCGGCGGGAGCGGTAATTCGTGGAAGGCGGACTCGTTGGAGTCCATCTGGTAACCGGCGGTGTTCGGGTAGATCAGCAGGTCGCCGGGTTCGGCCGGGCGTGGCAGCGGGATCCGGCGCCAGCTCAGCATGTCCGATTCCAGGCAGGTCGCGGCCCCGACCACGGTGGGCGTGACCGTGCCTGCGCGCGCGGGCCAGAGCACCGGATCGGGCAGGTACTCGCTGTCGAACCACTGCTCGGACAAGCTCAGGCTGCTGCCGTCCACGGTCAGGATGCGGTAGGGGTGTCCGTGTGCGAGCCGGGTCTTGCTGCCCTGCACCCGGAAGACGGTGCTGCCGGCCCGGTCGAGCAGGGCGCGGCCGGGTTCGATGGCCAGCCGGATGCCGTTGTCGCGCAACCGGCCCGCCAAACCGTCGCGGTTCAGGATCGCGGTGAGCATGGCGGGGCCCGGCTCCGGACAGTGGTACGGGTAGTAGCTGTCGAATTTCTTGCCGGTGTGGAACCAGCGCCGGCTCACCTCGCCGGAGAACTCCGCCCATCTATCGGAGGGCACATAATCCACGCCGAACCCGCCGCCGATGGAGATTGTGCTCGCCGGATGGCCGAGCGTGCGGGCTTGCAGGCAGCGGCGGACGAGATCGGCCGCGAGTTCGGCGCGCGGCACCGGATCGTAGCCGGACAGGTGGAAGCTGAAGCCCTCCAGCCGGACTGATCCCCGCTGCGTCGAAGCGGTGAGCGCGTGCTCGATTTCGGCCTCGGTCATCCCGAAGCGGCTGGCGGAGGCTGGTGGCAGCACCCGTAGCAGGACCCGGGCCTCTAGCCCGAGCGCGGCGATCCGGTCGAGCTCGCCGACGCTGTCCACGGCGATCAGCGCACCGTGCCGGGCCGCCAGCCACAGCAGGTCATCGGACTTCTCCGGACCGGTGACCATCAGCTCCGGCCCGCGCACGCCCTGTGCCAGCGCCGCCGTCAACTCCACGGTGCTCGCTACGTCGACGCCCGCGCCCTGCTCCGCGCACGCCCGCACCACACACGCGGCCTTGTTCGCCTTCTTGCCGAAGTAGACGAAACCATCGACGCCGGCGTCAGCGAATGCCTGCTGGAAACCGCGCACGTTCTCGGTGACCCGCGCCGGGTACATGAGGTGGAACGGACCGCCAACGGCAAAGGCGATGTCGCCCAGCAGATTCGGATCGTCGAGAACCCGCTGCTCCCACTCGTCCCGATGAGCGGGCAGCGGCGTCGCCATGATCCCGCCTGCGGCAGCGCTGGTGCACGTGGCGCCGGGCGCGGCCGCCCCATCGGTCTCCGTCAATCCCACAGCGGCACCTCGGTACCCCTGCCTTCCGCGATGGCCCGCTCGGCGAGCGCGTGTGCGACGGCGATATCGGTGAGCACCAGTCCGCTGTTGTAGACGAAGATCCGTTCTTCCTCCGAGCGCCTGGCCACCGCGCGACGGCTCAGGATCTGCGGCAGTTCGGCGTCGACCGGGCGCAGCACGCCGTCCGGGCCAGCCATATCGGTGCCGGTCACCGCCATTTGCGCGGCGCTGGTGGCGACGACGCGGTCGGCGTCGTTGAGCGTGGACGGCGCCAGCCCGTAGCCGACGAGCACCGCCACCGAACCCGCCTTCAGATCACCGGATTCGAGCGCGACCTCGGTGCCGGGGCCCGCCGTCGCCAGCACCACATCGGCGACGGCGGCGGCCTCGCGCGGATCGGCGACGGTCTCCAGCATGGCGTGCGGATGATGCTCGGCCAGCTGCCGGTGCACCGCCTCGATGCCCTCGGGATGCGTGCCGTACAGCATGAGCTTGCGCAGCCCCGGATTCGCGGCCAGCAGGTGCGGCAGCGCGTTGCGACCCTGGGTCCCGGTGCCGATGAGCAGCACGGTATCGGCGTCGCGGCGGGCGGTTTCGCGCACCAGCAGGGCCGAGACCGCCGGGGTTCGCAGCGCACCGACGCGCGCGCAGTCCATCATCGCGATCGGCGCACCGGTGGTGTCGTCGTAGAGGGTGATGGTGGTGTAGTAGCGCTTGGTGCTGCGGTCGTGCCCGGGATCGAACTTGTAGGAGGTCTTCATCGCGACCACCCGGCGACGCCCGTCGCGCCCGAGCATGGCGTAGGCCACCGACCAGCCATCCGGATTGGCGACGCTCAACTTACGCGGATTATCCGAATCTCCCGCCGCGAAGGCGAGATAGGCGTCTTCCACCGCACGCACCACGGCCGACGGTGAAATCGGCACGTCGGCGAGATCGCTTCGGCTCAGCACCCGCAGCGGGGTGACTCGATCACGCGTGCTCAAAGGATCCTCGATCATCTGCTGTGCCGTCCCGCTCTACTTCCGCCGGAACCGTTTCCGGTCCGGCCGCCCGGAATGGGCGGACCAATAGCTGTCCGTACCCATTCTCTCCGGCCTCGGCGGCGCGGCGGCGACGTTCGGGTAACCGGATGTTCACTCGTTTGAGCCAGCGGTCGGTGCCGTCGTAGCGGGCGGTGAACGGCACCCGCCCGTGCACGGCGACGTCGTTGTCCACCAGCAGCAGTTCGCCGGGTTCGAGCGCGGCGGTCACACAGACGCGTTCGAGCTCGTCGGTGAAGTGGGCGTAGGCGGCGCGGTAGTCCGGATCGGCGTCGTCGAGCGGGGTGTAGGCGGGATCGTAGCGCATCGTCAGATCGTCTGTTTCCCAGTCGTTTTCGCTCGCGCTCCACAGCGTGGGCACCGGGGTTGCGGTCGCGCGATCGTAGCCGGAGCCGTAGGAGACGTCGGGCAGGATCGGCAGCACCGGTGTGCTGAGCAGTCGCCGCTGCCGCGCGCTGAGTTCGACCTGTCGCACCGAGGACACGGTGGTGCCGACACGGTCGGGATTGCGCAGGCACGACAGCATCAGCAGGTGCGCCCGGCCGGGATGGAAGGCGTCTTCGGTATGCGGGCTGAGCAGGGTTTTGCTGCTCGCCCCGGACTGTTCGTGCTCGTGACCGGCCGCCGGGACGATGTTGTTGACCAGCCGTCCGTCCTGCTGGCCCTGCCAGCCGAACGGCTCGCCGGCGCAGCGGGCCAGCAGCAGCATCACGATATCGAGTTCCAGCGAACACGAGCGCACGCTCGAATCCCCGCTCCACAGTGCGGCTTCGCGCCAGCTGGGTGGGGTGGGGCCGCATTCGGCGTCGTCGAGTGGCAACCGGCTGACGATGACGGCGCCCGCAGCGGTGGCCGGTGCGCGCATGGTGTGGCGCACGACGGCGGGTAACTCGTGGACGCGGGCCTGCACCTGGTCGACGAGCGCCGGGTCGGTGAGAGTGCGCGCTGCCTGCGCGCTGCCGCCCGGATAGTCGAGTGTGGCGCCGATCACACGCGCGAGCTCGCGCACCGCGCGTCCGGCGGCCGGGGGGAACTCGCGTCGTTCGATCATCTGGGGGTGAAGCGTCTTACGTTCGGAGAGAACGCTTTTCACCAGGGTATTCCCTTCTTCGCATCGGGTCGAAAAGCGAGTGGTGACGATTCGAACTGCGAAGCTAGTGCTTCCCTCGAGCTAGAGCAAGGCTTACCTAACTTTGGCGATTGGATAGCGATGTAGCATAACCGAGCCGAGGCGCAGCTAGTGGGCGGTATCACCCAATTCGCGCATCGACCGCCGAGAGACGTAGAACACGATTAGGCTAGCCTTCCCTGGGTGATTTCTCCAGGGGTCGACGGGTGGGTGTGTTCGGTAGGGAAGGCGGCGCAATGGGTTTGAATCGGCGGCAGCTGCTGCGGTCGGGTGTGGGCGTGGGGGCCGTGCTGCTGGCCGCGGCGTGTTCGACCGGCACCGAATCGGCCGGCCCGCCGCGTCCGGGTGGCACATTGCGCGTCGGCGCGCTCGGCACGCCCGCGCGCCTGGAACGTGATCCGCACGCCAACCTGAGCAATGACAGCGATTTCCTCATCGCCTCACTGGTCTACGACCCGCTGACCGTCCCCGCCGCGAACCCCACCGTGGCCGCGCGACTGGCCACTGCCTGGGAACCCGACGCCGAAGGCAAACGCTGGCGATTCACCCTCGCCGAGGGCGCCACCTTCCACGATGGATCGCCGGTGACCGCCGAGGACGTGGTGTGGTCGCTGCGCCGGCTGCGGGAGCAGGGCGGCCCGTCGAAAATGCCTGCGGCCGTGGAAGACATCACCGCCGACGGCCCCGGCCACATCGTGCTGGCCACGCCGGCGCCCAATTCGCAGATCCCGCTGCTCGTGCGCCTGATGACGTTCACCGTCAAAAAGGACACCACCGACTTCACCCACCCGAACGGCACCGGACCATTCCGCTTCGAATCCTACGAGGGCGGCACCGCACGTCTGGTGCGCAACGACCGCTGGCACGGCACGCCCGCGTTGCTCGACGCCATCGAGGTCACCATGTTCGACAGCGTCACCGCGCTCGGCAACGCGGTACTCGGCAACCAGATCGACCTGGCGTCCAATGTCGGTGCCATCGCCGGGCGCAGTGCTGCCGGACGCGGCGACCTTCAGGTGGTGCGCCGCCCGAACGACACCGTGGTCGGGGTGGCCATGCGCACGTCCGACGGGCCGTTCGCCGATCCCCGGGTGCGTACCGCCGTGCGGCTCGGCGTCGATCGGGGCGCGCTGGTCGATCAGGTGCATTCCGGCTACGGCGCCGTCGCCAATGACATTCTCGGCACGGCGGACCCGTTGTACGACACGACCATCGCCCAGCGCACCCGCGATATCGACCGTGCGAAGAGCCTGCTGGCCGAGGCGGGATTCGACACCGGACGCACCTATCCGCTGGCCACCAAGGCCGAGGCGCCGGGCGAGGTGGAGTCGGCGCAGGTCATCGCCACCCAGCTGGCCGATATCGGGCTGAAAGTGGAGGTGGTGACGCAGGAGCCGAACACCTTCTACGACCAGACCTGGCTGCTGGCGCCGTTCTACACGATCTCCTGGGGCACCAACGATTCCACGCTGTTCTTCGCCAACAGCTTGATGTCGAGCGGTTCCAATCGCAACGAAACCGCTTTCCACGACCAGGCTTTCGACGCCGCCACGGCGAAAGCGCTGGCCGCGCAGAACGAGGCCGACCAGGCCGCGGCCGCGCGTGAACTCCAGCGCATCCAGCACGAGCGCGGCGGTTATCTGGTGTGGGGCATGGCCGACGGGATCGACATCGCCACCACCAGGGCCCACGATCTGCCGACGCTCGGCGGGTTCGCGCGGGTGCAACTGGAACGCGCCTGGTTGTCGTGAGCCGGTTCGCTCGCCTGCTGATCCGCCGCGTCGCCCTGCTGATCGTCTTGCTGGCGGCGGTGTTCGCGGCGGTCGATCTGCTGCCGGGCAGCGCCGCCCGCGCGGTCCTCGGCCGCGAGGCCACCGAGGCGGCGGTTGCGGCGAAGGAACGCGAACTCGGGCTGGACCGTCCGCTGCCGGTGCGCTTCAGCGACTGGCTCGCCGGAGTGCTCACTGGTGATTTCGGGCAGACCGCGCGCGGCAGATCGGTGAGCGAACTGCTCGCCGACACCTTCCCGCAGACATTGCTGCTCGGCGGCATCGCCTTCGCCGTGACGATCGCCGCCTCGCTGGCCCTCGGTGCGTGGTGGTCGATCCGCCCGCGTGGCGTGCTCGGTCGCGTCTTGCAACCGAGCACGACCACCGCCGTCGCCGTGCCGGAATTCGTGGTGGCGACGCTGCTGATCCTGGTGTTCTCGCTGGCCCTCGGCTGGTTGCCGGCCGTGACCATCACCGGCCGTTCCGGGTTCCCGGCCTCGGTGGACATGCTGGTGCTGCCGGTGCTCGCGCTGGCGATCCCGCAGATCGGTTGGAATGCCCGGGTGGTGCGGGCGGCACTGGCCGACGCCTCGCGCCTGCCGCACGTGGAAACGGCGGTGCTGGACGGACTTCCGGAGCGCGCCGTGCTCGCCCGCCATGTGTTGCCCTTCGCGCTGCCCACCATCGTCGCGAGCTTCGCCACCACCGTCGGCATGCTGCTCGGCGGTGCGCTGGTGGTGGAGACGATCTTCAACTATCCCGGGCTGGGTGCGCTGCTCGCGGCGTCGGTGGCCGACCGGGATACCGCGCTGATGGCGGCGGTGGTGGCGTTGACGGGTGTCGTGATCATGGTGATGCTGGCGGCCGCCGACGCGGTGCGGGCGTGGTCGTTGCGGGGGCGGATGTGAGGGCGGCCGCCTGGCTCGGGGAGGGGCTCGCGCGCGACCTCGGCCGCGAATCAGGGAGTAGTGCCTGTGGCCACGCGGAACGCATCGGTCCGCTCGGCGTGGCGGGAAGTGCGGCCGGCTCGATTCGCCGGCTGGGAAGTGCATCGGGTCTGGCGCGCCGAGTGGCTCGTCGTGCGGGCGCAGGGGCATCGTTCCTTTCAGCGGTGCGGCGGCCTGGCTGTGTGTGCGGGGTTCGGAGAGCGACCGGTGAGCAGGACCGGGCCCGCTCCGGAGCGGTAGCGGTCGGCGAGGTCGAACGGCGCGGTCGGCTCGGTGTTTGCGAGTTCTGGCGGTGATGCGGTGCGGAATCTGAGCCGGATCGCGGCGGTGGCGCCGGCGTTGGTGGTGGTCGTGCTGGCGGTGCTGGGCCCGAGTCTGGCCGCGCGTGCGGCCGAGCAGCCGGTCGGCATTCCGTTTGCCGCGCCGAGTGGTAACGCGTGGCTCGGCACCGACCGGCTGGGACGGGATGTGCTGAGCCGGCTGCTGTACGGCGGCTGGGGTCTGCTGTTGACCGCCGCGGTGATCGCGGTGGTCGTGACCGTGGTGGCGAGCGTGCTCGGCGCGGTGGCGGCGCTGCGGCCGCGGGTGGGCGCGGTGATCGAACTCGGCACCGACTTCGTCATCCTGCTGCCCGCCGTCCTCGGCATCCTGCTGGTGCTGACCTCCTGGCCGGACGCCGGCGTGCCCGGACTGATCGTGCTGGCCCTGCTGTTCGGCGCCCCCTACTGCGCCCGCGTCTTCGCCGCCGCCGCAGCCGGTGTGGCCGCCAGCGGCTACATCGAAGTCGTACAAGCCAGCGGAGAAACCCTGCCCCACCTCGTCTTCCGCGAAATGATGCCGAACCTGCGCGAGATCTTCGCCACCCAACTCGGCCTGCGCTTCGTCGCCGGCGTCTACCTGGTCGCCACCGCCTCCTTCCTGCAACTGCCCACCACCCTCGGCGCCACCAACTGGGCCGTCATGGTCCGCGACAACGCCTCCGGGCTGTTGCTGAACCCCTGGGCAGTACTGGCCCCGAGCCTGGCCATAGCGATCGTCGCCGTCAGCGTGAACCTCGCGGTGTCGGAGTTCGGCCGGGGTGATGCGCCGAGCACGGCGGCGGCATTCAGCGGTGCGCTCGGAGGTAGTGGGCGCCAAGGCGTGGTGAGAGCGAGCTCGGATAGCAAAGGGTTGTTCGATGACGCGATCCTGGGGGCGGGAGTCGTTGGGCTGCGAGCTGATTCGGGCAGTGGCGCGGGTGGCTCTGGGCTGAGCGATGGTGCAGTGGGTCGTGCGGGTGCGGCTGGCCTGCGGGATGGCTCGGGGCTGGCGGCGCTGGGCGACGATTCGGTTGGCGGCACAGGAACCGCTGCGTTGCCTGGTGGTGCGACTGGACGCCCGGGGAGGATTGGGTTGCGTGACAGCGCAGTTGCGGGGGCGGCCGAGCTGCGTGACGACCCGGACGCGGGCGCTATGGCGGCCGGGTCGGGTGGCGACGCGATTGCGGGCGCGCAGGTGGCCGGGTCGGACGGTGATCCGGTTGCGGAGGGGCGGGAGGCCGGGTCGGGTCGTGATCCGAGCGCCGGGGCGGAGGCGGCCGGTGAGATGCGGGGGCGGTCTGGTGAAGCCGTGGTGGTGAGCGGCGTGGTTGTGGTCGGGTCGACTGGGCAGAAGTTGCTGGGGCCGGTGTCGTTTCATGCCGAGCGAGGGGCCGTCATCGCGTTGACCGGGCCGTCCGGGTGCGGGAAGACGACGTTGCTGCGGTTGCTGCTCGGGCAGTTGCCGGAGGCGGACGCGCGTGTGGAGGGCGCCGTGACCGTGGCCGGTGAGCAGGTGTTGGCGCTGCGGGAGGCGCGGTTGCGGGTTTTCCGGCGCGACCGGATCGCCTATGTCGGGCAGGATCCGGGTTCGGCGCTCAATCCGCTCATGCGGGTGCGGACGTTGCTGGCCGAAGTCGCGCGCGATCGCTCCGCCGCGGCCCTGACGAAGGCGCTGGAACAGGTCGGGCTGTCCGCCGAGCATCTGGATCGCCGGCCCGACGAGCTGTCCGGCGGCCAGCAGCGGCGGGTGGCGCTGGCGCGTGCGCTGGTGCGTGGCACCGAAGTTCTGGCGCTGGACGAACCGTTCGCCGGGCTGCATGCCGCGCTGCGGGCCGAGATCGCGGGTGTGATCGCCGGGATCGCGGCGAGCGGCGTGACGGTGGTGCTCACCGGTCACGACACCGATACCGTGCACTCGATCGCCGATCAGGTCGTCGAGCTGGGCAGTGTGTCGGCGCGCCAGGTCCGCGACGCCGCCGCCGTTTCCGGCGACGAGCCGATCGTCCTGCGTGCGCAGAGCGTGTGCGCTTCGATCAAGGGGAAGCCGGTACTGACCGGGATCGATTTCACGCTCGGTCGCGGGTCCGCGCTGGCCGTCGTCGGTGCCTCCGGTGCGGGCAAGACCACGCTCGCGCGGGTGCTGGCCGGGCTGCATCAGGAGGCTTCAGGGGCGCTCGACCTGGATGGGACGCCGTTACCGATCGCTGAATCACGCGGGAATCGGCACGTGCGCAACGGGATTCAGCTCGTCACGCAGAACCCTAAATCCGCGCTCAACCCGCGCCGCACCGTCGGGCAGACGCTGGCCCGTCCACTGAGCCGGCACTCCCATCGCCGCGCATCGGCACCGCGCCGGCGTGGGAGTTTCTCGACGGCACCGATAAAGCGGGTGCGAGACAATCTGTTCGCTCGCCCGTCGAAAGACGAACTGCGCGAACAGATCACCGCACTACTGGAATCGGTCGACCTGGACCCCGGCCTAGCCAACCGCTACCCGCACGAACTCTCCGGCGGCCAACGCCAACGCGTCGCCCTGGCCCGCGCCCTGGCTGCCGACCCCGCGGTCCTACTGTGCGACGAAATCACCGCCGCCCTCGACCACGAAACCGCCGACGCCATCATGACCCTGCTCGACCGCATCCGCACCGACCGCGGCACCGCCCTCCTATTCATCACCCACGACATGACCGTCGTCGCCGCCCACTGTCCGCACACCCTGGTCCTCGACCACGGCCACCCCGTCGAATCCGGCCCGACCGCGACCATCCTCGCCGCACCCGGCCACACGGCCACCCGCGAACTCCTGCACTGAAACAGCACCCCGCACGGCATCGTTCTGTCCTCCAGCATTCATTTCGCGGCCCCGTCCCGGCGACCCTGCGCCCAGTGTGACCCGCCGGCGGCCACTGCTTGATGCACCCGGTCCGGCGGCCGCCGTGTAATGCGCCGCTGGGTGGTCCTGTACCCACTGCGCGGTGCGCCGCCCGGGCGGTCCTGCACCAACCGGCGGCGGTGCTCCGCGGGGTCTGCACCCACCACGCAGCAACCCGGCACGTACCGCCGAACATGCGCTACCTGAGCACCTTTCGGCCCGCCCGAACTTGTCGTACCCCCCTGCCACAATGAGGAGGAACCAGAGATCACAGGGGGTTTTCATGGCTCATTCCATCGCCGTCGCGGGTATCGCAATCTTCAGCGTCACTGCCGTCGTGGCTTTGTTGACGGGGGCCGTGGCGCACTTGATCGGCGCCCGTGCCCGGCGCGCTGCGGATTTCTGTTTCGTCGGCGACTGGATCCCGACCTCCGGATACTTCCAGCATCGCGAACGTCACCGGAATATCGCGCGAGTCGAGTTCTGGTCCAACCTGATCGGGCTGTTATGCACCCTGGGCGGGCTGGTGATGCTCGTCGTGGCTTTGGGGGCGGGCTGATGCCGCGAACGACCCGCGGTGTGGGAACGCGGGGCGACGGCTCAGGTCGCGCCGATGGACCGAGCACCCATGGCGATGTAGAACATCGTCAGCGTGAACAGGAACCACCCGGCGCCCTGCCAGATCACCCAATTGCTGCCGCGGCGCCACTGCCGCAGCGTCTGCACGAACGCGCCGATCCCGCCGAGCAGCGCCACCACGGTGGGCCCGATCAGAATCGCCGACTGCGCGGGCCCATCGCACATCAGCGGCTCGTGCTCACCGCAGTGCGCGCTCGCCCAGAACGCGGTGATCCCGAACACGACGGCAGCCGCCGCGATGACCATCAGCGCATACGTCGCCGCCCGCCGGTAGGTGCCCTCGTCGGTCCAGCGTTTCTCCACGTCATCGGTCATAACTCACCTCGCCCACTCGGCTACCTGTCTGCCGGATTGCCGCAAGTCCCGGCCGCAAACGTGGACGAGGGAGCCGCGTTGTCGCCGCACGCCCCCTCGCGCGGCCGGGTGACCCACCCCACCGCGCGGCGCCCACCCCCACCTCCGCCGATCTGGATGATGGAAGGGTGCTCTCGAAGAAGACCGGCGCGATCGCCGCCGCCCTCGCCGCGCTGGTGCTCGCCGGTTGCGGGATCGACCGCGACCTGGTGCCGATCCCGGAAGGACTGCCGCCGGGGCCCGGCGCGCCGCTGCCGGTGATCGATATCGACGCCCCCGGCCGCACCGCCGTCCAGCTGAACGCCTGGGCTGCCGATCTCTCCGACACCCTGCGCATCCCCGTCCCCGCGCTGGAGGCTTACGGCTACGCGGCCGCGGTGATGGTGCGTGCGCGACCCGACTGCGGTATCGCCTGGACCACCCTGGCCGGCATCGGCAGCGTGGAAAGCAAGCACGGTACCTACCGCGGTTCCGAGGTGAGCGAAACCGGCAACGTCGCCCCGCCGATCATCGGCATCGCCCTGGACGGCTCGCCGGGCGTCGCGCGTATCCCCGATACCGATAACGGCGCCCTCGACGGCGATCCGGTGCACGACCGCGCGGTCGGCCCGCTGCAGTTCATCCCGGAAACCTGGAAGCGCTGGGGCGTGGACGCCAACGGCGACGGCGTGATCGACCCGCACAGCATCGATGACGCCGCCCTCACCGCCGCCCGCTACCTCTGCGACAGCGGCGGCGTGCTCACCACGCCCGAAGGCTGGTCCAAGGCGCTGTTCACCTACAACCGTTCCGAGAGCTACATGATGGACGTGCGCGACCGCGCCGCCGCCTACAGCGTGGGCCGGCGGGTGTGAGCCGCTCGCACGCGGCACCGCCCGCACCGGGCACTCGGAGTGCCGGTTACTCGCTGAGCCCGGTGGGCGTTAGGCTCGCAGCGCACGGCCAACACGTCAGCAACCACCGTGCCAGCAGCCGAAGGAGTGTCGTTTTCGTGGCCATCATCGAACAGGTCGGAGCTCGCGAGATCCTGGATTCGCGCGGAAACCCCACCGTCGAGGTCGAGATCGCCCTCGACGACGGCACGCTGACCAGGGCGGCCGTGCCGTCCGGCGCGTCCACCGGTGAGCACGAGGCGGTGGAGCTGCGCGACGGCGGCGACCGCTACCTGGGCAAGGGTGTGCAGAAGGCCGTCGAGGGTGTGCTCGACGAGATCGCCCCGGCCGTCATCGGTCTGGACGCGGTGGAGCAGCGCACCGTCGACCAGGTGCTGCTCGATCTGGACGGCACCCCCGACAAGTCGCGGCTGGGCGCCAACGCCCTGCTCGGTGTCTCGCTGTCGGTGGCCCGCGCCGCCGCCGAATCCTCCGGCCTCGAGCTGTTCCGCTACCTCGGCGGCCCGAACGCGCATGTGCTTCCGGTGCCGATGATGAACATCCTCAACGGTGGCGCGCACGCCGACACCGGCGTCGACGTCCAGGAGTTCATGGTCGCCCCGATCGGCGCGCCCACCTTCAAGGAGTCGCTGCGCTGGGGCGCGGAGGTCTACCACGCGCTCAAGTCGGTGCTGAAGTCCAAGGGCCTGGCCACCGGCCTCGGCGACGAGGGCGGTTTCGCCCCCGACGTGGCCGGCACCCGTGAGGCGCTGGACCTGATCAGCTCCGCCATCGCCAAGACCGGCCTGAAGCTGGGCAGCGATGTCGCGCTGGCGCTGGACGTGGCCGCGACCGAGTTCTACTCCGACGCCGGCTACAAGTTCGAGGGCAACGTCCGCACCGCCGCCGAGATGGCGCAGTTCTACGCCGACCTGCTCACCGCCTACCCGCTGGTCTCCATCGAGGACCCGCTGTCGGAGGACGACTGGGACGGCTGGGTCGCGCTGACCGATCAGATCGGCGACAAGATCCAGCTGGTCGGCGACGATCTGTTCGTCACCAACCCGGAGCGCCTGGAAGAGGGCATCAGCAAGGGTGCCGCGAACGCGCTGCTGGTGAAGGTCAACCAGATCGGCACCCTGACCGAGACCCTCGACGCCGTCGAGCTCGCCCACCGCAACGGCTACAAGACCATGATGAGCCACCGCTCCGGCGAGACCGAGGACACCACCATCGCCGACCTGGCGGTGGCCGTGGGCAGTGGTCAGATCAAGACCGGCGCGCCCGCCCGCAGCGAGCGCGTGGCCAAGTACAACCAGCTGCTGCGCATCGAGGACGCCCTCGGTGATTCGGCGCGTTACGCGGGCGACGTCGCGTTCCCGCGCTTCGCGTTCGAGGACTGACAGCAGCGATACATGGGGTAGGGATATGACGGAGCGACGTGCGCGTGGTACCAGTCCAGCCGGACGAGGCGACCGCCGCACGTCGCGTTCCGCCCGTTCCCGCCCCGTCGCTGATCAGCACGGCCGGGCCGCCGCGCCGAGTCGCACCGCGCGGCGGCGTCCCGACGACAAGGCCGAACCGCGCAAGATCAGCGCCCGCAAGAAGAAGTCCGCGGGCAAGGACACGCCCGAACGCACCATCCTCGGCTTGTCGACCGGTAAGGCGGTCATCCTGGCGATGGTGGTGTGCGCGCTGGCGTTGACGCTGGCGGTGCCGATGCGCACCTATTTCAGTCAGCGCGCCGAGGCCGCGCAGCTGGCTCAGGAACGCAGGCAGCTCGAAGACGATCTGGCCCGGCTGCGTGATCGCCGTGCCCAGCAGCAGGATCCGGCCTACATCCGGTCCGAGGCCAAGGACCGGTTGCGGCTCGTGATGCCCGGGGAAACGCCGTATATCGTGCAGGTTCCCGGTATCGAAGCGCCCGCGCGCCCTGGCCCGACCACGCCGTCGCGCGAACCCGACCCTTGGTATACCGGCTTGTGGCGCAGCGTGTCCGAACCACAGCCCGCCCCCGACCCCGCGCCGGTGACCACGACGCCGCCCGCGCCCGCGCCGAACCCGGAAGGACCCAGGTGACCGAACCCGACGACCGGGATCTGCGGATCATCGAAGAGCAGTTGGGCCGCACCCCGCGCGGGGTGCTCGCCATCGCCTACCGCACCCCCGACGGCGTGCCCGCGGTGGTGAAGACCGCGCCCCGGCTGCCCGATGGCACCCCGTTCCCGACCCTGTACTACCTCACCGATCCGCGGCTGACGGCGGAGGCGAGCAGGCAGGAATCGGCGGGCGTGATGCGCGAGATGACCGAACGCCTCGGCACCGACCCCGAACTGGCGGCCGCATACCGCGCCGCGCACGAGAGCTACCTGGCCGAACGTGACGCCATCGAGCCGCTCGGCACCGACTTCACCGGGGGCGGCATGCCCGAGCGGGTCAAATGCCTGCACGTGCTGATCGCGCATTCGCTGGCCAAGGGCCCTGGCGTCAATCCGCTCGGTGACGAGGCGGTGGCGCTGGCGGCCGAGCACGGGTTGCGCGGGACGGCGGTCCCGGCGGATTGGCCGCGGTTGGAGCATGCGGAGGAGCAGTCATGAGTGACCGGGTCGCCGCGGTCGATTGCGGCACCAATTCGATTCGCCTATTGATCGCCGATATCGGTGCCGACGGCAAACTCACCGACGTGCACCGCGAGATGCGCATCGTGCGCCTCGGCCAGGGCGTCGACGCCACCGGCAGGCTCGCCCCCGAAGCCATCGAACGCACCCGCGTCGCGCTCGCCGACTACGTCGCGCTCATGCGTGAACACCAGGTCGCCCGGGTGCGCATGGTCGCCACCTCCGCCACCCGCGACGCCGCCAACCGCGAGGACTTCTTCGCCATGACCCGCGCCGAACTCGGCGCCGTGGTGCCCGGCGCGGAGGCCGAGGTCATCACCGGTGACGAGGAGGCGCGCCTGTCGTTCTCCGGCGCGGTCGGCGAATTGCCCGCTGACGCAGGCCCATTCGTCGTCGTCGATTTGGGCGGCGGCTCCACCGAACTGGTGGTCGGCGACGGCGACGGCGTGCACGCCGCCTACTCCGCCGACATCGGCTGCGTCCGGATCACCGAACGCTGCCTGCCCGGCAACCCGCCCGACGCCGAACAGATCACCGCCGCACGCGCTTTCGCCGCCGAACGGCTCGCCGAGGCGTTCACCCATGTGCCCGTCGATTCGGCGCACACCTGGGTCGGCGTCGCCGGCACGATGACCACTATCGCCGCCGTCGCGCTGGATCTGCCCGAATACGATTCCGAGCGCGTGCATCTCACCCGGCTGACCTCGCAGCAACTGCACGAGGTCTGCGATCGCCTCGTCGCCATGAACCACGATCAACGCGCCTCCCTCGGCCCCATGCACCCCGGCCGTGTCGACGTCATCGGCGGCGGCGCCGTCATCACCGAGGTGCTCGCCGAGGAACTGGCCCGCCGCGCAGGCATCACCGAACTGATCGTCAGCGAACACGACATCCTCGACGGCATCGCTCTCTCGATCGCCTGAGCCGTCAGTCGAACATCTGCTGGTAGTCGGTGACGCCCTGGGTGTGCCACGCGATCCTGGCCGAAGGTGCCCGAGGAATTTCCGTTCAGCTCTTGCCGTCGGAGCGCCCGATGATCAAGTGGGCGAGCCGGTCCAGCGATTCCTGATTGCGCGGGGTGAACACGAGATCCTGCGCGAAGCCGGGGATGAAGGCACCCGGCCCGCGCGAGGCGCGTTCGAACATCCGGATCCTGGTCACCCGGGGTTGCGGCTCGTCGAGTTCGAACCGGATCCAGGCCGCGCCGATCACCCACAGGTGGGCGTCGAGCTCGAGCAGGTGCGGTGGGTCGACGGCGGTGACCTTGGTGACGTCCTGCATGGTCAGCGGCCACAGTCCGACGCTGTGATGGATCCGGGTGCCGACGGCGGGCCAGTTGCGGTCGACCACGCGGATATGGGAGGCGCCCACCACCCAGCTCGCGTACAACCAGCCATCGGCCAGCGCCGCGAAGGCCTGCTCGATCGGCACCGGCACCGTCACTTCGACTTCCGTCATCAACGCACCGCCTTCGTCGTCCCGCTGGACCGCCCGCATCCGCCACGCGTGTGATGTTCCGGAGCCGAGCCTAATCAACCTCGGCGCGTCGTGCCCGATCCCGGCACCAGCGCAAATCGCGCGAAGACGTCGCGGTTCGATGCAAATTCGGTGTGGATGCCTGTGAACACCGGCCGAACGTGGGATTGTCTGACCATGTCCGATGCAGTAACGACCGAGCAATCACCCGCCGAGCGGACGTTGTTCGGGCATCCGATCGGGTTGACCAACCTGTTCGGTGTCGAGATGTGGGAGCGGTTCTCCTTCTACGGCATGCTGACCATCCTCGGGTACTACCTGTATTACTCGGCCACCGAGGGCGGCCTCGGGATGGATCAGGACACCGCCGTCGGCATCGTCGGCGCGTACGGCGGCCTGGTGTATCTGTCCACCGTGCTCGGCGGGTGGGTCGCCGACCGTTTGCTCGGCATGGAGCGCACGGTCTTCTACGGCGGCGTGGTGGTGATGGCCGGCCATATCGCGCTGGCCGTGCTGCCCGGTCTGTCCGGGGTCGGTGTGGGCCTGGTGCTGGTGGCGCTCGGCAGCGGCGCGCTCAAGGCGAACGCGTCCTCGCTGCTGGGCACGCTGTACCCGCACGGCGATCCGCGCACCGACGGCGGGTTCACCCTGTTCTATCTCGGCATCAACGTCGGCGCCTTCGTCGGCCCGCTGCTGACCGGTCTGTTGCAACGGGAGTGGGGCTTCCACGCCGGCTTCGGCGCCGCCGCCATCGGCATGGCGCTCGGGTTGACCCAGTACGTGATCTTCCGGCGCAATCTCGGCACCGCGGGCAGGCAGGTGCCCGATCCGCTGCCGAGCAGCGCCGTCGGCAAGGTGCTCGGCCTGGTGGCGGCCGCGGCGGTGATCATCGCGGTGGCCGCGGCCACCGGCCTGGTGACGCTGGACAACCTGGCCGATGTCACCACCGGCGTCATCGCGGTCGCCTCGATCATCTACTTCGTTGTCATGCTGATCGACCGCAAGGTGAGCGCGGTCGAGCGCAGCCGGGTGCGCGCGTTCATCCCGCTGTTCATCGCCAACGCGGTGTTCTGGTCGCTGTTCCAGCAGATCTTCACCGTGCTCGCCGTCTACTCCGATGAGCGGATGAACTGGAACATCTTCGGCTGGACCGCGCCGTCGAGCTGGATCGGCTCGGTCGAACCGGTCTGGATCATCGCGCTCTCGCCGCTGTTCGCGCTCATGTGGACCAAACTCGGCTCCCGCGCGCCCAGCACCCCGCGCAAGTTCGCCCTCGGCGTGATCGGCATGGGCTTGGCGTTCTGGTTGTTCACGCCGATGTCGCAGACCACCGGCCGCGCCGTGCCCGCCCTGCTGGTGCTGTTCATCATGGGTGTGTTCGCCGTCTCCGAGCTGCTGATCTCGCCGATCGGCCTGGCCGTGACCACCCAGCTCGCACCCGAGGTGTTCCGCGCGCAGATGATGGCGCTCTACTTCTTTTCCGTCGGTCTCGGCACCTCGATGTCGGGGACCCTCGCTCGCTACTACGATCCGGCACACGAGTTCGCCTACTTCGGCATCATCGGCGCGGTCGCGATCCTCGCCGGTCTGGTTGTCGCCGGCCTCTCACCCTGGGTGAGCAGGCATATGGAAGGCGTCCACTGACCAACCACCTGGAGACCTCGAACGAAGGAGATCGCCGTGGCGATACCGACCAGCCGCCGCCAGCTGTGGCGCACCAAAAGCGTGGAGCAGTCGATCCGCGACACCGACGAGCCGGATTCGAAACTCCGCAAGGAGCTCACCGCCTGGGACCTCACCATCTTCGGTGTCGCCGTCGTCGTCGGCGCGGGCATCTTCACCCTCACCGCGCGCACCGCGGGCAATGTGGCGGGACCGTCGGTGTCGCTGGCGTTCGTCTTCGCCGCCATCGCGTGCGCGCTGACCGCGCTCTGCTACGCCGAATTCGCCTCGACCGTCCCGGTGGCAGGCAGCGCCTACACCTTCTCCTACGCCACCTTCGGTGAGCTGGCGGCCTGGATCATCGGCTGGGACCTGATCCTGGAATTCGCGCTGGCCGCGGCGGTGGTGTCCAAGGGGTGGTCGCAGTATCTGGGTGAGTTGATGGGCTCACGGTCACCGATCGTGCACATCGGCTCGGTCGATTTCGACTGGGGCGCGGTGCTGCTCATCGCGGTGCTCACCACGTTGATCGCGCTCGGCACCAAGTTGTCCTCGCGGGTGTCGGCGGTGGCCGTGGCCATCAAGCTCGGCGTCATCGCGCTGGTGCTGGTGATGGGCGTGACCTACTTCAGCTCCGACAACCTCACCCCCTACATCCCCGAGTCCCAGCCGGGGGAAGGCGGCAGCGGCGTGCACCAGTCGCTGTTCTCGTTCCTCACCGGCGCGGGCAACAGCACCTTCGGCTGGTACGGTCTGCTCGCCGCGGCCAGCCTGGTGTTCTTCGCCTTCATCGGCTTCGACGTGGTCGCCACCGCCGCCGAGGAGACCAAGAACCCGCAGCGCGATATGCCGCGCGGCATCCTCGGCTCACTGCTGATCGTGACGGTGCTCTACGTCGCGGTGTCGCTGGTGCTCACCGGCATGGTGCCCTACACCGAACTCGCCGGTGACGACGCGACGCTGGCCACCGCCTTCGCCATCCACGGCGCCACCTGGGTGAAGAACATCATCTCCATCGGCGCCCTGGCCGGCCTGACCACTGTCGTCATGGTGATGCTGCTCGGCCAGACCCGGGTGCTGTTCGCCATGTCGCGCGACGGGCTGATGCCGCGCAGGCTCGCCCACACCGGTAACCGCGGCACGCCGGTGCGGATCACCGTCATCGTCGGCGCGGTGTGTGCGGTGCTGGCCGGTTTCATCGAGTTCGGCACGCTCGAGGAGATGGTCAATATCGGCACGCTGTTCGCGTTCGTGCTGGTGTCCATCGGCGTGCTGGTGCTGCGCAAGACCCGCCCGGATCTGCCTCGTGGATTCCGGGTCCCGTTCGTGCCGGTGCTGCCGATTCTGGCGGTCCTGGCCTGCCTGTGGCTGATGCTGAACCTGTCGGTGGAAACCTGGCTGCGTTTCATTGTCTGGATGGCGCTGGGTTTGGTGGTGTACTTCGCATACGGCAAGCGGCATTCGGTGCTCGGGAAGTCCGTCTCAGAACAGGGGTGACACGATGCGCAATCCGTGGCGACGCAGGCGCCGGGCGGAACCTTCCGCCCGCGCCGTCGACCATTCCGGCACCGACCTGGTCATCCGCTGGATCGACGCGGTGACCACCGGGCTGGCCGACGCCCCACCCGGCCCGCCGGAAGCCGCGCCCGCCCGGGTGTGCGACGGCATGTTCACCGCGGCCACCATCGCCGCGGTGCTCATCGAGCGGGTCTCCGACCGCACCGAATACCGCGTCGCCAACAACCGGTGCCTGGCGGCGTCGGTGGAGTTCATGAAGGTCCTCGGCGAGGACACCCTGCGCCGCTACCGCATCCAGTCCGACGCCCAGCCCGTCGGCCTGGACGAGGTGAACGCCGACGCCGACGAACTCGCCATCGCCCGCCACCTCGCCCTGCTCGGCGAAGCCCTCCAGATCGCCCTGTGCAAGGTCACCACCGACCCCGCCCTGTCCGCCGAGATCCGGGAAACCGCCAACGAATCCGGCCTCCTCGCCGCCGACGTCCTCGTCGAAACCTGCCAAACCATCCAATCCGACCCCACCACCTGACCCGAACCCACCGCCCCGGGGGATTCCGGTACACCCGTACGAGTCGGTAGGGTGAGCCGACGCCCCTATAGCCCAATTGGCAGAGGCAGCGGACTTAAAATCCGCAAAGTGTGGGTTCGAGTCCCACTGGGGGCACCAGTGTCGGTGCGGGTAGACGGCCTGCGGAGCCGGATCGTTGAGGGCCGGGCGGGTCCCCGCCCCGCCAACGGTCCGCAATGAGTCCGCAGCGGCGCCGGGACCGGTGTCGCTTCTTCAGCCACCGTGAGCCCACGACCTACAGTGGGTTCATGACCGATCAGCGGGTACCTGGCGGTGTGGTGCACGAATTGCCAGACGATCTGCGTGCGGCGTTGGCCGGCAATTCCGTCGCTCTGGCGGCGTGGCGTGACATCACGCCACTGGCTCGCAACGAATTCATCTGCTGGGTCGAGGACGCGGTGCAGCCGCAGACTCGGGAGCGTCGTATTCGACGGACGCAGGAGGAATTGGAGGAGGGGCAGCGCCGGCCGTGCTGCTGGCCGGGGTGTAAGCACCGGGAGCGCAACGGTCGATGAGGTCAGTGACCTTGAAGTAGGGCGTCGCCGACGAGGGTTGATAGGCGCCGCTCCGGGAGCCGGGAGCCGGGAGCCGGGAGCCGGGAGCCGGAGCAGCGCCGACCGGGCGAACTATCCGCCCACCAACCCCTTGGCGATATGCGTTACCTGGATCTCGTTGCTGCCTGCGTAGATCATCAGTGACTTCGCGTCGCGGGCAAGTTGTTCGACCTTGTATTCGGCCATGTAGCCGTTGCCGCCGAACAGTTGCACGGCTTCCATGGCTACCTCGGTGGCGGCGCGGGAGGAGTAGAGCTTCATGGCCGAGGCTTCGGCGAGGGAGACCTTTTCGCCGGCGGCGGTGCGTTCGATGGCGTTGAACACCATGTTCTGCACGTTGATGCGGGCGATTTCCATTTCGGCGAGTTTGAGCTGGATGAGCTGGAATTGGGCGATTTCCTTGCCCCAGAGCTTGCGCGACTTCGCGTATTCGACGCAGAGCCGGTGGCATTCGTTGATGATGCCGAGGGCCAGTGAGGCGATGCCGATGCGTTCGGCGGCGAAGGATTCCTTGGCGCTGTCCTTGCCGTCGCCCTTGGCGGGGTTCTCGGTTTCGCCGAGCAGGCGGTCGGGGGTGAGGCGGACGTTGTCGAAGAACAGTTCGCCGGTGGGGGAGGAGTTCATGCCCATCTTCTTGAACGGCGGGCTCTGGGTGAAGCCGGGCATGCCCTTGTCGAGCACGAAGGTCAGCACCTTGCGGTCGCGGCGGTCGGTGCCGTCCTGCTCATCGAGCTTGGCGTAGACAACCGTGACGTCGGCGTATGGGCCGTTGGTGATGAAGGTCTTTTGCCCGTTGAGGATGTAATCCTCCCCGTCGCGGCGTACGTAGGACTTCATGCCGCCGAAGGCATCCGAGCCCGAATCCGGTTCGGTGATGGCCCACGCGCCGACCTTCTCCATGGTCACCAGTTCCGGCAGCCAGCGCTTCTTCTGGGCGAGGGTGCCGCGGCTGCGGATGGTGCCGACGGCCAGGCCCAGGCTCACCCCCATCGAGGCCACCAGGCCGAGGCTGACCCCGGCCAGCTCGCTGTTGAGGATGACGCCCATGCTGCCCGCGCCGCTGAACCCGCCGCCCGGCTTACCCGTGGTGCCGGCCTCCTCGCGGGCCAGGGCTTTCGCCAATCCTTCCCGCGCCATCTCGTCCAGCCCGAAGGTGGCATACAGCTTGCGGATGATGTCGTAGGGCGGCATCGCGCCGCTTTCCAGCTGGTCGACGTGGGGTTTGAGCTCCTTGTCGATGAAGCCGCGCACCGCGTCGCGGAACATCAGGTCTTCGTCGGACCACTGGTACATCGCGTGAACTCCCGAGGGATCGCCGGAACAGTCCCCTCGAATATAGAACACGTTCTAATTCGGACGAGCGGGTGTGCGGTTTACCACCAACGGGTGCAATGGGGTGAACGGAAGTTGGACAATGGTCGGTATGGCACCGATAACTCGCGTCGGCATCGTGCTGTCCGTGCTCGCGCTGGGCATCCTCGCGGCGTCGATCTTCTTGCAGATCATCAACGATCGGTCCGCGGTGCTGGTGGCCGCCACCACCGCTGTGTGGGTGGCGCTGGCCGCGTCGACGTCGGTGGGCGCTAAGCGCGCGTGGCAGCATCCGCGGTACTGACGCTCTCGGTTCGGCGCCACGCCGGCCACTGCCGGTAGGTCGCGGCGCGCAGCAGCCATTCCACCGGGCCGTAGGTATGCCCGCGCAACCATCGCTCGCTCACCCATAGTTGAGCCAGATAGGTGACGACGGCGATCGCGAGGACGGCGAACGGCGGGATGCGGTCGCCGAGTGCGAATCCGTACCCGGTGAAGATCACGGCCATCACCACCGATTGGCCGATGTAATTGCTCGCCGCCATGCGTCCGGCGGGTGCTAATCGGCGCACCGAGGCCGCACGGCTCGAGTGCGCCAGCCAGACGATCGCCGCCATGTACAGCACGGTCATCACCGGGTTGAGTAGCTCCTGAAGTCCGAACAGGTAGCTCGGCACCTCGCCGTGCAGGGTGTGCAGCACCACCGTCGCGACCGAGACGGGCAGCGCGACGACGACGCCGATCAGCAACGCTCGCGGCGTCCAGCGACGCAACCGTTCGGCGTCCTCGAACAGTCGCACCTTGCCCGCCGCCATGCCGATCAGGAACATGCCCATGCTGGTAGTCCCCTGACCGACGAGGGTGAACAGCGCGTAGACCGGCCCGGTCGTGAGCTGGGTGGTGAAGACGTCGGCCGGGGAACCCAGGAATCCGGTGCGAATCGCTTCCAGGTCGAAGATCTCGCCGAGCTTGCCGACCCCGCCGTTGCTGCCCGGCGCGAACGCGAGCGCGGCGAACAGGACGTACATCGTCACACCGGCGATCAGCGCGGCGCGCGGCCGAATCTTGCGCAGCAGCACCAGAATCGCGCACAGCACCGCGTACAGGGTGAGGATGTCGCCGATCCACAACAGGCACACATGCGCCAGGCCGATCAGCAGCAGCGCCGCGAACCGGCGCAGCAACCGCGGGACGGGCGCGACCCCGGCGCGTTCGGCGGCCGCGATTTGCAGCGTGAACGAATACCCGAACAGAAAAGCGAACAGCAGGTAGAACTTGCCGAGGAAGAATCCGTAGATGATTCCGTAGGCGAGCCGGTCCCAGGTGCCGTCGTAGATCGGCGCGGGATCGGAATTCGGTCCGGTGAACGACAGCAGCATGGTCAGCACTGCCGCATTGGTGACCAGGATTCCGAACAGCGCGAAACCGCGCAGCATATCCACGTCGCCGATGCGCCGGGCCGCCGTCGACTGCGCCGTCTGGGTCATGGGCCAACGCTAGAGCCGGCCCGGCATCGTCCACATCGGCCGCCCGGACGATCTACCGCGGGCGCGGATCAGCCGTGAGGCTGATCGGCGGGTCTGATCACGGGCTCGGTTGCGGGAGCTTGCAATCGTTGACCTTGGGGTTGACGCCCGCATAGTTCAGCGGGCCCGCGATGACCGTCACCGCGACGGTGCCGAGGCTCGCGCAATTCTGCTCTCGTTCGGTGAAATAGCCGCGTTGAACGGCTGCGATGGCGCCGATGAGCAACCAGACGACCGCAATGATCATCACCACGCGTCGCATGTCCGCCCTCCTCTTACTCGTCTACAGGGCGTGGAATCAGTAGTAGTGACGCCTGCCTGCGACGGGGCGCCCGACACTGCCCAGGAGGAACAGCACGGCGCCGATGATCAGGACGACGATTCCTATCGTGGTGAGCACGGAAATATCGAAAATCAGTCCGGCAATGAAGAGTACAGCTCCGAGAATGATCATGGTGGATCCGATCAGGTGTAGCGATGACGGCTCGAGGCCGGTTGGTGGACCTGCCGTCACTTCCAGTAGACGCCCGATATGCCGTATTCGCAACTGTCTCGATCGCGCCACCGCGCGTGTCGAGCACAGATCGGGTCGAATTCTTATCGAGACGCACCGGTGATCAAAAACCAGCACATTTTGCCGGCGCGCGGGCAATACTCGGGACGAATGGCCGATTCCCGCGCGAGGTAGGAGGACAGTGGTGCACATCGTGGTCCGATCCGTCGCCGGCGCCCTGGCCGCCATCGCGCTGGCCCTCGGTTTCGTGATCGGCGGCTCCGGCCCCGCGGTCGCGCAGCCGACCACCGTCTTCCCGGTGCCGGTGGTGTTCAACTACTCCTACGATCTGTCGCCGTCGGTCGGCGTGGTGCATGTGGCGGCGACGCCGACCGGGACGCCTGGGGAAACCGCCCTCTCGGTGGACGACCCGATCTTCTCGATCATCCCGTTCTCGCCGACCGTCCAGGTGAACTGGCGCAATTGGAACACCGGCGCGAACGGCACCATCGAACTACCCACCACGAGCAACTCGACGGGCAAGCCGAAGCCGGTGATCGTCACCACCGGCACCGGCCTGGTCACCGCCACCGTCTTCGCCACCAGCGGCAACATCGTCCCTGGGTTCGGCGCCTTCCAGACGCCGTAGCCGGGTTCGATCATTGCCCGCCGAGGACGGTGACGGGCGGTACCGAACCCGCCACCGTAGGCCTCCGCGTCAGTTCTGGCCGAGCATCTGCCGCATCTGATCGATCTCGGCCTGCTGGGCGGCGATGATGCCGTTAGCCAGCGCCTTGGTATCGGGATTGACGCCCTCGGCCAGCACCGTGTTCGCCATGTCGATGGCGCCGAGATGGTGCTCGATCATCATCTGCATCCACATCCGGTCGAACTCCGGGCCCGTGGCGTTCTCCAGCGCCGTCATCTGCTCGGGCGTCATCATCCCGGGCATGTCGTGGCCGCCGTGTCCACCGTGCTCGCCGGCGGTCGGGGCGGGCTTGCCGAAGCTCTCCAGCAGCGTGGTGAACTGCTGCATTTCCGGCGCCTGCGCGGCCTCGACCTCCGCGGCCAGCGCCAGCAGCTGCGGATTCTGGGTCCGGCTCGGCACCATCTTCGCCATGTCGACGGCCTGCGCGTGATGCGGGTACATCATCTGCAGGAAGGTGACGTCGGCGGCGTTGAAATCGGTGCGGGTACTCGCGGTGGTGGTGGCCGCCGCGCTGGTGGTCGTTTCGGTGGTGCCGGTGGAGTCGTCGCCACAGCCGGCGACGGTGAGCGCGGCCGCGGCGATGGCGGCGACCAGCATTCGGGTACGGGTGATGAACATGTCTGTGCTCCTGGGAAATTGCGAAGGTTTACGGGCAGGCCGAATCGCGCCCCTGGCCCGGTGACCAGGGCGCGAAGGCCCATCAGATCCGCAGAATCGACAATTCCGACAGCGTTGGCATCGTCCATGGCGGTGGACGCTCTCGTCGAGCCGGGCGGCGACCGCCGGGCGTTTCCTGGCCGCTCAGAGGCTGAAATGCCAACCGGAACAACAACACCAGCCCGATCGCGAGACCGAGCATCGACAGGATGAACACGCAGGCGTGTATGCCGCCGTGCGCGCCACAGTCACCGCAGTCCTGCTCGTGGTCGCCGAGGGCGTCGAACGACAGTAGCGGAGCGGCGAATGTGCCCGCGAGCAGGGCTGATTCGAAGTGTTGGGCAGGCGTCGGTGGTCCGGTTCCGGCCTGGCCTGCCTGCGCGAGCATTTCGGATTCGAACTGATCAGCGTGTGGGAGTGGTTCGGTTCCGTACTGATCGAACGAATCAGCGCGCGCTACAAGGCCGAAATCGGCAACGGGTTGCGCGCTGTGCGCGGAGTTTTCGGATCGGGCTGCTGGGAAGTCCTGCGGCGCAGGAGCGGTCACGACCAACTCGGCAGCGGCCGCTTCTGCGTGCGCGGGGGTGGCGTCGATGCGCCAGGCAGCGGCGTCTGCATGCGAGGCGGCGGCGGCCGGGTGCGAGGCGGAGGCGACCGGATGCGCAACGTTGACGCCGGCGTGAGCGGCTGCGGGAACTGCGCCGACCGGCCCGACAGGACCCGCACCGTGCGAATGATCCGAACCCGCATCCACCCCGTGGTGCGCCCCACCCCACGCGTTCCCGAGATCGAACACACCGACGTGCATGCCGACGATCCCGCCCAGCAGCACGACGAGCGCGAGCAGCCGGGCTAACCCCGGCTGGCGCGAAGTCGGATGCTGGTCGGTCACCCCACCATTCTAGAGAGCGCAGGTAGCGATACCCCCGCCAGGTACTTACTCGTAGCTGTCGCAGGCGTCGACGGCGGCGTCCTTGGTGGTGTTGAACACGTCGATGTGGTCGTTCATGATGTCGGTCGGCGCGTTCGTCTTCAGCATGTCGGCCAGCTTCTTGCTGTCGTCGCGCCAGTCCCGCAACGCCTGCGCGACACCGGACGGGACGTTCTTGACCAGCTTGCGGTCGACGTCGTTGGCCCCGTCGCGAAGCGCGGTCTCGGCGTCGGCCGCCTTTGCCGCGGTGTCGGGGGCGTCGTTGTTGCTGGCGTCGATGTAGGCATTGAATTTGCGGACCGCGGTGCCGTTGGCGTCGCTGAACGCATCGCAGGCGGCGGTCGCCGCGGACTTGGCGGCCGCCGACGAGGATGCCGCCGCCATGGAGGTGTAGGTGGCCAGGTCGCTCTGGTTGACCTGGGCGGTGCCGGACACGCTGTTCGAACACGCGCTCACCAGAACGAGTCCACCCGCCAGCGCCACCGACGCGGCGGCCAGGCTCATGCGTTCGTAGCGTCGCATCGGTCTTTCTCCCCTCGCGGATGCCCGGCCGCCCCGTGTCTTCGCGGAGACAGACATTGCCGGCATCTGACCGTAAGTTCTCCTGACCGTACTGGGTCGTTAACGCCTATGGCGAAGCCGGACAGGAAAGTTGACGAACCGATATCGCGGCTAAGAGGTGGCGATATCGATGACGAGCCGGGTCGGGCCGCTCAGCGCGCTCACCGAGAACGCGGGGCGCTCGCCGTTGACGCCGACGAACGACTGGGTGACGCCCTCGAAGACGATGGTCCGGTACACCCCCGCGATGGCGGGCGTGGACGGGTCGACCACCGGGTCGGGGCCCGAGTACGGCTCCACGCCGCTGTCGAACGGGTAGACCGAGCCGGTGATCCGCACTTCCAGCACGGCCTGTCCCGCGACGTCGATGGCATTGCCGCTGCCGTCCTGCACGGCCTGGTCGACGTATTCGACCTCCCAGCCCGGCGTGCCGGTGCCGCCGAGCTCGTAGACGACCCGATCGAATCCCTCGTGATGACCGACGCTGATGTCGGTGACGGTCAGTGCGGCGTCGCCGGAGGCCTGGGCGCGTTTGGGCGCGGCATCGGCCGGGGCGGAAGGGGGTGCGGCCATGGTGGTGCTCGTCTCGGGCGAGGTGGCGGGCGCGTCGACAACGGTGGCGGGGGTCGGGTCGCTGTCACCGCAGCCCGCCGCGAATCCGACGACGCCGACGGCAACCAGGCCGACCACCAGCTTGTTACGCATGTGGCAAATGTTACCCACCATCGCCCGCTCGCACGGCGTATTCGGCCGGGGTGTTCGGCTGCCGGCACCGTCCGGATCGGGGCAGATGTGCTTGCCGGGCAACGATCTAGCACACTTGACGGGTGCTGAATGTGGAGGATCTGCTGGGGCGGCTGCGCCGGTATCCAGATGTGGAGGCGCCGAATCTGTATGCCGTCGATGCCGCTGACCGTTTGATTCTCGATGTCGCGGGGGACGCGCTCGCGGCCGCCGATAGCGGGGAAGTTGCCGTTATCGGCGACAACTACGGCGCCCTCACCCTCGGCGCGGCCGTGGCACACGACCTGCGCGGACTGCGCGTGCACCAGGATCTGCTCACGGGCGAACTCGCCCTCGCCGCCAATGCCCGCACCCTCGGCCTCGCCGACCGCTACACCGCCCACGCCCTCGGCGCCGAACTGCTCAAAGGTGTGCGGGTGGTCCTGCTGCGCCTGCCCAGGGTGCTGGCCGGGCTGAGCGAGATCGCCGACGCCATCGCCCGATTCGCCGAACCCGACGTCAAGGTCTTCGCCGGCGGTCGCGACAAATACCTCACCACCACGATGAACGAAGTGCTCGGCGAATCCTTCACCGATGTGCGCGCCAGCCGCGGCCGGCAGAAATCGCGGATGCTGCTGGTCAGCGGTCCGAAGCAGGTGGGTGAGCCGCCGTTTCCGGTGCGCGAGCACATCGATGAACTCGATATCGACGTCGTCGCGCACGGCGCCGCGTTCTCCGGCGCCCGCCTCGATATGGGCACTCGATTCCTGCTCCAGCACATGAAGACGATGAAGCCCGACGCCCGCAATGCCATCGACCTCGGCTGCGGCACCGGGATCCTGGCCGTCGCGCTCGCCAAGGCCAGGCCGCGGCTGGAAGTGGTCGGCACCGACCAATCCGCTGCCGCGGTGGCGTCGGCGGTGGCCACGGTCGCCGCCAATCAGGTCGCCGACCGGGTGACGGTGGTGCGCGACGACGCGATGTCGACCGCACCGGACAACAGCGCCGACCTGGTGCTGTGCAACCCGCCTTTCCATGTGGGTGCGGCCGTGCACACCGGGTCGGCGATCAAGATGTTCGCCCAGACCGGACGAGTATTGCGGCCCGGCGGCGAGCTGTGGACCGTCTACAACTCCCATCTCAATTACCGGGGCGTGGTGGAACGAATGGTCGGGCGCACCGACGTCATCGGGCGCAACCGCAAATTCACCGTCACCAGGTCGGTGTGTGGCCTGCACGATGCCAAGGAACGGTAGAGTCCGATTTGTCGGTCTTTGCCGCAACGCCGAGTCCCGGCCGGGAACTCGACGCCGGCGCTGAACGTTGGACACAACAAGTTGGAAATCGGGCGGTAGCTCGATTCCGGCGGCCACGCATCGACGTGGGCCACGACTCCAGAAAGGGATAAACGGTGCGCGCCACAAGCAATCCGGTATTCAAGAATTTGCCGAAACAGGAAGGCGGCGGCTACGCCAACTTCGGTTCGGGCGTGGCCGGTGCGGGGCAGCTGGGCCAGCAGTTCGGCAACCAGTACGGCCAGCCCCCGCAGTACCAGCCCTACCAGCAGGCCCCCGCCACCCGGTCGATGACCATCGACGACGTGGTGACCAAAACGGGCATCACGCTGGGTGTGCTGGCGGTCTCGGCCCTGATCTCCTACATCCTCAGCAGCGCCAACAACGGCCTGGCGCCGCTGTTCGTGATCGTCGGTGGCCTGGTCGGCCTGGTGCTGGTGCTGGTCGCCAGCTTCGGCCGCAAGATGGACAACCCCGCCATCGTGCTCGGTTACGCGGTCGCCGAGGGTTTGTTCCTCGGTGCGCTGTCGCTGATGTTCACCGGCGTCGAGTTCGGCGGTGCGGGCGGTTCGGCGCTGATCGGCCAGGCGGTGCTGGGCACCTTCGGTGTGTTCGCGGGCATGCTGGTCGTCTACAAGACCGGCGCCATCCGCGTCACCCCGCGGTTCACCCGCATGATCGTCGGCGCGATGATCGGTGTGCTGGTGCTGATCGTTGGCAACCTGATCGCGAGCTTCTTCACCGACGGCGGCTTCGGCCTGCGTGACGGCGGCCCGATCGCCATCATCTTCAGCCTGGTCTGCATCGCGATCGCCGCGTTCAGCTTCCTGCTCGACTTCGACGCCGCCGACCAGCTGATCCGCGCCCAGGCGCCGGAGAAGGCCGCCTGGGGCGTCGCCCTCGGCCTCACCGTCACCCTGGTCTGGCTCTACGTCGAGATCCTGCGCCTGCTGAGCTACTTCCAGAACGATTAGCGCCCGCGCGGCCCGACCGCGCAGACGACGACCCGAAGGGGCGGCCGCAACAGAGCGGCCGCCCCTTCGGCGTGTAACAGGGCGAAACGTCGCCATAACATGAGAGCGGTCCCGAACCACAAGATTCGGGACCGCTCTACTGATCTCGCAAGATCCGGGTAACTCACCGGGTACGGGCTGACGCACCCACCGCCCTCACCGCCGGCCGCCAACGCGACAACCGGGGCTCCTGACCCTGGCCAAAAATCGCGGGGAGGCGGATCAGCTGAGGCGCTCGATGATCATGGCCATGCCTTGGCCGCCGCCGACGCACATGGTCTCCAGGCCGAACTGCTTGTCGTGGGTCTGGAGGTTGTTGATCAGCGTCGCGGTGATGCGGGCGCCGGTCATGCCGAACGGGTGGCCGAGGGCGATGGCGCCGCCGGAGACGTTGAGCCGGTCCAGGTCCATGTTCAGCTCGCGGGCCGAGCCGAGCACCTGCACCGCGAAGGCCTCGTTGATCTCGTAGAGGTCGATGTCGTCGATGGTCTTGCCGGCGATCTTCAGCGCCTTGCGGACGGCCTCGATCGGGCCGAGGCCCATGATCTCCGGCGACAGACCGGACACACCGGTGGAGACGATGCGGGCCAGCGGGGTCAGGCCCAGCTCCTTGGCCTTGGTGTCGCTCATGATCACCAGGGCGGCGGCGCCGTCGTTGAGCGGGCAGGCGTTACCGGCGGTGACGGTGCCGTCGGGGCGGAAGACCGGCTTGAGCTGCGAGATCTTCTCGTAGGTGGTGCCGGGGCGGGGGCCGTCGTCGGTGGAGACCACGGTGCCGTCGGGCAGGGTGACCGGAGTGATCTCCCGCTCGAAGAAGCCGGCCTTGATGGCCTCCTCGGCGCGGTTCTGCGAACGCACGCCCCAGTGGTCCTGGTCCTCGCGCGAGATGCCGGTGTACTGGGCGACGTTCTCGGCGGTCTGGCCCATCGCGATGTAGACGTCGGGCAGCTCGCCGCTCTCGCGCGGGTCGGCCCAGCCGTCGGAGCCGCCCTCGGCGCGCTTGACGGTGCGCGCCTCGGCCTCGGCGAACTTCTCGTTGTGGGTGTCGGGCCAGCCGTCGGAGGTGCCCTTCGGGAAGCGCGAGACGGTCTCCACACCGGCGGAGATGAACACATCGCCCTCACCGGCCTTGATGGCGTGCAGCGCCATGCGGGTGGTCTGCAGCGACGACGAACAGTACCGGTTGAGGGTCACGCCGGGCAGGAAGTCGTAGCCGAGCTGGGTGGCCACCACCTTGGCCATGTTGAAGCCGGCCTCGCCGCCGGGCTGGCCGCAGCCGAGCATCAGATCGTCGATCTGGGCCGGGTCGAGCGCGGGGACCTTGTCGAGGGCGGCGCGGACCATCTGGGTGGCGAGGTCGTCCGGCCGCATGCTCACCAGAGAACCCTTGCCTGCGCGGCCGATGGGGGAGCGGGCGTACGAAACGATGACGGCCTCAGGCATGAGGACTCCTTATGTCTCGGAGTGCGCACGGTGGTCGCCGACCTGGTCCGTGCGGTACTCGCGGGTACGGATCACTTCGAATCTACGTCGCGCCCGTCGAGGGGGAAACACCCGGTACGGCCAGATCCCGCTCACTGAGAGCACTGAGCAGAACCGGCAGTAAATGCTCGGCCGCGAGGGCGTATCCGGCGGCCGAGGGATGGAAGCCGTCGGCGGAGAACATCTGCTCCGGGGCGGCGTGGAAGTCCTTGCTGAGCAGATCGCCCATCGACACCGGATGGCCGCCCGCAGTCAGCGTGACGGCGGTCTGGGCGCGGGCCAGCCGCAGACTCCAGGTGTGCACGACGCTGCGCAGCGGCTGCGGGATGGCGGCGACGGTGCCCAGATCCGGGCAGGTGCCGACCACCACCACGCTGCCCGCCTCGCTCAGCCGCGCCACCGCGCGCTTGAGCCGCCCGGCCGAGCGGCCCACCGAATGCTTCTTGGTGATGTCGTTGCCGCCGATCAGGATGACCGCGGCGTCCGGCGGCGGCCCGGCCACGAACATGGCGTCGACCTGGCCGGACAGGCCCTTGGAGGTGGCGCCGGAGATGGCTTTGGTGCTGAGCCGGATGCTGCGGCCGGTGGCTTCGGCCAGGCCGCGGGCCAGCCGCACACCGGGGACTTCGGTGGCGTCGGTGCAGCCGACGCCGGCCGCGGTGGAATCGCCGAAGATCATCAGGTGCAGGTCGGCGTGCCGGTCGAGGCGCCATGGTTCGGGGCGCACCGCACCCGGCAGGTAGATGCCGTCGGCTTCCGGCGGCTTGGAGGTGTCGCGGCCGATCACCCCGCGCGCCACACCCGCCTGCGCCATCAGATACCGGTACGCCGCCCATGATGCGGTGCCCGCGCCCGACCCGGCGAGCACGGTCGCGGCGCCGGTCACCGCCGCGGTCCGCCATCGGATTCGAGGATCGCCCACGGCCTCAAATTTTACGTGCTCTCGTTGTGTGCGCAGCCCACATCGGCGCCGGTAGGCAGGCCGCGAGCCGATCCCGCAGATCGTGGTCCGCCTAGCCGGTGCAGCTTGCCGGTGCGTTCGCCGTTGCGAGGCGCCGCGAGCCGGGGCGCCGTCGGACCCTCAGCCCGGGACGTGGAACGATCCGCGCGCCGGGATGCTCGCGTGGTTGGTGCTGACGGTGACCTCGATGTTGCCGGGCCCGGTGTCCTGGAACAGCGAGTACTGGATGCTGCCGTAGATGCCGGTGACCACGTTGTTCTCGTAGCTGCCAGTGGCGCCGGTGGTGGTGTTGCGCCAGGCCACGGTGGTGCGCACCTCGCACAGCGGGGCTAGCGGGTACTGGCCGGGACCGATGCCGCCGACCGGTGCCGCGCGCACATTGACCACCGCGCGGCCGGGCCAATCCGGGCTGGTGTCGGCCCAGGTGTGGATGCTGGTCCAGCACAGCCCGCCATAGGCCATGGTGGGGACGTCCGGGAAGGCGACGGTGGTCGTCGCGGCAGCGGGCGCACCGGAGGCGACGACCAGCGCGACCGTCGATCCGGCCAGCACCGCGGCGACCCGGGCAGTGTTCGGCAGCCTCATAGCCGCAGATATTAGGCGGCGGAGGCACTTTCCGCAGGAGAGCGCGCCGCGGCCCGCCGGCGCGGATGTGGTGTGCGCTACCGGCCCGCACCTACCGGCAACGGTTCTGCAACGATGGAGTCATGCGCATCGCGGATCATGTCGTGGACCTCATCGGTGACACCCCGCTGGTCCGGCTGAACTCGGTCGTCGGGCCGAACGCCGGTGTGGTGGCCGCCAAGATCGAATACCTGAACCCGGGCGGCAGCTCCAAGGACCGGATCGCGGTGAAGATGATCGAGGCCGCCGAAGCATCCGGGCAGCTACGCCCGGGCGGCACGATCGTCGAGCCGACCTCGGGTAACACCGGTGTGGGCCTGGCGCTGGTCGCGCAGCAGCGCGGGTACAAATGCGTGTTCGTCTGCCCCGACAAGGTGAGCGAGGACAAGCGCAACGTGCTGCGCGCCTACGGCGCCGAGGTGGTGGTCTGCCCGACCGCCGTCCCGCCGGACCACCCGGACAGCTACTACAGCGTCTCCGACCGTCTCGTCCGTGAGATCGACGGCGCCTGGAAGCCGGACCAGTACTCCAACCCCGGCGGCCCCGACAGCCACTACGAGACCACCGGCCCGGAGATCTGGCGCGACACCGACGGCAAGGTCACCCACTTCGTCGCCGGCGTCGGCACCGGCGGCACCATCACCGGCACCGGCCGCTACCTCAAGGAGGTTTCCGGCGGGAAGGTGCAGATCATCGGCGCCGACCCGGAGGGCTCGGTGTATTCCGGCGGCACCGGCCGGCCGTATCTGGTCGAGGGCGTCGGCGAGGACTTCTGGCCCTCGGCCTACGACCCGAGCGTGCCCGACGAGATCATCGCCGTCTCCGACGCCGACTCCTTCGACATGACCCGCCGCCTGGCCCGCGAGGAGGGCCTGCTGGTCGGCGGCTCGTGCGGCATGGCCGTGGTCGCCGCCATCGAGGTGGCGCGCCGCGATCCCGACGCGCTGGTGGTGGTGCTGCTGCCCGACGGCGGCCGCGGCTACCTGTCGAAGATCTTCAACGACGAGTGGATGAGCTCCTACGGCTTCCTGCGCACCCGCCTCGACGGCACCACCGCCGAACCGCTGGTCGGCGACGTGCTGCGCGGCAAGTCCGGCGCCCTGCCCGACCTGGTGCACACCCACCCCTCGGAGACCCTGCGCGACGCCATCGAGATCCTGCGTGAATACGGCGTCTCCCAGATGCCCGTGGTGGGCGCCGAGCCGCCCGTCATGGCAGGCGAGGTGGCCGGCAGCGTCTCCGAACGCGACCTGCTCTCGGCCGTCTTCGAGGGCCGCGCCCACCTCACCGACTCGGTGGCCCAGCACATGTCGCCGTCGTTCCCGCTGATCGGCTCCGGCGAGCCGATCTCCGCCGCGACCAAGGCGCTGTCGGATTCGGACGCGTTGATGGTGGTGGAGGACGGTAAGCCCGTCGGCGTGATCACCCGCCACGATCTGCTCGGGTTCCTGAGCACGGGTGCTATCGGGAAGTAAGTCTGGAAGTCGTTGGGCCGCTTGCGGATAGCCCGCAAGCGGCCCATTTCTCTGAATGTGGAGCGGAGAGCCTCAGCCGCGTTCCACACAGTCGAGGCCGGTGACCTTGACGCGGTCTTCGCTGTTCGCCTCTGCTTCGACCGTGCCGTTGGCACACTCCACGACCCGGTCGCGGACCTGAATCGCGAGGGCTTCCACGTCACCTTCGGTCGGTGTGTCGGTCGCCGGAACGCATTGGCGGCCGACCACATTCCAGGTCGCGGCGCTCTTCGGCCCCGCGTCCAGGCCTTCGCATTCGTACACAGCTTCCGGTTGGTCCTCCTGAGCGAGGGCGGGAGCTGCTGCCCAGCCGATGACGGCGAAGACCCCTACCGCCAAGCCGGCGAGCACACGAGAACAACGCATAGCGAATCCTCTCGGTCGGGCACTGAGCCCTCGACCGGGCAGCCGAGGGCCGGTCATCTCGAGCCCTTGCACCATAGAAGAGCGCGATCGACCGGCCCGTCAGGCGCCGGTTGGCTCGGTGTTTTCGCCGGTTGGTGATTTCGACCGACGCGTCGACCTCGTGCCGAGCAGTGGCCGACCGGCCGGCGGGGCGACGAGGCCGTCGAGTGGTGCGCTGCCGACTCGGTGCGCCTCACCAGCTTCGCCCCGGCCAGCGTGCGTGGCAGATTCCGGTGCCCGGGTGTGGCCGATTCCGGTGCTCGGCCGTGGCAGATTCCGGTGCCCGGGTGCGGCCGATTCCGGTGCTCGGCCGTGGCAGATTCCGGTGCCCGGGTGTGGCCGATTCCGGTGCTCGGCCGTGGCAGATTCCGGTGCTCGGCCGCAGCCGATACCGGTGCACAGCTGCGGCCGACTCCCGGTGGACGAAGCGGTCCCAGACAGCGGTGTCGCGGGCCCACCGGCATCCTCCCTATAGATCCGCGAAGCAGATGACGAACTTGCGTTCGGAGTAGACGAAACCGCGGTCGGCGTTGGGGCAGGTGTCGACTTCGGTGGTGTTCTGCTTCACCGCAACCACTTTCACGCCGTCGGGGGCGGTGCAGGGGATGCGGGTGGGGGACGGCTTCAGGGTCATGCAGGAGCCGATCGTCCAGTCGATGTCGAGGCAGAGGGTGGTTTTGTCGACCGAGTGGGAGTGGTCGGCGTCGGACGGGCAGCTGCCGCCTTCACCGGCCTTGTCGACCACCTTGTAGGTGGAATCGGGGCTGCCGCAGGCGATTTTGCCGACCTTCTTCGGGTCCGGGTCGAGGATCACGCAGTCGCCAACGTCCACCTGCAGCGCCACCGCTTCCTTCGCGGTCTTGTTCGCCGCGATGGGCGTGGCGGAGGTGGTGGTGGTCTTCGACGTGGTGGTGACCGGCGGCGCCAGGCCCGGCTGGGTGGCCGGAGCGGGTTTCGCAGACGTGGACGCCACGGTGGTGGTCGAGGTGGCGGTGGCGCCCTGTTTGGCCTCGGCGACGGTGGATTCGAACGACGAGGCCAGCACCGAGACGCCGACGATCAGGATGCCAGCGGTGACGAACGCGCCGATCGCGACGATCAGCGCGGTATTCGTCATCCTGCGCCGGTTACGGCCGGGCGTGGGATTGTCGTGGCCGGACATGGGCTCGGTCACGGCTGGCCGTTGAGGACGGCCATGATGGCGTCGACGAACGGCTGCCCGCCCATGATCGCGCCACCCGCGAGCGCGCCGACCACCGCGCCGATCGGGCCGGTGAGCAGCGTGAAGAAGCCCATGCCGATGACGGCGCCGATCAGGCCGCCGATCACCGCGCCAGCGACCACGCCGACCACGTTCTTCTCCAGTTCGGCGACCAGCCGCGACATCGAGCTGATCGGGCGCATCTCGCCGATCTCCTTGGCCGACGGCTTGGTGGTGAGGGTGAGTTCGCGGCCGTTGTCGGCGATTTCGTGCGCCACCGACACGCGCGCGCCCGAGATCTCGTAGGCCAGCGGGATCTCGGCGACCACGGCACCGTCCTCGGACTTCAGCACCGCGCGATCGGCCTTGTCGGCCTCGCCCTCGACGACCTCGAACGTGCCGTCCTCCACCTTGGTGGTGATGGTGCGGCCGGTCGGGTCGGAGGTGGTGGTGTAGTCGATCCCCTGCTCGACGCCCTGGGTCCGCAGTTCCTCGGTGACCGTCGGTGGTTTCGAATGCGCGGTGCCCGCGGAGATGCCGAGGGCGGCGACGGCGACGACGGTGGTGGCGGCGAAGGTGCCGAACTTCATTCCTGGAATCCCTTACTCACGCGAAACGCCCGGCGTATTGCCGGACGGCGCGGAGTTTACGGCCGACCCAACCGTCCGTCCCAAGAATGGAAAGGGCTATCTACCAGCGGATTTTGTGAAAATCCATCATTCAAATTCATTTTTAGCCGATGGTGCGGACCCGCTATCACTCGCTACCTGCGCCTATCTGATCATGATGCTGATCAGGTCGACCGCCCATGCGTAATGGAGATCACAGTAACGCGGCCGAGTGGCAGCGCTCATCGTCACTCGTCATGACGCACCACAGATCGGCCGCCGCCCACTCATGCCTAATCCGTATCGACGAGGGGGACATGAGGCAGGCCATTACGGCGTGTCGCCTGCCTCATGTCCCCCTCGTGGGCTAGTAAGCCGCGCGCTCGGGTGGGTTCTGGCGGGTGGCTATGCGTGGTGGGGGAAGTGGTGTTGCTGGATCGTGGTGGTGAAACTGTCCCAGGCAGTGGGGGTGAAGATGAGGGCCGGGCCGGTGGGATTCTTGGAGTCGCGGACGCCGACGAGGTCGTGGTTCAGGTGGGCGACCTCGACGCATTCGGATGCTCCGGCGCTACGACTGCTCTTGAACCAGTTGGCCTCGGATAGATCCATATTCATCTCCGGTACTCCTTTGCCAGCTGCCTGAGCAGGCTCCTACTGGACACCGCGTCCAAGGCAGCGCCCCTGATCGCAGCTGTTGCCGCGCGGTACATCCTCAGGTCGGACTCTCCTTCAAGGTACAGGTCACCGGTGTAGTTTTCGATGTAGACAACCGTCGGATCCGCTGCTCCACTGTTGAATTCGAGAATGATGTAGGGCCCGACGGCGTATCCCATCGGATATCCGGCAACGAAGGGCAGCACGCGGATATCGACGTTCGGGCGTGTGCTGACATCAGCAAGGAACGCCAGCTGCTCGGTCATCACTGACCTGTTGCCGACCACGGTGCGCAGGACGGACTCGTGTATTACCGCGTTGACTGTCACGGGCTTGACCTTTCGAGTGAAGAGCTTCTTCCTCTTCATTCGCAGCGCGATGCGCAGGTCTTGGTCTTCCGCGCTGTCGGGCTGGAAGTGCATGCGGTCGAGGACGCGCGCGTACTCGGCCGTTTGCAGCAAGCCGGGAACGATATCGGGTCGATAGATTTCCAAGTGGCGGGCTCGACTCTCCATGCCCACAAAAACATTGAAGCCGTGCGGGACAGGCTCGTTGTATGAGTGCCACCAGAACTTGCCCGAAGCCTGCTGGGCGAGGCTGAGCATTGCGGCCTTCTGGTCTTCCTCGAACTCGAGAAATTCGCACAACGCTGCGATGTCCCGAGTCGTCAACTTCCCCGGCTGCCCCCGTTCCAACCGGCTGAGCTTGCTCGGACTCCACTCCATCAGCGACGCGACCTGGTCGAGGGTGAGGTGGGCGTCGCTGCGGGCGCGGCGGAAGTAGTTCCCCAACTGGCGCAGTGGGAGTGACGGGCCGGTGCCGTCCTCAGTGTTCATGACGTGTCCCCTTGGCTGTCTGTCGGTCCGGCAGCGATGCGCTGTCGGAATTCTCCGGACGGCGCTGTCATCGCGACAGCAAACCGCTATCAAGCTGCCCCTGGTCCTGGTGATTCCCCGCGATTCGCGGACATCGCTCGATCGGCTGGATTCGGCCGGATCGGCGGTGCTCAACTGTGTTCGCGCTCGGTGGGAGTTGCTCCGGAAACGCCCCTCCCTCAATTCCCGATCCGGTGTCCGTCATCACACCGGGCCGAGCGCACCCAAGTCTACCTGCGACGCAAAGGTGCTGCGATGGAGAATGTTCCGTTCGGCGACACACCGCGAACCCGCTGTCAGTTCTATCGGCGTGTCTGCGATCTGCCCGCGTGGATCGACCCGCCGGAGATCGGCCGCATCGTCATGCGCGCCGATCATGTGTGGGGATTGATGATGCCCTCGGCGCTCGGCCTGGCCGTCCATGGCGATCTGCGCCGCGCCCGGGACCACGATGCCGGTTCCGGTGTGGGCCCGATCATCTCCCACATGCGCTCGGGCCGCTGGACCTTCCTGATCCGTCCCGACCTGCCCGACGACACCGCCCTGTTCGCCGAAATGTTCCGTCTCGACGTCTCGGTCGTCCGCACCGGCGCCACCATCGCCCTGCCCTCCCCAACCGATCAGGGCGAACGCTTTCGCCGCTGGATCCACCCACCCCGCAGCCCCTTCCGCCCCTCCGGCCTCACCGTGATCGACTCGATCCGCACCTGCGCCGGCCGCAACGGCTGGCTGCGCACCCCGACCTCCGGATATCCCCGATGAGCACCAGCCCGCGCCCGAACGAACCCGACGTGCACCTGAGCGTCTTCCTGCACGGCCTGCGCTTCGACTTCGCCATCTGCCCCAGCGCCGCAACACGATTCATCACCGAATGGCGCACCCGCCACCACCCCGGCGCCGCCGCCATCCTCCCCACCGACCCACGCGGTCTGCCCCGGCTGCCGACCGAACGCCTCTACCTGCTGTGACGCTCCGTCGTTTCGGCGACCGCGTGGTGGTGGTCGGTCGAGCTGCCATCGGCTCCACCTGGTGGGGAGGCGATCATCGCGGTGAGCGGGCCGGTATCGCGGCGACGATGCCCGCTACGACGGCTGCTGGCAGTCCAGCCACTTACCGTCTTCCTTGACGTAGGCGTTGGGCTCGGTTTTGGTTTCCGACTGCGCGCCCTTGTTCTGCCACGTGGAGGTGATGTCGGCGGTCGCGGTGTCGCCGGTGACCTTGATGTTGTCGACCTTGTCGACGGTGACCGTGGTGGTTTCGCGCAGGATGGCCAGGTCCGCGGCCTTGTAGGCCGGTTCGTCGTAGCGGATCAGCGCGTCGACCAGGGTGTTGATGGTTTCATCGGAGGCGCCCGGGTATTCGCCCTTCAGCGCGGCGGCCATCTGGTCGGCCGGCTTGGCAGCGAACTCCTCGGGCGTCCCCGCGGAGCTGAGCGGCGGGAACATGGTGTTCGGCAGGTTCCGGACGTCCTCGCGGTACTTGGTGCAGGTGAATTCCGCCATCCGGTCGAAATCGAAGGTCGCCATCGCGGGTCCCTGCGCCGCGATGAGGTCGCGGATCTGCTGCGCGTCACCGCCCTCGGCGGAGGCGGAGGCCGACGCGGACGGCGAAGCCGCGGTTGTGGATTCCTCCGAGCCGCAGCCCACCGCCGCTACCGCGACAAAAGCAAGACCGACCGCAAGAGTGCGCTTCATCAACGTTCTTTCTGTGCATCGATGACGGCAGCCGGAGAAAATCTCCGAAAAGAGACCGTTCGGTCGCCGTCTGAGGGGACAGCGAACAGTACCGCGGATCGAGCATCCGAGCCGGGTCGGCGACGCCCCCAAAAATGGTGGCGGGCGACCGGCGAGAGCGAGGCTCAGATGCTGCTGTGTCCCCGCCGGGAGTAGCGGATCAAGCACAGCCCGTACCCGCACAGCCAGACTGCCCACAGCAGCCAGCCGGTGAGGCCGAGTAGGGCGAGGCTGTCGCGTCCGGTGACGATCAGCGGTGTCAATGTGGCCGTGGCGAACTGGAGCGCGGCCGCGACCGAGCCGAGTGCGAACAGCCACCGAGGAAGCAACCCGGCGACGAAGCCGGCGGCGCCCAGGCCCACCATCGCCAGGGCGAGAAAAGTGCCGTTGAAACCGAACAACGTCTCGTGCAACGCCCAGAGCGCGCGCACGCTCTGCGCGTCGTCGACCGTCGACATGGCCAGACGCAGTGCGACGACCGCGGTGAATGTGGCGTTTTGCAGTAGCACTCCGGCGAAACCGGTGTATGCCCATCCGGCCGGTCCGCCGGCGCGCAGCACCGCGGCCAGGGCCCCGGCCGCGAACAGGGTCGCCAGCGCCCAGACTGCGGGCAGGAACATCGAGACGGCGCCGGTGGGCTCGTTCGGGGACAGGAAGAAGTCGATCGCCTCGTCCGGGGGAGAGCCGGGCGACGGCATTCCAGCGGGTACGAGGACGAGGTTGCCGGACACGATGAGGAGTGCGAAGCCGATCCCCGCCGCTCCGGCGATCCGGAGGGAGGTCGGGGTATCGAGTAATTTACTCTGCATATATTGAATATAAGAGGCGTTAAGTGAAATGGGAAGGCTGATTACCAGGCCGCTTCCTCGGCTTCTTCGCGGATGCGCCTGCGGGCCCGTTCGATCCAGTGGGCGAACTGTTCGGTGAAGGTGGCGCCAGTGGCCGGACGGACGGCGAGCTGGTCGCGGACGCGGTGTTCCTGGTAGCGGCCGTCGCCGGTGATGTCGAACCACTGGGTGGCGTACCACGGATCGGGGCGGCTGTGGATCGGGCCGGTGAACAGGCAGGCATGGCCGCCGCCGTCGGCCGGGCGCAGAGCCAGGCGCTGGTATTCCTCGCGCGGGGTGCGGTGGGCGAAGCTCGCATGGTTCGGCGTGCGGGCCGGGTCGAGATCGGCCAGATGGAAGGTGGCGGCGGGCTGGGTGCCCGGCGCGCAGGAGGGGAGCGCCGCGGTCAGCCGGGCGGGTAGGTATTCGGGGCGGAACAGGCGGCAGGTGATCGGGCCGTCGACGCCGTCGATCGCGGTCTGCGACAGCACGACCGCCTGATACGCGGTGCTCGCGCCGACCACTCGATACTCGCCCTCCTTGCCGCGCTTGGTTCGGGTTGTGCCGCCGAGGATTTCGATACGCAGATCGGATTCGGCGAGGGTGTGGAAGGCGAGCTGGATACGCTCGAGCTCGTCGCGGTCGTAGCCGGCGCGGACCTTCTCGCGGTGCGCCGCCGCCTCGCCGAGGAACGCGAAGCGGCTGACGTAGCGCAGTGGGCGCGGGAAGCGGTCGTTGGCATCGCTGTACCACAGGGCCGCGAAATCATCGGGGTCCCAGCGCCATTCGGTCAACGCCGGTCCTCCCCATCCTGCTCCCGCATCGGCGCGGCCGAGGGTACATCGCCGCCGATCACCCCGCCCGCGACCGTCTTTGGCACCTCGCCCAACAGTTCATCGGTGTTCTCGGCGGTGATCAGATAGTCCGGCGTCTTGTGCTCGTTCTCCTCGGCATTTCCGCCACGGCTCGCACCCGCACCCATGCCGCCCATCGGCATACCCATCATGCCGCGACCGGTCGCGGCACCCTTGGCAGCCGCATTCGCGCCGGCACCGGTCTGAGCTGCGATACCACCCGGCCCGCCCGCGATGCTGCGCCCGGCACCCGGCTTCTCGCTGCCCGAACCCGGACCACCGGAACCGGAACCGCCACCGGACCCCGCGCCGCCCCCGCGTCCCAGGCCGGCCGCGCCTGCCGATCCGCCGGTCCGGCCGCCCGGCACGCCGGTCGGGGAGTAGCCGGCGGTGTTCACGCCCGCAGGTGTGGTGGAAGTGAGCGACGGGTCCGTCAGGCGAGAGGTAGTGCTCGTCGGTGTGCTCGACGGGCTGGTGGTGTTCGCCGCCGTGGTGGTCGGATCCTGCTGCTCCTCGGTGGTTTCGCCGCCGGTTTCGCCCGTGCCGGTGGTCTCCTCGGTCTCCCCCTCGGCGCCACCCTGATCGCCACCGGAGCCGCCCTGATCGCCGCCGCCGGAGCCGTCACCACCGCCGTTGTCACCGCCGGTATCGCCGCCCCCGCCTTCCCAGTCGCGACCCTTGGTCGGCGGTGTGACTGGCGGGACCAGCGGTTGGGTTGGGTCGTCCGGCTTCGGCAGGACGGGAATCTCGCTGTCGGCCTTGACGAACGGCTTCACGTAGTGCGTTCCCATCACCGCGCGCGCGGTGGCCTCGGCGTCATCGCGCATCGTCCGGGCAATCGAGTTGGCGGCAGGCATCGAGGCCGGGGCCCACATCTTGCCCTTGTCGACCACCTCCGGCAGCTCCCGCTTGGTCGAATTGATCGAATCGACGGCGCCGTACACGCGACTGCCCAGCGCCTGCAAGACCGGCGAAAGATCCTGGGCCCGGGTCGTGTAGTTGGACAGCGCCGAACGCGCTGCCTCCGCCGCCGGACCCTCCCACGCGGCCGAGCTGGAACGCTGAATCCGCGCCGCGAACACGCGCACCCCATCGGTCCACTTGTTCTCGATCTCGGTGAATTTGTTCGCCGCTGAGAAGGCTTCGGTGGTGTTCAACGGTGTGAACGCGGCATTGATCTGAGCGTGCGCGAGATGGTCGGGATTCTCGCCATCCTTGATACGCGGCAGCTCGTTCTGGATCTCGGACATCGCGGGCCTACTTCGCTACTACGCCGGGCTGGGTTCGCGTCGGGGCAATCGGGCCCGGGGGAGGTAGTTCGGCCGTGAGCTGGTTGTAGCGGGCGGCGAACGCCTCGTCGGTGTCGATGTAGCGCTGGGCGATGGCTTTGTGGAGTTGCTGGATCTCGTCGACGACTTTGTAGTGCTCTTCGAGGATCGCGTGGACGCTGTTTTCGGAGCCCTTGGCCTTCTCGCGGAATCGGCTGACGAGGATGCTGGCCGATGAGAGCGGGTCCTTGTCCTCGCCGAGGCCCCACTTCTCTTGATCCGATATCTCGGTCGCCGTGCGTTGAAGAATTCGGATGAGGTCTTTGAACGACTGGCAGTCACGATCGATGTAGACGAACTCTTCGGCATCGACTCGGACGTCCTGACTGACACGGACAGATAGACGCCCCTCGTTGGCTTCAGTGATCAGACCGGCCAACGTGATCGGCGGCGTGTCGTTATCGCTCATGTCGAATCAGCTCCCCCAGATTGTCGTCAATTGTTTGCGGATCGTGTTCAGGCGTCGGGCGGGATCAGCGGGACAACCTTCTCGGCGAGAGTTCGCGCCAGCTGGCATGTATCCAGGTGGCCGGTTTTCCTGTTCGATGAAGGGTTGTCCAGTAGGAATTCGAGGCTCCCGCCCTTCATCGCTACATGCAGCGTGCACACGGACCGAGGGTCCTTCTCGTCGTCTGTGTTCGATGCGATCGCTTCGCGTCCGTCGATGGTGTACTCATCGCGGACAACACGGCCCTTGTTCTCACGGACCATGTCGACAGTGATGTTTGTGACGCGGATCGACGGCGCATAGCCATCGCTTTGGACCCATCCGCAGCCGCGCCACTCGATGCCATTCGCGCCTTCTGAGTCCGAATTGGATCGGCTGTGGAGTCCCTCCGAGTCCAGCACGTCCTGAGGTATATCCGCACAAGGATCGAACCCGGTAGGCACGTTCTCCGGAATCGACCCCTCAGTAGTACTAGTACTCCCCGCGGAACTGGTCGCCTCCACCGTCCCCACCGGCTGGGCTTCCCCGTCCGTCGACCCCCCACACCCCGCAACCAGCACCACGGCCCCGATAGCGAGCAGGTACCGCCCTCGCACCAGTTTCATCACCGGTTCCTCCCGATCCTGGTCACGCATATACGGGACCGGATTCGGATTTCCGCCCCCTCGGCTGGCTGTGACCTTATCGAAACCGGAATTGGCCGGGCAAGGGTCCGAACCGCGTTGCCGGGAAACACGCGCGGCGACGCGCCGTCGGCCGGGAGCAGCCGCCGGTGGGTCAGCCTTTCGGCCGCGGCTTGGTGGTCGGGGCGCTGGTGATCAGGTCGGTCCAGGTGTCGGCCAGCAGCGCAAGGCGGTACCAGGCGGCGTGCACGCGGTCGTCGGAGACGCGTTCGGCGGTGTGCAGCAGGTGGCTGGCGTGCACGTGGGCGGCGGCCATGCGGTCGACGGTGGCGCCGAGGGAGGCGGCGCGCAGTTGCCGGGTGGCGTAGCGGCCGGGGATGCGGGTGCGCACCCAGTTGTCGATGCGTGCGACGAGTTCGTGGCGGCGGCAATCGATCCCGGCCGTAGTGAGCGGGTTGCGTTGCCGGGCGCGGTGCAGATCGGCCAGTTCCTGCGCCCAGTCCAGCAGCGGATGTTCCTCGCAGCGGCCGGCGAAGGCCGCGACCAGGTCGCGCTGATCGGGTAGCGGGCGGGCGTCGACCGGATCGGCGAGCGTGCCGCGTTCGCGCGCCCGGAAACTCTGGCGGTAATCGGTGACCGTGGCGTGGACGGCAGGACCGGACGTCAGCGAGTTCATTGCGCACCTCCGCATTTCGGTGTCAGCGCACCCGCCGATTCCCCTGCGTCGAACCCGTCTTCGGGTGCACTTATAGCGTGCGCAATCGTCGGGGCCGATGGGTGACATCCAGGTGGCCCTCGAATGACGAGCGGTAACAATGTTCGCAGCGCATGCCCGGGCGCCGTGTGAGGTGATACGCCGGCACCGAGTGAACCGGCGAATTACCGCCTACCGGAACGCTTTGGCTCCGGTCAGCGCATTTCCCAGCACCAGCTGATGCACCTCGGCCGTGCCTTCATAGGTAAGCACCGATTCGAGATTGTTGGCATGCCGCAGCACCGGATAGTCGAGGGTGATTCCGTTGGCGCCCAGAATCGTCCGGCATTCGCGGGCGATCGCGATGGCCTCGCGGGTGCTGTTGAGCTTGCCCGCGCTGATCTGCTCCGGTGCGATCTCGCCGCGATCCTTCAATCGGCCCAGATGCAGCGCCAGCAGCTGGCCTTTGCCGAATTCCAGCGCCATATCGGCAATCTTGGCCTGGGTGAGTTGATACGCGGCCAGCGGCTTGTCGAAAACCTCGCGGGTGCGGGCGTATTCGATGGTGGCGGTGAGGCAGTCGCGGGCCGCGCCGAGCGCGCCGAAGATGATGCCGAACCGGGCCTCGCTCAAACACGCCAGCGGCGCGGACAGTCCACGGGCTTCGGGCAGCAGTGCGTCGGCGGGCAGCCGCACCTCGTCGAAATCGAGTTCGGCGGTCACCGAGGCGCGCAGCGAGAGCTTGCGGTGCATTTCCCGGGCGGTGAATCCGGGCGTACCCGCTGGGACCAGGAACCCGTGCACGACTTGCTTGCCGTCGACGTCGACCTGCGCCCAGACCACCGCCACATCGGCCACCGAGCCGTTGGTGATCCACATCTTCGAGCCGGTGAGCACCCAGTCGTCGCCATCACGGCGGGCGCGGGTGCGCATGCCGCCGGGATTGGAGCCGAAGTCGGGTTCGGTCAGCCCGAAGCAGCCCAGCGCGCGGCCGGCCGCCATCTCCGGCAGCCACTGCTGCTTCTGCTCCTCGGAACCGAACTTGTGGATCGCCGTCATCGCCAGCGAACCCTGCACCGACACCATCGACCGCACGCCCGAATCGACGGCCTCGAGCTCCTGGCAGGCCAGCCCGTAGGCGGTGGCCGACATGCCCGCGCAGCCGTAACCCTCCAGATGCATCCCGAGCAGACCGACCTTGCCCAGCTCCGGCGCGATCTCGCGGGCCGGGAACGTGCCCGCCTCGAACCAGTCGGCGATATGCGGGCGCAGCCGCTCGGCCGCGAACGCAGCGACGGTATCGCGGACCTCGCGTTCGGTGTCGGTCAGCAGCGCATCGATCGCGAACAGTTCTTCGACGGTCACCATGGGGACAGACTAAACGGGCCGTATCCGACCCGAGAGGGGTAAGGGGAGAACCGCTCGTCGGCCGCGAAAGCGCTGCCTTTAGGCTGAGGCACATGAGTGAGCTGGGATTCTCCACCAGGGCCGTGCACGCCGGTTTCGATCCCGATCCCCAGACCGGCGCGGTGAACGTGCCCATCTACGCAAGCTCCACCTTCGCCCAGGACGGCGTCGGCGGCCTGCGGGACGGCTACGAATACGGCCGCACCGGCAACCCGACCCGCACCGCGCTGGAAGCCAACCTGGCCGCGCTGGAATCGGGCCGCTACGGCCGGGCCTTCGCCTCCGGTATGGCCGCCACCGACTGCGCCCTGCGCGCCACCCTGCGCCCCGGCGACCACATCGTCATCCCCGACGACGCCTACGGCGGCACCTTCCGGCTCATCGACAAGGTGTTCAGCCAGTGGGGCATCGAGCACTCGCCGGCGCACGTGTTCAACGTCGACGAGATGCGCGCCGCGATCCGCCCGAACACCAAGCTGGTGTGGATCGAGACCCCCACCAACCCGCTGCTCAGCATCGGTGACATCCCCGCGCTCGCCGACGTGGCGCACGCCGCAGGCGCCAAGCTGGTGGTCGACAACACCTTCGCCACCCCGTACCTGCAACAGCCGCTGCTGCTGGGCGCCGACATCGTGGTGCATTCGACCACCAAGTACCTGGGCGGCCACTCCGACGTCATCGGTGGCGCGCTGATCACCAACGACGCCGAACTCGACGCCGCGTTCGCGTTCCTGCAGAACGGCGCGGGCGCGGTCCCCGGCCCGTTCGACGCCTTCCTCACCATGCGCGGCACCAAGACCCTGGCGCTGCGGATGGACCGGCACTGCGACAACGCCGAGACCCTGGCCGAGTTCCTGACCCGGCACCCGAAGATCTCCCAGGTCATCTACCCCGGCCTGAACGAGCACCCCGGACACGCCGTCGCCGACAAGCAGATGCGCCGCTTCGGCGGCATGATCTCGGTGCGCCTGAACGACGGCCCCGACGCCGCCCGCGACGTCTGCTCCCGCACCAAGATCTTCACCCTGGCCGAATCGCTGGGCGGGGTGGAATCGCTGATCGAGCATCCGGCGGCCATGACCCACGCGTCCACCGCGGGGTCGATGCTGGAGGTGCCCGCCGATCTGGTGCGACTGTCGGTCGGCATCGAGGACGTCAGCGATCTGCTCGCCGACCTCGAGCAGGCGCTGAGCTGAGATCCGCCACATGACGAAACGGCCGCACCCGAAGCATCGGATGCGGCCGTTGGCGTCTGCGGGCCCGGCCGGGCGATGCCGGCCGTGCGCCGGATCAGCTGTGGTAGGGCTCCGCGCTGATCAACGTCACCTTCATGGTGTTGCCGTTGGGCAGGGTGTATTCGCGGGTCTCGCCGACCTTGGCGTCGATGAGCGCACCACCCAGCGGGGAGTTGGGGGAGTAGGTCTCCAGCTTGGAGTCGCTGAGGCCCTCTTCGCGGGTGGCGATGAGGAAGGTCTCGGTATCGGACTCGTCGCCGTCGTAGTAGACCTTGACCACCGAGCCGGGCAGCGCGACGCCGGACTTGGTGGGCGCGACGCCCACCTTGGCGTTGTTCAGCAGTTCCTGGAGCTGGCGAATGCGAGCTTCCTGCTGGCCCTGCTCCTCGCGCGCGGCGTGGTATCCGCCGTTCTCCTTGAGGTCGCCCTCTTCCCGGCGTTCGTTGATCTCGGCGGCGATGACCGGACGGTTGGCAATGAGCGCGTCGAGTTCGCTCTTGAGCCTGTCGTGCGACTCCGGGGTCAGCCAGGTCACGTTCGTCTCAGTCATCTCGATCACTCCCTAGTAGTTGTTCCCGGCGAGCCAGGATTCCCTGATACTGCGAGTACCCACCCGCACGCGGGCATGCACAAGCCGACGGCTAGAGCGATCCTGGGACGTTCTTCGAACCCCGACAGACCTGGTCCCGGATAATCTCGCCGATCCGGAACTGCGCTGGCCGCCAATGCAGCAAACACGGCTCCGAGCCCCGGAACCGTGCGTGCAGCCATTTTAGCATGGTTCATAAATGCGCAGGTCGGAGTTTATTTTCTGAACAGTTCCCGCCGTAGAGGCGGTATTTCAGCCCGCGCGCAGGTACGCGGGGACCTTGTCGGTGCAGCCGTAGACGCTGCCAGAGGAGGGCCGTTCGGAGGACCGGACCCGGGTGGTGAGCTCGATGGTGCCGTAGTCCTCGGTGGCGTCGGGCGCGGCGCCCTCGATCAGCACCTCACGGCGGCCGACCTCGGAGTTGTCCCTGGCCATGGCGCGGACGAAGCAGACCACCGGCCGGGTCGGATCGTCACGGGTGACCTTGATCCGGATCTCGATGGTCGAATCGTCGATGACGGTGTAGCCGAGCTGCTCGGCCTGGATGTCGTCGGGGCCGTACTTCGACCAGCCCAGATAGGCCACCACGACGCCGGCCACCAGCACCACCAGACCGAGGCCGAGCGCGATCAGCTTGCGCCTGGTGCGCCGGCCGGACGGGCGGGCGCCGTAGCGGTCGGCATTGCGGGCCGCGACGTCGGCGGCGCGGCTGGGGTCCGGCGCGGTCATGGGGTGTCCTTTGTCGCATGACTCCCGGTACGCGCGCGGACGGCGGCGGGCTTCGAGGCGGTCATGCGGTGTCCTTCGGCCCCCGGTCCGGGCGCTGACGAGCGCTCGCGGGGGGTAGGTCGGAACAGAATCGGTCGGAATGGAACTATAGAGAACGAAGACCTGACGGGAATCTCCCGACCCACCCGCGATGCGAGAGCGACGGTGAACGTGAAGTGAGTGGCCTTCGCCTCATGGCGGTGCACGCCCACCCCGACGACGAATCCAGCAAGGGCGCCGCGACCACCGCTAGGTGCGCCGACGAGGGCAACGATGTCCTCGTCGTCACGCTGACCGGCGGCGAACGTGGCAGCATCCTGAACCCGGCCATGGACACCCCCGGTGTGCTGGACCGAATCGATGAGATCCGGCGCGAGGAGATGGCGGCCGCGGCCGCCGCGCTCGGCGTCGAGCAGACCTGGCTGGGGTTCGTAGACTCCGGGCTGCCCGAAGGCGACCCGCTGCCGCCGCTGCCCGAGGGCTGCTTCGCGCTGGCGCCGCTGGAGGAGGCCACCGAGGCGCTGGTGCGGGTGGTGCGCGAGTTCAAGCCGCACGTCATGACCACCTACGACGAGACCGGCGGCTATCCGCATCCGGACCATATCCGCTGCCATGAGGTGTCGGTGGCCGCGTTCGAGGCCGCGGGCGATCCCGAGCAGTTCCCGGACGCGGGCGAGCCGTGGACGCCGCTCAAGCTGTACTACAACCACGGGTTCTCCATCCGCAGGCTGGAGGTGTTCGCCGAGGAGTACGACCGCGTCGGCGAGCCGTTCCCGATGCAAGAGTGGCTGGACCGGATGCGCAAGTACGCGGTGGAGCGCGGCGATGTGATGACCCGCGTCACCACGCAGGTCGAATGCGCCAAGTACTTCGCGCAGCGTGACGACGCCCTGCGCGCGCACGCCACCCAGATCGACCCCAACGGCGCGTTCTTCGCCATTCCGCTGGAGATCCAGCAGCGGCTGTGGCCCACCGAGGAGTTCGAGCTGGCCCGCACCCGGGTGCGCACCGCGCTGCCCGAGAACGACCTGTTCGCCGGCATCGGGGACGAGCACCGGTGATGCTCGCTCTACTCGCCCAGACCCCGGGCACCCCGACCGGCCCCGAATTCGGCAAGGCCTCGCCGTTCGGTCTCATCATCGTGCTGATCCTGCTGGTCGGCACGTTCCTGCTGGTCCGCTCGATGAACAAGCATCTGAAGAATCTGCCCGAAAAGTTCGAGCCCGAACATCCAGAGCCGGATCAGGCGGCCGATGAGGGGACCGAGCCGGGCATCGCGTTGCGCGCGGACGAGGAGGAGGACGCCGGCAAGCGTGCTGATTCCGACGGACACGCCGATACCGGTGGACGTGCGGAAACCGGCTGAGTGCTGAAGTTCGCGTCGGGCCCGAGACCGTGGATGGTCTCGGGCCCGATGTCGTTGCGGGGCCGGAGCGGCTCGTATGGGTATGCCGCAGATGGTGTTTCGCGGCGGGAAGTTTGGACGCCCGGGATGAGTTCGGTGATGGCGCATCGCTTCACCCTGGTGAGCCGAGGTGGCTCGGGTGGGGGCGCCGCTGCGCTCGTTCCGGGCGCACTGTGCAGTCTACCGGGCGAGATTTCCCATCGCACTGGGTTTTTCGGTTGCTACGGGTTTGTTCTGCGGCCGAGATCGAACGGCGATGGTGGTTGACCAGCGGGACCGTCGCCGGGAAACGAAGTGGTAGAGGGCTTTACGCGGGTGCGGGGTGTGCGGGCGCCGAGTGCTGAAAGCTGACGTTCAGCAACCGCATTCACCAGTCGATGAGGCCGAGTTCGTGGAGGTGCCGGAACACCATCATCGAACCGGGCGCGACGTGGTCCATGGCCGCGTACTCGCTGACGGTGAAGTAGCGCAGTTCGGCGATCTCGCTGGTGGGTGTCGGGTCGCCGGTGAGGTCGGCGGTGAAGCAGTTCATCTGCAACTGGGTGCCAGGGGTGTGCCCGTAGGCTTCGGCGTGGAAGACACCCAGTTGCTCGACCCCGGTCACGCCGACGCCCAGTTCCTCGCGGATCTCCCGATGCAACGCCTCCACCGGCGTCTCACCGGGGTCGATCTTGCCGCCCGCCATGTAGAAGACCTCTTTGCCCACCGAGCGCGTCTGGATGAGGCGGCGGTCACGGATGTGGGCGAGGGCGGCGGTACGGATCACGGGTTCCACTGTAGGAAGCGATCGTCTCGCTCTGTCACCGCCCTCTGACCGGCGCCATTGGGGTGAGGCCGAGGTCGGCGATCGCGGCAATTCCCTGAGCGGCGTCGTCTCCACCGGCGAGGATCCGGGACCGTGCCGCCTGGTAACCGCAGCCGGCCGCCTCGAAGGTCGTGGCGGTGGCGAGCGTTCGCTGGGTGTCTCCGGCGAGCAAAGCGTCGGCTCGTTCCACGAGGGCTTCGGCAATCGGGTTGCCCGACACGATGTTTCGGGCCTCCGCGATGCATTCGGCGGATTCCGGGCTACCAGCAAGCACGGCGGCTTCGGCGCGCAACGCCACGTACCAGTGCAACCAGATCCAGGTGACCCAGCGCCACACCTCGTCGGGCGCGGCAGCCATGCGCTGCACCGCCTGGGCGGCCTGGCCGTGGTGGAGTAGGGCGAGGGCGTCGAAGACGGCGCCGTAGCCGTGGGTGCGCACCGGGGTGGTGTCGACGCGGCGGGCGTACTCGGCCCATTCGGCGTGGGCGTCCTGGTCGTCGCGCAGGTCGTGGATCATCGCGACCCCGGCCATCGCGGGACCCAGCAGCGAGCGGGCGGGGCTGCCGGCGCGCTGCCAGGAATCGAGGAAGCGGACGCTGTGCGTGCGGACCTGCTCGACATTGCCCGCCAGTGCGTCGGCAACCAGCAGCCAGCTGGTGGCGCGGTGGCCGACCTCGGCGAGCAACGGGTGTTCGGCGAGGCGGTGGGCCCAGCGGCGGGCGCTCGGCAGATCGCCGGCGCCGAGGCTCGCTTCGGTGGCTTCGCCGAGCGCTTCGATCAGTTCGTGAGTGGCGGGCGGCGTGGGCGGGGCGGAGTCCAGGACCGCCATGCGGCGCAGGGTGGTGGCGGCGGCGCCGAAGGTGTCACCGGCCCAGCTCTGCACGCCGGCGAGGGTGTCGAGTGCGGCGGAGGCGGCGAGCGGATCGCCGGTGCGCTGGGCCAGGTCGACGGCGTGTTCGGCGCAGGCGAGGGTCTGCGGGACCACCTCGCCTTCCGGGTGCTGGGCGGAGAGGTTTTCGGTGAGCATCCGTCCGGCCTCGGCCAATGCCACTGCCGCCTGAGCGTGGGGGTCGACGGCCGCGAGTTGCCGCGCCTCGTCGATCAGGGCGCGCGATTCCGCTGCGGGCAGCACCCGGACGAACTTGCCGGCGAAACGATACGAGTCGGCGGCCGCAGTGGCCAGATCGCAGGCGGCGCCCGCGGTGTCACCGGACCGGCGGGCGGCCTCGGCGGCTTCGCGATGCAGGCGGTCCATGTCCTCGCCGCGCAGCTGGCAGCCGGCCGCGCCCGCCGCCTGGCGCAGCATCGAGGCCGCCGCGGCCGGGTCGTCGGCGAGGGCGGCGGCCTGCTCGTAGCGCATCTGGGATTCGCCGACCAGGTTGCGGGTGAAACAGGATCGGGCCATCCGCTCGGCGAGCGCGCAGGCGTCGGAGCGCTGGTCGGGGTAGTCGGCGGCCCAGGACAGGGCGGCGCGGAGATCGTCGGCCACCCGGTCGAAGCGGGCGCGCCAATCGGCGCCGACGACGTCGAGCGCCTCCGCCTCGGTCAGGCACCAGCGCAGATGACGGGAGCGGGTGTCGAGCAGTTCGCCGGCCTCGGTCAGGCGTTCCATGCCGTACTGGCGGATGGTCTCCAGGGCGCGGTAGTCGGTGCCGTGCGCGGTCGCCGTCACCACCAGCAGGCTCTGTTCGGCCAGACGCGCAAGCCCGTCGGCGGCGACTCCCAAGTCCAGTCCGGCGACCTGCGCGGCGGCCTGCACGGTGAACGACTTCATGAACACCGAGATGCGGCGCAGTAGGACCCGGTCGTCGGGATCGAGCAGGTTGTGGCTCCAGTCCAGGGCGGCGCGCACCGAGCGGTGCCGGTCCTCGGCGCGGGAGCCGCCCGACAGCATGCGCAGCTGATCCGACAGCCCGGCCTCGAGCCCGTCCAGGCCGAGAGTGGTCCAGCGGGCGGCGGCCAGTTCGATCGCCAGCGCGACGCCATCGAGGCGTTCGCAGAAGGTGGAAACCTGGTCGCGCAGGGCATTGTTCGGCGGCCAACCGCTCGCGGCGGCGCGATCCATGAACAGCTCGACCGCGTCCGAATCGCCCGCGCCGGCCAGCGACATCGGCGCCACCGGATACACGCGCTCGAACGGAACCATCAGCCGGGCGCGGCTGGTCGCCAGCACCGTCATCCGGGGGCAGGCGGCGAGCAGGCGTTCGATGAACGGCGCCACGCCGTCCAGGACGTGCTCGCAGTTGTCGAGAATCAGCAGGGCCTGGCGGTCGGCGAGCGCGGCGAGCACCGACTCGTCCATGCCACGGCCGGGCTGCTCGCCGAGACCGAGGGCGAGTGCGACCGTCCCGGCGACCATGCAGATGTCGGGGCTGGTGATCGGCACCAGATCGACGAACCACACGCCGTCCGGAAAGGCGGCGGCCGCGTCGGCGGCGACGGCCAGCGCGAGCCGGGTCTTACCCACCCCGCCCGGGCCGACGGCGCTGACCTGCCGGTGCTCGGTGATCAGCGCGGTCAGCTCGGAGCGTTCGCGGGCGCGGCCGATGAACGAGGTGAGCGGTTTCGGCAGGGCCGGTGCGGGCTGCGGTTGCGCATCGGCCTGCGGTTCGGCCGCGTGCTGGGCCAGCGCCCGCCGATCCGGAACCTCCAATTTGCGCAGCAACGAGGACACATGGCTCTCCACGGTCCGCACCGAGATGAACAAGCGCGCAGCGATCTCGGCGTTGCTCAGATGCTGCCCCACCAGCGAGAGCACCTCGGCTTCGCGCGCCGAGATCTCCACCGTCGCCGCCATGACTCCCATCCTGCTCGTGATCGCGTGATCATACTGCGCGCCTCCGGTACGGAGGCGGCACGGAGGCGCTGCGTGCTCGCGATCCGTGACTGCGTGTGCGCGATCCGTGGTGGGTTCCGTGGTCGCCACGGATGTGGTGGGTGCCCCTCCGGCGCGAAGCTGTGAACACCGCCGGATCAGCCCGACAGGCACACCGGCCACCGACCTCAGGAGTGATCATGACCAGCACCGCTTCCATCCAGTCCGTCATCCTCGAAGCCACCGACGCCGCGGCCACCCAAGCCTTCTACGACGCCGCGTTCGGCCTCGGCGACAAGCTGCGGGTGCGCGAATCGCAGGCGCCGACCAGCGGGTTCCGTGGCTACGTGTTGTCGCTGGTGGTCTCGCAGCCGAGCACGGTGGACAGCCTCATCGGCTCGGCCGTCGACGCCGGCGCGACCATCGTGAAGGCCGCCAAGAAGAGCTTCTGGGGCTACGGCGGCGTGATCGCGGCGCCGGACGGGTCCATCTGGAAGATCGCGACTTCGGCGAAGAAGGACACCGGGCCCGCCACCAGGGAGATCGACGAATTCGTTGTGCTGCTCGGGGTGGACAACGTCAAGGCGACCAAACAGTTCTACGTCGAGCAGGGGCTGCGCGTGGGCAAGAGCTTCGGCAGCAAGTACGTCGAGTTCGAGGCGCCGGCGTCGGCGGTGAAGCTGGCGCTCTACGGCCGCAAGGCCGCCGCCAAGGACGCCGGGGTGCCCGCCGAGGGCAGCGGCTCGCATCGCATCGCCTTCGCCGCCGACATCGCGCCCTGCACCGACCCGGACGGGTTCGTGTGGGAATCCGCCGCCAGCCTCAGCCCGTCCGCCTGACAAATCCAGGCCCCATTGTTCGAGGAGAGATCATGACCACCACTCAGGGAATCAAGACCGTCCTGCACCCGGTGAAGGACCTCGAGGCCGCCAAGCAGGTGTACACCGCGCTGCTCGGGGTCGCGCCGCAGACCGATTCGCCTTACTACGTCGGCTACGACGCCGAAGGCCAGCACATCGGGCTGGTACCCGAGGGCGGGCCGCAGCAGATGACCTCGCCCGTCGCGTACTGGCACGTGGACGATATCGAGGCCAAGCTCGGCGAGCTCGAGGCGGCCGGGGCGACGGTGAAAGAACCGGCGCGCGAGGTAGGTGGGGGCCGGGTGGTCGCCGCCGTCACCGACGTCGACGGGAACGTTCTCGGGCTCATCCAGGACAAGTGAATCCGGTGCGTGCCGCCGGGCGACGAGGGGTTCGCCCGGCGGTAGGCGCGTATATCGCTTGGCGGAAGTGACGGGAACCACGGTCGGTGGCCATCACATTCGCGGCGCGTGCCTCGTCCATTCGGCAACCACAGCCACACCCAGCCGGAGGAATGATGAACATCGCAACGGCCGCAACCCTGATCGTCACCGCCCTCGCCACCCTCGCGGCGGCGGTCTCCGATCTCGCTCGCAACCGGTGGACGCTCGACAACATGACCAAGTACGGAGTCCCGCACTCCTGGATCGTCCCGCTGGGCCTGGTGAAACTCGCGGGCGCGCTCGGATTGCTCGGCGGCCTGGCGTTTCCGGCGTTGGGCATCGCCGCCGCGGCAGGCTTGGTGCTGTACTTCGTCGGCGCGGTGGCGACGCTGGCCCGTGCCCGCGGCTTCGCCGATCTGGTCTATCCGGGGTTCTATCTCGTGCTTGCCGGTGCGTCGCTGGTGTTGGCGATCGCCGCGACCGGATCCGGGCGCTGATCACGTGAACGCGGCGCCGTAGCGGCGGCATGGTCATCGTCCTGTGCTGCCGTGGCCCAGAGGTTGCTGACGGGCACCGCTCACCGGCTCGGTGCGGGCCATATTCACCAGGATGTCGTGCAGGGCCTTGGCCTGCTTCCCCGCGCGACGCTCCCGCACGACCACCTCCGTGAACGCGTCGACCAAGGCGAGGCCCGGGTTCAGCGGACTGAAGCCGAGATCAGCACCGCCGCGCAGAGATTCGGCGACCAACAGGCGCTGCGCCTGCTGCCGGGCACGAAAATCCCCCGCGACGTCGAGAGCGGCACCATAGGCGCGCACCACCGCCGTATACGCCGGACTATGCGCCCTGCGCCGCGTGCGCAACCACTGCCTCGAGCGCGGGGCAGCAGCCGGGAGCGGCATCAGCGTGGTCCTGTCGAGCACCAGCCACAACGGGGCCGGATCCGACCGAGGCCGGGTGGCGGCGCCGAGTGTGCGCGGTGGAGCGCTACTGGTCGGATCGCTGATCTCGATGCCCTGCAAGGCAATCGGATACCTGCCCAGCAGATACTCAACGGCCCGCGCCACCTCGACCGCGCTGCTCGAATCGAGTTGCGCACGGTCGAGCCCGATCACCGTCAGCCCATGGCGAGCCGCCATCTCGACAAGAGCATTAGCGTCGGAGGCGGACTGCCTGGGCGGTGTATTGGTGGCGGGTGGACGTGTGGCTGTGTCCGGCTGCGTGGTGGTTGGTTGTGCGGCGGCGGCAGGGCGTGGGGGAGGTGGTGGCGCTGCGGCTGGTGGCGCCGCTGGTGGATGCGGTGTGGCGGGTTGTGCGTCAGCTGGTTTCGTCACAGTTGGTTGCGCGCTGTTGGGTTGCGCAGCATCGAGCGGAGTGCTCGGCGGGTGGTGATCCGCACCAGGCGAAGGCGCCGGTCGCGCACCTGGTGCCGGGCCGGCCCCAGGGTGTGATCGGGCAACGGTGGGTACGCGGAGGGAACGCAGCGATTCCGGTAGGGCATCGAGCGCGGACGGTGCCTGTCCTGCGGCTGCGATGGCTGTCGGCGGGTCGGCAGGCAGGGGGCGTGGTGAGGTCTTGCGGGGCGGGGGTTGCGGTGCAGCCGAGGAGGTCGCGCTTGCGGACAGATGTTCGGGGGTTGCTGGGTTTGTTGCGGGTTGTCTTCGCTGCGACCAGGGGGTCGGGCGGGGCGCCCGGGCGGGTGCGCGGAGGCCGGGGGCAGCGGGCGTGGGGGCTGCAACTGTCAGGGCTGTGGCCGGGCCAGCGGTGGCCTCGGTCGCGGCGGTCGGCTGGGCCTCGGCGGCGGCTATGGCGGCTTTCAATTCCGCGATGGTGGCGGTGGCGTCGGCGATGACGCGTTCCAATCGCGTCACCATGGCCCGCATTTCGGTGAGGTCGGGGCGCGATGGGGGGTTCATCGCGCTGTCCTGCTCGGCATGACCGCCTATCGGGTGAGGCCGGTGTGCTGACCGGTAACCACATCCGGTCGCAGCGGGCGCGGCGACGGACGATGACGCGTCCAGTTTCCCATCCGGGGCGCGCGGATTCCCGGAGATGGGGAGTCGCCGGTTTGCACTCGGCGGCGGTGCCGGGGATCGCGCGGTCGTTCGGGCGAAGGTCGTCTCGTGGTGGCCTCGGTCGAGCGATCTGACATCTCGGCGCTTCTCGTCGTCGTTCTCGGTGAGGCTGTCGAACCACGACGCCGCACCGACGGGGCAGTTCAGGAGTGCCTGCCAGTGAGGAGTAGTCCATGTCGTACCAGAGATCGTCCATCGGGAAAGTGGCCGGCGCGGTGGCCGGGGTGGGCCTGCTGGCCGGAGGGCTGAGCGCGTGCGGGGCGGATTCCGAAGCGGCCGCGCCGCGGGTCGAGATCATCGAGGCCGCGGCCCTCACCGACCAGCTCGCGGTCACCGACGTCGACAAGCCGGGCGTGAGTCTCGGCGACACGACGGTCTACTCGGGCGGCATCCACCGCGACGGTCGTCGCGTCGGACACGGTGGCGGGGCCTGCCAGAACGTCCATATCGAGGGTGACGCGATCACCATGCAATGTGTGCTCACCGCCCAGCTCGAACGGGGATCGCTGACCATGCAGGCCGTGTGGGTCCAGGGCACCAGCCCGCTCGACCTGGCGATCACCGGCGGTACCGGTGACTACCGTGACGCGAGCGGCATCGCCCGGTTCTGGGATATCGGGACACCGGACGAGCGGATGCGCGCCGAAATCACACTTCCCGCAGACGAGTGACCGGCTGACGACGCCAGGTGCGGGGCCGTGTTTTGCGGGCGCCAGGTGTGGAAGGCTGGCACTGTGAATCGATTGGCCACCGCGACCTCGCCGTATCTGCGTCAGCACGCCGACAATCCGGTGCACTGGCGGGAATGGGATGCCGATGCGCTGGCGGAGGCGGCGGCGCGGGATGTGCCGATCCTGCTGTCCATCGGGTACGCCTCCTGCCACTGGTGTCATGTGATGGCGCACGAGTCGTTCGCTGATCCGGAGACGGCGGCGTTGATGAACGACAACTACGTCTGCATCAAGGTCGATCGCGAGGAGCGGCCCGACCTGGACGCGGTGTACATGAACGCCACCGTCGCCATGACCGGGCAGGGCGGCTGGCCGATGACGTGCTTCCTCACCCCGGCCGGTGAGCCGTTCTACTGCGGCACCTACTACCCGAAGGTGCCGCGCGGTGGCATGCCGTCGTTCGGCCAGTTGCTGACGGCGGTCGCCGACACCTGGCGCAACCGGCGCGACGAGGTGAATCTGGCATCGTCGCAGGTGGTCGAGGCGCTGCGCGGGCAGGCGGGCGGGCTGCCCGACAGCGAGCTGTCCCTCACCGCCGAACTGCTCGATCACGCGGTCGCGGCGGTGCTGCGCGATGTGGACGATGAGCACGGCGGCTTCGGCGGTGCACCGAAATTCCCGCCGTCGGCGTTGATGGAGGGGTTGCTGCGCAGCTGGGAACGCACCGGCGACGACAAGGTGCTCGATGTGGTCCGCCGGACCGGTGCGGCCATGGCGCGCGGCGGCATCTACGACCAGATCCGCGGTGGGTTCGCGCGGTACTCGGTCGACGCCGCCTGGGTGGTGCCGCATTTCGAGAAGATGCTCTACGACAACGCCCAGCTGCTGCGCGCCTACGCCCATCTCGCGCGCCGGGTGCCAGACGACGATCTGCCGCGCCGGGTCACCGCCGAGATCGTGGAATTCCTGTGCGACGACCTGGGCACCGAGCAGGGCGGATTCGCCTCCGCGCTCGACGCCGACACTCACATCGCGCCGGGCGAGCCGGGCATCGAGGGCGCGACGTATGTGTGGTCGCCCGCCGAACTCGTCGCCGCGCTGGGCCCGATCGATGGCGCCTGGGCGGCCGAGGTCTTCGGCGTCACCACGGCAGGCAACTTCGAGCAGGGCACCTCGGTGCCGACTCGCTACACCGACCCCGACGACACCGCCCGATTCGAGCGGATCCGCTCGGCCCTGCGCACCGAGCGCGCCCGCAGGCCGCAACCGGATCGCGACGACAAGGTGGTCACCGCCTGGAACGGGATGGCGATCACCGCGCTCGTGGAGGCCGCCACCACGCAGGGCCGCGACGACTGGCTGGACGCGGCGATTCGGTGCGCCCGGTTCCTGCTGGCCGAACACGTCGTCGGCGATCGAGTACTGCGTGCCTCGCTCGGCGGCAGCGCCGGCACCGCGCCCGGCGTGCTCGAGGACTACGCCTGGCTCGCCACCGGCCTGCTCGCCTTGCACCAGGCCACTGGCGAAATCGACTGGCTCGAGCATGCGCAGCGGCTACTCGATTCGGCCATCGAGCATTTCGCCGATCCGGACGCCCCCGGCAGCTGGTTCGACACCGCCGACGACGCTGAAACCCTCGTCGCCCGCCCCCGCGACCCGATCGACGGCGCCACTCCGGCGGGAGCGTCGTCGCTGGCCGAGGCGCTGCTCACCGCGTCGGCTTGCAGTGCGCCCGACCGTGCCGTCCGCTACCGCGAACTCGCCGACCGCACTCTCGACCGCGGCACCGTGGTGCTGGCCAAGGCCCCACGCTCGGCCGGGCAGTGGTTGACCGTCGCCGAGGCGGCGTTGCACGGACCGATCGCGGTCGCCATCGCGACGAACGACCGCGCCGCCTCCGCCGACCTGCTGACCGAAGCCCGCACGGCGGCCCCCGGCGGCGCGCTCGTCCTTGCGGCCGAACCGGATTCGGTTCCGCTACTCGCCGACCGCCCACCCGTCGACGGTGCGGCGGCCGCCTACGTCTGCCGCGGATCGGTCTGTGATCTGCCGGTCACGACCGCCGATGCGCTTCGGGAGTCGTTGAGCCGCTGAGGGTTCCGGCGGTAACCGATCCTCAGCGCGCCTGGGACTTCCGCTCCCGCCCCTGGAGATCGGCCGTCCACAGCGGTTGCAGCATGTGCCAGTCGGCGGGGTGGGCGGCGATGGCGGTGGCGAAGGCGTCGGCCAAGGCTTGGGTGGTCGGCTGGACTCCGCCGGTGGTGTCGATCGGGGCGCCGACGCTGAATCCCCAGCCGTCGGGGGTGAACCAGCAATGCACGGGGAGCAGCGGTGCGCCGGTGTCGATGGCGAGGCGCGCGGGGCCCGCGGGCATCTGGGCCGGTTCGCCGAAGAAGGTGACCGGCACGCCCTTGCCGGACAGGTCACGCTCGCCGAGCAGGCATACCACGCGGCCCTGCCGGATGCGCTCGGTCAGCTGCGTGAACGGCGGCGTGGCAGCGCCGGTGAGCGGGATGATCTCGAAGCCGAGACCCTCGCGGAAGCGCACGAACCGCCGGTACAGCGATTCCGGCTGCAGCCGCTCGGCGACCACTGTCGGCGCGCCGATGCGCTGCACCACCCATAGTCCCGCCAGGTCCCAGTTGCCGCTGTGCGGAAGCGCCAGCACCGCACCGGTTCCGCTGTCCACCGCGGCCCGCAGGTGCTCGAGACCGGTGGCCGAGGACTCGATGACGTCGGCCATCGCGACCGGATCCATCGACGGCAGCCGGAACGCTTCGCACCAATAGCGCGCGTAGGAGCTCATGCTCGCGCGCATGAGCTCGTCGGGCACCTGGCCGGGCGTGGTGCCGAGCACCCGAGCCAGGTTGCGCCGCAACTGATCAGGGCCCCCGTCGCGCACCGACCGAGCGGCCGCGCGGTCGAACAGGGCCAACGCCCACCGCTGCGGCAGCGCCCGCACCAGCCCCCAGCCCGCCGCGTACCCGAGGTCCACGGCCGTGGCTTTCAGATTCATCGATCACCGCCGGCCGGGGCGCCGGCTTCATCGGTCGGCGCGGAGCCGGTGCCCGCGCTGCTGAACACCGGTGCGACGGCGGCGCCGTCCTCGGCCGAGGCGGCGGTGGGGGTGGTTTCATCGAGGTGACTGAACAAACTCGCGGGTGGAGATTGAGGATTCATCCCTGAAGTCTCCTCTCACAACATGAACCGTGCGCGTCCGGCTGACGTTGCGGGCAGTTCGGGCGTCTCCTTCGGGTCTATTCACCTCGCGATGCAGGCGGGTCGGGCGGCCGGGGCGGCGATCGGGGGCGGCCGATTCCGGTGTCTCCGGCTCCCGTTCAGGCGGGTCCGGCGGTCGGGTCACCGGTGGGAGCGGGTGCCGGGCGCGGAGGGTCGGCAGAGGCGGTTCCATCGTCTGCCACCGGATCTGCCGATGGCGTCTCGTCCTGCGGCAGATCGGTCCACGACGGCGTCGGATCGCTCATTCCGCGCAGCGGCAGTTCACCGTAGGGCTCCCACTTGGCGCGTTCGTGCGGTGCCGCGGCCTCGATCACCGACTCGCTCACCAGGATTCGGCGGTGCACGGCCTTGGCGGCGGTGGTCAGGCGCGCGGCCTCGTTGACGGCGTCACCGATGACGGTGAACTCCAGCCGGGTATCGGTGCCCACATCACCGGCGAACACCTGACCGCGCGCCACTCCGATACCGATATCGAGTTCGCCGGTGGCCAGCACCTCGTCGCGGATGCGGCGGGCGGCCCGCAGCGCGGGAGTGGCGTTGTCGCGCAGGGCGAGCGGGGCGCCGAAGATGCACAGCGCGGCATCGCCTTCGAACTTGTTGACCAGCCCGTTGTTGTCTTCGGTGGCCGCGACGACGATGGACAGCAGCCGGTTGAGCTTGGCCACGAACTCCTGCGGCGGCAGGCCGGTGGAGATCTCCACCGAACCGGTCACGTCGACGAACAGCGCCGACACCACTCGCACGTCGCCGGTCAGGTCCACTCCGCCGGCCAGCGCCCGCTCGGCCACCTCGTCACCGACGTGCCTGCCGAACACATCGCGCATCCGGGTCCGTTCCCGCAACGCGGCCGCCAGCTGATTGACCGAATGCTCCAGCCGCCCGATCTCGCTGGCACTTCCCACCGACACCCGCACATCGAGATCGCCGTGGGTGATCTGGTCCAGCGCCATCCGCAGCTTCCGCATCGGCGCGGCGACCGCGCGGGCCAGCGTCGCGGTGGCCAGCGCCCCGACGACGATGCCGAGCGCGGCCACATAGATACCGGTGCGAATGCGATCCGACGGCCCGGACACCGGATCGGCCAGCACCACGATCAACATCGACAGCGGCATCGCACCCGACACCGCCCAGGTCAGCACCACGCGCACGAACACCGTGGAACTCCAGTGCATCGTCGCGCCCAGCACACCGGCCACGATCGGGATGGTCGGGCGGATCAGCCGGTCCACGATCAGGAAGGTGAGCCCGCCCGATTCCAGCCCGCCGATGATGAACATCGACGCCATCACCGCCAGATCGTCCTGCTCGGTCACCCGGGCCAGCACGGCGGAGGCGATGATCACCCCGGGCAGCCACAGCGCCAGCGCGCGGGTGGTGATGGCGATGGGCAGCCGCAGCAGGCGGCGCGCCTCGTCGGGGGTGGGTTTGCGGGTCTGGTCGAGCCAGGCGAAATAAACGGTGCGGTCGCGGATGGCCAAGACGATGCCGACGCCGAAGCCGATGGCCGGGTAGATCGCGACGATGGCGAGCGCGCGCAGGATGTCGGGGCCGAGCCGGTCGAAGAATCCGCCGAGCCACAGCTGGGTGACGATGACGGCGAGACCGCTGAGATTGCAGGTGATCACCACCGCGGCCAGGCCCCAGCGCGCCCGTAGCGCCCAGACCACCAGACGGGCGATCATGGCGTGCACTCGGGCTGCGCGTTGCTCATTGCGGCAGCGACTGACACGAACGAGCAGCATAGAACGCCGGGGGCGCTCAGCGCAGCAGCACCAGCCAAACCGCAACGTAGTGCGCCAGCGCCGCGAGCACCGTCGCGGCATGGAAGAACTCGTGATGGCCGAAGACTTCCGGCCACGGATTCGGCCATTTGGTGGCGTAGAGGATGGCGCCGCCGCTGTAGATCAGCCCGCCCACCAGCAGCAGGATCAGCGGGGCCAGGCCCACATTGTCGTAGAGCTCGCCGGCCACCGGCACGATCGCCCAGCCGAGCAGCAGATACAGCGGCACCCCCACCCAGCGCGGCGCGGTGGGCCACAGCAGTTTCAACGCGACACCGGCCAGCGCGCCGGCCCACACCACGATCAGCAGGGTGCGTCCGGTGGAACCGGGCAGGCCGAGCAGCGCGAACGGGGTATAGCTGCCCGCGATGAACAGGAAGATCATCGAGTGATCGGCGCGCTTCATCCGGATGCGGGCGCGCACGGTCTGCCAGGTGATCCGGTGGTAGACGGCGCTGACCCCGAACAGCAGGCAGACGGTGAGCCCGTAGACCAGCGTCGACCACACCGCGGTGGCCGAGACCGTGGTCGCGACGGCGACCAGGGCGATCACCGCGACCGCCGCGAACCCGACCGCCCAGGTGTGGATCCAGCCGCGCATGCGGGGTTTGAGCAGCGCCGCGAGCGCGTCGGCGGGATTGAGCGCCTCGTCGGCGGCGTCGGCGGATGCGGTGCTGGCGTCGGTGGTGCCGACCGGATCGGTCACGAACTACCTCCTGAGTTAACTCGCGAGTAACCTACGGAACCGTAGGTTGCCGGTCCGATGGTCACTGTACCGGGAAACGCGGCCGTTGCCGCAGACAACGTGACGAGGCGTACTGTTGGACGCCGTGGAGTTTCCGAGTCGGGTGCGTGGCTTTCCGTATCGCGTCTACGAGGCCCGGCTGGCCAAGCAGCTGGCAGGCAAGCAGCATCCCCGTCACGTTGCGGTGATGTGCGACGGCAATCGGCGCTGGGCCAGGGAAAACGGCTTCACCGACGTCAGCCACGGGCACCGGGTCGGAGCGCTGAAGATCGCCGAACTGGTGGGCTGGTGCGAGGCCGCGGGCATCGAGATGGTCACCGTCTACCTGCTGTCCACCGAGAACCTGCGCCGCGATCCGGAAGAGTTGGAGACGCTGTTCGAGGTGATCACCGACGTCGTCGAGGAACTGTCGGCGCCGGACCAGAACTGGAGCGTGCGGCTGGTCGGCTCGCTCGACGGCTTCCCGGAACTGATCGCCAAACGGTTGCGCACCGCCGCCGAACGCACCAGCGGACGCAACGGCGTACACGTCAACGTGGCGGTGGGCTACGGCGGCAGGCAGGAGATCACCGACGCGGTGCGCTCGCTGGTGCGCCAGGAGATCGCGGCCGGGGAGACCGGCGAGGACCTGGTGCAGTCGATCACCGTCAACGCGATCGGCCAGCACCTCTACACTTCCGGGCAACCCGATCCCGACCTCGTCATCCGCACCTCCGGCGAGCAGCGGCTGTCCGGGTTCCTGCTGTGGCAGAGCGCGTACTCGGAGATCTGGTTCACCGAGGCCTACTGGCCGGAGTTCCGCCGGGTGGATTTCCTGCGCGCGCTACGTGATTACGCCGCGCGGCACCGCCGGTTCGGGGTGTGAGCGGAGCCGGCCCGCTCACAACTTCCGCAGGCGCAGCCGATTGATGGTGTGATCGGAATCCTTGCGCAACACCAGCGTCGCGCGCGGCCGGGTCGGCAGGATGTTCTCCACCAGATTCGGCCGGTTGGTCGAGTTCCAGATGTCCTTGGCCGCCGCCGTGGCTTCCTCGTCGGTGAAGCGGGCGTAATGGTGGAAATGCGCCTTCGGATCGGCGAACCCGGTCTTGCGCAGGCTGAGAAACCTTTGCACGTACCAGTTCTCGATGTCCTCGATGCGGGCGTCGACGTAGATGGAGAAGTCGAACAGATCCGACACCATCAGCCGCGGGCCGGTCTGCAAGACATTGAGACCCTCGACGATGAGAATGTCGGGCTGGCGCACGCAATGGAACTGATCCGGGACGATGTCGTAGGAGATATGCGAATACATCGGCGCGCACACCTCGGGAGCACCGGATTTCACCTCGGTGACGAAACGCAGCAGTTTGCGGCGGTCGTAGCTCTCCGGGAATCCTTTGCGATGCATGATGCCGCGGCGGGTGAGTTCGGCAGTGGGATAGAGGAACCCGTCGGTTGTGACCAAATCCACTCGGGGATGATGATCCCAGCGCGCCAGTAGTGCTTGCAGCACGCGCGCGGTGGTGGATTTACCCACCGCGACACTGCCGGCGACGCCGATCACGAACGGCACCTGCCGGTCCGGATGTTTTTCCCCGAGGAAGGTCGCGGTGGCCGCGAACAGCCGCTGACGTGCGGCGACCTGCAAATGAATGAGCCGGGCCAGCGGAAGATAGACCTCGGCGACCTCTTCCAGATCGATCTGTTCACCCAGACCACGCAGGCCGCGCAGTTCTTCCTCGGTGAGCACCAGTGGAGTCGATTTCCGCAGTGTGCGCCACTGTTTCCGATCGAATTCCACATACGGGCTCGGCTCGCTCATCCGTGCCACTTACCCGACGCTCCATTCCGGCAAACACGCACTCATATCGCACCGGCGCTGTGAGATTCGGACTATCTGTGGCCGCATGGCTGAATTCTGCGCCTCGCCGCCGCACACCGGGAAAAGGGGGTCGCCTACCGGCCGGTAACTCTCGGCGCCGCGCTGGTGGAACCGCTATCGTCGGCTGCCATGGAAGCGTATCCGCTCGTGACCGATTACCTGCGGCTCGGCCTGGCCTTCGACCGGCTGGAGGAGGGGTTCGTCGACGCCTTCACCGGCGACCCGGCACTGCGCCGGGAGATCGAGAACGCGCCCGCCCCACAGCCGCGCGAGCTCGCCCGCCGGGCCCGGGCATTGCGCGCCGAACTGCCCGGGGCCGGGCTGGCGCCCGAGCGCACCGAGTTCCTGGATGCGCATCTGCGCGCGCTGGAATGCTCGGCCCGCAAGTTCGCCGGTGACGACATCGGTTTCGTCGACGAGGTGCGCGCCTACTTCGACGTCGACATCGCACCCGGCGATGAGGCCGACTACCGCGACGCGCACCGCAAGATGGACGAGGTGCTGGCCGGCGACGGTCCGCTGGCCGAACGCATCGCCGCGCACCGGCAGGCCGACGAGATCCCGCCGGAGCGGCTGGCGGCCTGCGTGGAGGCGTTCTCCGGCGCGTTGCGCGAGCTGGTGCGCGAGCGGTATCCGCTGCCCGACCACGAGCACGTCACCTACGAGATCGTCGGCGACAAGCCCTGGTCCGGCTTCAACTACTACCTGGGCAATTACCACTCGAAGGTCGCGATCAACTCCGATCTGCGCCAGCACATGGCCAACCTGCCCCGGCTCATCGCGCACGAGGCCTACCCCGGCCACCACACCGAGCATTGCCGCAAGGAGGCCGGACTGGTCGCCGCCGGTCAGGCCGAGCAGACGCTGTTCCTGGTCAACACCCCGCAGTGCCTGATGGCCGAGGGCCTGGCCGACCTGGCGCTGGAGGCGATCGTCGGGCCGGGCTGGGGCCGCTGGGCGCAGGAGATCTACGCCGATCTGGGCCTGCGCTTCGACGGCGAGCGCGCCGAACGGCTCTCGCAGGCCTCCGCGCAGCTGCTCGGCGTGCGCCAGGACGCGGCGCTGCTGCTGCACGATCGCGGCCGCGATGCCGACGAGGTTGCCGAGTTCCTGCAGCGCTGGAACCTGACCACGCCGGACCGTGCCCGGCAATCGCTGCGATTCCTGTCCTCACCGCTGTGGCGGGCCTACATCAGCACCTATGTCGAGGGCTACAAGTTGCTCGGCGGGTGGCTCGATGCGGCACCGAGCGCCGACGAGCGCGCCGATCGGTTCCGGCGGCTGCTGGACGAACCCTTGACGCCCGGCGCGATCCGAGCCGTGCAGGTGGCCTGATCGTCGTCGGTCCGGTCGCCGGAAAGGCGTGCACAAGGCCGCGGGATGTGCTATCCGACCCCGTTCCGCCGGGCGCCGCGGCAGCAAATAGACTGTCCGGGTGACGCAGACGACCGCTTCTGTCAATACCCAGTCTCTCGGTGAACTCGATCCCGAGGTAGCTGCCGCGATGGCAGGAGAGCTCGCCCGTGAGCGCGACACCCTCGAGATGATCGCCTCGGAGAACTTCGTGCCGCGCGCGGTCCTGCAGGCGCAGGGCAGCGTGCTCACCAACAAGTACGCCGAGGGCTATCCGGGCCGTCGCTACTACGGCGGCTGCGAGCACGTCGACGTCGTGGAGAACCTGGCCCGCGAGCGCGCCAAGGAACTGTTCGGCGCCGAGTTCGCCAACGTCCAGCCGCATTCGGGCGCCCAGGCCAACGCCGCGGTGCTGATGTCGCTGATGAACCCCGGCGAGAAGCTGCTCGGCCTGGACCTGGCCCACGGCGGCCACCTCACCCACGGCATGCGGCTGAACTTCTCCGGCAAGCTGTACGAGGTCCACTCCTACGGCGTCAGCAAGGAAGACCACCGCGTCGACATGGACGAGGTGCGCAAGATCGCCCGCGAGGCGCAGCCGAAGGTGATCGTGGCGGGCTGGTCGGCCTACCCGCGGCACCAGGATTTCGCGGCCTTCCGGGAGATCGCCGACGAGGTCGGCGCCTACCTGTGGGTCGATATGGCGCACTTCGCCGGGCTGGTCGCGGCCGGGCTGCACCCCTCGCCGGTGCCCTACGCCGACGTCGTCTCCTCCACCGTGCACAAGACCCTGGGCGGCCCGCGCTCCGGCCTGATCCTGGCCAAGCAGGAGTTCGCCAAGAAGCTCAACAGCTCGGTGTTTCCGGGCCAGCAGGGCGGCCCGCTGATGCACGCCATCGCCGCCAAGGCCGTCGCGTTCAAGATCGCCGGCACCGCCGAGTTCGCCGAGCGTCAGCAGCGCACCCTGTCCGGCGCGAAGATCCTGGCCGAGCGTCTGGGCGCGGCCGACGTCGCCGGCAAGGGCATCAGCGTGCTCACCGGCGGCACCGACGTGCACCTGGTGCTGGTGGACCTGCGCAACTCCCAGCTCGACGGTCAGCAGGGCGAGGATCTGCTGCACGAGATCGGAATCACGGTCAACCGCAACGCCGTTCCGTTCGACCCGCGCCCGCCGATGGTCACCTCCGGTCTGCGTATCGGCACCGCCGCGCTGGCCACCCGCGGCTTCGGCGACGCCGAGTTCACCGAGGTCGCCGACATCATCGGCACCGCGCTGGCCGGTGGTTCGGATGTCGAGACGCTGCGCGGCCGCGTCCGCAAGCTGGCCAACGATCTGCCGCTGTACCAGGGGCTCGAGGACTGGCGCCTGCTGGGCTGAGTCTTTTCCGCTGACGACGCGCCTGCGATCGGCTTCTGCCGCATCGTGGGCGCGTCGCCGTTTTCGGGCCGGCCCAGTGTGGCGCTCGATCCCGGCCGGGGCGCTCGCCGCCACGGCACGTCGGCGGGCGGCATGAGCTGTCCACCGCGGTCTAGTTCCCGTTCGCGCCGGCACCGGTCGCGAACAGGTTCGGGTAGTCGCGCAGCTCGATGTCGTTGGCGCCCTTGTCGCCGAGCTTGACCATCAGCGCGAACAGTGGCGAGTTCAGGAACCAGTCGCGGGCCCGGATCCCGAAGGCGGTCTTGGGGGCGAGGAAGCGGGCCGGGTTGCTGGAGCCGGCGATCTTGTTGTAGCGCCGCATGATTTCGTCGTAGCGCGCGAAGGCCACGGTGTGATCGCCGTCGGCGAGGGCGAGTTCGCCCGCGAGCACGTAGGCGCCGACGAGGGCGAGGCCGGTGCCGAACCCGGCCAGCGTATTGCCGTATCCGGCATCGCCGACGAGTGCGACCCGGCCGCGGATGCACGAGTCCATGTGCACCACGCTCAGCGAATCCAGGTAGAAGTTGGTGGCCGCGTCCAGATCGGCCATCATCCGCGGCACCTCCCAGCCGACGTCGGCGAAGGTCTCCTTGACGATGCGGCGCTGGGCCTGTTCGTCGTCGCGGGCGTAGTCGAGTTCGGGAGCGGCGAACATGTACATCTGCTCGGCCTTCGGGCCGCCGTCGACCGCGAGCTTGCCCGGCGTGTTGTGGGCGTAGGACACCTCACGGCGAGGGCCGTCGGTGCGACGGGGTCCGTTCCCCGAATTGACCAGGCAGTAGTAGTAGCCCCGGTGCTTGACGTAATCGTGCTCGGGGCCGAAGGCCAGCTTGCGCACCCGTGAGTGCACACCGTCGGCGCCGAACACCAGGTCGAAGGTGCGGGCCGGGCCGTGCTCGAACTCCACCCGCACACCGTCGGCGGTCTCGGTGAGTGCGGTGATCGAATCGCCGAAGACGTAAGTGCAGGTCCCGGCGGTGCGCTCGTACATGATCTCGGCCAGATCGCCGCGCAGGATCTCCACGTCGCCGCCGGTGAAGTCACCGGAGATCACCGCGCGACGGTTGCCGTCGGCGTCCACCAGCACCATGTCGGCCCCACCGGTCTGCCGCTCGCGGACGGCGCCGAGGATGCCCATCTGCTCCAGCACCGTCAGGTGGGTGGCGCCCTTGAAGTCGACGGCCTGGCCGCCGGGACGCAGCTCGGGAGCGCGTTCGACGACGGTGACCTCGAAGCCGTAGCGGTCCAGCCAAGAGGCGAGGGCCGGGCCGGCGATGCTCGCACCGGAGATGAGGACGGTCTTGTTACGCATGAGGGCTCCATTCAGCGGAAGTATCTGCGTCCGTCGGAATCTGTTTCCGGCGGACGCAGATAAGCGTATGGTAGACACAGGTTCTCGTCAACACCGTTTCTGGAAGGTCATCGCGATGCCGGCTCCGACCGTGGTCGAACTGCTCTGGGGTACCGCGCGGCCGGCCAAGCGCGGCCCGAAACCGTCGCTGTCGCTCGAGGCCATCGTCGGCGCCGCCATCGAACTGGCCGACGCCGAAGGAATGGCCGGGGTCTCGATGCAGCGCGTGGCCGAGCGGCTCGGCTACACGAAGATGTCGCTGTACCGGTACGTGCCCGGCAAGGCCGAACTGGCCGCGCTGATGCTGGAGCAAGCGCTCGGCGCCCCGCCGGATATGACCGCCCCGCCGGCAATCGCGGCCGCGCCTGACGCCGCTGCCGCGCCTGACGCCGCTGCCGCGCCTGACGCCGCTGCGGCGCCGGTTACCGTTGCGGCGCCGGTTACCGCTGCCCGGCCGGAAACCGCTGCGGGGCCCGATGCCGTTGCGGCGCCAGGTGTCGCCGCCCGGCCGGAAACTGCTGCTGCGCCGGATCGCGCTGCCCAGCCGGAAGTCGCTGCGCCGCCGAATGCCTCTGCGGCCGAGTCATTTTCCACTGAGGCGCCGTGGCGGGCGGGTCTACGCCGCTGGACCGAAGAGATCTTCCGCCGCTACCGGGCGCACCCGTGGTCGCTGGAACTGTCCGCCGGGATCCGGCCGATGGGCCCGAACGAACTCGCCTGGCTCGAAGCCGCGCTGACGGCGATGGCGGGCATCGGCCTGACCGGGCCGGAGCGGCTGGACACCGTCGTCGTGCTCAACGGTCACGTGCGCAGCCTCGCGCTCCAGAACGGCGGCACCCCGGCCGACGGCATGGAGGAGCAGTTGATGCGACAGATGGCCGAGGTGATGGCGGCCGTCGGGGACCGATACCCGGAGGTCACCGCTGCCATGAGCGAGCAGGCCGGTGGTGGTTCGGCCCGCGACGACGCCCTGAACTTCGGCATCGACCGGATCCTCGACGGCCTGCAGGCGCTCGTCGATCGGCGCGCGGGCCGGGCCGACGGCACGACTTAGCCGAGCGCCGTCCGGTTGCGATGCGGCCTGCGCGACCTGGCCGAGCCGCGCAGTTCCGGCGAGCTGAGCGGACACCTCATGTCCCCGGCAGTTGAATCCCTTTCTCCGCCGCGAGCTTGGTCAGCTTCTCCATCTCATCGATCGCCACCGCGACGTAGGCGTGCAGGCCGTCGTCGTCACGACGCAGCAGGTACTCGTAGTCCCCGTCGGTGAGCAGGTCGTCGGCGTCGTCGTAGAAATGCCAGCGCACGTGCACGCGGACGATGCTCGCGGTCAGGTCGACGTGTTCGAGCAGCGTGTGGTCGACCCGGGCCAGCCCGAGCTGCTGGTAGAAGGGGTAGGCCTGGGACAGCCCCTGGGCGAGCTCGGCCCGTGAGTGCAGCGCGCCGGCGAAGGCGTCGCTGAGGATGGTGCCCGGCATGCCCCACAGCGAGGCGGAGCGTTCGGCGTCGTAGGCCGACAGCGCGGCCTGGTACTCGTCCAGGAACGACTCGATCTCATCCCGAGTGGTCATAGGCCCAACGTATCGCCGGACGGCGAGGTCGTGGCGCCGAACGCGCCGATCGGTCCCGGCCCGGCGTCGCTCGGCCTACCCTCGATCCATGAGCGAAATCGAGCTGGAGCAGGACTCGATCACCACCGTGCGGGAATTCTTCGCCGCGCTGGAACTGGGCGCGGTGGGCGAGGCACTGGAACTGCTGCATCCCGACATCGTCTGGAAGAACACCTCGCTACCGGATGTGCGTGGCGAGCGGGTGGCGCAGGTGCTGCGCGGGCTGAACCGCGAGCAGTTCGGCTTCGCCGCGATCATGCACCACATCGCCGCCGACGGGCCCATCGTGCTCACCGACCGCACCGACATCCTGCGGTTCGGTCCGCTGCGGATCTCGTTCTGGGTCGCCGGCACCTTCGAACTGCGCGACGGGCGAATCATCCTGTGGCACGACCATTTCAGCTGGGAGAACTTCCTGCGCGGGGTCGTAGTCGGGGTGTGGAAGGCCGTGTTCTCGCGCGGGTGAACAAGCGCTGCGGCAGTGGGTGCGAGGCCGGTGCACATCTCGAACATTGCCGGCGTTGATACCGGGCGCTGGGCAGCCGGACCGCCGGCTCGCCCGCACGCTCAGGTCAGCCGAGCGTGGAGCCGGCTCCGGCGAGCGCGCGAATGCCCGGGCTGGTGGACCCGCGGACGAAGGCGCAGTCGGCCAACCGGTCGACGTCACCGAGGGTCAGTGTGAGATGCACCGACGCCTCGAGCCGATAGGGCCTGCTCTCGATGATCGAGCCAAGCACCCGGCGCAGCCGCGACAATTCCGCCCGGACCGCCACCGCGTGGTCGGGGTCGCCGTAGAGGGCGTGGCTCAGCTCGGCGACCGTCATCCCGCGGCGCCCGCGCAGCTGCAACAGCAGCAGGATCTCCGCATGCCGCACCGATAGTGAACTGCGCCAATCGGATTCGCCGCCGACCGCGCTGACGACCGGCGCGCCGGACAGATCCAGGTTCATCCGGATACCGGTGTGCGCACCGGCGCCGAGCGGCCGCACCAGCCACCCACCGCGCAGCGGCTCGGCCGAGCAGACGCCGAGACCCGGGACGTGCACCGCGCGTTCGGCGTTCGGGATGGCGATGCGCTGGGTGGCGGCCACACCGGTGGCGTGGGCGACCCAGCCGTGCTCGTCCACCAGCAGGGCGGGACCGGTCAGCGCGGACAGAGTGGGCATGGCGGTGGTGCGCAATCGTTCCAGCTGGTCTTGTTGCAGCCGTGCGATCTGGCCCTCTGCCAGCCGGGCGCCCGCGCCGACCAGCGCGGTGAGCGCGGGATGCAGGGTGAGCGCAGGCCCGCTGACGTCCACCACGCCGAGCAGTTCGCCGGTGCGCGGATCGTGGATCGGCGCCGCCGTGCAGTACCACGGATGCTGGGACTGTTCGAAATGCTCACCCGAGAACAGTTGCACCGGACTGGCTTCGGCGATCGCGGTGCCGATGGCATTGGTGCCGACGATGGATTCGGTCCAGGTGGCGCCCTCTTGGAAGCCGAGGCTGTCGGCGCGGTTGCGCACCCGCGGCGAACCGGCGCGCCACAACACCACACCGTCGGCGTCGGTGACCACCATGATCAGCTGCGAGGCGTCGGCGACGCCGGCGATCACCTGCATCAGCTCACCGATCACGCCTGCCAGCGGCGACATCCGGCGACGTCGCTCGACCTCGTCGAGCCCGAGCACGGTGCGGGCATTGGCCTGATCGGGCACCAGCCCCGCCGCCAGCACCCGCGACCACGAGCGCGCCACCAGGGTGCGCGGCCGCAGCGGTGAGCGTCCGCCGCCGATCACCGCATCGTGCATGCGCACCAGGTCGCGGGCGTACCGGGGCAGGTCCGTCCCTGGTTCGATCGCGCCGAATTCGCCCACGACATCCATCCTGATCCGCTCGGTACGCGCGGCCGCAGCGGGCTCGGGCCGCGCTGCGCATACCGATGTTGCAACGCCTTGCAACGATTGTGACACCGGTTCCGGTGACGTGTGCTGTAGCTCACAGATCCGCTGGAGAAGGAGAATCCGATGACCCGGACACTGGAGCCGACGCCCGATACGCAGACACCGCAGCAGCGGGTGGACGCCTGGCTGCGGGATTTCGAGATGGCGCTGGCGGACCGTGATGTGCAGGCCGTCGCCGAGATGTTCGCGCTCGACGGTTTCTGGCGTGATCTGGTCGCCTTCACCTGGAACATCAAGACCCTCGAGGGCCGCGAGGAGATCAGCGACATGCTGCGTTCGCGGCTGGACGGCACCGACCCGGGCAACTTCCACACCACCGAACCGCCAACCGAGGACGGCGGCGTGGTCACGGCCTGGATCGGCTTCGAGACCGCGGCGGGCCGGGCGGTCGGGCATCTGCGGCTCAAGGACGAAGGCGCGTGGACGCTGCTCACCAGCCTGCGCGAGCTGAAAGGCCATGAGGAGAGCAAGGGTCCGCGGCGCCCGCGCGGGGTGGTGCACGGCGCCGATCCGGACCGGGTGACCTGGTCGGAGCGCCGCGCCGAGGAGGAACGCGAACTCGGCCGCAGCCGTCAGCCGTACGTGCTGGTGGTCGGCGGCGGCCAGGGCGGTATCGCGCTCGGGGCGCGGTTACGTCAGCTGGGGGTGCCGGCGCTGGTGGTCGACAAGCACGAACGCCCCGGTGACCAGTGGCGTAAGCGGTACAAGTCGCTGTGCCTGCACGATCCGGTCTGGTACGACCACCTGCCGTATCTGCCGTTCCCGGACAACTGGCCGGTGTTCACCCCCAAGGACAAGATCGGCGACTGGCTGGAGATGTACACCCGGGTGATGGAGGTGCCGTACTGGTCGAGCACCACCTGCACCTCCGCCACCTACGACGAGATCGCCGGCGAGTGGGAGGTCGACGTCCTGCGCGACGGTAAGGCCATCGAACTGCGGCCCGCCCAGCTGGTGCTGGCCACCGGCATGTCGGGCAAGCCGAACATCCCGAACTTCCCTGGTATGGAACGGTTCCGGGGCGAACAGCACCACTCCAGTCAGCATCCGGGACCGGACGCCTACGCGGGCAAGCGCGCGGTGGTGATCGGCTCCAACAACTCCGCCCACGATATTTGCGCGGCGCTGTGGGAGGTGGGTGCGCAGGTGACGATGGTGCAGCGCAGTTCCACCCATATCGTGCGCTCGGATTCGCTGATGGATCTGGGCCTGGGCGACCTGTACTCCGAACGCGCGCTGGCCGCCGGCATGACCACCGACAAGGCGGATCTGACCTTCGCCTCGCTGCCGTACCGGATCATGCCGCAGTTCCAGATCCCGGTCTACGAGGCCATCCGGGCGCGCGACGCCGAGTTCTACGACCGGCTCGAGCGCGCCGGCTTCCAACTCGACTGGGGCGACGACGGTTCCGGGCTGTTCATGAAGTACCTGCGCCGCGGCTCCGGCTACTACATCGACGTCGGCGCCTCGGAATTGATCGCCGACGGCAAGATCGCGCTGGCGCACGGCGAGGTCCGCGAACTCACCGAGGACGCCGTCGTCCTCGCCGACGGCACCGAACTGCCCGCCGACCTGGTCGTCTACGCCACCGGCTACGGCTCGATGAACGGCTGGGCGGCCGACCTGATCGGCCAGGACGTGGCCGACCGGGTGGGCAAATGCTGGGGCTACGGCTCCGGCACCACCAAGGACCCGGGCCCGTGGGAGGGCGAGCTGCGCAATATGTGGAAGCCGACCAGGCAGGACGGGCTGTGGTTCCACGGCGGCAACCTGCACCAATCCCGGCACTACTCGCTGTATCTCGCGCTGCAGCTCAAGGCGCGCTACGAGGGGATTCCGACGCCGGTGTACGGGATGGGCCCGGTGCATCATCTGAGCTGAATTTCCGCACCGCATGCCGCACCGATCGCCGCGTCGGTGCGGCATGATGGTGGTAGCCGAAGATGTGACCAGGAAGACACCGCGTAGATGGCGCCACACAGCACGCTCGCCGAGCAGCGAGCCGCGCTGGAAAAGGAATGGGCCCGGTGGGTACCCGACGGGCCGCATCCCACGCTGCCCCGGGTCACCGGGTCGGGCCTGCGCAGTGAGGTCGCGCAATCCTGGATGCGGTCGGTGCGCACCGTCGACCCGGCCCGCGCCAGCGCGCCGGCGCTCGATTCCGCCGATATCGGCTCGCGGTGGGCGCAGTCCCCGTTGCGCGAACCGGTCACCCAGCTCGCCGATCAGTTACACGACGTCGCTCATGACGCCGGTTACGTCGCTGCGGTGACCGACGAGTCCGGCACCATCCTGTGGTCCTTCGGCGGTCAGGTCATGCGACGCCGGGCCGAGAAGGTGAACTTCGCGCCAGGCGGCCGCTGGGACGAACAGCACATGGGCACCAATGCGCTGTCACTGGCCATGCAGACCGGCAAACCCAGCACCGTGTTCTCGGCCGAACATCTGGTTGCGGCGCTGCACGGCTGGGTGTGTTACTGCGCGCCCATCCACGGACCCGACGGGCGTCAGCTCGGGGTGCTCGACCTGTCCTCCACCTGGGATCGCTCGCATCCGCTCGCCATGTCCACGGTGCAGTCGCTGGTGATGGCGGTCGAGGCGCGGCTGCACGCGACCGCCCCCGCCACCCGGCCCGGTGTGCGGCTCACCTGCCTCGGCGGATCCGGGCTGGTGCGCGACGGTCGCGCGGTGCGGCTGCGGCCACGCCAGCTGGAAATCCTGGCGCTGCTGGCGCTCGAACCCGCGGGCTTTACCCCCGAACGGCTGCACTACGCCATCTACGGCGACCGGCCCGCCACCTCCAGCACACTCAAAGCCGATGTCTCCCATCTGCGCCGGGCCACCGGCGGTGAGATCGCCAACCGCGTCTACCAGCTGACCACGCCGCTGTCCTGCGACGCCGTCGACCTGCTCACCGCGCTCGAAGCCGGTGATACCGCCGCGGCCGTGCGGTTGTATCGCGGACCGCTGCTCCCCGGCTCGGAGACGCCGGGAATCGTCGAATGGCGCGAACATCTCGAGGTCGCGGTCCGCACCGCCGTGCTCTCCGACGACGACCCCGAATACGCCCTGCGCTACGGCGAGCGGGCGCCCGACGATATCGAGATCCACGAGCACGCGCTGGCGCTGCTGCCGGTCAACGATGCCCGCCGCGCTGTTGCCGCGGCGAGGTTGCACACCGCGCTGCGTTCCTAGGTGGGCCAGCGCTTCTGGTCCGTCACTGCGCTTCTATTCCGGCACAGCGTTTCCAGTCCGGCACAGCGCTTCTGACCTGCGGCGTCGGCGTGCCAGCGCGGTAGTCAACCTTCTGCCAACCAGAGATCACGATAGTGGTACACATCACGAACGGTTGCTCGTGCTATCCGCCGACTCGATGAGGAGCATGCGTCATGACCTACGCGAAACCAGGTGCCGAGGGCAGCATCGTCAGCTACGCCGCCCGCTATGACAATTTCATCGGCGGCGACTGGACGGCACCGGTCGAGGGACAGTACTTCGAGAACCCGTCGCCGGTGGACGGCCAGACCTTCACCGAGGTGGCGCGCTCGACCGCCGCCGACGTCGAACTCGCACTCGATGCCGCGCACACCGCCGCCGACGGCTGGGGCGCCACCTCCGCGGCCGAACGCGCCAATATCCTCAACAAGATCGCCGACCGGATGGAGGACAACCTCGAGGCCCTCGCCGTCGCCGAGACCTGGGAGAACGGCAAGCCGGTCCGCGAAACCAAGGCCGCCGACCTGCCGCTGGCCATCGACCACTTCCGCTACTTCGCCGGTGCCATCCGCGCCCAAGAGGGCGGGATCAGCGAGATCGACGGCGACACCATCGCCTACCACTTCCACGAACCGCTCGGCGTGGTCGGTCAGATCATCCCGTGGAACTTCCCGATCCTGATGGCAACTTGGAAGCTGGCGCCCGCGCTGGCGGCGGGCAACGCGGTGGTGCTCAAGCCCGCCGAGCAGACCCCGGCCTCGATCCTGAAGGTGGTGGAGCTGATCGCGGATCTGCTGCCGCCGGGAGTTCTCAACGTGGTCAACGGTTTCGGTGTGGAAGCCGGTAAGCCGCTGGCGTCCAGCCCGCGGGTGGCGAAGGTGGCCTTCACCGGCGAGACCACCACCGGGCGGCTGATCATGCAGTACGCCAGCGAGAACATCATCCCGGTGACGCTGGAGCTGGGCGGTAAGAGCCCCAACATCTTCCTGCCCGACGTCATGGCCGCCGACGACGAGTTCCTGGACAAGGCCGTCGAAGGCTTCGTGATGTTCGCGCTGAACCAGGGCGAGGTGTGCACCTGTCCCTCGCGGGCGCTGATCCACTCCTCGATCTACGACGAGTTCATGGCGCGGTGTATCGAACGCACCAAGGCCATCGTCAGCGGCAACCCGCTCGACGACGCCACCATGATCGGCGCCCAGGCCAGCAACGACCAGTACGAGAAGATCCTGTCCTACATCGACATCGGCCGCCAGGAGGGTGCGGAGGTGCTCACCGGCGGTGGGCCGCGCAAGGTCGAGGAATTCCCGGACGGGTACTACATCGAGCCGACGGTGTTCAAGGGCAGCAACGATATGCGGATCTTCCAGGAGGAGATCTTCGGCCCGGTGGTGTCGGTGACGACCTTCGATTCCACCGACGAGGCGTTGAAGCTGGCCAACGACACCCTCTACGGTCTCGGCGCCGGCGTGTGGACGCGGGATATGAACAGCGCCTACCGGCTGGGTCGCGGGATCAAGGCGGGCCGGGTGTGGACCAACTGCTACCACGCCTACCCGGCGCACGCGGCGTTCGGCGGATACAAGAAGTCGGGTATCGGCCGCGAGAATCACTCGATGATGCTCGACCACTACCAGCAGACCAAGAACCTGCTGGTCAGCTACGCGCCGAATAAGCTCGGATTCTTCTGATGCCCGAGGACGTGGCCCGCGTCGCGATCACCGATCAGGCACAGCACATGCTCGAGGGCCTGATCCGGCGGCACGGCGCGGTCATGTTCCACCAGTCCGGCGGTTGCTGCGACGGCAGCTCCCCGATGTGTTATCCGCGCGGTGAATTCCGGGTGGGCGCTTCGGATGTGCTGCTCGGGACGGTCGCCGACGATACGCCGTTCTGGATGAGCGCCGATCAGTACGAGTATTGGAAGCACACTCATCTCACCGTGGATGTGGTTCCCGGGCGGGGCAGCGGTTTCTCCCTCGAGGCGCCCGAGGGTGTGCGGTTCCTGATCCGGTCGCGGTTACTTACGGATGAGGAATTCACCCGGCTCGAGTCGGCGCCGCCGCCGCGCACCGGTGCTGACCTCGAATAAACCTGTGCGGTAACGGGTTCGCCCGCCCGTTGTCGCGCACCGAAAAGATCTGCCCACCGGCTTTGCCGCGCCGGTGGGCAGATCTGTGTGGGCATCAGTAGGGGATCGGCTTGTTCTCGCGCGCCCATGCCTTCTCGGCTTCACTACCGGCCGGTGGCGGGAACTGACCGGCGATCTTCCACAGATCACGCGGCGATTCGTAGGTGTGGAATTCCCAGTGCAGCCCGCGGTCGCGGGTGTAGGGGACCATGATCGAGTCGAGCCGGTCGGTGGAGCGGCGCCGCATCTCGGGATCGTCCAGATGACGAGCCAGATGCTCTACGACGATCCGCACGGTGTCGCCCGACGGCTTGCCGCCCACGTAGAAATCGGATTCGCCGACTTCTACGAACAGCACCACGACATAGAACGCCGGTAGGCCGAAGCTGGTGTACAGCTCGGTGATATCCCGGGCGAAATCCTGTTTGTCCTGCTCGGAATAGGTGTTGGCGGGATGGTAGATGTGCCACAGCGGCATGGTGGTTCGTCCTTTCGGAGTGGGTGGTTGTCAGCGGCCGATGGCGATGGCGAGACCTTCGACGGGCCCCGACAGCGCCGCCTTCATCCGGCGCGAGACCTCGTCGACGAGCACCTCGGTCTCACCGCGCTCGACGCCGTCGAACACCGCCGCCGCCACCTCGGCCGGGGCGATCTTGTCGACCGGGAGGTGGGCGACCATCTCGGTATCGGCGAATCCCAGATGCACACCGACGACCTGGGTGCGCTGCGCGGCCAGCTCGAGCCGCAGCGAATTGGTCAGCGACCAGAATGCGGCCTTGGAGGCGCCGTAGGCCGCGGCGCCGGAACCCCACGACAGCACCGAATGGATATCGACCAGCGCGCCCCCGCCTTGGGCGGCCAGAATCGGCGCGAACGCCTGCGCCACCCGCAGTGGACCGAACACATTGGTGTCGAAAGTGGCCTGCACATCGGGTATTTCGGCCGTCAGCAGCGGTGCGGGGAGTAGCGCGCCCGCATTGTTGACCACGATCTCGACATCGCCCGCGGCGAGCGCTGCCGCGGTGACGGAGTCGGGATCGGTGACGTCCAGCGCCAGCGGCACCACCCGCGGATCGTCCACGGGTTTCGGTTGCCGGGCCGTCGCGTAGACCTTGGCCGCACCGCGTCGCAGTAGTTCCTCCACGAACGCGCGCCCGAGTCCGCGCCCGCCGCCGGTCACCAGCGCGACCATGCCTTCGATTCTGGTCATATCCGCCTCTTTCGACTCATCCCGAGGGGATCGGGAAGGGAGCGCCACCGCTCGACCTCGTTTAGATTATGATCATCATCTATACGGATGCGCAAGACTGTGTCGAGCGAGCGCGTCAGCAGATGCGCGCCGACCGATGGAAGGAGTCGATGTGCCGCGAGCCTCCCGTGAACAGGCGCAATCGCACCGCCAGCAGGTGCTCGACGCGGCGGCCGCCCAGGTCCGCGAACGCGGCGCCGGTGCGATGACGGTGCCCGAGCTGATGGCCGCCGCCGGACTCACCCACGGCGGCTTCTACCGCCACTTCCGATCCAAGGAAGACCTGGTCACCCAGGCCTGCACGGCCGCGTACGCGGAGAAGATCGAGGAGATGGACCGCATTCGCGCCGCCAGCCCCGACGGGCCGGCGGCCCGTCGCACCTTCATCGAGCGCTACCTGTCGATCGTCCACCGCGACACCCCCGCCAACGGCTGCGGCATCGCGGCCACCGCGGCCGACGTCGCCCGAACGCCCGATGAGAGCCCGCTGCGCCAGGCCTACCTCGACGGCATCCACAACATGATCGGCAAGCTCGCCGAGTTCGAGGACCGGCCGGACACCGACCCACAGGTCCTGGTCGAGCTGTCGGTCATGGCCGGCGCCCTGATGCTCTCGCGCGCCACCGGCGACGACGAGCTCTCCGGGCAGATCCTGGACGCGGCCCGTGAATTCCTGCTCGCCGAGCGCGAGTAGCCTCGCTGACCTGCTGGTTCTACCGCGTCGAAAAAAGTTCCGAAATTCTTCGCCGGGATGTCGAGAATGAGGAGCGGGCTCCGTCCCAGGGGTACGAGCAGCCGATGAGGGCTGCTCGAGCACACCGACCACAGGAGCGACAGCAATGCAGCAGCATCAGATCACCGAAATCCTCGACCGCCCGCTCAGTCAGGAACTGCTGGCCCGTGACATCACCCGGCTGGCCTACGTCGCCACCGACGGCACCCCGCGCAACATCCCGATCGCGTTCACCTGGAATGGCTCCCAGATCGTGCTGTGCACCTCGAAGAACGCCCCGAAACTGGTGGCGTTGCGGCGTAATCCGCAGGTCGCGCTGACCATCGACACCGAGGTGCATCCGCCGAAGATCCTGCTGATCCGGGGTCGCGCCGAGCTGGACGAGGTCGACGGCATCCCGGAGGAATACCTGCAAATGAACGGCAGCTACCAGATGACCGCCGAGCAGCGCGTCGAATGGGAGGCCGAGGTCCGCTCGCTCTACGACGGCATGGTCCGCATCGTCATCACCCCGACCTGGGTCAAGCTCATCGATTTCGACACCACCCTGCCGTCGCCGGTCGAGGAACTGGTCCGGCAGCGCGCCGAACGCCAGCGCGCCTGAGACCACCGACACTTCAGCGAGGAGAAGACAATGGCCAAGTATCTGCTGCTCAAGCACTACCGCGGCGCCCCGGCACCGGCCAATGACGTGCCGATGGACCAGTGGACCCCCGACGAGATCACCGCGCACGTGCAGTACATGGAGGATTTCGCCGCCCGGCTCGAAGCCACCGGCGAATACGTCGACAGCCAGGCGCTCGCACCGCAGGGCACCTTCGTCCGCTCGGACGGGCAGGGCCGCCCGCCGGTCACCGACGGTCCGTTCGCCGAAACCAAGGACCTGATCGCCGGCTGGATGATGATCGACGTCGACACCTATGAGCGCGCCCTGGAGCTGGCGGCCGAGCTGTCCGCGGCACCCGGTGCGGGCGGCACGGCGATCCAGGAATGGCTCGAGTTGCGTCCGGTGCTCACGGCGGCGCCCACCGTCACCGAGTGAACGAGTCGCTGCTGCGGGAGCTGGTGCCCGCGGTGATCGGCGTCCTCGTCCGGCGCGGAGCGGATTTCGCCTCGGCCGAGGACGCCGTGCAGGAAGCGCTGATCCGCGCGCTGGAGACCTGGCCGCAGGAGCCGCCGCGCGATCCGAAGGGCTGGCTGGTCGCCGCAGCCTGGCGCAAGTTCCTCGATGCCGCGCGCGCCGAAACTTCGCGGCGGGGCAGGGAACTCGCGGTGGAGTTCGAGCCGCCGCGGGCTGAAGTGTCCGGCACCGACGAGTCGCTGTGGCTGTATTTCCTGTGCGCGCATCCGTCGTTGCCGCCCGGTTCGGCCGTCGCCCTGACCTTGCGCGCGGTCGGCGGCCTGACCACACGGCAGATCGCGAACGCGTATCTGGTGCCGGAAGCGACCATGGCACAACGCATCAGCCGGGCCAAGCGCCGGATCGCGCAGCTGCCGTTGGATCGTCCCGGCGATCTGGCGACGGTCCTGCGGGTGCTCTACCTGGTGTTCAACGAGGGCTACAGCGGCGACGTCGACCTGGCGGCCGAGGCGATCCGCCTCACCCGTCAGCTGGCCGCCGCGACCGACGAACCCGAGGTCGCCGGTCTGCTCGCGCTCATGCTGCTGCACCATGCCCGGCGCGCCTCCCGCACCGGTCCGGGTGGGCGGCTGGTGCCGCTGGCCGAGCAGGACCGATCCCGCTGGGACACCGGCCTCATCGCCGAAGGCGTGGCAATTCTGCAAGCCGCGCTGGCCCGTGACCGCCTCGGCGAATACCAGGCCCAGGCCGCCATCGCCGCCCTGCACGCCGACGCCCCGAGCGCCGCCGAGACCGACTGGGTGCAGATCGTCGAGTGGTACGACGAACTGCTGCGGCTCACCGACAGCCCGGTGGTGCGACTCAACCGCGCCGTGGCGGTCGGCGAGGCCGACGGCCCGCAGGCCGGGCTGACGGAGCTGAGCCGAGTGGATCCGGAGTTGCCGCGCTACAGCGCGGTCCGCGCCTACCTCCTCGAACGTGCGGGCGATCTCGAACAGGCCGCCGAGCTGTACGCCGTGGCCGCGAGCACGGCCACGAGCGTCCCGGAGCGCGACCATCTCACCCGGGAAGCAGCGCGGGTACGCGCCCGGATGCGGTAATGGCGACGGCTGACGCGGCACCGCCGAACGCATGCTCGACCGCGTCCTGCGGCAGTCGCTGCGCTCGTGAAGCCCACCCCGTGGGTGTCAGTCCCGCTTGTCCGTGCGCAGTTCGTCGAGCATCTCCGCCCAGCGGTCGGCGACGTAGCCGCGGCGGCGGGAGTCGTCGTTGAGCATGCCGGCCAGGCCGAGACCGCGCGCGGAGTCCAGGAAGGCCTGCACGGTGGTGCGGACCGTGCGGTCGTTGCCGTCCAGGCGCAGTAGTTCGATCAGGGTCCAGAAGGCGCGCGCGCCCACCTCGAGTTCCATGGCCGCGATGCGCGGGCGCAGGATCGGATCGTTGGAGGCGGCGACGCACAACTGGAGCGCCGCGGTGAACATCTGACCCTGGTGCAACTCGACCACGGTGCGCACGATCGCCTGGGTGCGCTCGCCCTCGGGGTAGTCGGCGTGCTGGAGGTTCTCCACCTCCCGGACCCGGGAATCCATGATCTGCTGCACGGCCGCGGTGAACAGGCCCTCGCGGTCCTTGAAATGATGTTGCACCGCCCCGCGGGTCACGCCGGCGCGTTCGGCCACCTCGGCCACGCTGGCGTGGCGCCAGCCGCGGGTGGCCAGCACATCCAGGGCCGCGTCGAGGATGCGCTGATGGGTGGCCACACCGTTCTCGTTCTGCGGCTGTCGGCGCCCCGGCCCGGCCGCGGCCCGCGCACGCGCAGTCATCGCCGGCCTACAGGTCGAGCGTGAGCGGTCCGTCCGAACGTGAAACGCATGGGAGAAAGTATCCCGCCTCCAGTTCCTCCGGCGACAACGCGGTCGACCGATGCTCGGGTACGCCGTCGATCACGCGCACCGCGCAGGACCGGCAGAAGCCCTGCTGACAGGAGAACGTCGCATCGGGCCGGACGTCCAGGATCGCCGCGAGCGCGGTGCGATCGGCCGCCACGGTGACCACCTCGCCGGTGTGCGCGAAACGCAGGTCGAACTCCTTGCCGTCGACCACCGGGGCGGCCGAGAAACGCTCGTAGTGGAATTCCACGTCGGGCCGGTCGGCCAGGGCCTCGCTGAGCTTGGCGATCATCGGCGGCGGTCCGCAGGTGTAGACCGCGGGCGAGCCGGTGAGTTCACCGAGCAGCATCTCGGCGGTGGCCAAGCCGTCCTCGTCGTCACAGTGGACGGTGATGCGGTCGCCGTAGCGGGCCAGCTCGTCGACGAAGGCGATCGATGCGCGGGTGCGGCCGCAGTAGATCATCGTCCAGGCAATGGCCAGCCGGTCGAGCACATCGAGCATCGGCAGGATCGGGGTGATGCCGATACCGCCCGCGATGAACCGGACCGAATCGGTCGGCTGGTTGTAGCCGCCGACGGCGAGCGGGAAAGCGTTGCGGGGCAAGCTGATCTGGACCACCGATCCGACCTGCAACGCGCTGTGCACTTCGGCCGAGCCGCCCCGCCCGTCCGGGATCAGCCGCACGGCGATCCGGTAGACGTGGCGGTTTCCGGCGTCACCGCACAGCGAGTACTGGCGAATCGTCCCCGACGGCAGCCGCAGATCGATGTGCGCGCCCGCCGACCACGACGGCAGCGGATGTCCGTCGCGGCCGGCGAAGGTGAGGGCGACGACGTTCTCGTCGCGGGCGACGACCTCGCGGGCGGCCACGACCACGTCGAAGAACTCGCGAGCGCCGATGCGCGGCGGCGGCTGCGGCACGAACTGGTGTACCCAGGTGAGCGCGTCATAGCCGGTCCGCAGTATCCGCAGCAGCGGGTCGCGCCGAAATCTGCCGTGCGCGTGTGCCGGGACGTCGGCAGTCCGGGATTCGGTGGACATCGGTGGCTCCTATGCGGCTTTCGCGCGGGTCTCGACGGTCGCCAGAAAGGACAGTGCCTGTGCCATCGATCCGGTTGCATCGGGCCGGAAGCCCGGTTTCAGATAGTCGAACGCCGACCCGAACACGGTGCGCGCGGTGGGCAGCAGGCCGAGACGGCCCGCCCGGATCACCTCGTACAGCACCCGCAGCCGAGAGCGCGGTGCGTTCGGGTCGTTCTTGACCAGGTACCAGACGAATCGGCTGGAAATCCAGACGGTCAGCGGAAAGACCACCAGCATCGTCTGCACCCGGCGCCAGTAGCGCGGGTCGAAGTACTCCGCGACGTCATGGGCCACCGTGCGGTGCTCCATCTCCTCGGCGCCGTGCCAGCGGAAGATCGCGGTCATATCCGGATCGGCGCCGTATCGGTCCCAGCTGCAATTGAGCACGAAATGGCCGAGGAACGCGGTGAAGTTCTCCAGCGCGGCGGTGATGGCCAGGCGGTTGATCAGATGTTGTTCGGTCCGGCGCGGATTGCGGAAAGTCCGCGGTCCCAGCAACTTGCCGAGTAGGTACCGGGCTTCGAGGTGGGCGAAATGGCCGGCGCCGGGCACGACGACGCGGCGGCTGCCCGGCGGCAGATCCTCCAGCGCCCGCGCTCCGGTGCGTTCCAGGCCGCAGGTGTCGGCGGCGCCTTGGAGGAAGAGCGTGGGGTTGCGCGGCGAATCGAAGGCGAAGCGTTGCTCTTTGCGGTGCGCCCGGGTGCGGCGGTACCAGGGGTTCCAGACGGCGCGGTAATAGCTGAACGCCGCGCGCAGCCGCTTCCGGCTCCCCAGCGCTTCCAGGCCACGGCGCTGATACTCGCCGACGTCGGCGCCCGGCGCCCACAGCCGCCACAGTGTGGTGACGAGCCGGCGGCCGATACGCTCGGACAGCCACGGCGTGGACACGACCGTCATGTACCAACTGCGCGGCGCCTGGCGCAGCAGCGTCGGCAGGTTGGCCGGCAGCCGGGCCGGCCGGAACAGATTCACGATGGTGGGCAGCGGCGGAATGGCGATCAGCACGACGCGATCGAACAGTTCCGGATGACTGCTCGAGGTGGCACTGGCGATCGCGCCGCCCCAGTCGTGGCCGACCAGGATCGTCCGGGAGTCGGCCCCGATGGCGCCGTGCAGATCGACGATGTCGGCGACCAGCGAGCCGAGCGAGTAGTCGTCGTCTCGGGCCAGCGAACTGGGCGCGTATCCCCGGGTGAACGGCGCGACGACGTAGCGGCCTTCGGCGGCCAGCGCGGGACCGACGACGTCCCAGGTCCAGGCGCTGTCGGGGAACCCGTGCACCAGGATGGCGGCCGGATCGCCCGGATCGCCCCAGGTCAGCGCTTCGATCTCGACGGCATCGAAGCCGAAGCGCCGGATGATCGGATCGGACAACGCGCACCTCCTGCGGGTGTGTGACAGAGCGGACGCGACGCGAAGACGACCGCGGTCCGATGTTGCATTTCGGCATGCATTAGTGCATGGTTTTACGTGTTACTTGCGGTACACGTCAAGTTCTTGATCTAGATACCGCAGGTAGAACGGGTGTATCGCGCCGAAGGGAAACGCCTCGCGGAACCTATGCGCCGTGCGCTGTCGAATGCACTGAGAAGGAGTTCATGTGAGCCGATACGAGCTGCTCATCAAGAACGGGATCTGGTTCGACGGAACCGGCGCGGCGCCGCGCACGGCCGACCTCGGGGTCCGTGACGGCGAAGTGGTCGAGATCAGCTCGGCCCCGCTGGACGCCGCCGAGGCCGACGAGGTCATCGACGCGACCGGGCAGTGGGTGCTACCGGGCTTCGTCGACGTGCACACCCACTACGACGCCGAAATGCTCTGCTCACCCGCGCTCACCGAATCCATGCGCCACGGCGTGACCACCGCGATCATCGGCAACTGCTCGCTGACAACCATTTTGGCGAGCAACGAAGAGTGCGCCGATATCTTCAGCCGGGTCGAGGCCGTGCCCCGTGAAGCCGTCATCAGGGTGCTCGAGACCCACCGCACCTGGTCGAGTCCGGGCGAATACGCCAAGGCGATCGACGAACTCGACCTCGGCCTCAATATCGCGGCGTTCCTCGGCCATTCGGATATGCGGATCCACGTCATGGGCATGGACCGCGCCGTCGACGATCAGGTGCGCCCCACCGCCGCCGAGATCGACCGGATGGTCGCGATCCTCGACGGTGCGCTGGACGCGGGTTTCCTCGGGCTCTCGGCGACCACCAACTGGATCGACAAGCTCGACGGCGACCTCTACCGCTCGCGGTCGCTGCCGTCGACCTTCGTCAAGGGCCGCGAATTCCGGGCGCTGAACACCGTGCTGCGCGCGCGGGACCGGATCTTGCAGAGCACCCCGCAGATCTCGCTGACTCCCAATCTGCCGAAATTCTTCCTCGCGGCCAGCGGCCGGTTCCGCAAGAAGCGGCTCAAGGTGTCGCTGCTCGCGGCGGCCGACTCCAAGGCCTATCCGCCGATCGTCTACTTCATGATGTACGGCGCCCCGATCATCAACCGGCTGCTCAAAGGGCGCTTCCAATGGCAGCACCTGCCGGTGCCGTTCACCGTCTACGCCGACGGCATCGACCTGGTGGTCTTCGAGGAATTCGGTTCGGGCGCGGCGGCTTTGGACATCAAGGACCAGGTCGAGCGCAATGAGCTGCTGAGGTCCGAGGAGTACCGGCGCTGGTTCCGCCGCGACTACCAGAACAAGCTCTCGCCCAAGATCTGGCACCGCAACCTCTACGACGCCACCATCGTCGAATGCCCCGACTCGACCCTGGTGGCCAAGAGTTTCGGCCAGATCGCCGACGAGCGCGGCGTGCACCCGGTCGATGCCTTCCTCGACCTGGTGCTCGAGTACGGTCCGAAACTCCGCTGGCGCACCACGATCGCCAATCACCGCCCCAAGCACCTGGACAAGCTCGCCGCCAACAAGCATGTGCACATGGGCTTCGGCGACGCGGGCGCGCACCTGCGCAATATGGCGTTCTACAACTATCACCTGCGGCTGCTCGAGCGCGTGAAATCGGCTCAGGGCAAACGCAAGCCGTTCCTCACCCTCGACCGGGCGGTGCACCGGCTGACCGGTGAACTGGCCGACTGGTACAACCTCGACGCCGGCCGGCTGCGGGTCGGCGACCGCGCCGACATCGCGATCGTGGACCCGAATCGGCTCGACCAGTCGGTGCACGGGCTGGCCGAACAGGAGATGCCCGAGTACGGCGGGCTGCGCCGAATGGTCAACCGCGGTGAGGCCGTGCGCGCGACCATCGTCAACGGACGGGTGGTCTATCGCGAGGGCCGCTTCGCCGACGGGCTCGGCAAGACCTGGGGTCCGGGCCGATTCTTGCCCGCGGGCAAGCAGGTTCGCGGCGCCACCGTCATTCCGGCCCACTGACCTTCCGGTACCAGCGGGACCGGACCGCGCGAACCCGCGCTCACCTCGACAACAGGAGAAAACGTGCCCCTGCCACCAGTGCTGACCCGCAACCTGCGCCTGCCCGCCGTGGCCGCGCCCATGTTCCTCATCTCGAAGCCGAAGCTGGTGATCGCACAGTCCACCGCGGGCGTCGTCGGCGCGTTCCCCACCCTGAACGCGCGCTCGACCGAGATCCTGCGCGGCTGGCTCGACGAGATCACCATGGCGCTGGCCGAACACGACGAGCGTCATCCGGAAGCGCCGGCCGCGTCCTATGCGGCCAACCTCATCGTGCACCGGTCCAACGACCGGCTCGCCGAGGACCTCGCCGCGATCGTCGACTACCGGGTGCCGATCGTCATCACCTCGCTGGGCCTGCGCGACGACGTCATCGAGGCGGTGCACTCCTACGGCGGCATCGTGCTGCACGACGTGATCAACGACCGGTTCGCCCGCAAGGCGATCGGCAGCGGTTGCGACGGCCTGATCGCGGTGGCGGCCGGCGCCGGTGGGCATGCGGGCGCGCTGTCGCCGTTCGCGCTGATCAACGAGATCAGGGCATGGTTCGACGGGCCGCTGCTGCTGTCCGGTGCGATCGCGCACGGCCGGTCGGTGCTGGGTGCGCAGGCGGCGGGCGCCGACCTCGCCTACATCGGCTCGGCGTTCATCGCCACCGACGAGGCCGACGCCGTCGAGGCGTACAAGGCCGAGATCGTGCAGTCGGCGGCGGCCGACATCGTGTACACCAACCTGTTCACCGGCGTGCACGGCAACTATCTGCGTGGCAGTATCGTCGCCGCCGGGCTCGACCCCGACGACCTGGGCGAATCCGACCCGTCGACGATGGACTTCGGGTCCGGCGGCAATACCGACGCCAAGGCCTGGCGCGACATCTGGGGCTCCGGCCAGGGCATCGGCGCCGTGCGTGCGGTCGTACCGGTGGCCGGCCTGGTGGACCGGTTGGCCGGTGAATACGTTGCCGCGACACAGCAATTGGCCCGCACCATCAGCGGGTTCGCGCCGGTCGGCTGACTCGGCGGCCTCGATTCGGCAGGTCGCGCCCATTGGATGCGATCTGCCGAATCGAGCCGAGCGTGCACTGACCCTCTCCGTGCCGACTTCGTTGGCGGCCGGTCCCCGGCGTCGTTGGCGGGGCGGGAAAGTTCGGGAGGTCTTCCACACGGGCGGGTCGGGTTCAGTTGTCGATGGCCCATCGTGTGGACGTCGACATCGAGTATCGACCGGGATGGTTGGCAACAGGTTGGGCACGTCCCGGTGAGCGGTTACCGAATCGGGGCGGGCTCAGGAGTGCTTGACGAGGTAGTCGAGGTAGAACGGGCGCAGCGCCTCGGCCAGGTCGCCGTCGCCGGCGTGCACGTAGTCGTCGATCAGCGGCAGCACCCATTTGATGTCGGCTTCGCTCTCACCGACCTTGCCCGCGGTGGCCTCGGCGGCGGGGATGCGGGTGAGCAGGTTCCACAGGAATTTGATGTCGCCGCGGCGCACGGCCAGCCTGACCGCGCGGTCGTGCAGTTCCTTGGACGACAGCTGCTGGAGATCGTCGTTACCGGCCATAACGCGACTCTAATCCGCGCGCGCCGCGTGGGCACGTACGTCGCAGATCTGGGGCCGAGCAACTTCGCCGCAGCCGCGCGCCGTGATCGGCACGCGCGCCGTCGCGTCACCCCGAAATGTAGTCTGACCAGCTCTGATAGTTCGCGTCGGCGCCGCGTTAACGACGAATTCACCGACACGCCTGTCGTTCCCCGAGCGCGCACCCGGGCACAGCCGGTAGCGTCGTGGATGCGGGTCGCGTCGTTGTGGCTCGCGCGGGAGGTCCTGACCGTGACTGAGCCATTCAGTACGAGGGGGCCGGCACCCGGCCCTCGTGGCATCTGACGCCAGCGTCGGATCCCTCAGGACGGACCGGTCCAGCGAGATTGTCTGATGCGGGTGCCGCGCAGACACAAAGGAGCCCACCGTGACTACAACACGCTCCGTTTCCGCCCCCTCGGCGAACTCTCGCACCGTCAAGAAAGGCACCAAAACCTTTGTCGTCGACACCTCGGTCCTGCTATCGGATCCCTGGTCGGTCACCCGCTTCGGTGAGCACCACGTGGTGCTGCCGCTGGTGGTGATCAGCGAACTCGAAGGCAAACGGCATCACCACGAGCTCGGCTGGTTCGCCCGTGAGGCGCTGCGCATGCTCGACGACCTGCGCGTGCAGCACGGCAGGCTCGACGAGCCGCTGCCGATCGGCACCGAGGGCGGAACGCTCCAGGTGGAGCTGAACCACACCGACCCGACCGTGCTACCGGTCGGGTTCCGCACCGACACCAACGATTCCCGCATCCTGGCCTGCGCGCTCAATCTCGCCGCCGACGGCCACACGGTGGTGCTGGTATCGAAGGACATTCCGTTGCGGGTCAAGGCGAGTTCGGTGGGATTGCAGGCCGACGAGTACCACGCACAGGATGTGGTCACCTCCGGTTGGACCGGCATGGTGGAACTCGACGTCACCACCGACCGGGTGGACGAGCTCTACAGCGAGGGCGTCATCGACCTCGACGAGGCACGGGAACTGCCCTGCCACACCGGAATCCGGCTGCTGGGCACCAGCTCCAGCGCACTCGGCCGGGTCACCCCGGACAAGCGGGTGCAGCTGGTGCGCGAGCGCGAGGCGTTCGGGCTGCACGGGCGCTCGGCCGAACAGCGCATCGCCCTCGATCTGCTGCTGGATGAGAGCGTGGGCATCGTCTCGCTGGGCGGACGCGCGGGCACGGGCAAGTCGGCGCTGGCGTTGACCGCCGGCCTGGAGGCGGTGCTGGAGCGGCGCACCCAGCGCAAGGTGGTGGTGTTCCGCCCGCTGTACGCGGTCGGCGGCCAGGAACTGGGCTACCTGCCCGGCACCGAGAGCGAGAAGATGGGGCCGTGGGCGCAGGCGGTCTTCGACACCCTCGACGGGCTGGCCAGTCGTGAGGTGATGGAGGAGGTGCTCAGCCGTGACATGCTGGAAGTGTTGCCGCTGACCCACATTCGCGGCCGGTCGCTACACGATTCGTTCGTCATCGTCGACGAGGCGCAGTCGCTGGAACGCAACGTCTTGCTGACGGTGCTGAGCCGGTTGGGCACCGGGTCACGGGTGGTGCTCACCCACGATGTCGCCCAGCGCGACAATCTGCGCGTCGGCCGTCACGACGGCGTCGCGGCGGTGATCGAGAAGCTGAAGGGTCATCCGCTGTTCGCGCACGTCACGCTCACCCGCAGTGAGCGTTCGCCGATCGCGGCGCTGGTGACGGAGATGCTGGAGGAGTACGGGCCCAACGCCTGACCGAAATAGCGCGGACCCCCGGACCGGCGCGGTCCGGGGGTCTGTCGTTTCCGGTCGCCGCTATTCCTTCCGACGGGCGCCGAGCCCTGTGAGATAAGCGTCAGGCGTGGCGTCCCCACGCACGCCGGGTCGGGCCTATGGTCGGACTATGAGTGAGCGAAGCGACCAGACCGAGTACCGCATCGAACACGACACCATGGGTGAGGTCCGCGTTCCGGTGGACGCCCTGTGGCGGGCGCAGACCCAGCGCGCCGTGCAGAACTTCCCGATCAGCGGTCGCGGGCTGGAACGGGCGCAGATCCGCGCGCTCGGGCTGCTCAAGGCCGCGTGCGCGAAGGTCAATCGCGACCTCGGCCTGCTGGATGCCACCAAGGCCGACGCGATCATCGCCGCCGCCACCGAGATCGCCGAGGGCCGCCACGACGACCAGTTCCCGATCGACGTCTTCCAGACCGGTTCGGGCACCAGCTCCAATATGAACGCCAACGAGGTCATCGCCTCGATCGCCAAGGCGCGCGGGGTGGAGGTGCACCCCAACGACGACGTCAACATGTCGCAGTCGTCCAACGACACCTTCCCGACCGCCACCCACCTGGCCGCGACCGAGGCCGTCATCGCGGATCTGGTGCCCGCGCTGGATCATCTGCGGCTGGCGCTGCTGGACAAGTCCACCGAGTGGAAGACCGTGGTCAAATCCGGCCGCACCCACCTGATGGACGCGGTTCCGGTGACCCTCGGCCAGGAATTCGGCGGCTACACCCGCCAGGTCGCCGCCGGTATCGACCGGATCATGGCGACGCTGCCGCGGCTGGGTGAGCTGCCCATCGGCGGCACCGCCGTCGGCACCGGACTCAACGCGCCGGACGGCTTCGGCGGACTGGTCGTCGCGGAACTGGTGCGCAGCACCGGCATCGACGCGCTGCGCGAAGCCGAGGACCACTTCGAGGCCCAGGCCGCGCGCGACGGATTGGTGGAGGCGTCGGGTGCGCTGCGCACCATCGCCGTGAGCCTGACCAAGATCGCTAACGATATCCGCTGGATGGGTTCGGGCCCGCTCACCGGCCTGGCCGAGATCCAGCTGCCCGACCTGCAACCGGGCAGCTCGATCATGCCCGGCAAGGTGAATCCGGTACTGCCCGAGGCGGTTACCCAGGTGGCGGCGCAGGTGATCGGCAACGACGCGGCTGTCGCGTTCGGCGGGGCGAACGGGCATTTCGAGCTCAACGTCTACATCCCGGTGATGGCGCGCAACCTGCTCGAGTCGATTCGCCTGCTGGCCAATGTGTCCCGGCTGTTCGCCGACCGTTGTGTGCGGGGGCTGGTGGCCAACGAGGAGCATCTGCGCACGCTGGCCGAATCCTCGCCGTCGATCGTCACGCCGTTGAACTCGGCCATCGGCTACGAGGAGGCGGCCGCGGTGGCCAAGGAAGCGCTGAAGGAGAAGAAGACGATCCGCCAGACCGTGATCGATCGAGGGCTGATCGGCGACAAGCTCACCGAAGAGGAGCTGGATCGCCGCCTGGATGTGCTGGCGATGGCGAAGGTCGACGAGAAGAAGTAGCAGGGCGCAGAGCCGAAACGGCCCGTTCGATGGCGAGAACCATCGAACGGGCCGCTGCCGTCATTCGGCCGAGATCGTGATGATGTCGCTGACGAAGTTGAGAAGTGCAGCTACCAGATCCAGGACCATGACTCTCACCTTCTTCCCGTTGAGCGAATGTGCATCGAACCGGTCAACGATATCGGTAATTACCGCTGATCAGGCGGTGAAACGCAGTCAGCCGCGCAGGTGCGCGAGCTCGGCGCGGGCCGCTTCGCCTGCCTCACCCAGATCGGTGCGGGTGAAGACGTTCCAGCGCTGCAACAGCGGAGCGAAGACCAGTTCGCCCTCCTTGGCCGGATCGTAGATGCCGGCCTCGGCCAGCACCTCGTCGCTGCTGCGGCCGTCGGGCAGGGTGACGGTCGGGACGTGGAACGCCGCGATCATGTCGGCCACCGCGCGCATGGCCTGATCGGGCACCTGGTCGAAGGCGGCGGCGATCAGGTTGGCGAAGAACTCCGCTTGCAGTTCGTCGTCGACGGCGATGCGCTCGCTGATGGCGGTGACGATCGGGTTCTCGTTCAACGCGGCGGTATTGCGGTGCCGCAGCGCCGAGGCGGCCTCCTCGAAGGCGGCATTGGCCAGCACGTCCAGCAGATGCAGCGGCGGGCGGCGGAAACCCTTGGTCATGTGATCCATGCGCAGCCGCTCCAGCTCCACCGGATCGACCGCGCGGGTCACCATCAGGTAGTTGCGGATCATGATCTCGTGCCGGTTCTCCTCGGCCGTCCACCGGCCGACCCACCGCCACCAGGCACCCGTGCGCAGGTACTTGCCGATCTCGCGGTGATAGGAGGGCAGGTTGTCGGCGATGAGGACGCTGACGGTGAGTGCCAGCTTGGCCACCTCACCCAGCTCGGACTGGTCCGGCTCCCAGTCGATGCCACCGAGGAAGCCGAAATTGCGGCCGTCGTCCCACGGCACGTAATCGTGCGGCTGCCAGCCGTCGGCCGCCTCGACGTGGCGGCGCAGGTTCAGTTCCACCTCCACCGCGAGCGACTCGAGCAGTTCGCGGTCGGTCAAGAGGGTTTGCACCGCACCAACCTAGCCGTTGTGTGGATCACGTGGGGGAGTGTGGGGGTATCGCGCGCTGCTCGGGTGCCGATGCGGCCGCGCACGCGGATCGGCCGGGCGCGCCGGATGGCCCCGGTGCGCCCGGCCCGAGCCGATGACTACTTCTCGGTGACGGTGGTCTGGCCGTTCATCCAGGTGATGGTGCCGCCGGTGAACTCGCTCTTCTTGCTGCCGTCGGGCAGGGTTTCCTCATCGGTGACGGGGTAGCCGAGCTTGCCGTTGGCGCCGCCGTTCTCCTCCCAGGTCTCCCGGATATCGCCCCACACGATGTGGGCGCCGGAATCCTGGCTCCAGTAGATGGTGCCGCCCTCGAAGTCCTGGTAGCGGCCGCCGTTCGGGCCGGTCTCCTCAGGGTCTTCGGGCATGCCGAGCGGGCTGTCCGGGCCACCGGTCTCGACGTACTTGGAGTAGATGACACCGGAGATGGTGACCTCGCCGTCCGGGGTGTTGATCTTCGTCTCGCCCATCGCGCCCGGGGTCTCGGTTCCGGTGGCGGTTCCGGTGGCGGTGCCGTCGGGGGTTTCGCCCGGGGTGGCACCGGGGGATCCGGTGGCGTCGTGCTCGCCGGGGGCATGGGTGGCGGTCGCGGTGCCCTCACCCATCTGGGCGGTGACACTGCCGATCTTGCTGCCGATCTGATCGCTGGTATCGGAATCGTCGCCGCAGCCGGCCACGAGCAGGCCCGAGGCGGCGATCGCCATGGTGAATCCGGCGGTACGTCGAGCGAAGTGGTGCATGTCCATCCTCTCGAGAGTGGCCACGCGGGCTCCCGCAACGCTGCGGTGAAGCCACACGCGAACCGGAGCCGAAGCTCAGCAATGCCTTGGCGAACAAGTGAACTGATCGCTTGACCATTACTGAGCTGGTATCCACGCGGATATTACCCGCGAGAGTGTGGAGTAGAACACATGCTGCGCGGTAACTGACGCGAACAAGCGGCTCTGAAACACGAAATGCCGCGGGCTCCGATCTCGAATGGAGCCCGCGGCATCGTGATTCGACGCGTCAGATCACGGCAGCGGCGGGTTGGCGTCGTCGTCGCCGTGGAAGTCGACCGAGGAGTACTCGCGCAGCTTGGTCAGCCGGTGGTAGGCGTCGATCATGCGCACCGTGCCGGACTTCGACCGCATGACGATCGACTGGGTGGAGGCGCCGCCGCCGTAGTAGCGCACGCCGCGCAGCAGATCGCCGTCGGTGACGCCGGTGGCGCAGAAGAAGACGTTCTCGCCGGAGACCAGGTCTTCAGTGGTGAGCACACGGTCCAGGTCGTGGCCGGCGTCGATGGCCTTCTGGCGTTCCTCGTCGTCCTTGGGGGCGAGCATGCCCTGCAATTCGCCGCCCATACAGCGCATCGCGGCGGCGGCGATGATGCCCTCGGGCGTGCCGCCGATGCCGACGAGGATGTCGGTGCCGGAATCGGGGCGGGCGGCGGCGATGGCACCGGCCACGTCACCGTCGGAGATGAGGCGGATGCGGGCGCCGGCGTCGCGGACCTGCTGGATGAGCTCGGCGTGGCGCGGGCGGTCCAGGATGCAGACGGTGAGGTCGGAGACCGAGGAGTTCTTGGCCTTGGCGACCTTGCGGATGTTGTCGGCGATGGGGGCCGCGATATCGATCACACCGGCCGCGTCGGGGCCGACGGCGATCTTGTGCATGTAGAACACCGCGGACGGATCGAACATGGCGCCGCGCTCGGCCACCGCGAGTACCGAGATGGCGCCGGGGGAGCCCTTCGACATCAGCGTGGTGCCGTCGATCGGGTCGACGGCGAAGTCGACCTCGGGGCCGTCGCCGTTGCCGACCAGCTCACCGTTGTAGAGCATGGGCGCTTCGTCCTTCTCGCCCTCGCCGATGACCACGATGCCGCGCATGGATACCGAGCTGACCAGCTGGCGCATGGCATCGACGGCCGCGCCGTCGCCGCCCTCCTTGTCACCGCGGCCGACCCAGCGGCCCGCGGCCATGGCACCTGCCTCGGTGACCCGGACCAGTTCCAGTGCGAGGTTGCGGTCGGGCGCCTCGCGGCGGCTCGGGGCGGGCGAAGATGCCGTCATAGCGGTGTGCCTCCTTGGCTCGTACTTACGCGGGCAATTGTCTCATTCGGCAGGCAGGGGTCGGTGCACACCTGGGCCGCGGACGGGGCCGGACCGGTGTGATCCGCGTCGCGAGTGGATACTGGGGACGTGCCGAACCAAAAGCCACGCATCATGAACGACTACCGGGATCTGGTCTGGTCGCTGATCCCGTTGGCGCTGATCGCCGTGGTTTTCGCGGGGCTGACCAGTCAGTGCAGCTTCGCAGGCGATGGGCCGACGCAGGGGCAGATTCCCAGCTTCGACGCGAAGGCGGCCCTGCAGTCCGACGCCGACAACCTCACCTTCCCGATCCGCGAACCGGCCCTGCCGCAGGGCTGGACGCCGAACTCGGGCAGCCGCGACACCATCACCGACGAGGGCGGCGGCACCGTCAGCACCATCGGCTACATCACGCCCGAGGGCACCTATATGGAGCTGAACCAGAGCAACGCCACCGAGATCGCGCTCGCCCGGCACATCCTCGGCTCCCGCTACGCCAGCGGCACCCGCGACATCGGCGCCCAGAAATGGGTGGTCTACGACGAGCCCGGCGAGGAGCCTGCCTGGATCGCCGACTTCGGCCAGACCAGAGTGCTGATCCGCGGCGCGGGCAACGACGCCGCGTTCACGACGCTCGCCGAGGCGGTCACTACGGCGCAGCCGCTAGCGAAGCAGAGGTAAGCGGCCGGCCGAGCCGCTCACACCGGCTATTCGGCCTCGTCGCGATGGGTGACGACGTTGACGACGGTGCCGCTGGGATCGCGCACGAAGAACCGGCGCACACCCCACGGTTCGTCGCGCAGCGCGTAGACGATGTCCGCGCCCGCGGCGACCAGCCGGGCGTGCACGGCGTCCACATCGTCGACCTCGACGCTCATATCCGGCTGCGGCCCTTCGGCTTCCGGGCCGACGAGCACGACCTGGGTGGTCGGGGTGGACGGTGAGGCCATGATCACCGCCCAGCCGAGATCCATCGCCTCGGTGAAGCCGAGTCCCCGGTAGAACGCCCGGCTCGCCGCCATGTCCGCGGTACGGATGTCAGGGGTGGCGCGACGAATGGTCATTGCTGGTCACCGTCCACCTCGGCCCGGGACAGGGCGTCCTCGACACGTTTGCGTGCCCCGGCCAGGTGCTGTTCGCAGCGGTTGGCCAGAGCCTCGCCGCGCTCCCACAGGGCCAGGGACTCGTCGAGGTCGAGGCCGCCCTGCTCGAGCATCTTGACGACGTTGACCAGCTCGTCGCGGGCACGTTCGTAGCCGAAGGTGGCGATCTCGGCCAGATCGTCGGTCGGCTGATCGGCGGCGGGGTCGGGCAAGGTCGGTCCTCTCGGTGGGTCGGGGGGTGGGGTTGGGCCGGTCCGGAGCTCGGGTCAGCGGCCCGGTCCGGGTTCGGCGTCCGCGGTGCGGTCGGGCTCGGGCGCGACGACCCGGGTACCGAGCGCGGTCGTGCCGAGAGCGGCCGCCGAGATCGCGCCGTCGGCGACGCGGATGCGCAGCTGGGTGCCGGCCGGGGCGTCATCGATGCTGTGCACCACGTGCCGTTCGCGACCGACCACCCGCTGGACGACGGCGTAGCCGCGGGCCATGGTCGCGGCCGGGCCCACCGCGGTCAGCTTCTCGCGCAGATGCCGGGTGGTAGTGGATTCGGCATCGATGAGGTGTTCGGCGCAGCGGCGGGCGGCGGTGCGCAGCCGCTCCACCTCGTCGACGCGGTGACGCAGTTCGCGCAGTGGATCGGCCAGCACCGGCCGGGAGCGCAGCTGGTCCAGCGCGCGCGTCTCGCGCTCGACCCAGCCGCGCAGGGCGGCCGCCGACCGGGCGCGCAGTTCGCGGACCCCGGCCAGTTCGGCGGCGGCGTCGGGCACGATCCGTTTGGCGGCGTCGGTGGGGGTGGCGGCGCGCACGTCGGCGACCAGGTCGCTGAGTGGGTTGTCGGGTTCGTGGCCGATCGCGCTGACGATCGGGGTGGTGGCGGCGACGATGGCCCGGCACAGCGCCTCATCGGAGAACGGCAGCAGATCCTCGACGCTGCCGCCGCCGCGGGCGAGCACGATCACGTCGACGGCCGGATCGCGGTCGAGTTCGCTCAGCGCGGTCATGATCTGCGGGACCGCGGACGGACCCTGCACGGCGGTATTGCGGATCTCGAATCGCACCGCAGGCCAGCGGGTGCGCGCGACGGTCAGCACATCGTGTTCGGCGGCGCTGGCGCGGCCGGTGATGAGGCCGATGGTGCTGGGCAGGAACGGAATCGGGCGCTTGAGGCGCGGATCGAACAGGCCCTCGGCGGCCAGCAGCGCCTTCAACCGTTCGATGCGAGCCAGCAGCTCGCCGACCCCGACCGCGCGAATCTCGGTGACGCGCAACGACAACGTGCCGCGACCGGTGAAGAAAGACAGTTTGCCGTAGACCACCACCCGGCTGCCCTCGTGCAGCGGGACCGGGGAATTACGGATGAGTGCCGGATCGCAGGTCACCGACAACGACATGTCGGCCGACGGATCACGCAGCACCAGAAAGGCGGTCCGGGTTCCCGGCCGCAGCGAGATCTGGGTGATCTGGCCCTCCACCCAGACGCTGCCGAGCCGCTCGATCCACTGCGCGACCTTGATCGAGACCGAGCGCACCGGCCACGGATTGTCGGCGGAATTGGCGGGCGCGGTGCGTTCGGGCCGGCCGGTGGTGTCCCGGCCGGCCGTCGACGGTGTGGCGGGTTCGGTCACTGGGCCCGCACGGTGGCGATCCGGTTCGTCAGCATGGTGATGAACGGCGCCCGGGCGCGGGTGCGCTGCTCGTAGTCGAGCAGGGCGGTCAGATCGTCGATGGTCAGCATGCGCAGCCGGGCCCGCAGCTGGGCCAGCGTCATGTTGGCGTAGTCGTAGCGGGTGGCGACCTCCGGCTCGGCGACCTCGGCCTGCTCGGCTTCCGGCTCGGTGGTCTCGGTGACGGCGGCGGCCTCGGCAGCGGGCTCGGCGGGCTCGTCGGTTTCGCGCTCCGTCTCGGGAGCGGTCGACTCCCGCAGCGGATGGATCGACGCGGCGTGACCGTTGCGGCCGGCCTTGGCGCCGGCCAGCGTCTCGGTGAAGAGGAACTCGGCCAGCTCGGCATCACTGCCGAAGCTGTCGAAGCTGCTGGTCCTGGCTTTGCCGAAGGCGCCGGAGGGCTGGGCGGGCTCGTCTTCGTCGAAGGTGGCCCAGGCGGGCTGCTCGACGGCGCGGTTGCCGAGGCGGTCGAAGACCTCGTCACCCTTGAGCGCCAGGCTGGTGACGAACTGCTGGACGTGCATGGTGGTCTGGAGCAGCTGGCTGATCGCCGTGATGGGGAAATTCACCGCCGCGGTGGGTAGCCGTCGAGTCTCCTCGATGGCATAGACGGCGGCACCAGCGGCTACGCGGGCCAGAAACGGTGGTCGGAACATGGTCCTAGCCTGCCCGAAATGGCGGGATGTGCAAAAGGGGCCCCGCTGTTCGCGTGTTATCTCGCTCGCATCCGAGCGGGTGGCACCCATAGCGCGCACGTATCCTGTGGGCATGTCCTCGGCAATACCGTTGAATGTCGGAATCGCCCGCTCTGTCCGCTCCGACGGGGTGGGAGGTGCCGACGGCGACAAGCGCGTGCTGCTGGCCGAGCCCCGTGGCTACTGCGCCGGTGTGGACCGCGCGGTGGAAACCGTGGAAAAGGCGCTCGACAAACACGGCGCCCCCATTTACGTCCGCAAGGAAATCGTGCACAACCGGCACGTGGTGGAGACCCTGCGCGAACGCGGTGTCATCTTCGTCGACGAGACCGACGAGGTGCCCGAGGGCGCGCTGCTGGTGTTCTCCGCGCACGGCGTCTCCCCGGCGGTGCACTCCTCGGCGGCCGCCCGCAATCTGCGCACCATCGACGCCACCTGCCCGCTGGTCACCAAGGTGCATCAGGAAGCCAAGCGCTTCGCCCGCGACGACTACGACATCCTGCTGATCGGCCACGAAGGCCACGAGGAAGTGGAGGGCACCGCCGGTGAGGCGCCCGACCACGTGCAGCTGGTCGACGGCCCCGACGCCGTCGACAAGGTCACCGTGCGTGATGAGTCCAAGGTGATCTGGCTGTCGCAGACCACGCTGAGCGTCGACGAGACCATGGAGACGGTCTCGCGCCTGCGTGAACGATTCCCCGGCTTGCAGGATCCGCCCAGCGACGACATCTGCTACGCCACCCAGAACCGTCAGGTGGCGGTGAAGGCGATGGCGCCCGAATGCGATCTGGTGATCGTGGTCGGCTCGCGCAATTCGTCGAACTCGGTGCGGCTGGTGGAGGTCGCGCTCGGCGCGGGCGCCAAGGCCGCCTACCTGGTGGACTACGCCCGCGAGGTGGATCCGGCCTGGCTGGAGGGTGTGCGCACGATCGGTATCACCTCCGGCGCCTCGGTACCCGAGATCCTGGTGCGCGGCGTGCTGGACATGCTCGAAGAGCACGGCTTCGCCGACGTGCAGCCGGTCACCACGGCCAACGAGACGCTGGTGTTCGCGTTGCCGCGGGAGCTGCGCGAGTCGCGTCGCTGAGTTCGTCCGCGGGCGGCGCGACCGCCTGCGCCGAGTAGTCGGGCGCGGCCGTTCGCGCTCAGAAGGGCGAGGGGATCAGCTGCCGAGTGCGCGCGGCCGCTCGCGCTGGTCTCAGCGCGCTTCCGGTCCGCGGCGTTCGATGCGGCCCGAATCCCGATCCCGGTAGCGGACAGTCGGCTGCGGTAGTGGCGGCTGCTCGGCGCGGCGCCGCGCGGGGCGTGCGGGTTCGGCTTCCGGGCGCGCCGCCGCGGTTGGACGGGCCGCGCTACGCGGGCGTCCCTCGCGCGAGCGGGCGGCAGCGGCCAGCCGGGGCGGGTTCTCGGCCACCGGCGGCGGACGGCGCTTGCCCTGACGACGCGGACGTGGCTCGGGGACGTCGTCGTAATCGTCGACCGGGGCGCGGCGGGGACGCTTGCGGGCAGCCCCGGCCAGCGACTGCGAACCCGGCTTGGCCGGCTTCGGCCGCTGCTGCACCGCGCTGCGTCCCCAGCTGGTCCCGCGGCGGGCCTGGGTGCGGTCCTGGGTGGCCCGTTCGGCGCGGTGCAGGGCGATGCGGGCGCCGCCGATGCACAGCACGATCACCGTGGTCAGCACCATCGTCGGGAAGCGGTGCACCAGCGGGATGGCCAGGTTGAGCAGGATGTCCTTGATCGAGGTCGAGGGCTTTCCGAGCAGCTGCTGATAGGCCAGCGGCACGGCGACGAACAACAGCAGCGGTGGCAGCACCAGCGTGGTGAACAGGCCGCGATAGCGCACGGCGAGCACGGCCGCGACGCAACCGATGACGTAGAACGCGGTGAACGAGCCGGTCAGCTCGGTGCCGTCACCGAGGGCATCGATCAGGAAGCCCAGAAACGTGCAGGCAACCGCGATCAGGACCGCCGCACCGGCCGGGACACCCGGCACCGACGGCAGGATCGAACGTTGCGGCGCGGGCACCCGGGTTCGCACTCGTTGGGAAGCAGCCACGTAGTGAACACTATCTGCCGACGCGCCGGTGGGTGTCATGGCAGGGCCGGTCGAGTGACGGCCGTTGCCCCGGCCCGCGCCCGCCCAGGCCGCCGATTTCGTGGCCGCCGTCACATCGCGGCCGGTCGGGCGCCCGGCGGGTATCCGACACTCGGCGCCCTCTGATTGAAGTGTGTCGGTGGGTTGCCATACGGTTCGCGGCATGCGAATCCTGCACACGTCGGACTGGCATATCGGCCGCACCTTTCACGGCGTCGATCTGCTCGGCGATCAGGAGTACGCGCTGACCGCCATCGCGGAGCTGGTGGCCGAGGAATCGGTGGACGTGGTCGTGGTGCCCGGCGACGTCTACGACCGCTCCATCCCCAGCGCCGACGCGATCGCGGTGTGCAACCGCGGATTCGAGGCCATCCGGGCGGCGGGCGCGCGCATCGTCGCCACTTCCGGCAATCACGATTCGCCGGCCAGGCTCGGCGCGGGCGCCAGCTTCGCGGCCGCGGGCGGGCTGTTCCTGCGCACCACCGTCGCCGATGCGCACGTGCCGGTCCTGCTGTCGGACGAGCACGGCGAGGTCGCCTTCTACGGCATCCCGTATCTGGAGCCGGAGATCACCCGCGTCGAATTGGGGGTGCCGCAGGCGCGTTCGCATGCCGAGATCCTGGCGGCGGCGATGGGGCGGATCCGCGAGGACATCGCGGCCCGGCCGGGAGTGCGCACGGTCGTGCTCGCGCATGCGTTCGTCGTCGGGGGTGAGGCGACGGGATCGGAGCGGTCGATCTCGGTGGGCGGGGTGGAGACGGTGCCGCTGGGGGAGTTCGACGGCATCGACTACGTCGCGCTCGGTCATCTGCATTCGCCGCAGACGCTGTCGGAGGCAGTGCGCTATTCCGGTTCGCCGCTGCCGTATTCGTTCGGCGAGAATTCGCACCGCAAAGCGGTCTGGATCGCCGACCTGGCCGCCGACGGGCTGGTCCAGGTGCGGCGGCGGGAGATCCCGGTGGTGCGCGGGCTGAGCCGGCTCACCGGCACCCTGGACGAGCTGCTCAACGGCGCGGAGTACGGCCGGGCGTGCGAGGACTATGTGTCGGCCACGCTCACCGACCACGCCCGCCCCATCGATGCCATGCGCAAGCTGCGCGAACGCTTCCCGTACGCGGTGCATGTGGAATGGCAGCGGCCGCAGGGCGAGTCGGACCTGCGCTATCGCGAGCGGGTGCACGGGCGCCGCGACACCGAGGTGGCGCGCAGCTTCCTCAGCGATGTGCGGGGCGAGCCCACCGACTCGGAGATGGCCTGGCTGGAGCGGGCCATCGCGGCGGCCACCAGGGAACCGGAGGCGGCGACCGTCGGCCGGGCCGGCGCCACGGAACTGTCGGCATGAGGCTGCACCGGCTCGAGATCACCGCGTTCGGCCCGTTCGCCGAGACCACCGTCGTCGACTTCGACACCCTCGGCGCCGACGGCCTGTTCCTGCTGCACGGGCAGACCGGCGCGGGCAAGACCACCGTGCTGGACGCCATCGCGTTCGCGCTCTACGGCCGGGTGCCCGGCGCCCGTAACGACAGCAAACGCCTGCATTCCGACCACGCCTCCCCGCAGACCCCGCCGAAGGTGCTGTTGGAAGCCACGCTCGGTGGGCGCCGCGTCAGGCTGATCCGCAGCCCCGAATTCGAGCGGCCCAAACGTCGCGGCACCGGCACCTCGATCGAGAAAGCCAAGGCCACCCTGGAATGGCTGGACGGCCGTGGCGCCAACCTGTCCCGCATCCCGGATATCGGCGACGAGGTCAAACGCCTGCTCGGCATGAGCGCCGAACAGTTCTTCCAGGTGGTGCTGCTGCCGCAGGGCGATTTCGCGCGATTCCTGCGCGCGGACAACGAGGAGCGGGAGAAGCTGCTCGAAAAGCTCTTCGACACCGAACGATTCGGTACCGCCGAACAGTGGCTGGCCGAACGCCGCCGCACCTCCGACGCCGAACTGGCCGCCCGCACCCGCGGGGTGGACAACCTGATCGTGCAGGTCGGCGTCACCGCGGGGATCAGTGCCACCGAAACCGTGGGCCCGCTCGAGGCCGTCGACTGGTCCGAGGACCTGCTCGACACCGCCCGCACCGACCTCGCCGCCGCCACGACCGAACTCGAACGCCGCCGCGCGGATTCCGCCCGTGCCGACGCGGCCGCCGAACAGCAACGCAAACTCGCCGACACCCACCGCCGCCTGCTCACCGCCCGCCGCCAACTCGACGACTACGCCGCCACCGCCGCCGACCGCGCCGCCCGCCGCGCGGAGTTGGAAGCCGCCCGCCGCGCCGAACCCGTCGCCGCGGCGCTGGACGAAGCTCGCGCGGCGGTGCAGCGGGCCAAGCGGCATGACGCCGAAACCGAGCGTGCGGGAGCGCGATTGGTGCAGTTGCTGGGGGAGCCGGGGAGTGCTGATCTGCCCGGTCGGGAGTTGCTCGAGGAGGGCCCTCGCGACTCTGGGCGCCCGCACGCGGAGCACGGGTTGTCGGAGCAGGAGCAACGCGGGTCGGCGGGACGGGCGGCGATCCGGTCTGGCCACGATGGCGCGCCTTCCGATCGAGATCGGGACCTGGGCGCCGGCGGCTTCGCCGGTGATGTTCGCGGGGACCGGGCAGGGCTGTCGAGCGGTTCCCGGGCAGACGCCGGTGACATCGGGGATTCGACCTCCCGGCGACCTGTGCTGCGACCGGACGCTGACGTCGACGGGGCGATTCGGCAGTGGAGTGCGCGAATCGGTGTGCTGGACGAAGTGGGGTCGTATGCGGAGGCGGCCGAGCAGCTGACGGGGGAGATCGCGGCGCTGCGCGGCGAGGAAGCGAAGCTGGGGCAGCGGCTCGTGCGGATCGCCGAGCGGCGGGAGAGGATTCCCGCCGCGATCGTGGCGGCCGAGGCGCGGGTCAGGGAATCCGCGGACGCGGCTGCCATGCTGCCCGCGCTGGCCGCCGAGTGTGAGCGGTTGCAGGGTGCGGCGACGGCGGCGGTTGCGCTGGCGGAGCGACGGCGCGACCTCGATCGGGCGCAGGTCGATGCCGAGACCGCCCGCGCCAAGCACAACGACGCCAGGGAACGCGTGCTGGATCTGCGGGAGCGGCGGCTGGCCGGGATGGCGGCGGAACTGGCCGGGCAGCTCACCGACGGCGTCCCGTGCACGGTCTGTGGCTCGGCCGACCATCCGGACCCGGCTCGGCCGACCGAGAGCGCGGTGTCCAAGGAAGCCGAAGAGGCGGCGAGCGCCCAGGAACGCGCGGCCGAAGCGGCTCGCGATCAGGTGCTGGCGCGGATCGCCGAGCTGGAACGCGAGATCGAGGGCCTGACCGCCCGCGGCGGCGACGCCGACCCGGTCGAACTCGCCGCCGCCCTGCGCACCGCCACCCTCCGCTACGAAGACACCGGCGAACTCGCCGACCAAACCGCCGCGGCCACAGCGGAACTCGACCGCCTGCGCGCCGAGGAAACCGACCTGCACGACCGCCTCCGCACCGCCGAAACCCGCCGCGGCACCATCACTTCAACCATCGCCGCCGCCGAAACCCGCCTCACCGAACTCACCGCCCGCCTCCGCGAAGCCGCAGGCGCCGACACCACCATCGCCCGCCGCCGCACCCGCCTCGACTCCCTGATCGCCGCCGCCACCACCTACCGCGCCGCCGAAACCGCGGCCGCGTCCGCCTGGCAACAGGTCCGCGGAATCGCCGAACGTGTGGAGAACCTCGCCCGTTCGGCGGGATTCGCGCTCGAAGCGGAGGAGACCAACGGCGATGCTGCGACGATGCCAGTCGACGGGGCGGAGGTCGATCCGTTGCCGGTGCCTGACGTATCGCCGGGGGCCCGGCGCTCCGCGTCTGCCGACGGGGCCGAGGTCGATCCGGAGCCGGTGCCGGGATCGCGTGGCCCGCAGGCGGTCAACGTACGGCTAGGCGCAGGGCCCGATCCCGAGCCGGCCTTGTTCGACCTCCCGTCCGATGGCGCACCGGCCGACGAGGACGAGCCGACGTTGTTCGATCTGCCTGAGTCGGCTCCAGAAACCGGCGATCCGCGCGCTGCCGCGACACCGGACCCTGCTCCCGATCCGATGACTCCGGCGCAGCTCCTCGCGCTACTCACCGCCTACGCGCGGCGGATCGAGGATGTGGTCCGGGATGCGCGCAGCCAGCGCGAGATCGAGCAGCAGCTCGAATCCGCCGAGCGGGCGAAAGCGGCGGCCGAGGCGGTGCTGGCGGAACCGGAGGTGCGGGCGGCGGCGGACGCCGAACCGGGTGATCTGGCCGCGCTCGACGCGGCGGTGCGCGAGGCCCGTCAGGCGCTCGATATCGCGGTCGCCGCGCACGCCGCGGCCACCACGCGGGTCGCCAAACTGGAGGAGCTCTGCGGCCAGTTGTGGGCGGCGGTCGATCACATCGCTCCGGCCCAGCGGGCGCACGAGGAACTGGCCGCGCTGGCCGACGTGGTCGCGGGCCGTGGCGCCAACAACCGCCGAATGTCGTTGCGCTCCTACGTGCTCGCCGCGCGGCTGGAGGAGGTGGCGCTGGCCGGTTCGGCCCGGCTGCGCCGGATGTCGGGCGGCCGTTACGAATTCGTGCACACCGACCGCGCCGGAACCCACGGGCGCCGCGGCGGTCTCGGTCTCGATATCCGCGACGACTACACCGGCGCCATCCGCCCCGCCAAAACCCTCTCCGGCGGCGAAACCTTCATGGCGTCGCTCTCCCTCGCGCTCGGCCTGGCCGACACCGTCGCGGCGGAAACCGGCGGCATCGTCCTGGACACCCTGTTCATCGACGAAGGTTTCGGCAGCCTGGACGCCGACACTCTCGACGCCGTCATGGGCGTCCTCGACGACCTGCGCGCCGGTGGCCGGGTCGTCGGCCTGGTCAGCCACGTCGACGAAATGCGCCAGCGCATCCCCAGCCGCCTGCACGTCATCCGCGGCCGCGCGGGCTCACGTCTACAGGCCACGGTCGCTTGACCGGCATCCGGGCCGCGAAAAGGCTGGTCCGGCCGCGATCAACTCCCGTACTGCGTCGTCTCCGGCCGTTCGATCAGCAGGACATGCGCGGGGCTGTCGGCGACGGGGCGGTGCCGAATGCCCTTCTCCACCACGAACATCTCGCCGGCTGCCAGCGGGACCGGCGCGCGGTCTGCGAGTTCGATGCGAACGGTCCCGTCCCAGCACAGGAACAGTTCATCCTCGTCGTGGTGGTGCCAGGGGAATTCGCCCTCGAGCCGGGCGAGGCGCACCACGCTGTCGTTCGCGCGGGCCAGCTCACGCTGCTGGAACGGGCCGGGCAGGGCGGCGATGGCGGCGGCTATCGATACCGCGTGGGTGGGCTCGGACGTCGTTTTCTCAACCATGTGTCCGATCCTCTGCGGCGACGGGCGGCGAGCACAGGGCCACTGCGGCAGAATTGGTCCGGCAATGGAACCAATCGACGTGGCGGCACGGCTCGGCCGGTGGGCAACCGGCCGCGGACCGCTGTATGTGCTGCTCGCGGGGCGACTTCGCCGTTTGATCGACGTCGGCGATCTGCCGCCCGGCGGGCCGTTGCCACCGGATCGCGCCTTCGCGAAACAGCTCGCCGTGGGCCGCAATACCGTGGTGGCGGCCTACGATCTGCTCGCGGCCGAGGGCCGGATCGTGCGACACCAGGGCAGCGGAACCCGGGTCGCAGGCTCGCCAACGACGCCGCCACCCGAGACGACCAGCGCCCCGATGTTCCTGCACCTGCTCGAGCCCGGCCACGACATCGTCTCACTGGCCTGCGCCGCGCCCACCGCCCCACCACCGGCGGTGACCGAGGCCTTCGCTCGCATCGTGCCGGAGCTGGCCGCCATCGAGACCGATATCGGCTATTACCCGGCCGGGCTGCCGCAGCTCCGGTCCGCGATCGCCGAGCGCTACACCGCTGCCGGTGCGCCGACCGACCCGGACCAGATTCTGATCACCAACGGCGGCCAGCAAGCCCTGTCTCTGCTGGCCCGCGCGTTCGTGGAACCCGGCGACCCGGTGGTGGTCGAGGCACCGACGTATCCCGGTGCGCTGGAAGCGTTTCGCGAGGCCGCGGCGGTCCCGCACGCCCTGCCGGTCGGTCTCGACGGGTTCGAGGCATTGCTGCGCACGGCACGCCCGGCGCTCGCATACCTCACCCCGACGTTCCAGAACCCCACCGGTTCGGTGCTGTCCCCGCTGGCCCGCCGGCGCCTCACCGAACTCGCCGTCGCCGCCGAAATACCCCTGCTGGTCGATGAAGTGCCCGCCGACCTGGGCTTCCCCGAGACGGACCTGCCCGCTCCGCTGTGCGCGGTCGACACCACAACCATCTCCATCGGCTCGTTGAGCAAGAACCTCTGGGGCGGTCTGCGCATCGGCTGGGTCCGCGCCTCCACCGCGACGGTCGCCCGGCTGACCCGGCTGCGCGCGGTGCACGATCTGGGCGGCAGCATCCCCACCCAGATGGCCGCCGCCCTGCTGATCCCGGACCTGGATGCCCTGTGCAGCGAGCAAGCGCCGCAGCGAAAGTCCTGCCATGACCGGCTGCTGTCCGCGCTGGCCGAGCGGCTCCCGGATTGGACGGTCCCCGCTGTCCCCGGCGGCCAAACCGTCTGGGCCCGACTGCCGTACGGCGACGGCGACTCGTTCGCGCAAACCGCACTGCGCCACGGTGTCTCGGTGCTGGCCGGCAGCGGACTCGACCCCACCGGCCGCAGCAACGACTTCGTGCGCCTGCATTTCCGCCACCCCGAGCCCACACTCGACACGGCCGTCGAGCGCCTGGCCCAGGCCTGGGGTGCTTACCGCGTACCGGCGCAACGCGTCGCACCCCCACCGCAGCTGGTCATCTAGCTGGCCGCTTCGCGTTACACCCCCACCGCAGCTGGTGGTCTAGCCGAGCGCTTCGTGATCGATCAACCACCGCTTGGCCGGCAACCCCCACCGGAACCCGCCGAGCGTCCCGTCGGTGCGCAGGATCCGGTGGCAGGGGACGAACAGCGCCGCGGCATTGCGGGCGCAGGCATTGGCGGCGGCGCGCGTCGCGGCGGGGCGGCCGGAGCGAGCGGCGAAGGCGGTGTAGGTGAGGGGCGTGCCGGCGGGAACCGTGCGCAGGATCTCCCAGGCGTGCATGAGGAATTCACCGGACCGCTGGCGGACTTCGATGGAGTCGATGGCGGTGAGATCCCCGCGGTGGTAGGCGATGACGGCGTCGGTCACCGCGCCGAGTTCCGCGCGCTGCCGCAGCGCACCGGGCCGTAACCCGGAGTGGATCAGCCCGCGCAGATTCTCCGCGCCGGCGGTCCAGCCGGAGGCCAGCACGGCACCGTCACCGTCGACCAGCGTGGTGAACGGGCCGATCGGCGTCTCGACGGTGGCGAAATCCGCGGTGCGGACCGCGGTTTCGACAGGAGCGGGGGAGAGGACGGCTGCGGTCATGATTCGGTACTCGCTTTCGTTCGGCCGGCGCGGGCCGCCGGTACGGTGCGGGCGGCCAGGGCGCTGTGCCACAACTGCATGGACAGGTAGGAGCGCCACGGCGCGAACCGCGCGGTGTCGGTGAGGTCGATGGCGTGCAGGGCGGCGCCCTGACGGACCACCAGGTCGGTGTCGAGCAGGATGTCGGGGTCGGCGAGCAGGCGCATGGTCACGTAGTCGGCCGTCCACGGGCCGACGCCTTCCAGCGTCAGCAGCTCGCGGCGCAGGTCGGCGGCGGTGCGGCCGGGATGCAGGGCCAGGTCACCGGAGGCCAGCGCGGCGGCGGCATTGACGATCGAGCGGATCCTGCGCGCCGGCCCGGTCAGCACTTCGGCGCCGCGTTCGGCGATCACCGCGGGGTCGGGGAACAGCCGTGGCGTCGGCCCGTCGATCGGATCCCCGAGCGCCGACACCAGCCGGGCGGTGTGCGTCGCGGCCGCCTGCACCGAGATCTGCTGGCCGATCATGGTGCGCAGCAACAATTCCGGCCCGTCCAGGCAGCCCGGCACCCGGATTCCGGGCACGAACCGCGGACGGCCCTCCGGGCGATCGGCGTGCCCGGCCACCCCGAGCGCCTCATCGATCCCAATCGGGTCGGCGTCGAGATCGAGCAGATGACGCAACCGCGCCACCGTCGGCGCGAGGTCGCGCATATCGTGCAGCGCCAGTTCCGCCCGCACATGATCGCGCTGGAACCCCAGCCGGATCGACGCGTGCCCGTGCGGGGTGCGCAGATTCCGCAGGTAACTGCGGTCCTCCCACAGTTCCAGCCCCGGCGCCGCGTGCGCCGACAGAAACCATTCCAGCCAGGAGCGATCCAGCGGTTCGCGGTAGGGCAGCCGCAGGGTGAGCGTGCCATTGGTGCTCGGCACGGCCCGTCCGTTGGCCCGCTGCGCCTCGCTGCGCATGGTGGTGGGGCTGACGGCGAACACCTCGCGCACGGTGTCGTTGAACTGGCGGATGCTGGCGAACCCGGCCGCGAACGCGATATCCGACATCGGCATATTCGTGGTCTGGATCAGCAGCCGCGCGGTGTGCGCGCGATGGGCCCGCGCCAGGGCCAGCGGGCCCGCACCGAGTTCGTTGGTCAGTACCCGCGTGAGCTGACGCTGCGAATATCCGAGCGTGGCCGCCAGCGCGGGTACCCCACCACGCTCGATGACGCCGTCGCCGATCAACCGCATCGCCCGGGCCGCGAGATCGGCTCGGGTGTTCCATAGCGGTGAACCGGGCGCCGCGTCGGGCAGGCAGCGGCGGCAGGCGCGATAGCCGGCCTGCTGTGCCGCGGCCGCCGTCGGCAGGAAGCTGACATTGGCGCGTTTCGGAGTGATCGCCGGACACGATGGGCGGCAATAGATTCCGGTGGTCCGCACGGCGGTGAAGAACTGCCCGTCGAAGCGGGAGTCCCGGGTGGAGACCGCTCGGTAACAGCGTTCGAAGTCCAGAGCCGTGATCGTCACGTCAACCACAATGACAGCTCCCGGCCACCGCTGCTAGCGGAAATCGGTCATTACCCCGGTGGGCCGGTCAGACCGCGCGCGACACGCCACGCGACTCGCCGGAGCGCCGTCATCGCAGCTCAGCAGCAGCGGTTGGCCGGATTCCGATCCGCCTCGGCATGCCGCTCCCGCCAGTACTCCCGCTCGGAGGGGATCGGACAGTCCGGATGCTGGCGCCGCAGGTGCGCGACGTAGCGCTGATAGTCCTGGCCACCGAGCACGGAGTCGAAGTACCACAGCACCCCGCGCACGGCCCCGAGAAGCGCACGGCCCCGGCCGCGGGCGGGCCCGATCCTGCCCTGCTCAGTTACCCGTGGGACGGTCCGGTCGGACGACGTGCCCGCCCGACCGGTCACCGCCGCGTCGACTGTCAGTGCGCCTTCACGTGTGCCGCGCCCGGTTCCTTCACGTCGCCCTTCTCGATCAGTTCGTCCCATTCGCGCTGCACCTCCTTCTCGGCCGCGGTGGGGAGGAATCCGCGCGGGGCGAAGATGCGCGAGGGCTCCTCCGGGGATTCGGTGGTCTCGGCCGAACCGGCGCGCCAGGCGCGGTAGCAGACGATGGCGCCGACCACGGTGACGATCAGCACCAGCACCGCGAACACGATCGAGAGCGTGCCCTGGATGAAGGTGTTGCGGATGACCGCGTCCACATCCTCGGGAGTCTTCGCGGTCAGGCAGAGTTCACCGGCGTCACGGGCGGTCTGGCAGAGCTCGTGCTGCTTCCAATAGCCGACCTTCGGGTCCGCGGAGAAGATCTTCTGCCAGGACGCGGTCATGGTGACGATCAGATCCCAGACCAGCGGAACACCGGGAATCCAGGCCCATTTCGTCAGGCCCTTCTTCACCAGAATGGTGAGCACCACCATCAGCGCGATGGCGGCCAGCAGCTGGTTGGCGATACCGAACAGCGGGAACAGCGCATTGATGCCGCCGAGCGGATCGGTCACACCCATCAGCAGGATCGAGCCCCACGCCGCGACGACGATCGCCGAGCACAGCCAGGCACCCACCCGCCAGGACGGATCCTTGAATTTGCGTGCGGGACCGGCGAAGTTGCCCAGCGCGTCGGAGAGCATGAACCGCGCCACGCGGGTGCCTGCGTCGATGGTGGTGAGGATGAACAGCGCCTCGAACATGATCGCGAAGTGGTACCAGAACGACTTCATGCTCGACCCGCCGAGGAACTGGTGGAACACCTCGGAGATGCCGATGGCCAGCGTCGGCGCGCCACCGGTGCGGGAGATGATCGACTCCTCGCCGACCTCGCTCGCGGCATTGCTGAAGGTCTCGGGCGTCGCGGGCGGGCCGGACAGGCCGAGCGAATTGGTGTAGGCCGCCGCCGATTCCGGAGTTCCGCCGGTCGCGCCGAGCGGGGCGTTCATACCGAAGTAGATGTGCTGGTCGATGATCGAGGCGGTGATGATCGCCATCACCGCGACGAACGACTCCATCAGCATGCCGCCGTAGCCGATCATCCGGCTGTGCGATTCCTTCTCCAGCAGCTTCGGTGTGGTGCCCGAGGACACCAGCGCGTGGAACCCGGACAGCGCGCCGCAGGCGATGGTGATGAACAGGAACGGGAACAGGCTGCCCGCGAAGGCCGGTCCGGCGCCGGTGTGCGCGAACTCCGAGACCGCCGGGGCCTTCAACGTCGGCAGGGTGATCAGGATGCCCAGCGCGAGCAGGCCGATGGTGCCGATCTTCATGAACGTCGACAGGTAGTCGCGCGGCGCCAGCAGCAACCACACCGGCAGCACCGAGGCGAAGAAGCCGTAGCCGATCAGCATCCAGGAGATGGTCACCGGATGGAAGGTGAACCAGCCCGCCCAGGTGTCGTTCTCCGAGACCCAGCCGCCGGCGACGATCGCCAGGATCAGCAGCGCGAACCCGATCAGCGACACCTCGCCGACCGCGCCCGGCCGCAGAAACCGCAGGTACACGCCCATGAACAGGGCGATCGGGATGGTCATGCTGATGGAGAACACACCCCACGGACTGTGCGCGAGGGCATTGACGACGACCAGCGCCAGCACCGCCAGCAGGATCATCATGATCACGAGAATGCCGATGATGGCCGCCCAGCCGCCGAACCAGCCGAGCTCGTCGCGGGCCATCTGGCCGAGGCTGCGCCCGCGTCGTTTGGTCGACACCCACAGCACCAGGTAGTCCTGCACGGCGCCGGCGAACACCACGCCGACGATGATCCAGATGGTGCCGGGCAGATAGCCCATCTGCGCCGCGAGCACCGGGCCGACCAGCGGGCCCGCGCCGGCGATGGCGGCGAAGTGGTGGCCGAACAGCACCCGCCGGTCCATCGGCAGGTAGTCCTTGCCGTTCTCCAGGATCTCGGCGGGCGTTGCGACGTCATCGCGCGGTTTGACGACCTTGTATTCGATCAGCCGCGCATAGAAGCGGTAGGCGATGATGTAGGTGCAGACCGCCGCGATCACGATCCACACCGCGTTCACCGATTCGCCGCGGGCGATGGCCAGGATCGTCCAGGCGGCGGCGCCGAGTATCGCGATGCCGGCGAATATCGCCTTCTTGGCCGGAGTCATCGGGGACCGGTCGACCACGCCGACGGGCGGCAGATCGGGGTCGGTCCGCAGATATTCGATGGTCGCCATCTGCCTACTCTCCTGTGAAACGCGCAGGATGATGCTGAAACACGTGACAACGTAGCCGATCGGTGATGCCCGGCGCGGCGGTTCGCGTGCGCCGTGATCGCGGCCGATCGGGTGGTCGACGTGTGTCGGCGGTCACCCTCTTCAGTTGCCGCCAGTATGCTGCCATGCGGCCTGATCTGCTCCACATCCGCCCTGAGGAGGCCGGAGCTGGAATCCGCCCTGTCGAGCATCCCCGTGCGGCGGCGAACGCTGCTCGGCTCCACGCTGGCCGCGCCGTTGCTGGCCGGCGGCTGCGGCGCCGACGACGACGCGCTGACCTTCTTCTTCGGCGCCCGTCCGGAGGAGGCGCGGGTGCGGCGTCGGATCATCGACGAGTTCCGCAAGATCCACCCCGAGATCCGCATTCGCACGGTGGTCTCCGGTCCGGACGCCCTGCAGCAGATGCTCACCTACTGCGCGGGCGGCAAATGTCCCGACATCATGATGGCGTGGGAGTTGCTGTACGCCGGGCTGGCCGAACGCGGCGTGCTGCTGGATCTGAATACGCTGCTCGACCGCGATCCGGAATACGCTTCCGCGCTGCGGCGCGACAGCTTTCCCGCGCTCTACGACACCTTTCGCTACAGCGGCGGCCAGTACGCGCTGCCCGAGCAGTGGTCGGGGGTGTTCCTCTACTACAACCGGGAACTGTTCGCGCGAGCCGGAGTTCAGGCCCCACGGAACTGGGACGAGGGCTGGAGCTTCGCGGAGTTCCTCGATGCGTGCCGGGCGATCACGTCGCGGGACGGCAAGGGGCGCTGGGGTTTCGCCGACGCGTGGGTGCCGTATTTCTCCGCGGCCTGCTTCGGGATGAACAACGGAGTCGATTGGTTCACCCCGGCCGTCGCGCCGACCCGCACCAACCTGGGCGATCCGCGATTCGCGGCGGGCTTCCAGTTCTATGCCGATCTCGCCGTGCGGCACAAGGTCGCCCCACGCGTGGCCGATCAGCAATCGGTCTCCGCGCCCGACCTGTTCCGGCGCGGGCGGGTGGGCATGGTGCTGGGCGGGCACTGGCTGTACTCGGAATTCGCCGGACACGACGATCTCGACATCGACCTGACCGTGCTGCCGGTGGGACCGCACGGCGGACCGGGCGCGATCACCGACGTCGGCTGCACCGGACTGGCGATCGCCGCCGACAGCCCGCGCATCGAACAAGCCTGGGAATTCGTGAAGTTCGCGACCGGGCCGGTGGGGCAGGCGATCATCGCCGAGTCCGGATTGTTCGTGCCGGTGCTGAAATCGGTGCTGGGATCCGGTGAATTCGCCGCGGCGCACCGGGATGTCACGCACCTGGATGTGCTGATCGACGGCCCGAGGCACTCCCGGGCGCTGCCGGTCACGCCCGAGTGGGGCAAGGTGCAGGCTCTGCTGGAACGCGGCGCCAACCGGGTGCTGCGGGGCGCCGCACCGGCGTCCTCGCTACATCCGGACCTGACCCGGACCGTGGATGCGCTGTTGAAGGACACGCGGTGACGGGGAGCCGCGGTGCGGGAGGCCGGCGGTGGCAGTCGCGAACTCGGAGTGCCGAGGCGCGGGCGAGCGGCACGGACGGTTCCGAGCCGAGACAGCGCCCGCAGGCCGACAGCGAGCCGAAGGAAGCGCGGCTGGGGCCGGCGCGCCGTCGCGGCGAGCGGGACGGGCAGGGCGCCGCCGGGCAACTGGTGCGGCGGCGGGCGCGGGCGGGGCGGTGGTTTGTCGCGGCGAATGTGGCGGGGGTGGGGGTGTTCCTGGTCGGACCGCTCGTGGTGTCGCTCTATTTGAGCTTCTTCTCGTGGGATTTGTTCAGTGCGCCGAGGTTCGTCGGGCTCGCGAACTACCGGAGGCTGTTCACCGCGGATCCGCTGTTCCTCATCGCCGTGCGAAATACGGTGGTCTTCACGCTGCTGACGCTGCTCCCGACGGTCGCGATAGGGCTGGTGGTGGCCGCGTTGCTGAATCGCGCGGTGGCAGGCATCGGCTTCTTCCGCACGGCCGCGTTCCTGCCGCTGGTCGCGTCCACGGTGGCGATGGCGGTGGTGTGGCGGTTCATCTTCACCACCGACGACGGCCTGCTCAACCTGCTGCTGGGCTGGTTCGGCATCGATCCGGTGCCCTGGTTGATCGACCCGGATCTGGCGCTGGTGTCGTTGAGCATCGTCACGGTGTGGAAGAGCGTGCCGTTCGCCACCGTCATCCTGCTGGCGGCCATGCAAGGAGTGCCCGAGCAGCTGTACGAGGCCGCGCGTATCGACGGCGCCGGTGCGCTGAGACGGTTCTGGTCGATCACGATCCCGCTGATCCGCGGTCCGCTGTCGTTCGTCTTCGTCATCACGATCATCAACTCGGTCCAGGCCTTCGACCAGGCCTATGCGCTGACCGGCGGGAACGGCGGCCCGGAAACCGGCACCTACCTGCTCGGAATCATGCTGTTCCAGCACGCTTTCGCGTTCTACGAGGTCGGGTACGCGTCGGCGCTCGCGTGGGTGATGTTCGCGGGATTGTTCGTGCTGACGGTGCTGCAACTGCGGTATGCGCGGCGAGGCGAGGTCGAGGGATGAGCGCGAACGCACGGGCGGACCGCATCCCAGTGTCGAATCCAGCGGAGCCGCGCCAGATCGCGCCGTCGGGCTCGAATACACCGCGGGCGGAGACCTGGGCGGCAGCGACCCGGGCGATCGAGATCGGCAAGGCATGAGCGCGGGCAACCGGGACGCGGGCGGTGGCTGTGAGCGAGGCGAGCACGTCGGTCGTGCGGAGTGGGCGGCCCGGACACGGGAGGCGATGCGGTGCCGGTTGTGACTACTTCGCCTTCCGAAGCCCGAGTGAGGGTTGCGCGGTCACGTCGCGATCGCGGTGGGGCGCGGATGGATCGCGCGATCGTCCGCCGGTTGGTGTCCGGAGCCGGGGTGTACGCGGCGCTCGTGGTCGTCGCGTGGGCAGCGTTGACGCCGATCCTGTGGGCGTTGTCGGGATCGCTGAAAAGCGAGGGCGCCGTCACGGATCCCGCACCGATCCCCGCCGATCCGCAGTGGTCGAACTACACCGAAGTATTCGATCTGCTCCCGCTCGGCCGGATGCTGCTCAACACCACCGTCTATGCCGCATGCGTGACGGCCGGTCAGGTCTTCTTCTGCTCACTGGCCGGATACGCCTTCGCGCGCTTGCCTTTTCGCGGTCGTGAGACGCTGTTCCTGGCCTACCTGGCGACACTGATGGTGCCGCTCACAGTCACCCTCATCCCGCAATTCCTGCTCATGCGTGCCTTCGGCTGGGTGGACACCCCCTGGGCGATGATCGTGCCCGGCGTCTTCGGCAGCGCCTTCGGCACCTATCTGATGCGCCAGTTCTTCCTGACGCTGCCCGCCGAACTCGAGGAAGCCGCCATCCTCGACGGCTGCACCACCTGGCAGATCTACTGGCGCGTCCTGCTCCCACAGGTCCGGCCCGCGCTCATGGTGCTCGCCGTACTCACCTGGATCACGGTCTGGAACGATTTCCTCTGGCCGCTGGTGATGATCCAGCGCGACGAGATCGCCACCGCCACACTGGGATTGGTCCGCCTGCAAGGGCAGTATCACACCAAGTGGCCGATCCTCATGGCCACGTCGATGCTGATCCTGCTGCCGCTGTTGCTGCTGTACGCCGTCGCCCAGCGGGCCTTCATCCGCGGGATCGCTCTGTCGGGGCTGGGTGGACGTTGAGTTCGCGCGAGCTCCTCACGTGGCGACTCGAGGGCGTCGGCCTGCTGCGATAGCCAGATCGTCCTGAACGCCTTTGCCGCCACGCGCCCGGTCACGCTGGGTCCGTCGACCGCACAGTGGCGTGGACACAGCCCAATAGCTGCGGCGCTGGGGTCATCGTTCATCGTCGCCCCCGGCTCGCGGTGCAGGTCCGGACAGACGGGTGGGCCCGCACCAACGGGCCCACACCTGCACATCGCGATGCCGCTCAGAGCGTCGTGATGACGTCCTTCGCCTCGAACCGCGGGCTGCGCGGGAACCAGGCGTCCGGGCCGGGCTTGCCGATATTGATGGCGACCAGCGCGTGGTGGCCACCCTCGGGGAAGAATTCCTTCTCCACGGCGGCATGGTCGAAGCCGTTCATCGGACCGGCGGCCAAGCCGGCGGCGCGGATGCCGACGATGAAGTAGGCGATCTGCAGGGCGGCGTTGAGCTTGGCCGAATGCTCGCGGTAGGCCTCGTCGGCGAAGAAGTCCTTGGCGCCTTCCATATGCGGGAACATCGTGGGCAGGTGCTCGTGGAAGTTGTTGTCGGCGAACAGGACCACGGTCAGCGGTGCCTTGGTGGTCTTGTCCTTGTTGCCCTCGGCCATGTGCTGTACCAGCCGGGCGCGGGCGTCGGGCGAGCGCAGCACCACCGCGCGCAGCGGCTGCTGGTTCATCGAGGTCGGACCCCACTTGATCAGGTCGTAGATGGCCTGGATCTGTTCGTCGGCGACCGGCTCGTCGGTGAAGGTGTTGGCGGTGCGCGCCTCGCGGAACAGCAGGTCCTGGGCGGCGGCGTCGAGCTCGAGCAGGTCGGTCGGCTGGGTGGTGGTCATCGAGTCTCCTGTGCGTTCGGATGAAACCTTCTCGCTTCGATGACCGACCGTAACAATCAAGCGGACTGCGGTCCACTTATCGCACGCGGTTGTGGGAACTCGCACATCGGGAATAGAACGCGACCCGCGCGGCGGCGGGTCGCGCGCTGGTCATTCGCCGGCGTAGGTGCCGAAACTCCAGAGGTTGCCCTCCGGGTCGGCGGCGCTGAAACCGCGCGAACCGTAGTCCTCATCGCGCATCTCGCGCACGATGCGCGCGCCCGCCTTCGCGGCGCGTTCGTAGAGGGCGTCCGGGTCGTCGCACACCAGATACAGCGAGGCCGCGCCCGCTGGACGCTGCCCGAACTCGCTGTCATTGCGGCCGGTGGAGCCGAACATGATGCCGCCGCCGGCCGGCCAGCGCATTTCGCCGTGCTCGACGACGGACGGATCGTCCTCGCGCGCATACAGCGCCGTGAGCTCGAAACCGAAAGCATCGGTGAGGAATTGCGCCGCCGCCCGGGCATCCCGGAAGGCCAGGCACGGCCAGACGTGGGTGGTGGTGGAAGTTGGCGTAGTCATGGCTTCAGCCTCACTCGCCGGGTAGCTCCGGGTCTTGGACGGATGGAATCTCCTCGGCCAGCCAGGTGGTCGGACTGCATCCGGCCAGCTCCGCGAAGTCCCGATTCAGATGCGCCTGGTCGTAATAACCGCAGGTCGCCGCGATCTGCGCGATGCTGACGAACGACGGCGTGCGCGCCAGCATCGCCTTGGCCCGATCGAATCGGGCGATCCGCGCGGCGAGCTTGGGGCTGAGCCCGAATTCCGCGCCGAACCGGCGGGTCAGATGCTGTCGGCTCCAGCCGATTCGCTCGGCCAGCGGACCCACCGGCAGCGTCCCGCCGGAGCCGACCACCGCCCGCCACGCCCAGCTCAACTCCGGCGACACCAACCGGTCCGGATGGGCCAGTTTCGTGAGCACGCGATCGCAGGCTTCGAATCGGCGCGGCCACTGCGCGTGCAGATGCAGTTCCTCGGCCAACTGCTGCGCCACCGGGCCCGTCACATCCGACAACTCCACCGAGAGGTTCCAGAGTTCGCCCGCGGGCATACCGAACAACACCCGGCTGCCCAGCGGCGTCAGCTCGATCGCCACACCCTCCTGGGTCCCGTTGTGCGCGATCGCCGCCGGCCCCGGCTGCAATCCGCTCAGCACGCAGCGGTAGTCGGCCGGCGCCTGCTTCGCATCGGTCTGGGTGACGACGTCGATGGTCGGCCCGATCGCCACGATGAACGTCATATGCCGCGACGGCAGCCCACGATGCAGACCGGGCGGATACCCCGTCATCCGGTAGCCGATATAGCGGTCGATGAACGCCGTCAGCCCCGGCGCCGGCCGCGCCGTCACCACCTCCGAGATCGGAGCCATGGCATCGACGCTACGCCGCGCGACACGCCACGCAAGAGCTTTCGGACACGCCGACAGTCGCGTGACGTGCCTCTCTACCGGCCCGCGGCGGGCGTGAGATGGCGCACTCGGGGGTAGTTGGGTATGTGAGGTGGCGCCGTTATGTGGTTACCGTTACCGCTCCTGAACCAAGCCTGGAGGTGTGATGCGGCGGGTGCAATACCAGCACAGCGGGGGTCCCGAGGTGCTCGAGATCGTCTCGGTCGATGTGCCGACGCCCGGTCCGGGCGAATTGCTCGTCCGCGTCGAAGCCGTCGGGGTGACGCTGCCGGTGGTGCGGAAGGTGCGCGAACAGCGCGACCCGATTCCGCTGGGTGGCGAGATCGCCGGTGAAGTGGTCGCCGTCGGCGAAGGGGTCGAGAACTACGCACCCGGCTACCGAGTGACCGGCCTGGTCTTCGGGCACGGTTACGCCGAATACGCGCTGTTGTCGGTGGCGATGGCTTCGCCGATTCCTGACGGCGCGTCGGCGGTCGACGCGGTGGCGCTGGTCCGCACCGGGCTGGTGGCGTTGGGCGCGCTCGATGCGGCGAATCCGGTCGAGGGTGAATCGGCGTTGGTCACCGCGGCGGCGTCCGGTGTCGGGCATCTGGCTGTGCAGCTGGCCCGGGTCCGGGGTGCGGCGCGGGTGGTCGGTGCGGTGTCCGATCCCGCCAAGGCCGAGTTCGTGCGGGGGCTCGGTGCCGACGAGGTCGTCGCTTATGAGGACTCCGCGTGGGGCGCGCCCGTCGATTACGCCCTCGAGGCCGTCGGCGGTGAGCTGCTCGCACCCGCCCTCGCCGCGGTACGCACCGGTGGACGCATGGTCGCCTACAGCTCCGGCGGAGGCACCGTCGAAGCCTTCGACCTGCTCTCGGGCGCCAAATCGGTGACCGGATTCCAGATCGCCCGCATCGCGCGCGAACAGCCCGACGTCTACGAGCACTGGCGTCAGGAACTGTGGCAGTACTTCGCGTCCGGGCTGCTGCATCCGGCGGTGCACGAGGAGTTCGCGTTGGAAGACGCGGCCGCCGCGCACACCGTCATCGAGAAGCGGGCCAACCTCGGCAAGGTCGTGCTGATCCCCTGAACGGTCGAGGGGTGAGACCCGCGTAGACTCTTGTTCCCGTGAGCGAGCTTGCGAGGGAACCAGTAAACACAGCGTCCCAGACGTACGCGGATGCCGAGCGCAGCGAGGCATCCGCGTGAGTCTCACCCTCGGAATCGTCGGCCTGCCCAACGTCGGAAAGTCGACGCTGTTCAACGCGCTGACCCGCAACGACGTGCTGGCCGCGAACTACCCGTTCGCGACCATCGAGCCGAACGTCGGGGTGGTCCCGCTGCCCGACCCGCGCCTGGACAAGCTGGCCGAGATCTTCGGCTCCGAGCGCATCGTGCCCGCCACCGTCTCCTTCGTCGACATCGCCGGCATCGTCAAGGGCGCGTCCGAGGGCGCGGGCCTGGGCAACAAGTTCCTCGCCAACATCCGCGAAGCCGACGCCATCTGCCAGGTCGTGCGCGTGTTCGCCGATGACGACGTCGTCCATGTCGACGGTCGCGTCGACCCCTCGGCCGACATCGAGGTCATCGAAACCGAGCTCATCCTCGCCGACCTGCAAACCCTGGAAAAGGCCGTCGTCCGCCTGGACAAGGAAGCCAAGGTCAAAAAGGACCGCAAGCCCGTCGCCGACGCCGCCAAGGCCGCCCAGGAAATCCTCAACAGCGGCACCACCCTCTTCGCCGCCGCCGACAGGGTCGACACCGAGCTCCTCAAAGAACTCTCCCTGCTCACCACCAAGCCCTTCCTCTACGTCTTCAACGCCGACGAATCCGTCCTCACCGACGACGCGAAGATCGCCGAACTGAAGGCCTCCGTAGCCCCCGCCGACGCGGTCTTCCTCGACGCCAAGGTGGAAGCCGAACTCCTCGAACTCGACGCCGAATCCGCCGCCGAACTCCTCGAATCCATCGGCCAGCACGAACCCGGCCTGCACTCCCTCGCCCGCGCCGGCTTCCACACCCTCGGATTGCAGACGTATCTGACAGCCGGTCCGAAGGAAGCTCGGGCCTGGACCATCCACCAGGGCGACACCGCGCCGAAGGCCGCCGGCGTCATCCACACCGACTTCGAGCGTGGGTTCATCAAGGCCGAAGTCGTTGCGTACGACGACCTCGTCGAAGCCGGGTCCATGGCGGCTGCCAAGGCCGCGGGCAAGGTGCGGATGGAAGGGAAGGACTACGTCATGGTCGATGGTGACGTGGTCGAGTTCCGCTTCAACGTGTAGGTCCGGGTCACCGCGGCCGAATTCGTATCATTGCGATCTGTCAGCTGACGAGTAAGTAGTCCAGGGCGCGAAGTGCTTTTCGGGCTGCGTTGTGGTCAGGGCGGGACCTCGACTGATGACGAGCGAAATGATGGGCCAGGAGTGCTCGGTCGGTCCGGGCCCATGCTGCCGAGAGTTCAGCGAGCCGGGTGGCGCCCAGAATGCTCGCCATCTCGATGCAGAGCAGATGTAGGGAAGCCGCGTCGACGTCCAATTCGGCACCGATCAGCAAGTCGGTGTGTGCTTCATACAGTGACGCCAGAATGTCGGCGTCGCTCTGATACCAGGCGCATGCTGTGGCGATGTCGCCGGCGTCCTTGTACTCGCCATTCGCCGAGCGATCGCACCACGCCTTCACTTTGAGCACGGCGTAGCCTGCGGGCGTGGGAATGCGCACTCGGTAGCCGCTCGGCAGTCGCAACTCGATCGAATGTGTGAATACCTCCCGGAATGCGAAGACATCAATAGACTCCCGCCGACCTGGTAGGGAGGTTGTTCCGGCGGGGTCTTCGATGTCGCCGAAAGGAACGACATCGACCGAGAGTCCGGCGATCGCATAGCGGATATCAGTCGTCCCCGAGCGGGGCAGGTCCGCGATGATTCTTCGGTACTCGGTGTCACCGGACACCGCGATCGCGATATCGACGTCGTCGGTGCGCCTGAGTAAGTCGTTGCGCCCGAAACCAATGTGCAGCAGATCGCGGCATTGCGCACCGACGACCATGATCGAGGTATCGTCGGCCTTCTTTTCGGTGACCAGTGCCACCACAACCCTGTCGACCAGGTCCAATGACGGACCGTCGATACGGTTCGGATCAAACAACCTGTTCGCTCCTCAGATTCTGCGCCACCTCGGCTTGTCGTGCCTCGTTGGAGGCCAATAGATCTGCGTAGACGAGTAGTGGAGGAACTGTGTTCTCGGCAAAGGGTCCGTGCGTTGTCGGGATAAACGCACCTTCGGGGGATCTCCAGAACTTGTGGCGAATCTCGATATTCGGCTCGTCCGATCGCTTCCAGCGGTATCGGGCGGCATCAGCGAGGTCGAAGTGTTCGGAATAGATGGTGAGAGTTCCCGGATGGCGGATCGTTTCAACAGCGAACTCACCGCTCACGAGATAGCGCGGAGTGGCACTCCAGCCTTTGATATCTCCTTCGAACGAGAGGGTCCGCAGACTCGGCAGGAGCGCGGTTCGGAATGCGGCGGACCAGAGTTCGATCAGCTCATCGCGGCGATGAAGCGATCGCTCGATCACGTAGTCGGCACCTTTCAGGATGTCCAGCGTCGACTGCGTGATTCCGACCGATGTCCCGGCGACTTCGGCGATCCGCCGAATCGGCTGTCCCACTAGTTCGGGCCACGTGAGTAGCGCGAAAAGCACCTGCATCCGCTTGGTGCTGAAAAGGTTGGCATCCGCGGCGCGCGGAGCAGGCTCCTTGGCAGGACTATGGCGCCCACGGACATCGATGAGTACCGGTTCGAAGTCCAGATGCGTATTTCCGGCGTAGTCGACGTAGTCGATGCCCGCGGCCACCAGGGCGTCGGCGGTGCGGCTGGTGATGCGTCGGCCGGCGACCAGGAGCCGATGAGAGTCATCCTTCTGCTCGACCCGTGCCAGTTCGGACAAGGTCGCGTGTGGCAACCACACCATCTGGTAGGTCGCCTCGACGCCGTAGCGACGAACGGTGGCGACAGCGGTCCGGGGCGACAGCCAGCGCTGGACGTCCAGCTCCACGGAATACTCAGCGAGCGCCTCGGCTAAAGAGCGTTCGATCGTAGATTCTGCACCCACCTCCGCGAAGGGGCCGGGGGTCTCGGGAGGCTGTGTTCGGCCTGGCATGTTGTTCATTTTAATTGAACATGTAGGAATATTGAACATCTTCGACCGGGGGTTCCAGCGAAGCCGCCCGGAGGTAGGGGCCGCTCGGCATCGATCAGTTCGCCTCGAGCGGTCGCCTTGCATAAGGCCACTGCTCGACACCTAGGTGGTGTTCTGCGCACCCTTCGGGGGAGCGAACACAGCACTCGGGGCGCTGCTGATGGCGGCCGGATCGGCGCAGAGTAGACCACGTCAGCGCACGTGGACCGGAGGCTCCGATGTCGATCATCAGCATGAATGCCCGCTCGGCAGAGCGTCGTGCCGTTGTCTCGACCGATGACGGGGTGGCGCTCGCGGTGCGCGAGTCCGGGCGCCCGGATGCGGAGCTGACGGTTGTCCTCGTTCATGGGCACTGCCTGCGCAGCGAGTCGTGGACCGATGTTCGGGATGCGCTGCTGCGGGACAATCCCGAGGCTCGGGTGGTCTGCTACGACCACCGTGGGCACGGGGATTCGGCGGCTGCGTCGAGCGGGACGTACAACCTCGATCAGCTCGGCCACGACCTGCGCACAGTGCTCGAAGCCGTCGCTCCCACCGGCCCGATCGTCCTGGTCGGGCACTCGATGGGCGGGATGACGGTGCTGACCTACGTCGCCCAGAACCCGCAGGAAATCGGCACCCGGATCGTCGGCGTCGGCCTCATCGCCACCGCCGCCAGCGGCCTCGCCGACGCGGGCTTCGGCCGGCTGCTCCAGCACCCGATCATCGCCGCTTTCCAAGCCGCCGTCCGCCGCGCACCGCGCCTGATGCAGCGGGCCAAGCGAGCGGCGTGCAAGATCTTCGCGCCCGTCATCCGCACTGCCGAATTCGGCAACCGCAAGGTCAGCGCCCGCGTGTTGGCGCTGGCTTACGCGATGCACAACGAGACGCCGATCGTCACGATGGCGAGCTTCCTCAGCGCGTTCATCACCTACGACCGCACCGCCGTCCTGCCGGCCCTGTCGAAGATCCCGACGCTGATCCTCTGCGGCTCCGCCGACCTGATGACCCCACCGTCGCATTCGGTCGCCATAGCCGCCGCCGTCGACTACGCGGATTTCGTGATGATCGACGGGGCCGGGCATTCGGTGATTCTGGAGCAGCCGGGTGAGGTTGCCGGAGCCGTTGGCCGATTGATCAGGCGGGCAGGTTCCACCTGCAGGTTCGGGTCGGCCGAGCTGGCCCTGGCCGCCTAGGCCGGATCGGCTGATGTCGAGCCCTGCGGGCCTCGCGGCCGCCGGATGGTGATCAACCATCCCACGGGTTGATCACCTCGATACCGATATCGGTGAAGTCCTTCACGTTTCGCGTGGCGACGGGCCATCCGTTGGCGGCGCAGATGGACGCGATCTGGGCGTCGGCATAGCCGATCGGACGGCCGAGTCGGCGGCGGGCTGAAACGATCTGGCCGTAGATGTGGGCCGCCGCGAAGTCGTAGTCCTGGATCTCCGCGCCGAACTCGCTGAACAGGTCCTCGGCGAGTTCCCGCAGCCCGGTCTTTCGCCGCCCGTCCGGCAAGTTCTCGATGCCTGCCCAGATCTCGCCAACCGTCACCGCCGTGATCGTCACGTCGGATGCGTTCTCCAGCCACGCGATGACACGAGGATCGGGGGTGGGCTTGAACAGCTCCGATACAACGTTGGTATCGGCGATGATCACAGCGACGCTGCTCCTGCCTCGGGTTGTTCGGGGAGTTCCAATTCCGCTGCGTACGGTCGACTGCGTTCGTACAGTTCGCGCAGCAGAAGCTTTGGCTTGACGGCATCTGACAGGATCGCGCGCGCCTCGGCCTCCATGCTTCGGCCATGAGCAGCAGCTCGCCGCCGCAGCCGTTCTTTGACGTCGTCGTCGAGATCGCGGATCGTTATGGCAGCCATGCAATCAATGCTATCAATGATTGCGGTTAGTGAGCGAGGCGGAAGGCGGGGATCGGAGCGGAGAGTCGGTGTTCTCGATGCCTTGCCGACAACGGCTGCCGGGAGATGGCCGATATCGGCGAAGTCCAGCGTAGTTCGAGAGGACGGCATATCTTTCCGGGTCGGGTTCGGTGCTGGTCGCGGGCGAGCGCGGATGACGGCATCCGGGTCGTGACCGGCGCACCGCGTCTGGAACACTCGTTCGCCGGAAAGGTTCGATGCTGATGCTCCGTCGTTTCGCGACCCAGGCGCCTGCTGCGGCGCCGCAGGTGGATGACTTGATGGCCGGTGCGTTGCCGGATCGGGTGCAGATCGCGCATGAGCGGCTCGCGCACCAGGATGATCCGGCGCTGCTGGAGGCGCTGTCCGAGCGTGAGCTCGCGGCGGCGCGTGAGCTGGCCGAGCTCGTGCGCGATTACGAACGGCATGAGCAGCGGGCACGGATTCAGGCGGCCGCGGATGCCGCGGAGCGTGTGCGGCGGACGGCGGCCGAACTGGCCGAGCGGGAGGCGGCGGATCTGCTGCGGGCCGCGCAGGCGATCGGGGAGCAGCGGCACAGCAGCAGTCCGCATGCGAAGGTGGCTCGGCTGCATCAGCGCAAGCCACGGGTGCTGGGGCTGCTCGCCGGGGTGGTCGCGTTCTCGATGTTGTTCTCGGCGGTGACGGTGCAGCAGAACATCGCACCCACCGGCGGGGTGACCAACCCGATGTTCTGGCTGTCGTACGGGCTGGAAGCCCTGATCAGCGCGGTGCTCGTGGCGCTGATGCTCTCCACCGGCGACACCGCCGAATGGGGTGTGATCGACCGGTTGTGGCAGGTCTACACCGTAGAGGGGGTCCTGCTGACGGCGAGTATCGCGCTGAATACCTTCCCGTACTTCAAGGCGGGCGACATCACGGGGATCGGCATCCATGCGATCGCGCCGATCATGATCGGCGTCGCGCTGGTGACGCACCGATTGGTCGCCGAGAGATATGGGCGCGCGATCGAGCAAGCGACGGCCGCGGTGCCCGACAAGGAAGATCTTCAGGAGCGGTTGGCCGCGCTCACCCGCGTCGGCGGAGCGGGGAACCAGATCCTGCCGAGCATCCTCGAAGTGGCGCCCGCGACGGCTCGTGCTGCAACAGACCCTGAGCCACCAGCCGATGCGGACCCATCGCACCCGGCCGGAAACGGTGCGCCCGAGCATGGTGCCGCGACCTCCGAGGCAGCGGCAGCGGAGCCGGCGGCAACCGCCGGAACAGAGGGCCCTCGCGAGCGACAGTCCGCCTCTGAACCGGAGCAGTCCGGCGCACGGACCGACGCCAAGGCAGACCCCACCCCGCAGGTGCCCGCCGCCCCGTTCACCGAGCTGTGGCTGGCCACGACACCGGTGCCGACCGAGCAGCTCGCCGCGGAGAACAACACCCGCGATCCGGACACTGACCAAACTGATCCAGGTGAGGCCGAGCTGGACGCCCGGCTCGCAGCGGCCGTGCGAAAGACGTTGCAGCGGCTCAAGAACAGCGAGCAGGTCCAGCCGCTTGCACGCTCGACGGAACCGGCCGCTGCCACGCCGGATGACCAGACCGCCGAGCGCTCCTCGGGCGCCGAACATCCCGATGTGCCTGCGGTACCGGCCGAGGAGCCAGAGGGCATCGCGCCCGGCCAGATGGCGGCTGACACGCAGGCGGCGGGTCGCACGCCGAACACGATCGAGAACGCCGTCCGGCCCCACCCGGCCCAGGGGCAGCCGGTCGCGCCCGGGGCGATCACCCCGGACGCCGGAGACGATCTCGCCGAGATCGCCCAGCTCATGCCCAACGAACCGGAGCTCACCGCGCGCTGAACCGACCGATCGGCGGCGCGACCGCGCCCACACACAGGACCAGGTCCGACCAGCCCATCGTGAGCGGGCTTCGCACGCCGATCACGGTCGAGAACACCGCGCGGCCCCGCCGGGCCGAGGGCGCCGGTCGCGCCTGGACCGATTACGCCGGACACCGGCAACGATCTCGCTCGGATTGCGCAGCTCGTCCCCAACGAGTTCACCGCGCGCTGGCCCGCAGCGCGGCGGCCCGACAGCCCGCACAGATCTGGGTCCGACCAGCCCATCGCCAGCGAGCTCGCACCCACTGGTGGGTCAGCTCCGATACACCCCGACACGCCCGCCGCATGACCAGGTTCCCGCTGGAAACCGCCGGTTGAGCGTACGGTCGGTGCACCATATGCCGCTCGATGAGGTGGAATCATGTCCAGCTTGTTGTCGGGTTCACGAGTTTCCGTACTCGCGGGTTGTGCCGTGCTGACTGCGGCGTGGGGCGTCGCACTCGCGCCGCCGCAGGCCCAAGCGCAGGCGCCGAGCAGTCAGCGGTTCGAGTGCGCTGGTGACAGCGGGCAGACGTATCAGGTGCCCGAGGGCGTGCGGGAGCTGTCGGTGCTGGCGAAGGGCGGGGCTGGGCAACAGAACGTCGGTGAGGGCACCCGGGGCGGGTTCGGTGGGGTGACGACGGGGACGATCTCGGTGGAGCCGCACGAGATTCTCACCATCTATGTGGGGTGCGAAGGTGGGGCCGACGGTGGACAGTCGGGCTACGGCCGTGGTGGCGCGCGCGGTGAACAACCCGCGCCGAATGCCGGCGATGGCGGTGGTGGCGGTGGCGCCACCGCGGTCATGTCGGGCGAGACCCCGCTCGTCGTCGCGGGCGGGGGTGGCGGTGGAGGCGGCTCCTCTCATGAGGGCAATGGGGGTCCCGGCGGGGCGGGCGGCAACGGCGGCAACCCCGCCGGCGCAGGTGCGGTGGGCGGCAACAGTTCAGGGCCCGAAACCTGCGGTGGCTGCCTGAACAGCACACATGGCGAGGCGGGCGCGTCGGGCGGGAGTACACCGCCGTACGCGCCCGGCGGTGCCGGTGGCGGTGGTGGCGGCGGTTATCGCGCGGGTAAGGGCGGCAAGCTCGGCAGCGGGCCGAACCTGAACGGTGGCGGCGACGGCGGCGGGGGCGGGCTGTCCTACGTCGACAGCGCGCGCGTGCGCGATCACGTCTTCAGCAGCAGTACGAGTTCGGGCAATGGTTCGGTGGTTCTGACCACCGGCAAGATCGGATACCAGACCTTCGAATTCCGCGGGCACACCGAATACTTCTGCGTCCCAGCGGGAGTCACCTCGGTGACCATCGACGCGGTCGGCGGCGGAGGCGGGCATTTCGGTGACACCGGCATCGGCGGCGCGGGTGGCGGTGTGACCGCGACAGTCGACGTCCGGCCGGGCACCGAACTGGCCGTCACGGTCGGGCAATGGGGCCATGACAACGGCGGATTCGGTGACGGGCACGGCGGCAGGCACGGCACCGCACCTGGCTCGGGTGGCGCCTCCGGCGGCGGTGGCGGCGGTTCCACCGCGGTCGAATCGACGCTAAGCCCATGCGGAACGCACGCGCCGGTCGGCAAGAGCTACCTCGTCGTAGCCGGTGGTGGCGGCGGCGCCGGCGGCAACAGCGGTGCAGGCGATGGCGCCGGCGGCGACGGCGGGGCGGGCGGGAACCCAGCCCACGACGGCAACAGCGGTGACGGCAATTCCGATATCGGCGACGGCGGTTCGGGCGGCTGCGGTGGACGTCCACCCGGCAGCGGATGCAACAACTCCAAGCACGGCGGCCACGGCACCGACGCCCCGGCGGGCAGCTCCCAGGGCGGCGCGGGCGGTGGCGGCGGTGGCGGCTACAACGGCGGCGGCCGTGGGCACGGAGCGAGCGTCGCCAGCGACTCCGGCGGTGGTGGCGGTGGCGGTGGTGGGCGTTCGTATGCCGAACCCGGCGCCGCCGATGTCCGCTATTACCAGGGGACTTCGGGAACCGGCAAGGCCAACGGGGTCGTCCACATCAGCTGGCAGTCGCTTCCCGGAGCGGAAGAGCCGCCGCCGTGTACCGGCTCGTTCTGCGGTAGTTTCGGCTCCTCGGGCGTCGGCTGAACTCATCGTGCCGGCCGCAGGATCGGGCTGCGCAGGCGCCGCCCGAACGGGAACCCGCAGCTGCCGGAACGGGGATCGGGCAACGCGCAAGCTGTCGGAAAGGGATAGGCGGCAGCGAATGTGATGGGCCACTGATCGCCAGTTGATTTCGTCAAGGGTGAGAAAGCCCGCACTGTCGGCACCGCCCCGCTGTGACAGGATCACCTGTGTTCGGTGATCTGTGCACGGGAGGACTTGTCGTTGGTTCTGCGGTTGGGAACCACGCGTTCTCGCTGGGTCCGGGGTGCGGTGTGTGCGCTGGTGGCCGGGGTCGCCGCGCTCGGGTCGCCGGTGGCGTCGGCGGAGAGCCGGGCCGACCCCTATATCGACCGGCTGGCGGAAGCGGCGGAAACACCCGCACTGCACTGGACCGATTGCGCGGACGGATTCGAATGTTCTTCTGCGCAGGTGCCGTTGAATTACCGCGAGCCGCACGGTGCACAGATCGACCTGGCGGTGGTCAAGCTGCCCGCATCGGATCCCGGCCGGCGGATCGGGACGCTGTTCGTGAACTTCGGCGGGCCCGGCCCGTCCGGGGTGGAGCGACTGCGCGAACGGGGACGATGGCCGTGGCTGTTCTCGGAGGAGCTGCGGGCGCGGTTCGACCTGGTGTCGTGGGATCCGCGCGGAGTCGGGCAGAGTGCGCCGGTGAACTGCTTCGCGAACGAGGCCGAGCAGCTGACGTTCCTCGGGTCCATGCCCGAACTGCCGACGGCCCCTGGTGACGAGGCCGCGTACTTCGCCTGGTCCAAGGAATTTGCGGATCGGTGTAAGCAGCAGGCCGGCCCGATCCTGGATCACGCCTCCACCGCGAACACCGCCCGCGACCTCGAGCTGTTGCGCCGCGCGGTCGGCGACGACAAGCTCACCTACCACGGCATCTCCTACGGCACGCAGGTCGGCGCGATCTACGCGAATATGTTCCCCAGCCGGGTGCGGGCGATGGCGTTCGACGGGTCGATGGACTTCGAGGGGAACGTCAACGGGCATGGTGGACAAGGGACTTCGGTGCCGCTGGACGCCCGGCAGAATGTGGCACCAGGGATCGCGGCGACCTTCGACGCGTTTCTGCGGCAATGTGCCGAAGCCGGGCCCCGGTGCGCGTTCTCGGCGGGCGATCCGAAGCTGAAATGGATCGCGCTGGCCGAACGTGCTCGGCTGGCGCCGATCCGGCTCGACGGTCAGGCGTGGACCTACGCCTCGGTGATCGGCGCCGCGGCGAGCCTGTCGCAATCGTCGAACTACCCGGACCTGGCCGTGCTGTTGCAGCGGCTGTTCGACGCCGGCACCACCGTCCCGGGATTGCTGCCCGTCGCCCGCGACACCTCGTACGCAGGCAACCGGACCGAGGCGTTCCACGCGATCCAATGCAGCGACAGCACCGTCCCGACCGACCCGGCCGCCTACAGTCGCGCGGCGATCGCCGAAGACCAGCGCGTTCCCTACTTCGGCCGGATCGCCGCATACAGCAGCGTCGGCTGCGCGTTCTGGCAAGGCCATGACGCCGACCGGTACACCGGCCCGTGGAACCGCCGCACCGCCGCACCGATCCTGGTGCTCAACACCAGGTTCGACCCCGCGACACCGTTGGCCGGTGCGTTCGCCGGCGCCGCCCAACTCGCCGACGCGCAAGTGGTCGTCATCGAAGGCGCGGGGCACAGCAGCATGTATGTGCCGAGCAGCTGCGCCGAACGGGTCAAGCGCGACTACCTGTTCACCGGTCAGCTGCCGCCGAAGAACACCGGGTGCTCGATCGATAAGTCCCCGTTCGACTGAGCCTGAGGTCCGCGGTGCCACCCACCGCGAACTCATCCCAGCACAGCACTCAAATCCAAGGCCCCCAGCCGCTCCCGGTCGGACAGGATGTCGATCGCGGTGATGCGGTCGCCGACGACGGTGAAGCTCATGATCGAGAAGGGCTCGCCGTCCATCGTGTTGACCAGTCCGGCGCCGCCGTTGATGACGGCGGGGTGGGTGACGCACAGGGTGGCCATGCGGTGGAACGTCTCGGCCTGTGCGCCGACGAGGGTGCGGCCGCGGAGCACGCGCAGGTCGCCGGCGTCGGCGCGCAGCACCACGTCGGGATCGAGGATGCGTACCAACTCGTCGAACTCGCCGTCACGCGCAGCGGCGAGGAAGGCGTCGACCACGCGGCGCTGACGGGGTAGATCGGCATCGGGTACGGGAGCTTCGCCCTGGATCCGGCGACGGGCCTGACTGGCGAGCTTCTTGGCGGTCTGCGGCGTGCGATCGACGATCGGAGCGATCTGCTCGTACGGCACGGCGAACATATCGTGCAGCACGAAGGCCAGGCGTTCGGCGGGGCTCAGCGATTCCAGCACGACGAGCAACGCCAGCCCCACTGAATCAGCAAGCAGCGCTTCGTGTTCCGGGCCCTGCCCGGAGGGCGCCGTGATCACCGGATCGGGCAGATTCTCCAGCGGCTCTTCCTGCCGGACCTTGCGCGAGCGCAGCATATCGAGGCAGACCCGTCCGACGACGGTGGTCAGCCAACCGCCGAGGTTGCCGACGTCGCTGGTGTCGGTGCGGGCCAGACGTAGCCAGGCCTCCTGCACCGCGTCGTCGGCATCGCTGACCGAGCCGAGCATCCGGTAGGCCACCGAGCGCAGATGCATGCGGTGCTCCTCGAACCGGTCGGCCAGGAATTGCTCTTCGTCCACGGGTCCTCCTCGTTCACGTCCCTTCATACCGATGACGAACCGGCGGCGGCAAAGGTGACCGTTCCCATTTCGGGGCGGATGGCGGTGCGGCTCGGTGTTCGGCAGGCCGAGACCTGGAAATGGGCTCCTACCTGGCTTTTCACATCTTGCGGTCACGTTTTCCGAGCGCCGTACGTCAGTGCATCAGAAGCCGATCAGCAGCGGCTGCCGGGCCCTCGAGTCCGGCGCGAGCGAAGGGAAACACTATGAGCACGACAGAGGTCCACGGCACTGTCGCCGAAGGGTTCGAGCAGGTACGGGAGGAGTTCGCCGCCGTCGTCGCGGAGGAGAACGGGCAGTCCGGAGCACAGTTGGCCGCCTACCTGCGTGGGCGTCCGGTGGTCGATCTGTGGGCCGGCGCCGAGGTCACCGATACCACGCTGACCGGCTTGCATTCGTCGAGCAAGGGTGCGGCTGGTCTGGTGATCGCGATGCTCATCCAGGACGGTGTCCTCGACGTCGATCAGACGGTCGCGCACTACTGGCCGCGATTCGCCACCGCCGGAAAAGAGCACATCACCGTGCGCGATGTGCTGACCCACCGCGCCGGAATCATCGGCGTGGCAGGCGGTTTCACCGTCGCCGAACTCGCCGACGAACGCGTCATCGCGGAACGGCTGATCGGGCAGCGCCCCTACTTCGCGCCGCGTACCGCGCACGGCTACGGCGGATTCGTGATGTACGCGATCCTGGGCGAAGTGGTGCGCGCGATCACCGGAAGCACCGTGCAGCAACTGTTCGAACAGCGGATCCGTGCCCCGTATGGGCTGGATGTGTATCTGGGCCTGCCCGAAGACTTGGACCACCGCTACCTGCCCATTCTCCCCTGGCAGGCGACGCCGGAGATGGAAGCGGCCTTCGCGGCGAATTCTCCCAACCCGCACGGCCTGGCCGGCATTTCCTACAACCTGAATGCGCGCGGGTTCACCGCGGCCGATGTGATGGCGCTGCCCAACGACCCGCAGCTGCGGCGGCTCGGACAGGCTTCGGCGGGCGGCGTCGGCAGTGCTCGTGGGCTGGCCCGGATGTACGCGGCGGCGATCTGCGGCGTTGACGGCAGGCCACCGTTGCTCACCCTGGACACCATCGAGACGATCTCCGAAATCCATTCCAGTGGTGCCGATCTCGTACGCGGGCAAGCGCCGTACACGCTGGGTTTCGAAGCCAAGGGGCTGATGCACCCGTTCCTGGGTGTGCACGCCTTCGGGCACGCCGGGTCGGCGGGGTCGGACGGATTCGCCGACCCGCATATCGGCCTCACCTACGGATACACCCGGCGCCGCGCCGCTTTCGCCTTCAATGCCCCCGAGAACGCCCGACTGGCCGCGGCCATCCATCGCGCCGCCACCGCCTCCGGCTACGCGCACGCCGCGTGACCCGCCCTAACTACCACCAGGAGTGAAAGACATGAATCGCACCTCGATGACCCGCGCCCTGAAGCTCGCCCGCTGGATTCCCGTGACCGCCGTCCTGGCCGAAACGGCTGTCGGCGCGTACTGGGATCTCGCCCGGATCTCCTATGTCCGCGAAGCATTCGACCACCTCGGCTACCCCATGTACTTCGCGACGGTGCTCGGCACCGCCAAGGCCGCCGCGCTCGCCGCGATCCTCACCCCGGGCCATCCGCGCACGAAGGAGTGGGCCTACGCGGGCCTGGTCTTCGTCTACGGCGGAGCCGCCGCCTCGCACCTCGCAGTCGGTGACGGACCCGGCAAATGGGCCATGCCCGCCGCGTTCGCCGCCTGCACGCTGGCAGCACGCGCCTGGCTCCCGCAGGCCGACGCCTCCCCGCTGACCAAGCTCGGCGCCCTCGGACGTCGTCCCCAGTACGTCTGATCAACCCACTGAGAAAGGAAACAACGATCATGCAGGAGAACTCGATGGTCATTCAGGAACGCACCGGCTCCCGGTTGCGCAATCCGCAGCAGCTGGTCCCCGAACTCGCCGACGTCGGTGCGGCACTGTTCAAAGCCACCGGAAACGGGACCGTGCCCAGGACCACGATCGGCCTGGTCCAGCTCCGGATCGGGCAGATCGTCGGCAGCACCTACCTGGTCGTGCTGCACACCGGCAATCTGCGCGCCGCGGGGGAATCCGAGGAACGGATCGCCGCCGTCGCCACCTGGCAGGACGCCCCGTATTTCACCGAAGCCGAGCGGGCGGCCCTGGCCCTCGCCGAAGCCGTCGCCCAGCCCTCGGCAGCCGGTGAACGGGTGACGGATGAGCTGTATGCCGGCGCGGCCGAGCACTACGACGAGAAAGCCCTGGCCACCCTCGCGATGGCCATCGGACAAGTGAACTTCTTCGTCGCGCTGGCCGTCATCGGCAAGCCGCTGCCCGGGCGTCCGCCGGCCGAACAGTGGACACCCGTGCAGGACTGACACCTCGTTCGAAGCCGCGGCCGCAGGTCCCCCTGTGGCCGCGGCCGCGGCGGTAGTCTGGCGCGGTGACCGTCCCGGATCGGATATCGCTGCGCAAGATCGCGCCGGCCGATCGTGACGTCGTGGCGACACTGCTGCGGCGCGAATGGGGTGATACCCGGGTGGTTTCGCTGTCGTTGGGCGGGCTGGTCGACGCCGGTGCATTGCCCGGGCTGCTCGCCGAGCGGGACGGGGAGGTGGTCGGGATGCTCATATACCGGGTCGCCGGCGGGGTGGCCGATATCGTCACGATCAACGCGTTCGTGTCCGGTGGGGTGGGTGCGGCGCTGATCAGGGCCCTGGTCGATGAGGTGCGCACCGCCGACGTCCGGCGGGTCCGGGTATCGACCACCAACGACAACACCCGGGCGTTGCGGTTCTATCAGCGCGCGGGTTTCCATCTGACCGCCCTGCACACCGACGCCGTCACGGCCTCGCGGCGGACCAAACCACAGATCCCCGAATTCGGCCAGGACGGCATTCCGATCCGCGACGAAATCGAGCTCGAGCTACCGATCGTTCCCAGGGAGCAGCGATGACGACTCGCGCGCAGGTGCGCAAAGCCGCGCTCGCCTTGCCGGAAGTGGAGGAGGGCACGCACTTCGGGGCGGTCGCGTATCGAGTCCGGGGAAAGAGTTTCGCCTCGATCAGCAAGGATGACGAGCTCCAGGTGCAGCTGGCCGACGACGAGATCGACGGCATCCTCGCCGATCACCCGAGCGGCGCGGTGATCGAACGGGCAGGCAAGCGCATCGGCTTGCGGATCGCCCTGGCCGACATCAACGGCCAGACCTCGAACTACCTGGTCCGGCGCGCCTGGTTCGCTCGCGCTCCGAAACGCCTCGCGGCCTCCCTTGCCGCCGTCGACAACGCGGCCCCCGGCGAATCCGGTGATCTGCCTGCCTCGATTGGCAAGCCGGCCACCCGCGCTCTGCACGGTGCGGGCATCACCACCCTGGACGCACTCAGCACGCGCACTCGCGCGGAACTGCTGGCCCTGCACGGTTTTGGACCGAAGGCTGCACGGGTTCTCGCTGAAGCGCTCGAGGAGCGCGGGCTGTCATTCGCGGGGGAGTGAAGACCCCACCCTCACGCAGGCAATTCGAGCCCACGCGCGATCACCGGCCACGAATGGATCAGCGCATCACGCCAGTACCCCCACGAATGCGTGCCGACAGGCGGGAAGTCCACGGTTGCGGGGATGTTCAACTCGTCGAGTCGCGCGGCGAGGTTGTGTGAGCAGTAGTTGGTGGCGGCTTCGATGACGCCGCCGATCACCACCTGATTGGCCAGGCCGTAGGCGCCGGGGAGGGCGTAGGGGCCGTTGAGGGTGTCGTACGGGCCGGGCAGGCCGCTGCCGGAGGAGATGAACAGTTCCAGGCCGCGCAGGCCCTCGGCATTGACGTACGGATCGTTCTGCACCCACAGCGGGTCGTCGGGCGGGCCGTACATGTTCTCCACGTCGCCGCCGCCCCACACCTCGACGCTCAGCCGCACCGCCTCCCGGCCGAAGGGATCGCTGGTCTGGGCGCAACCACTGTAGGCGGCGGCCGCTTGGAAGAGTCCGGGCGCGGCGATGGGCAGGTTCAGCACCGAAGTGCCCGAGGTGGACAGTCCGGCGATGGCATTGAGGCCGTTGGTGCCGAAGGCCGCGTCGATCAGCGGCGGTAGTTCCTGGGTGAGGAAGGTCTTCCACTTGTTGACCCCGAGCACCGGGTCGGGCGCACGCCAATCGGTGTAGTAGCTCCAGGCGCCGCCGATCGGCTGCACGACGTTGACGTCCTTCTCGCCGAGAAACGCCAGTGCGTCCGGGGCGCGACTCACCCAGTTGGCGGTGCCTTCGCCGCCGTCGGCGCCGTTGAGCAGATAGAGCACCGGGCGCGGCTGGGACGCATCGCGCGGGCGCTGCACGGTGACCGAGATATCGCGGCCCATCGCGGTAGAGAACACCTGCAACTTCACATTGCGGTCGTCGGCGATCCGGACGTCGGTGATCCGCGACCCGTTCGGGGCGACGGGGCTGGCGAGCAACGCGCCCGAGGCGATGATCGGATCATTGGACGGTGCGGCCTGCGCGCTGACCGGGGCGATCGCCGCCATGACGGCCAGACAACCGGTCATGGCGATGGTGCGGATTCGTAGCTTCACTGATATCCCGCCTGTTCGTGGTCGGTGCATCCGTGGTGCTCAATCGTTGCTGACTGGCGACGTTACCCAAACCGTGCGCCGCGACGCAGCGAGATCGGCTCAGTTCGCGGCAGCGGCGAAATAGGCGGTGCGCACATCCACCATGGTGGGCGGCGGGAAATCGGGTTCGCCCGCGCCGAGCTCACCCATCGCGACCCGCCAGGTATCCGATGACTTGTCGATCGCGGTGCGGGCGTCGGCGGCCTGCAGCACCACCTCGGAACCGCCGGTGCACGAGTACGCGCCGACCATGCCGTCGGACCGCCCGCCCCACGCGCCGCCCACGCGAATGCGGCACTGACGGCCGTCGGCGAGTTCGAGCGCCCAGGGTTCGGGGGATTCGGTGGCGCCGATGGGTTGCAGCGGTGGGTCGACGGTGTAGCGGCGCAGTTCGCGCTTCCACGGGTCGTTGGCGCAGAGCAGTTCGTCGCGCGCGGGCGTCGGCCAGCAGACGTCGGCGGCATCGGCGGAGGCGCCGCAGTGATAGATGCCCGCGGTGGACGCGGAGTGGCTCGGCGCGGCGTTGCGGCAGTTGAGGGTGCCGTAGGGGTCGGGACTGATGACGGTGAAGCCGTCGGTGGGCCGTCCCTCGGCGTCGACGGCGGTGAGGGAGATGACCTCGGTGGGCTGGGCTGCCTCGGTGGTCGTGGTCGTCGGCGACGGGCTCGGGCTCGCGGAGGGGTCCTCGGCCGCCGGGCCCGCCTGGGTGGTGGTGGCCAACTGGGTGGCGGGACCGGTGGGGTCGTCGGCGGAACCGCAGCCCGCCAGCGTCAGCGCGAGTGCCGCACCGAACACCGATATCGACCTCGCGAACGCCATGAGCCACCGCCTCGTCAGTGCGTATCCGTGCCGGTCGAGTGTAGACAGGCGGGTGCCCGGGTCCGGCGATTTCGCATGGTCTGCCCGCACCGGGATTCGAGCCGCTTGCCGCGCCGCCCGGTGGAAAACCGGTTGTCCATCGCGGTGCGAGCCCCTAACGTCACCCCGGTTTGTCCATCAACGACCCGAAGGGAGCATCACCATGCAACCCGTCACCGAACGCGACATCCGGTCGTCGTTCATCAACTGCTCCAAAGGAGAGGCCAAGCGATTACCGGTGCCGCGCGACCTGGACCAGCGCCCGTGGGAGGACCTCGATTTCCTCGGCTGGAGCGATCCGTCGTTTCCCGGACGGTGCTATTTCGTCGCGCCGGGTGACGATCGCCTCGTCGGCGTGGCGTTTCGCTACGAAACCGGTGGATCGGGGCGCGCGCAGATGTGCACGATCTGCCTCACCACGCATACCGGTGGTGGCGTGTCGCTGCTGACCGCGCACAAGGCGGGCGAATCCGGGCGTCGCGGTAACTCGGTCGGCACCTATATGTGCACCGATCTGGCCTGCTCGCTGTACGCGCGCGGCAAGAAGCGGCCCGCCCTGGGCAGCCGCTACCGCGAGGATCTCACCACCGAGGAAAAGATCGAACGCGTCCGCGAGAACCTGAACGCGTTCATCTCCCGGCTCTACAGCTGATCCGGCAATGACCATGACGACAGTGAAGGAGGTAGATGCCATGGGCCGACACCAGAGAACCCGCCCGCCGCATCCCGAGTCCTGTTAGTGCACAACGGGACTCGGGATGCACAGGTTTTCTCCTCGATCGAGAGGGGCCGTGCGCGGACCTTGTCGTTGGTGGAGAAATGCGTGGAGGTGGCGGGCCGATCAGAGCTTTCACCTAGCGCACCGCGTCGACGCTCTCGGACCATCGTGCGAGCTGATCGGAATCGGCCGGCCGGTCCGGTCCCAGATTCCAGGTGGCCGCGAGCACGCGGTGGCCGAGGCGATGGACCCGCTCGTGGTGCGCCCACTGGGTCGGGGCCCATGCGGGTTCGTTGTGGGCGGCGTCGATTTCGGCGAGGGTCGAGCCCATCAACTCGAACTCCAGTTCCTTGCGGACTTCCGGTACCCGACCGGGGTCCTTGCGCAACGCGCTCAACAGCCGGTCCAGCGATTCGATGACGCGGCGGTCGTTGCGCAGCAGGACGCGGCGGTGCGCGTGGCGATCGACCAGCCACAACACGCCCAACCCGATCACCACACCGAGCACATGCCGCCACGGCGGCATGACTGTCCGGTGACAGCGAGCGGGCCAGGCGGAACCGCAACGACGGGCGTGGAGTCGGGGCCGGACGGCCGGTGTCGAACAGGGCGTCGGCGTCGTCGACGCCGTTGCGGTGCAGCGCGGCGGCGAAACGTGACTGGGCTTCGGTCAGGGTGCGCGCCGGTTCCTGACCGGGGTCGGTGCGGCAGGCGTCGTCGAGCAATGTCCAGGCGGTCTGGATCTTCATGCCCGCGGTGTAGCGGGCGGGCACGAGATCATCCGAGCCGCGCTCGAGTCCGTCGTAGGCGTTCACCGCGTCCACCGCGGCCGCGACGGCGTTCTCCTCCGGGGCGTGCGGATACCGCAACGCCCCCGACATACCCACGACCATCGCGCTCACCGCCCCCGCCGAAGCCCACAGCGCCACCGCGCCCGGCGACACCCCGGCACCGGTCACCGTCGCGCCGATCCCGACCGCGAGCACGAAGAAGAACCCACCCGGCGGCCCCAACCGCAGCGCGGAATTCACAAACGTGCTGATCACCGCCACCCCGGCCATCAACACGACAAGCACCAGCAGCCACGCATGCGCCCCACCCGCCGCCGTATGCCGATGAATCGCCGCCCCCGCGAACGCCCCGGCACACGCCGCCGCGATCAACCCCACCGCCGCCCACCCGATCGCCCGCCACCGCTGCCGATACACCCGCCCCTCCCCGAAAATCACCGCGAACGAACCCAGCGCCGCGATCAGCCCCTGCTGCTCATGCCCCAGCAGCGCGGCAACCAGCGCGGGCGCCCCGAAGGCCAGGGCCGTGCGGGCCGCGCCTGGCAGCCGTCGGCCCGCCGGTGGGACGCCGAAGAGGACGGCGCGCGCCGGGGCGGGGGAGGGCAGATTCGCGGCGTCCGGGGCGGGCGCGTGGCCGTAGCTTGTCGACGCCGCCGCATCGTGGTCCCGGCGGTTGGGGCTGTTCGGTTCCGGGGCCGGTCGGCCGGGGTCGTGCGGGCCGGAGGGCGAGCGATTCGAACCGTCCGGGTCGGGCATGTGAGTGCTCCTTGCCGGGTCGGGCAGGTGGGTGGCCTGCGGTGATCATTCCCGGCGAGCGTATCGCTGCGGCTGCGGGACACGGCTGCGTGCGGTCGGGTGGACGTTCCGAGCCAGGTGCGCGAATCCATCGGCCCGGCACGAGCCTGCGGTCCAGGAACGTCGTACTCGATGGGCAGGCGGGACACTGGTGCGCGGAGTCAGGGCGTTTCCAGGTTGACGATCATGCGGTGCAGGACGTCCATCATCTGGGTGAACTCCTGGGCGCTGACTCCCTCGGTCATCCGCTCGCGCAGGCTGCCGACCTCGGTTATGGCGGTCTGATGAGCCGACTGGCCTGCGGGAGTCAGGGTGTAGCGGCCGTCGGCGTCGCGGTGCAGCCAGCCGCGGGTCATCAGGGTGCCGAGCACGTCGGAGATCTTCTCGCCGTTGGCTTCCCAAAATGGGCGCAGGGCATCGGTGAGCTGCGCTTCGTCGGCCGGGCCGCGACTGATCGTGTTGAGGGTCTGCCATTCGCGACGATCCAGCCCGGCCTTGCCGAGCAGCTGGTCGAAGGTGGTCTCGATGAGTTGATCGAGCCGCTTGAGCCGGAAGCCGATCATGCGGTCCTGCTGGGAGCCGGATGAGGGGCCGGAGTCCGAGCCAGGGCCGGGGTCCGCGCTGGACCCGGGACTGGGGCCCGCGCTGGCATCCGAACTCGAACCCGAGCCGGAGTCGCGGCCCGAGTCCGCGCCGCAGCTGGAGCCGCCGTCGGAGTCGGCCCCGGAACCGGCGCGGGAGCCGGGCTCCGAATCCGAGCCCGAGGACACCGGCGGGCTGGTGCTCGGCCCCGATTCCGGGGCCGGTGAGGAGCAGGCCGTGACAGTGAGTACCGCGAGGACACAGAGTAAGTGGCGCATGGAGCGGCCTTCCAGAGGAGCTGCACAATATAGTTGTCATAATACAAATAGATGTCCAGCGCTACCATTTCTGCCGTGAACGACGTCGAGCGAATCGAACGCGCCATGGTGGAGATCCGCCGTCGCCAGACCCGGCGCAGCCTGGCGCCCGAGGGTGAACCCGCCGGTCAGGCCTTCGATGTGCTCGATGTGGTTGCGGCCGCGACGGATCCCACCGTCTCCACAGTCGCCGAAGTCCTCGCGGTGGACCGCCCTCGAGCCAGCAGGCTGGTGGCCGCCGCCGTCGATGCCGGGTATATCGAACGCATCGCCGACCAATCCGACGGCCGCCGATCACTGTTGGTGGTAACCCCTGCGGGACGGGCCGCACTTCGGTCCGCTCATCAGCGCCGCATCGACGCCTTCGCCCATGCCACGCACACCTGGTCCGACAGCGAGCGAACCCAATTCGCCGACCTACTCACCCGATTCGTCGCCGGCATGCCGAACTGAGCGACGGGCGTGCTCACCCCTTGGTGACGAACCCTTCGGCCACCAGCCAGTCGCGTGCGACCTCGGACGGCTCGCGACCGTCCACATCCACCTGGCGGTTGAGTTCGGTGATCGTTTCGTTGGTCAGCAGCGCCGAGATGGGTTCCATGACGTCGATGACCCGGGGATGGGCTTCGGCGAAATCGCGCCGCATGACGAGGGCGGCGTTGTACTTCGGGAAGAAGCGCTGGTCGTCTTCGAGGAGAAGGAGACCCAGGGAGGGGATGCGGCCGTCGGTGGCGGCGACGGAGCCGAAGCGGCATTGCCGGCCGTCGGCGACGGAGGTGTAGACCAGCGCATCCTGGACCAGGCGCTTCTGCACGGCGCCCTCGTCGATGCCGTATTTGCGGGCCATGCCGGGGAATCCGTCGCGGCGGACATTGAATTCGGTACCGACGCAGGTGGCGGCCTTCGCCGGGTCGGTGGCGACCAGCCGGGCGTAATCGGACAGGGTGCGCACGCCGGTTTCGGCGGCGGTGGCGGCATTGGTGACCAGGGCGTAGGTGTTGTTCATCGGTGCCATGGCGGCCCAGACCATGTCGTGGGCGGCGAGGTCGGCGTCGCGGACGGCCTCGAATTGACCGATCTCGTCCGGGATGGGGGTCTCGTTGCCGAGATAGTTCATCCAGCCGGTACCGGTGTAGTCGTAGGCGATATCGATCTGGCCGTGCAGCTGGGCGTCGCGCAGACTGTTGGAGCCCTGGATATTGGTCAGGTCGCGCACCTCGGCGCCGGCCGCGACCATCGCGAATTCGATGATGTAGCCGAGGATGTTCTGCTCGGTGAAATCCTTGGAGCCCACCGTGATCGACACACCGGCCAGTTCGGGAACCGGCTGGATACTGCCGGGTCCGACGCGCAGCGGGACGGCACTGCCTGCCTCCAATCCGCAGCCGGTGAGCAGCAGAGCGAACACCAGCAGGCCGAGCCCGACCCGAAGCCCGCGCTTCCGGAGTCGACCTGATGAGCTGTCTCGCTGGCGATCTCGCCGCCCGACGCCCGGCCGGGGACACCGCCCAGGAGCCGCGTACCCCGCCTTCATGACAACCCCCGAGGTCCGAGGAACTCTTCGGCCAGCGCCCCGAGCCAATCGACCAGCAGTGCCAGCGCGACGGCGAGCACGGCGCCGACGACGAGAGTCACGTTGTCGCGCAACTTGTATCCGGTATCGATGAGAATGCCGAGCCCACCCGCGCTGACCAGGAACGACAACGTCGCCGTTCCCACCGCCAGCACCAGCGAGGTGCGCAGACCCGCCAGGATGTAGGGCACCGCGAGCGGGAACTCGATGCGCCGCAAGACCGTCCGCGTCGACATGCCCTGCCCGCGTCCGGCGTCGATCAACGTCCGATCCACCTGCTGGTAGCCGAGGATCGTATTGCGCAACACCGGAAGCAGTGAATAGAAGGCGATGGGCGCGACTCCGATCCAGAAACCGGTGGTCTTGGTGACCAGATAGAACAGCACGATCAGGCCGATGGCGGGCGCGGCGGCGCCGATATTGGCGATCCCGACGAAAATCGGCGCGAGCTTGCGGTAGCGCGGCCGCGACAGCAACGTCCCGAGCGGCACCGCCAACGCCACCACGATGAGCACCACGGTCACCGTGATCAGCACATGCTGCCAGGTCACCTTCGCGATATTCGACGCGTTCAGACTGGCCTGCTGGGTGACCGTCAGATCCCGGTTGAACGCCCAGATCAGCACGCCCGCCGCCAGGATCACCACCAGTGCGGGCTGCACCAGCAGCCGCAGCCGCTCCGCTCGTCGCTGCGTCGCCGGGGTGGTCGCGGGCTTTCCGGTCGCGGATGTGCTCACTGAGGCGGTCATGGCCGCTGAACTCCGTGAGCGAGGTCGGTATGTTCGGCCCGCAGCTGCGCCAGGTGCCCGACCAGCGTGTCGATGGTGATCAACCCCGCGTACTCACCACGGCGTCCGGTGACCACCGCCGTCGCGGTGCTGTCGGCGAGCAGGGCTTCGAGTGCATCTTGCAAGGTCGATTGCAGCGACACGAGCTCGCCCACTGGGCTTCCCACACCGTCGAGCGAATCGGCGTGCGCGAGCTGCGCGGCCGACACCCAGCGCGCCGGGCGTTGCTGGGAGTCGAGGATCAGCGCCCACGGCCAGTCGCGGCCGTCCAGCTCCTGCCGCAGCCGGCCGACCGATTCGTCCTCGGTCGCGGTCGGGCAGCTGCCCAACTCCACATCACGCACCCGCGTCAAGGTGAGCTGTTTGAGCGAGGCATCGGCGCCGACGAACCCGGCAACGGTCTCATCGGCCGGATCGGCCAGAATCGCGGCAGGGGTGTCGTATTGGAGGATGCGGGACTGGTTGCCCAGCACCGCGATTCGGTCGCCGAGCTTCACCGCCTCGTTGAAATCGTGGGTGACGAACACGATGGTCTTGCGCAGCTCGGCCTGCAAACGCATCAGCTCGTCCTGGAGCAGGCCGCGGGTGATCGGGTCGACCGCGCCGAACGGCTCGTCCATCAACAGCACCGGCGGATCCGCCGCCAGCGCCCGCGCCACCCCGACCCGCTGCTGCTGACCACCGGAGAGCTGGCGCGGATACCGGTGCCGATAGATATCCGGATCGAGCCCCACCAACGCGAGCATCTCGTCGGTGCGAGCCGCGATCCGGTTGCGATCCCAGCCGATCAGCCCCGGCACCGTCGCGACGTTCTTGGCGACGGTCATATGCGGGAACAGCCCGGCCTGCTGGATGGAATAGCCGATGCCGCGGCGCAACTGGTCGGGATCGATCGACAGCGCGTCCTTGCCGCCGATGGTGATGGTGCCCGAGGTCGGCTCGATCAACCGGTTGATCATCCGCATGGTGGTGGTCTTACCGCAGCCCGACGGCCCGACCAGCACCACGATTTCGCCGGCCGGGATGGTCAGGCTGACGTTGTCGACCGCCGGTTGCCGCTGGTCGCCATAGCGTTTGGTGACCGAGTCGAGCACGATCTCGACGCCGGACACGGGTTCGGAGTCAGACACGGATCCCTTTCGACGTGGTGAATCGGCCCAGGAGCAGCAGCAGACCGTCCAGCGTCAGCGCGAGGACGATGATGAGGACGGTGCCGGTCAGGGCCTGCGGCACGGCATTCGGGGTGCCGAGCCGGGTGAGGCCGGTCAGGATCAGATTGCCGAGGCCGGGCCCCTTGGCATAGGCAGCGATGGCGAGAATGCCCATCAGCATCTGGGTGCTGATCCGGATGCCGGTCAGGATCGCGGGCCAGGCCAGCGGGAGTTCGATGCGGGCCAGCACCCGCAGCCGGTCCATCCCCACACCGCGCGCCGCATCGGTAATCGCCGGATCGACCGCCGCGAGCCCGACGATCGTGTTACGCAGAATCGGCAGCAGCGCATACAACACCATCGCGGTGATGGTGGGCGCGACGCCGAGCCCCAGCAGCGGAATCAGCAAGCCCAGCAGGGCGAACGAGGGAATCGTGAGAATCGTGCTGGCCGCGGCGGTGGCGATCGAGGACCCGAGCGGACTGCGATAGACCAGCACCCCGAGGGCCACCGCGACCACGGCGCCGAGCACCACCGACTGCACGACGGCCGACACATGCAGATAGGAGTCGGTGAGCAGTTGGTCGCGCCGGTTCACCACGAAAGTCCACAGCGTGTCCAGGGTTTTCGCCTCCCCGCTTCCCTCGGCGTCGCGGCTCAGTGTATCGAGCCGGCGGCGGGGCGTGCGGTATTCGGCGGCGTCGGTGGGAGATTCGCGTGCGGGTCAGTCGCCCGGCCGGGGCCAGGGATTGCCTTCGAGGCGTTCGACCGACTGATTGAACCGGGTGATCAGCCGGTGCAGCAGGTCGACGTCCTCGGCCGGCCAGTCGGCGACCACGCGACCGATCCCGTCGCGCCCGACGGCGCGGTCGGCGGCGAGCAGTTCCATCCCTTTGTCGCTCGGACGCACCTTGCGAGCCAGGCCGCCGTCCGGATCCGGCACCCGCTCGACCAGCCCCTGATCGAGCATGGCGCCGACCTGACGATTGACCGTGGAGATATCCAGCCGCAGCGCTTCGGCCAGTTCACGCAGGCTCAACGGCGAACCCACATCGAGCCGGGTGAGGATCAGATAGGCCGATCGGTCCAGCTGGAAGCGGGGATGCCGGCTGGACGCGGGGGTGTGCCGGGACAACAGGGTCAGCTCGAACGACAGCCGCGACAGCGGCTTCCCGGCCGCCGAACCGAAATCACCCGAATCGGACATGGCCATCACTATGTCGCGCGGGTCACTCGATATCCAAATTGTGCACCATACACACGATATGTATCGTACACATCCATGACCGCTGTAGCCGACGTGTCGTCGAACACGACCGACAACCGGCGCACTCCCGCGCCGGCTGTCCTCATCGCGACACTCTCGACGGTGGGTGTCGTCGTCTCGCTGATGCAGACGCTGGTCATCCCGATCATTCCGTCGCTGCCCACCTACCTGAACACCTCCGCGTCCAATGCGGCCTGGGTGGTGACCGCCACGCTGCTCGCCGGTGCCGTGTCCACACCGATCAGCGGCCGGCTCGGCGATATGTTCGGCAAGCGCCGGGTGTTGTTCGTGAATCTCGGGGCGATGATCGCCGGCTCGATCATCTGCGCGCTGTCCACGGCGCTGCTTCCGGCGATCGTCGGCCGGTCGCTGCAAGGGATGGCGGTCGGTGCGATTCCGCTGGGCATCAGCATCATTCGCGATGAGGTGCCGCCGGAGCGGGTGGGCGCGGCGATGGCGACCATCAGCGCGACGCTCGGCGTCGGCGGTGCGATCGGCATGCCGTTCTCGGCCTTCATCGCGCAGAATGCCGACTGGCACATGCTGTTCTGGATCTCGGCGGGTCTCGGCCTGCTCTGCCTGGTCGCGGTGATCGCGTTCGTCCCGGAATCGCCGGTGCGCACGCCGGGCCGCTTCGACTTCGGTGGTGCTGTGGGATTGTCGATCGCACTGCTGGCGCTGCTGATCGCGATCAGCAAGGGTGCCGACTGGGGTTGGGGGAGCGCCTCGATCCTGAGCCTGTTCGCCGTCTCGGTGCTGGTGTTCCTCGGCTGGGGCTATTTCGAACTGCGGCAGCGTTCGCCGCTGGTGGACCTGCGGGTCTCGGCGCGGCCGCGGGTGCTGTTCACCAATATCGCCTCGGTGGCGGTCGGATTCGCGCTCTACGGCATGTCGCTGACCTTCCCGCAGCTGCTCATGGCGCCGGAGGCGACGGGGTACGGCTTCGGGCTGTCGATGGTGCAGGCCGGTCTGGTGATGGCGCCGGGCGGGCTGGTGATGATGCTGCTGTCGCCGGTCTCGGCGCGGCTGTCGGCCGCCCGCGGGCCCAAATTCACCCTCGCCGTCGGCTCCGGCGTGATCGCCATCGGCTACCTGTGCGCGCTGGTGCTGATGAACAGCGTCTGGCAGATCGCGCTGGCCGGGGTGATCGTCGCCGGTGGTGTCGGCCTGGCCTACGCCGCCATGCCCGCGCTGATCATGGGCGCGGTGCCGATCAGCGAGACCGCGGCGGCCAACGGCCTCAACTCGCTGATGCGTTCCATCGGCACCTCCACCTCGGCGGCGGTGATGAGCGTGGTGCTCGCGCATATGACCATCTCGCTGGCCGGGCACACCCTGCCCTCGCGCGACGGCTTCCACACCGCGTTCCTCATCTCGGTGGCCGCGGCACTGGTGGCGATCGTGCTCACCGCGCTCATTCCGATGGGAAAGAAGGCGCCGGTCTCGACGCCCGTGTGATGCGGCGGCTGTTGGTGGGGAACCCGGGAACCGGCGGGCCGTGCCGAACGTCCAATGAATAGGGCAGATGCGTGCCCATGGACGAACGGAGCCGATATGGCGGAGCGGGGAACCGCGTCGGAAACGATGCAGGCGGGCAGGCGCGGAGCCGGACCGGGTGGATGGTTGATCGCGGGGCTACTGATCATCGCGGTGATCGTCGCGGGTGCGCTGGGGGTGCGCTGGTGGCAGGAGCGCGGCGCGTACCCGGCGGTAGCGGGGGAATCGCTGCGGCAGTTCCCGGACATCGACACGGCCGCGCTCAGCTCCGAGCAGGCCGCGATCGTGGCGGTGCTGGAGCGCGAATTCGCCGATCCGGGGGAGGGAACGAAGTACGCGGAGGGCGTCACCGAGCCGTGGTGCGCCGACTTCGTCAGCTGGGTGATGCGCGAAGCCGGCCTGCCGCTGTCGAATCCGAACTCCGGATCATGGCGGATCCCGGGCGTGTACACCTTGCAGGAGTACTACGAATCCACCGGGCGGTTCGTGCCGATCGATGCCGGATATCAACCGCGCACCGGCGATGTGCTGCTCTACAGCGACACCAGTCCGTTCACTCAGCACACCAATATCGTGCTGAGCGCCGGGAACGGCACCGTCACCACGATCGGCGGCAATGAATTCGACACCGTGCGGATCCATCGCTTCACCCTGGCCGAGGTGCCGGGGATCGTCGGTTTCGGCCGGATCTGAATCGGATCCGTCACCGCGAACGGCCGCGAATGTTCCGCCGAGCGAACGAAGGGCTCGTCGGACGGGGTATCGGCGCCTAGCATGTACCTCGGAGGCGCCCGGCAGCGCCACCACCCGATCCCTGTCCTGCTGTCCCCTCATCGGCAGGACAGGGATCACTCTTCTCATGACATGACATGCCCGTCACCGGCATGCGGTCTGCTGGACACCCGCATCGCGTACCGTGTCGAACAGTCCGTTGGAGGTGAGGGTCTCGGAACGTCTGATGCAGCCGATAGAGCAAGCGCGCAACGATCCGCACTGGATCGACTACGCCGAATTCGGCGAACGTTTCGTCACCCACGCGGTGACGACCGACCGGATCGAGGCGGCGGTCGCCGGAATCGCGGGCAAGGGCATGAAATTCGGTCCCTTCTCGGTGGGTCCGGCCGGGTTGGCCGGACTGGTGGCCGAAGGCAAAGTGGGCCGCCCCGTGGTGGTGCGCAGCGGCCCGCACGTCACCTTCGAGATGCGGGTGCCGGTCTCGCTGGCAGTGAAAGTGCTGCTCGGCGGGAAGAAACTGCGGCTGGAGACGGTCGTCGCCATCGATATGACGCTGCACGCGCGCACCGCGGCGCCGCTGCTCATCGTCATCGATATCCCGCCGATCAAACCCGCCGACGTCAGCGTCGTGTTGCGGGCCCAAGCCGTGGACACCGCAGGAGAATGGCTGCTGGACCCGGTGGCCGGGGTGGTGCAACGTGAGGTCGCCCAGCGGGTCAACACCATGCTCGCCGACCCGCAGGCGCGGCGTTCGCGCATCTTCGATGTGGAGGCGATGGTCGCGGGCGCCCCGTCGCGCCATCGCGACGACAGCGCGTTCGACTGGATCGGCTATGACGAGTTCGGCCACCGGTTCTTCCCGCTCATCGTCACCCGGGAGCGCGTCTTCGACGTGGTCAAGGGCCTCGCCGGCCGCCCGATCGAGGTGGGACCGTTCCGGACCGGGCCGCGCGCCTCGGCGACGGTGACGGTGCGCGGCGCGGTCCGGCTGCCCGATCTCACCGAACGCCCGCGGCGCGATCCGGACCACGGCGAGGTCACCTTCGATCTGCTGCTGCCGGTCTGGCTGGACATCACGGTCGACGTCCTCAAGGCCAACCGCTACCGCGCCGACGTGCGCATCCCACTGGTACTCACCGCACGGGCCGCCGATCCGCTGCTGATCGTCATCGATGTGCCGCCGCCGAACCGCGACGACATCCGGCTCGAGTTCAGCGCCGTCGGTATGCGGGCGGCCACCCTCGGTGTGCTCGCCGGTATCCGCAAACAGGTGATCGCGCAGGTCGCGCAGGTGGTGCGGAAAGAACTGGCCGACCCGGCCGGGCGCACCATCGACGTCGGCGCGCGCATCGACGGGACCGTCTGAACCCACCGATGTGGCACGAGTGATGAGAGTGCCCAGTGGGTCTGGCGGTTCGCATGTGAATGTGGTGGAATGAGTTCACGTTCGAGGCTCCCGGCGCACGAGTGACACTTGGGGAAGGTGCGCCGGGCCGCTGCTCAGTGGGTCCAGGGGGGCCGAAGGAGTCCAGTGATGCGTTCGTCTGTGTCCCGGCGTGATCTGTTCGGCTACGCGGCTGCCGCGGCCGTGGTCGGCTCGATCGGCGCCACCGTGAAACTGCCACGCGCGGGCGCCGATTCGCTCGGCACGCTCGTCGATTACGCCGCCGGGGTCCCGTCCGCGGCCGCCATCCGCGACGCCGGCCACATCGGCGTCATCCGCTATGTCTCCGACCGCCGCCCCGGCGCCGAATGGATGGAAGGCAAGCCGCTGCGCGCCGCCGAGGTCGAAGATCTCAACGCCGCCGGGCTGAAGATCGTGTCCTGCTACCAGTTCGGCAAAGGCCCCACCGCCGACTGGCGCGGCGGCCTGGAAGCCGGCAAACGGCATGCCGAACGCGGCCTGGAACTGCATCTGGCGGCCGGCGGCCCCGAGGGCGTGCCGATCTACGCCTCGATCGACGACAACCCCACCCCGGCCGATTTCGCCACCATGATCGCGCCCTATCTGCTCGGCTGGCACGCCGTGCTCGGCCGGGAGAACACCGGCGTCTACGCGAACTCACCCACCATCGACCTCGCCGTCGCGGCGGGCCTGGGATCCTGGTACTGGCAGCACGATTGGGGCACGCCGGAAGGCTATGTGAACCCCGCGGCGCATCTGCACCAGTTCGAGATCGACGACCGCACCATCGACGGCATCGGCGTCGACCTCAACAACGCCCTCACCGCCGAATTCGGGGCCTGGTAGCGCTCAGGTCTGGCAGTGGCAGGCCGGGTCGACCCGCAGGTCCGGTTCGTCGTCGGGAACCACCCGCAGCATCGGCCTGCTCTCCGGCGCCTCGTGGTTGCCCATCCAGGACAGCAGCGACCACCGCGACAGTCCCGACAGCGCCGAACCGAGGCTGGCGAAGGACCCCGAGGAGATCACCGAGGCGAACGATCCCACCGAACCGATCGACAGGATCGACCCCACGCTGCCGATGGACAGGATCGAATACGCCGAACCGATGGACAGGATCGACCCCTCGGACCGGATGGACAGAATCGACCGGCGCGAACGCCGGGAGCGGACCGAATCGCGGGACTTCATCGCACGTTCGACAGTCGCCATGGGTTCGGTCTACCACAGCGGCCGGGCGCCGCGGGAGAGTTGTCGCGCGATTCGCGAGTCTTATTTCGATCGCGCCAGCGGTCGCGCTGACGCAACAACTGATCTCGCAAGATGCGGGTAACTCACCGGGTACGCCCACAACGCAATAATGCGCTGACCGGCGGCCCGGTGAGTAACTTGCCGCGCGCCTAACTACCGGCAAAAAACGCGGAGAGGCGGATCAGCCGAGAATCAAGCGACCGTGAAGAAGCCCAGGGTCGGCAGGAAGTTGCAGGTGCGCGGGGCGGCGTCGGCGGCCTGGGTAGTCAGCGAACCGCCGATCACCGCGACGACGCGGCCGGAGCCGGTGTTCGCGATGGCCGACAGGGTGGCCGGGCCGTCCGGGTTGATCTTGGCCTCGGTGGTCAGCGCCTGGACGCCCGACTGACGGGTGTCGAGGTTGAGCCACTGCACCGTCATCGGCGGGTTCTGCACGTCGGTCGGCGACTTGGTGCCGAGCGCGGTGAACACGAACCCGGTCTGACCGGCCTGCGGCCCGGGCGGGGGCAGCTGGGCCGGGCCGGGCACCGCCAGCGCGGTACCGACCGAGTCGGCCGAGTCGGAGATGCAGCCCTTACCGATGGTCGGGTACAGGAACTGCGCGATGGCCGGGCCCTGCTCCGGTAGGTCGGGGCCACCGCCGCCGCTGCCGTCGAGGAACTTGATGATGCGTTCCAGCGTCGACTTGATCTGCGGCGGCAGATTCAGCGTGGCCAACAGGGCCTTGGCCTGGTCCAGCAGGGCGGCCTGTGGGCTCGCGGTGTCAGCGGCCGCGATCTGGCCGACGATGGCCGGCGTCAGGGCGGCGAGCGCGTCCACCGGAACGCCCTCGGGAACCATCGGGACGCTGTTCGGCGCCACGGCAGGCGCCGGGGCCGGAGCCGCGACGGTTGTCGCGGGCGCGGCGAGCATGGCGCTCGCCGCAATGGCGAGCGCGGACAAGGCGATCCGCGATCCTCGGGTGCGAAGCACTGGTCTTGCCGTCCTTACCTCGGGTACATCTGGTCGACGCTGAAAAGCCGTCGTTTCGGGGGTCACTCTAAGGACAACGCCGCATGTTGTACAGCAGCGGTGCCGGAAATGCGCGCCGCGGACGAACGTGTTATCAGAAGGTAGCGCCGATCAGTGTTACTGGTGTGAAAGTTGATGCAAATGTTACTTGTGGTTCCAGGGGGCGGTGTGCCAGGGCAGCGTGGTGGCCGCCCGCACTGCGGTTAATGTAGTCGCAAGCCTCCCATTCCAGGCCGCCGAATCGCCGAACGGCCCGATGCGCCCGGCCCCGGCCCGACTCGAAAGTCCCGCATTTGAACCAGCAGAGCGCTCGGACGGACGCATGCCCGCCGGTCGTGCCCACCCGAACGGCCGCACCGCACCGCTGGGCCACGCATACCCGCTGGGCCGTGGCCGCCCTGGCCGCCACCGTGCTCGCCCGCCTGCTGTGGATGCTGTTCGCGCCGAACGGAATGAACCTGGTCGACCTGCACGTCTACGTCGACGGCTCGGCGGCTCTGCTCACCGACAAGCTCTACGACTTCACCTACGCGGAGAAGACGCCGGACTTCCCGCTGCCGTTCACCTATCCGCCGTTCGCCGCGGTGGTGTTCTTCCCGCTGCACTACCTGCCCTTCACGGTGGTCGCGATCGCCTGGCTGCTGGCCATCGCCGCGGCGCTGTACGCGATCGTGCGGATCGCGCTGGAGCTGATCCTCGGCGCCGAGACCGCGCGGGAACCTCGCTGGCGCACGGCCGCGATCACCTGGACCGCGATCGGGCTCTGGCTCGAGCCGGTGCGCACCACCATGGACTACGGGCAGGTCAACGTCTTCCTGGTGCTGGCGGTGATGCTGGCGGTACGCAGTTCGCGCTGGTGGATCTCCGGCACGCTGGTCGGCATCGTGGCCGGCATCAAGCTGACGCCCGCGATCAGCGGCTTGTATTTCCTCGCACGCCGCCGCTGGGCCACGGTGGCGTGGTCGGCGGCGGTCTTCGGCGCCACGGTCGGGCTCAGCTTCCTCATCTCCGCCGGGGAGACCCGCCGCTACTTCGGCACCCTGCTCGGTGACGCCGACCGGATCGGCCCGGTCGGTTCGGTGTGGAACCAGTCGCTGCGCGGCGCGCTGAGCCGCCTGCTCGGCTACGACGTGGAGACCGGGCCGTGGTGGATCGCCTCGGTCGTGCTCGTCGCGGTACTGGCCGTGCTGGCCTGGCGCGCGCTCGGGCCCGACGACCGACTCGGCACCCTGCTGATGGTGCAGCTGTTCGGTCTGCTGATCTCGCCCATCTCCTGGTCGCACCACTGGGTCTGGCTGCTGCCGACGGTGCTGTGGCTGCTGTACGGACCGCTGCGCGAGGTGCCCGGAGCGCGGATCTTCGCCGGCTACTGGCTGGTGACCGCGCTGGTCGGGGCGCCGTGGGTGCTGTCGTTCTTCCAGGACTCGATCTGGACCATCCCCCGGCCGCTGGTGCTGTCGTGGCTGGGGACGGTCGACGTCATCGGAGTGCTGGCGATGCTGGTGTGGATCGTGTGCGCGCCGCGGCTGCTCACTCGGACTGCGCCGCCAGCCGATCTATCTCGTGCGCCAGCGCCACATCCAACGCGGTGAGTCCGCCCTCGCTGTGCGTGGACAGGGTGAAGGTGACATTGCGCCAGCGGATATCGATATCGGGGTGATGGTTGGCGGCTTCGGCGGCCACGGCCACCCGGCGCACCAATTCGATTCCCGCGGGGAAAGTGGCCGCCTTGATGGTGCGGCTGATCGAATCCCCGGAGCGGTTCCACTCCGGCAATGACGTCAAGGCCGCCGATATTTCGCTGTCGGACAGTAATGGGGTAGTGGTCATTGTCTCGTTGTACCCCGCTTGCGCACGATCATGAGACCGCTACACCGATACTCACGCGGCCCGGGCCTTCTTCAAACCCTTCTTCAGTTCTTTGCCCGTCACACCTGCCGCTTCCAGGCGTTTCATCCGCATGATGACCACAGGGCACTTGATGCAGCGCGTCTTCTTACGACAGCACTTCTTCTTCGGCTTGAGGCTGGAAACCTTCTTTGCCTTGACCTTGCCCATGGCGAGTAAGCCTACCCTTAGTTGAATGTGGGATCCCAGGTGCACCTGGGTGCCGGTAGGGTGTAGCTGGCCGCGATGCCCGGTGAGTTCCATTCTCCACCTGTTCGTACAGGGAGCCAGGCGCGAGCGTCAGGAACCTGAGGCGCCGGACATTGGAGCACCGTCGCCACCATCTACCCAACAGCAGGAGGAACAAGCGTGTCGTCTGCACGCGATTTTCGCAACGTCGCCATCGTGGCCCACGTCGACCACGGTAAAACGACGTTGGTCGACGCCATGCTGCGCCAATCCGGCGCCTTCGCCGAACGGGCCGAGCTGGTCGACCGGGTCATGGACTCCGGCGATCTGGAACGCGAGAAGGGCATCACCATTCTCGCCAAGAACACCGCGGTGCACCGGCACAATGCCGACGGCTCGGTGACCGTCATCAACGTCATCGATACCCCGGGCCACGCCGACTTCGGTGGTGAGGTCGAGCGCGGCCTGTCCATGGTCGATGGTGTCGTGCTGCTGGTGGACGCCTCCGAGGGCCCGCTGCCGCAGACCCGGTTCGTGCTGCGCAAGGCGCTGGCCGCCTCGCTGCCGGTGATCCTGGTGGTCAACAAGACCGACCGGCCCGACGCCCGCATCTCCGAGGTCGTCGAGGAAAGCCACGATCTGCTGCTCGACCTGGCCTCCGACCTGGACGACGACGCCGCCGAGGCCGCCGAACTCGCGCTCGATCTGCCCGTGCTCTACGCCTCCGGCCGCGAGGGCAAGGCGTCGAAGGTGGCCCCCGAGAACGGGCAGGCCCCCGACGCGGAGAACCTCGACGCCCTGTTCGAGGTGCTGCTCGAGAACATCCCCGCGCCCAAGGGCGATCCGACCGCACCGCTGCAGGCCCACGTCACCAACCTCGACGCCTCCGCCTTCTTGGGCCGGCTGGCGCTGGTGCGCATCCACAACGGCGAGCTGCGCAAGGGCCAGAACGTGGCCTGGATGCACGCCGACGGGGTCAAGAACGTCAAGATCACGGAGCTGTTGCAGACCATCGGCGTCGAGCGTCAGCCCGGTGAGGTGGCCGTGGCCGGCGATATCGTCGCCGTGGCCGGTATCCCGGAGATCATGATCGGCGACACCCTGGCCGATCCGGACAACCCGGTGGCGCTGCCGCGCATCAGCGTCGACGAGCCCGCCATCTCGGTAACCATCGGCACCAACACCTCGCCGCTGGTCGGCCGCGTCCAGGGGCACAAGCTGACCGCCCGCATGGTCAAGTCGCGGCTGGATCAGGAACTGGTCGGCAACGTCTCGCTGCGGGTGCTCGACATCGGCCGCCCCGACGCCTGGGAGGTGCAGGGCCGTGGTGAGCTGGCGCTGGCCATCCTGGTCGAGCAGATGCGCCGCGAGGGCTTCGAGCTGACCGTCGGCAAGCCGCAGGTGGTCACCAAGACCGTCGACGGCAAGGTGCACGAGCCCTACGAAGAGCTGACCATCGACTGCCCCGACGAGTACCTCGGCGCCATCACCCAGCTGCTGGCCGCCCGCAAGGGCAAGATGGTGCAGATGAACAACCATGCCGCCGGCTGGGTGCGGATGGAGTTCATCGTGCCCTCGCGTGGCCTGATCGGCTTCCGCACCGACTTCCTCACCGAGACCCGCGGCACCGGCATCGCCAACGCCGTCTTCCACGGTTACGCGCCGTGGGCCGGTGAGATCCGGGCGCGGCACACCGGTTCGCTGGTGTCCGACCGCGCGGGCACCGTCACCCCGTTCGCCATGATCCAGCTCGCCGACCGCGGCCAGTTCTTCGTGGAGCCGGGCGCGGACACCTACGAGGGCATGGTCGTCGGCATCAACCCGCGCGCCGAGGACCTCGATATCAACGTCACCCGGGAGAAGAAGCTCACCAACATGCGCTCCTCCACTGCCGACGTGATGGAGACGCTGGCCAAGCCGCTGCAGCTGGATCTCGAGGGCGCCATGGAGTTCTGTGCCGCCGACGAATGCGTCGAGGTCACCCCCGAGGTGGTGCGGGTGCGCAAGGTGGTGCTGGCCGCCAACGACCGCGCCCGCGAGCTGTCGCGCCGTAAGGCCCGCGACCGGGCGGCCGCGACCGCGCAGTAGGACCAGGCGAAACCCATAGCTGTGCACGCGAAACCGCCGGGCCGGGTGCTCGGCGGTTTCGCGTGCCCGGCCGAGCGCGATGTGGCGAGGTAGAGTGCCGAGGGTGAATTCGGGGGCGCGACGGCGCGCGATGTGGCGCGCGATGCTGGTTGTGATGACGGCGTTGCTGCCGGTGGTCGCCGGGTGCACCGCGAACCCGCCGCCGCCGATCGAGAGCACCGACAGCCCCAAGACGACGCCGGCCGAACCGGGCAAGAGCACCGTGGTGGTGGCCATCGACGACATCGGGATCGGCTTCAATCCGCATCTGCGCTCGGATCAGTCGCCTGCGACGGCGGCGGTGAGTTCGATGGTGCTGCCCAGCCCGTTCCGTCCGGTGCCCGATCCGGCGGTGCCCGGCGGCACGCTGTGGGTGCCCGATACGGCGCTGGTGGAACAGGCCGAGGTCACCGCGCAGGAGCCGTTCACCATCACCTACAAGCTGCGCAATCAGGCCAACTGGTCCGACGGTGCGCCGATCGCCGCCGAGGACTTCCGGTTCCTGTGGCGGCAGATGATCACCCAGCCCGGTGTGGTGGATCCGGCGGGCTACCGGCTGATCACCGATGTCGCCTCCAGCGCGGGCGGCAAGACCGTCACCGTCACCATGGCGGCGCCGTATCCGGCGTGGCGGCAGTTGTTCGCGAACCTGCTGCCCTCGCATCTGGTGAAGGATTCGCCGGGCGGTTTCGAACGCACGCTGGCCGAGGGCATCGCGGTGTCCGGGGGCAGCTTCAAGATCAAGTCCGCCGATCAGGGCCGCGACGAGATCCTGCTCGAACGCAACGACCGGTATTGGGGCAAGCCCGCGGTCCCCGATCAGATCCTGTTGCGGCGCGGCGGAACCCCGGCGCAGGTGGCCGATTCGCTGCGCACCGGCGACGCGCAGATGGCGCTGGTGCACGGTGGGGTGGCGACGCAGGCGCAGTTGGCGGCGATCCCGTCGGTGCGCACGGCGATCATGCCGCAGGCGCGGGAACTGCAATTCGTGCTCAACGGCCGCAGCGGCGATCTCGTCGACCCGCGGGTGCGCACCGCGGTGCTCGCGCTGCTGGATCCGGCGCTGCTGGCCACCGTCGGCGCGCAGACCGGCGGCTGGGTGGAACCGGTGCGCGCGCAGGTGCTGTCACCGTCGGATCCCGGTTATGTGCCGACCGCCCCGCCGCGGCCGAGCCAGGACGAGGCGTTCGCGCTGCTGGCCGAATCGGGTTTCGGGAGGGCACCGGAGCCGCCGCCGGTGGCCTCGGCCACCTCGCCCGCGCCGCGCCCGCGTCCGGTGGCCAAGGACGGCAAATCGCTGACCATCCGGATCGGCGCCGTGGCCAACGACCCCACCGCGCTGGCCGTCGCCAATACCGCCGCCGATCAGCTGCGCAGCGCCGGGATCGACGCCAGCGTGCGCAGCGTCCCCGGTGACCAGCTGTACGGCAAGGAACTGGTCGAGGGCACCATCGACGCCATCGTCGGCTGGGAGGTCGCGGGCTCGGACCCGGCCACCGTGCTGGCCTCGCGCTACGGCTGCCCGCCGGTCACCCCACCCGGCCCGGACGGTGACGCCGATCCGGACGCCGAGGTGGTGCGGTTGGCGCCGAGCAACTTGTCCGGCGTCTGCGATCCGGGCGCCCAGCCCGCCGTGGACGGCGCGCTGATCGGCATCGACACCGCCCGGGTGCTCGCCGAGGCCGAACCGCGGCTGTGGGCGGCGGCGACCGTGCTGCCGATCGTGCAGGACAACGTCGTCGCGGCGTCGGGTCCGTCGGTGGACGGTGCCTCGCTCAGCGGTGCCATCCAGGTCGGCATCTTCGGCGACGCGGCCAACTGGCGACGGGTCGGATGAGCGCCCCCGCGACCGGCACCGGCGGCCTGCTGCTGGTGCACGCCCATCCCGACGACGAATCCATCACCACCGGCGGCACCATCGCGCACTATCGCCGTCGCGGTATCCCGGTCACCGTGGTCACCTGCACGCTCGGCGAAGAGGGCGAGGTGATCGGCGAGCAGTGGGCGCAGCTCACCGCCGACCAGGCCGATCAGCTCGGTGGATATCGCGTCCTCGAACTGACGAGGGCGCTGGCCGCGCTCGACGCCGCACCGCCGCGTTTCCTCGGCGGTGCCGGTCGCTGGCGTGATTCCGGGATGGCGGGCACGCCCAGCGCCGAGCATCCGCGCGCGTTCGTCCGGTCGGGCCCGGCGGCGGTCGAGGCGCTGACCGAGATCCTGCTCGAGCTGCGCCCGCGCGTGGTGGTCGGTTACGACCCCAAGGGCGGGTACGGCCATCCCGACCATGTGCGCGCCCACGAGATCACCACCGCCGCCGTTGCCGCGGCGGCCGAACGGGGCTGGGACACACCGAAGTTCTACTGGACGGTCACCGACGCCGACATGCTGCGCCTGCACACCGAGGCACTGGCCCGGCGGACGGTGGAGGGCCTGCCCGGCGCGCTGCCCGCCGGTTGGCGCCTGCCCGCCGAGGGCGAGCTGGCGTGCGTACCGAGCAGCACCGTCACCACCACCGTGGACGTGTCGGATGTGCTGGCGGCCAAACGGGAAGCCTTGCGCGCGCACGCCACTCAGGTGACGGTCGCGCCCTCGGGACGCGAATTCGCGCTGTCGAACAACATCGCCCAGCCGGTGCTGCCGGAAGAACATTTCGTGCTGATCCGCGGCGTGCGCGGGCCGGTCGGACCGGACGGACGCGAGCACGATCTGTTCGCCGCACCCGCTTAAACTCGATCGCATGTACAACTGGGAGCTCCAGAACGCCATCGTGGCATTCGTGGAAAGCCTGCGTCCCGGCGCGCAACAGCAGCACGAGCTCTACATGTCGGTGCTGTACGCGTTCGCCGATATGCAGAGCCATCTGCTGACGCTGCTCGGCTACCCGCCGGTCGCGTGACGGCCACCGTGGACGACCAGGCGGGCAAGCCGGCCCCGTCGCGGTCCAAGCTCCGCCTGCCCCGGCCCGTGTACGCCGCACTCGGCGCGCTGATCATGCTCGCGCTCGTCGTCGACGCGGTGATCACGCTGATCCTGGAAGTGCTCTACCTGCCGCTGTACCTGGGCAGCGTCGCCTTCCCGATCGCGGCCCCCATCGCCGGTGTGGTGAACGTGCTGCTGGTACTCGGCGCGCGCTCGGTCTCGCCGCGCCCGGCCGTCATGCTCCTGCCCATCGTCGCCTGGACCCTGGCCTTCCTGGCCGCCGCGAGCTCCGGCCCCGGCGGCGACGTCCCCCTCGGCAGCGACGCCCGCACCCTGCTCCTGATGCTGTTCGGTCTCACACCGCCGCTGATCTACGTCTATATGCAGGCCAACCGGACGAAAGTGGTGCAGCCGGCAGCGCGTCGCTGATCCGGTGGCGCGGCCGATAGGCGGCGCCGACAACACGTTCGAGCTCCGACGTGGTCGAGAAGGCGATGGTGGTCGGCGGCATGCTCGGTGGCCTCATCGCGGGCGGCGGACACGTTATCGAGGCGATCCGTCGTCACGAATGGGTGGCGTGGTCGGCCGCACTCGACCGCTCACCCAGCCGCCCCGGTGTCACCGCCTCGATGAGGGCCCACGCCTGATCCAGGGGGAGGTCGACGACGTGGTAGCGCTTCTTGCCTGCGGCGGTGGCAGCGGTGACGGTGGCCAGGCCGGAGCGGCGCTGCCAGAAGGTTTGGCGGACGGTCCAGCCGATGATGCCGGGGGCTTCCAGGCAGTCGCGGTCGCGGTCGAGCGAGCCGGAGCGGGTGATCAGCCAGGTGGGGGAGGTAGCGGTGGCGGGTAGGACGGCGTGGCCGAGGCCGCGATAGCGGTCTTCGGCCAGGGCCGCGGTGATCACCGTCAGCGCGACCGGCAGCAGCCACCACCAGGGCGAGAACCGTTCGCCCGCAAGGACGAACAGCAGCAGCGGGGCCGCCACCACGGGAACCGGCCACATCGCGTGGGTGTAGCGCCTGCGCCGGGCCGCGCGACCATGCTGGACGAGCTCGACGCGAGCGGGTGCCGCGCCGGCGGGGAGCGCATCGGCCGCTCCGTTCGCCCGGGACGGTGCGGCCGGCAGCGATCCACCGTTGGGCAGCTTCGACGTGTGCGGGCTCAGCAGATGCGCGAGGGTGTGCTCGACCGCGGTCCGCGGCGCCTGCGGCAGGATCTTCTGACGCGGATTCTGCCCGGTCATGATCGCCTCGAGGGAGGCGCCGTTGGCCAGCCGCAGCAGCAGCGGCTCGTTGACGGTCGCGCCGCGGAACCGCGCCAGATCCAGGGTGATCTGCCGCGTGGTGAACAGCCCGTAGCGCAGGTGCAGGGTCGTCCCGTTGTCGGTGACTCGCAGCCCGAAATAGGTGGCCAGATAGTGCGCGCAGGCCGCCAGGCTCATCACCAGCACCACCGAGATCACCAGGCCGAAACCGAGCAGCGTCAGCAGCAGCACGCCCCGGCCCTCCACCGAATGCACGGCATCGGACCGGAAGACGACCTCGCCGAGCCCGTACTGGAAACCGAGGCCGACGATCGGCGCGACGATGGCGAACCCGGTCAGCGACAGCGGCGCGTACTTCACCCACGACGGCCGCCAATGCCCGATCTCGCGGCCACGGTCCGGAGGTGAGCCCTCGAACTGTCCGGCAGCCTGCGTGGCGGTGGGCGGGCCTTCCGGTTCGTCGGCGGCCACCCGCGGCACCCGGGTGTGGGCGAGCAGTTCGGTCCGCAATCCGGGCACCACGTCCGCGTCCAGGGCGTTGAGCTGGAACTTCTCTCCGGATTCGGCGTGCTGGCCGGTGCCGATGACCAGCACCGCGAGCCCGAGGACCCGGTGCAGCAGATCGGCTTCGATATCGACCGACCGGATCCGCGAGCGCGGCACCGAGAGCCGTTTGCGCTGCACCAATCCGGTGCGCAACTCGACGTGTGTCGGGCCCACCCGGTAGGTGGTGGTGAACCAGCGGGTCAGCGCGTACCCGACGATCGCCACCAGCGGGATGACGCTCCACCCGTGATTGCCGCTACTGGTGCCGAGGATCAGGGTGCCGAGCACGACCGGGATGAACCGGATCACCTCGTCGACCGGATGCACCAGCAGCATCCGCTTGTCCAGCCGGAGCCAGGGCTGGCCGGTGTCCGGCTCCGGCGGCTCGGCGGCGCGGTGGCCGTCGTCCGGAACGGGCTGTTCGCTCATGTCGCGTCTCCGCGGTGCAGCGCCGCGATCTCGGTCAGCCTGGTGACCGTCTGCTCGGCCACCGGCAGTTCGAGCCCGCTGATCTCCACCGCCCCCGCCGACGACGCCGTGGTGACGGTGACCGTCGCCAGCCCCAGCAGCCGCTCCAACGGACCACGCTCGGTGTCGACGGTCTGGATGCGCGAGATCGGCGCGACCCGGCTCTCCTGGGTCAGCCAGCCCACCCGCGTGTACACCGCCTGATCGGTGACCTCCCACCGGTGCACCCGGTAGCGCCACCACGGCACCACACCGATGCTGACGGCCGCCACCACCAGCACGATCACCGTCGCCGTGCCTTGCAGGGACCGATTGCCCGCGTCGAAGGCCGCCCAGATCAGCAGCCCGACCAGCGGAATGAGCCAGCCCAGCACCGATTGCAGGGTCCACAGCAGTTTCGCCTTCGGGCTGGGACGCCAGGCCGGTTCGGCCATGATGGTGCGCGGCTGCGACATGATTGCCATCGTGGCACGCCGGGTCCGGAATAGCCCGCGAGGCCGGGGAGTTGTCAACGCTCACGAGCCTGGAGGGAGACAGTTCCGGATGTGTGGCGCATGATCGAGGGCGTGATCGACCTACCCGAGCCGACCGTTCCGTCCCCACCGCCGAGCCCGTCGGCCATGCGCCGGGCCCTGCGGCGCGCGCGTGACGGGGTGAGCCTGAATGTCGACGAGGCCACGGTCTTGTTGCACGCCACCGGCGACGACCTGGCCGATCTGTGTCGCAGCGCGGCCAGGGTGCGTGATGCCGGCTTGGAATCGGCGGGCCGGCCGAAGACGATCACCTATTCGCGCAACGTCTTCATCCCGCTCACCCATCTGTGCCGGGACAAATGCCACTACTGCACCTTCGTCACGGTGCCGGGCAAGCTGCGCGCCGAGGGCCGTGGCATGTTCCTGGAGCCGGACGAGGTGCTCGACATCGCCCGGCGCGGCGCCGCCCTCGGCTGTAAGGAGGCGCTGTTCACCCTCGGCGACCGGCCGGAGGACCGCTGGCCGGAGGCCGCGCAGTGGCTCGACGAACGCGGCTACGACTCCACCCTCGACTACCTGCGCGCCGTCTCGATCCTGGTACTCGAGGAGACCGGCCTGCTGCCGCACCTGAATCCCGGGGTGATGAGCTGGGAGGAGATCTCGCGGCTCAAGCCGGTGGCCCAGTCCATGGGCATGATGCTGGAAACCACGTCCACCAGGCTGTTCACCGAGAAAGGCAACTGCCACTACGGCAGTCCCGACAAGGATCCGGCGGTGCGGCTGCGCGCCATCACCGATGCCGGCCGCCTCTCGGTGCCCTACACCACCGGCATCCTGGTCGGTATCGGCGAGACGATGACCGAGCGGGCCGAATCGATCATGGCGATTCGCAAGCAGCACAAGGCGTTCGGGCACATCCAGGAAGTCATCGTGCAGAACTTCCGCGCCAAGGACGACACCGCCATGCGCGACGCTCCCGATGCGAATATCGACGAATTCCTGGCCACCATCGCGGTGACCAGGCTGCTGCTGGGCCCCGATGTCCCGGTGCAGGCCCCGCCCAACCTGGTCTCGCAGGCCGAATGCACCGCGCTGCTCGGCGCCGGTATCGACGACTGGGGTGGGGTGTCGCCGGTGACGCCCGATCACGTCAACCCCGAACGCCCCTGGCCCAACCTCGACACCCTCGCCGAACTCACCGCAGCCGCCGGATTCGAGCTGGTCGAACGCACCTCCGCGCATCCGAAGTACGTGCTGGCGGGCAACCCGTGGGTGGATCCGCGCATCGGCGCGCACGTCGCCGCGCTCACCGATCCGGACACCGGTCTGGCCAGGCCGGACACGATTCCGGTGGGGTTGCCCTGGCAGGAGCCGGACGAGTCCTGGGAGTCGGCCGGACGCGTCGACCTCAATACCGCCATCGACACCGATGGCCGCAATACCGAGACCCGCAGCGACCTCGGCAGCGCCTTCGGCGACTGGGACACCGTGCGCGAGCAGGCCCGCGACCTGGCCGCGGCACCGCAGCGGCTCGACGCCGACGTGCTCGACGCCCTGCGCGCCGCCGAACGCGACCCGGCCGGCCTGTCCGACGCGCAATACCTGGCCCTGGCGACCGCCGACGGCGCCGACCTGGATGCCGTGGCCGCCCTCGCCGACGGCCTGCGCCGCGACGTCTGCGGCGACGAGGTCACCTACGTGGTGAACCGCAATATCAACTTCACCAATATCTGCTACACCGGCTGCCGGTTCTGCGCGTTCGCCCAGCGCAAGGGCGACGCCGATGCCTTCACCCTGAGCACCGACGAGGTCGCCGACCGGGCCTGGGAGGCGCACGTCGACGGCGCCACCGAGGTGTGCATGCAGGGTGGTATCGACCCCGATCTGCCGGTCACCGGATATGCGGATCTGGTGCGGGCGGTGAAGGCACGGGTGCCGTCGATGCACGTGCACGCGTTCAGCCCGATGGAGATCGTCAACGGCGCCTCGCGCGGCGGGCAGAGCGTGCGGGAATGGCTGCTGGCCCTGAAGGAGGCCGGGCTCGACACCATCCCGGGCACCGCGGCGGAAATCCTGGACGACGAGGTGCGCTGGGTGCTCACCAAGGGCAAACTGCCTGCCTCGGCCTGGATCGACGTCATCACCACCGCGCACGAGGTGGGGGTGCGGTCGAGTTCGACGATGATGTACGGCCACGTCGACAACCCGCAGCACTGGGTCGGGCACCTGCGGGTGTTGCGCGATATCCAGGACCGCACCGGCGGTTTCACCGAATTCGTGCCGCTGCCGTTCGTGCATCAGAGCGCCCCGCTGTACCTGGCAGGGGCGGCGCGGCCCGGGCCGACCAACCGGGACAACCGGGCGGTGCACGCGCTGGCCCGGATCATGCTGCACGGGCGCATCGACAACATCCAGACCAGCTGGGTGAAACTGGGTAGCACCGGAACCAGGGTGATGCTGCAAAGCGGAGCCAACGATCTCGGTGGCACCCTGATGGAGGAGACCATCTCCCGGATGGCCGGCTCACAACACGGTTCGGCCAAGACCGTGGCCGAACTCACCGAGATCGCCGCGGGCATCGGCCGTCCGGTCCGCGAACGCACCACCACCTATGGTGTTCCGGCGGGTCGCGGGCCCGTGGCGGGACTCGAACTATCCATCCACTGAGCCACCGCCCGAAGTTAGGGCAGGCTGACCGAGGGTAACGTGTGAGGCGCCAGGGATACTTGTGCCGGGCGCAGTACCCCCGAGGTGAGGACAGACTAGGAGAACGGCAGTGCCGTACATCATCGCTGAACCGTGCGTTGACGTGAAGGACAAGGCGTGCATCGAGGAATGCCCCGTGGATTGCATCTACGAGGGCGCTCGCATGCTGTACATCCAACCCGACGAGTGCGTGGACTGTGGTGCGTGTGAGCCGGTCTGCCCGGTCGAGGCGATCTTCTACGAAGACGACACCCCGGATCAGTGGAGCGGCTACATCAACGCCAACGTCGACTTCTTCGACGAGCTGGGTTCGCCCGGCGGTGCGACCAAGGTGGGCAAGGTCGACTACGACCCGCCGTTCATCAAGGAACTGCCGCCCATGGCCGCTGAGTGAGCACTGGCTTGTCGAGTACCGGTCATGCGGCCCGGGTGCGGGTCAGTTCACTGCTTCCGGATTTCCCGTGGGACACCATCGCGGGCGCGAAGGCGAAGGCCGCCGCGCATCCGGACGGGATCGTCGATCTGTCGGTCGGTACGCCGGTCGATCCGGTCGACCCGCTGATCCGCGAGGCTCTGAGCTCGGTCGCGCAGGTCCCCGGCTACCCCACCACGCACGGCACCACCGCGCTGCGTGAGGCGGCGGTCGCGGCGCTGGCCCGCCGGTACGGGATCACCGGGATC